>CAZPUS010000004.1:15464-131118 GCA_964589825.1 uncultured Fibrobacterota bacterium | reverse complement strand
GCGTAGCTCAGTTGGTTAGAGCAGTGGAATCATAATCCACGAGTCCGGGGTTCGAATCCCTGCGCTGCTATTTCCCCCTCTCCTTTTTAATCGGCATGATACCTCATGATATTTGCGAACGGGTTGCGCACAGCGTGGAGTCACTCGATCTTCGTGGTCGTACGATCTGCGCTGCGGTCAGCGGGGGTCCCGATTCAATCGCCCTTCTGTATCTGCTTCATCGCCTTCGCTCCCGTATTGAATACGCTGAACTTGCCGTGGTACATGTGAACCATTCCCTCAGAGCAGAGGAGTCGGACGCCGATGCGCAATTCGTGAAGGAGAACGCGGCAAGGCTGGGGCTGCGCTGCCACAGTGCCAAAATCCATGCCGGCCCGACACCGGGAGAAAACCTCGAATCCTGGGCACGGAATCGGCGATACGCGATATTCAGGCAGATCCGGCAGCGGTTCGGGTATGCGTATGTCGCGACCGGTCATACTCGTGACGATCAGGCCGAGACTGTTCTGATGCGTTGTATGCGCGGCAGTGGCATTTTCGGTATGCAGGGAATAAAGCAGTACAGGGAGGATGGCATCATACGTCCTATGCTGCAAGTATCCAAAAAGGAGATCGTTGCGTGGTGTCAACACAATTCGATTACATATCGTACCGACCCCACAAATGCATCGCGCCGGTTCACCCGAAACTGGTTGCGTCATGAGCTGCTGCAAAAAGCGGATACACGAATACCCGACGCACTGTTTCATACCTCCTCTTTTGCGGACGAAGCATCGCGACTTGTGAAGCTTTGTACGCCGATGCTTAATAAATGGATCGAACGCAGTATGTCACTGCTGCAGCCAATGATGTACTGTATTGACCGCGCATCCATGCATGAGTCTCAGGCCGGGGATGCGCTTGCATTGTTTTTCAGACGCTGCGGCATTCCTCTGCGTGGTGCACAGCTGGAGACGGTATTGACCCGGGCACGATCAGCGCATACCCATGCAGTAGTGTTATGCCCGGATGGATGGCAGTGTATTCTGCAAAAAACGCGCTGCATTCTTTACAAACCACACGATTCGCTGTCAGAACCGTCGCATATCTGTGAGATCGCGCTGCCGGGAACGAGTTTGTTTCCCGCGGACCGGTGTGCGTTTTTTACATCTGTATGGGATAAGGTGCACATACGTCAATCCGATATACCCACCGGATCGAATGAGATGCGGGTACAGTGCGATGCACTCCGATGCGGGGGGCGGTTGTGGTATCGCCCTGTGCGGGAAAACGATCTGTTTACACCGTTTGGCTCTTCCAGGGAAATTCGGGTCGGCTCGTTTCTGAAAAAACAGCGAATTCCCCGCCGGCTGCACGGCACTATCCGTGTAGTGACGGCAGAAGACGACAGTGTACTGTGGATTCCGGGTATCCGGCTGAGCAATCGTGTGCGTGTCGAGCCTTCGACACAAAAAATTTATTCTCTCCACTGTTCGTATTATTAATTGGATTTATGTATTTTCTCTGTTTATATTCCGGGTATGTGTCCCGGGTATATCTTTAGTGTGTACCCGAGGAAAATCAACAGTCGGAATCACAGTCCGCACGAACCTATTACAGTACGGTGGTTTCACACCTGCGTTACAAGCCGCCGCGTACGATTACCTGATACGGTTTCAGCAGGTGCCGGATCAGGCATTTTTCGTCGAATGCGGTTGTATACGAGCTTTTCACACATCATTCTACACAAAAGGAGTACATGTGTTTTTTCGCAGTTCGAATGATTCTAGAAACGAGGATGACGACAAACAGAAATTCGGCCGTTTTTTTAAAAAGGGTGAGCATCAGCAGCAGGAAAAGGATGACGGCGGCAAACCGCCGTTCAGACGTCCGCCGACTACGCTGCTTATATGGCTTGGTGTCTTTGCTGCAGTGGTACTTGGTCTGCAGCTGGTGGAGCGTTTCGGCTCGTTTCGGGAGGCGGAGCTTACCTATAGTGAGTTTGAGCGGTTACTCCAGATGGAGGACGCGACTATCGTTGAGGCGGAGATTATCAAAAAAGGCTCCGAAGATGCGGTGTTTCACGGCACACTCGAACGCAGCGCACCGCTTAAAGAACTCCTGGGAGAAGAGAACGCGGGTGACGGTACGCGCTTTGTGGTCCAGTTGCCCTTTATCGATTCGAAGATGATAGAGGCATGGAACCGCAGAGGGTTCGAGTACTCCTTTACCACAAAATCGATGAATGTGAGCGATTTTCTTATAGGAATGCTGCCGTGGATTCTGATCATTCTGTTCTGGATATTTATTGTCAGGCAGATGCAGTCGGGTCAGCGGGGGCTTTTTTCATTTGGCCAGAGTAAGGCAAAATTCCACACGGTCGATCGTCCACAGACCAAGTTCGACGATGCGGCAGGGCTGGAGGAGGCGAAAGAAGAGATGAAGGAAGTCGTCGATTTTCTCGGTGATCCGGATAAATTTACCGACGTGGGCGGACGCATACCAAAAGGCGTTATGCTGCTGGGACCTCCGGGATGCGGTAAAACGCTTCTCGCCCGGTGCGTGGCAGGAGAGGCGAACACACCCTTTCTGTCAATCAGCGGCTCCGATTTTGTCGAGATGTTTGTGGGGGTTGGTGCCTCACGGGTACGCAGTATGTTCGAATCCGCCAAAAAGAACGCCCCGTGTATCATTTTTATCGATGAAATAGATGCAGTGGGTCGTCAGCGGGGTACCGGACTCGGTGGCGGTCACGATGAACGGGAACAGACCCTTAATCAGATCCTGGTTGAGATGGATGGGTTCGAGGAGAATTCGGGCCTTATCATTATCGCGGCAACGAACCGGCCCGACGTACTTGATCCCGCACTGCTTCGTCCGGGGCGTTTCGATCGTCGTATTTATATTACGCCCCCCGATGTCAACGGTCGCGAAGGGATACTAAAAGTGCATACCAAAAAAATCCCGCTCAGCGACGATGTGAATCTCTATACCATTGCACGCGGCACACCCGGGTTTGTAGGCTCCGACCTGTCGAATCTCGCCAACGAGGCGGCACTGCTGGCGGCACGTGAAAAGAGAAAAAAAGTAACCATGGCCGATTTCGAAGAAGCCAAAGACAAGGTGCTGATGGGTAAGGAACGCAAAAGCATGGCGCTTAGCGATGAGGAAAAGAAAAACACCGCCTATCATGAGGCGGGGCATACGATCTGCAATCTCCACGCACCGCATGCCGATCCGGTGCACAAGGTGACGATTATTCCCCGCGGACAGGCACTTGGCGGCACTTTTTCCCTTCCCGAAGAAGACCGTCACAGCTATACAAAGGATTATCTCATCGACAGAATCTGTGTCTTTGTGGGAGGTCGCGCCGCAGAAAAAACGGTGCTCGACATACTTACCTCTGGTGCGGCAAACGATATCAAGGAAGCTACCGAGCTGGCCCGCAGAATGGTGTGCGATTTCGGAATGAGTGAAGAAATGGGGCCTCGAAGCTACGGTCAAAAGGATCAGCATTTATTCCTTGGACGTGAAATTCAGCGTCAGAGAGATTACTCGGACCAGACCGCGGATAAAATCGATATGGTGATGCGTGATATTATCGAAAAACAGAATGAACGCGCGGAACAGATTCTGCAGCAGCATCGGGAGGAACTCGATCGTCTCGCCAATGCGCTTCTGGAATATGAAACCCTCAATGCGCAGGAGATTAAGAAGGTGATCCGGGGAGAATCGCTTAAGGGACGGCTTTCGACATCCCAACAGAGAAAAGAAAAGCAGGAAGAAGAGGAGAAAAAGTCTGCCCGCAATGAAGCGCCACAGGATGATACTACTGACGAAGCGGAGAAAAAGAAGACAAACCGGGATTCTGCACAGGACGATACGACATCGCCATCTTCCGAAGAGGATGAACGCTCCCGTGGTGATGAGGGACGCACTTCTGCGGATGATGATGCACAGCAACGCAGAGATGATGACAAAGATAATTCGTCGGATCATACTACCGGTTCTTCCGAAAAATAACGTGGAAAGCGAAAGATATGAAGGCGTACCCGGCGATGCTGCGTAGGAAATTAGTGCCGTCTTAAGGGGTGAATGGAGAGCGATATGAATGATTCGGTTTTGTCTGACACGTCGCACAAAGGGACGCGGTTGTTTCCAAAACATGCATATATAGTAATGGGAATTCTCAATGTGACCCCAGACTCCTTTTCGGACGGCGGGTTGTTTAATGAGGTGCAGCGTGCCTGTGACCGGGCGATGGAAATGGTGGATGAAGGTGCGGATATGATCGACATCGGCGGGGAATCGACGCGACCGGGGTCTGAACGCATATCAGTGGAGCAGGAGTGTGCTCGTGTACTGCCGGTTATAGAAAAGGTCGCGGCGCGGGTATCCGTCCCCATCAGTATTGATTCCACGAAAAGCGAAGTGGTCTCCCGGGCTTTCGATGCCGGGGCATCGTGGATTAACGATGTGAGCGGTGGCCGGTTCGACCCTGAACTAATTGCATTTGCCGGCAGACGTAACGCAGCGGTTATCGTGATGCACAGTCGACATACACCGAAAACAATGCAGCAAAGTCCTTCCTACGAGGATGTGGTGGCGGAAGTAAGCGGAGAGCTTGACGAAAGTGTGTCGCGTTACCTGGATAACGGAGTATCGAAGGATCGAATCGTTATCGATCCGGGGATTGGCTTTGGCAAAAGGGTCGAAGATAACCTGCGTTTGCTGGCACACACCGCAGATCTTCTCGAAAAGGGTTATGATGTATGCATCGGCGCATCCCGCAAGTCCTTTATCGGCAAACTGAACAATATGGAGGCGGATAAGCGGCTGTATGGCTCGGTTGCAAGTCTCGCACAGCCTTTTCTGGACGGAGCACGTTTTTTTCGGGTGCACGATGTTGAAGCTACATGTCAATTCCTGCGGGTGATGCATGCAATACGTGAGTCCGGATCAAAAATTGCATGAGGCACTTACGCATGCACCAGTTTTTGCGGCGTGTTTACAGCAGCCACTGCACTCGGTAACATTGCAGAACGTTATCCAGTAACGAGTGATTGTATCTTACCTGCACGCAGCGACATTGTTCACAAAATCTGTTGTTATATGCACTGTTTTTGCGTGCCCGGAAATAATGCGTCACCCTGCTAATGTTGATGCGTCATTTTCGTGAACGCAATAGCAGTATGGCTTACTGCAGTTTTTATCAAAACAATCGGCTGCTGCAGGTGAATGTATTTTATATCTGCGAGTACCATGCCAAATACCACCACCTCAAAATCCTCTCATCGCCAAAGACGCAGGCGGGTGATCGCGATGGTCTGCTTCCTCATATTGCTATGTGTCCTCGTGGCGGTGGTACTGTATGGTATTTTTTCACAGGAGCACTCCGGCTCAGGAGAAAGGCATTCGGCCCTGCGCGACGATTCTGTCAGAAAAGCGGGATGTCAAGATACCGGTGATTCGGGCGGGAGTCCGGATTTTCTGGGAAATGAGCGCGATACCGCTATCACCGATAGCTCTCAGGGGCAGCACAAAGTAATTCGCAGCCATACAGAAGCGCAGCGCGTGCCGGGAAAAAAAGGTGTTACGCAATTGGAACAAAGGAAAAAGGGGGCTTCAGCTGGTAAAAGAGGAGATACGCTGCGGAATATCACTTCAGATACGGCAGATATGGCGCGAAAACCAGGGACAAGTACGGGGCATATGGACACGACTGCCGCGTATATATATTCCGATCCGTCCGGAGGATTGCATCGTTCATCGATATCGGTTGTACTGCACAGCTCGGAGCCGTGTTCGATCGTGTGGAAGATGCGTGGCGATTCCATCTGGAGGAGATTTACCGGTGATTCTATATCGGTAGAGAGTACCACGGTGCTATCGTTTTACGGGATCGACTCCGCGGGTAACCGCAGCGATACGCTCAAAGAATATTACGAAATCGCGTATACTGCTTCACCGAAGGTATGCCCGGATGATATGGTGTATGTTGAGATCGGGGATGCCGATTTTTGTATAGATCGGTACGAATGGCCAAATCAAAAAGGAATCAAGCCTCATGCTTTTGTGTCTTTGTTTCAGGCACAGGATTCGTGTTTTTCGGTTGGTAAACGACTGTGTACCTCCGAAGAGTGGATGATGGCGTGTGCCGGTCCCTATGCATATACGTATCCATACGGCAACACTTACAACCCGCGTGCATGCAACAGCAAAGATACAACCGTTCATGCGTCGGGGCGGTCTCCGCAGTGCAGAAGTTTTTTCGGCGCATACGATATGACCGGAAATCTGGCGGAGTGGAGTAATACACGTGCCCGTGAAAACAGACGATTTTACAATGTCATGGGAGGATTCTGGGAGAGCGGATCCCGGGCTTCATGCGCGCATCGTACCTACAGTTATTACCCGCAGAACCGACACAATCCTGTGGGTTTCCGATGTTGTCGTGATGCCCAAAGCACGCAAGAGTAAATATCATACCATGTCGAATCGTAAATAATAATATTGTAGCGACGTCAGAATACCGCTATTCGTATTTTCTGCAGATAGCCGTATGTGTATCATTGTTACAAACTATGAAGATAATTCGATAAAACGATACTATGTGTGTCTCGATTTCATTTCGTACATTTTTGCCCGGTATATATATTCTTCTGTGCCTATTCGGGATCGGAAGATTGTATGCGACCTCGCTTGAGTATGAACGCTCCGAGCCGCATTTTTACCATTCCCTCGCTGAAGAGCCGGTGAAAACCACACCTCTTTCAGTCGATAGCCCAGCGATACTCGAGTATGAAACGTCGCTTCTTGAAGATACGCTTATTATCGATTTTGCACAGCGGCGTATTTCGTTTAGAACGGTTGATGAATTCGGCAACGTGCTGTGGCAGTATACCTATGACGAACTCAACCGCTATCTCCTTTCTCGTCAGGCATATGTGCTGGCAAAATTGTGGTACGAGAGCCATAGCGACTATGGCAAAGCGCGTGACAGGGATAAGGACAAAAGTGATATGCTCGAATGGGAGATGCCGGTGCATTATCCCAAATGGGCCCGTCGGGTGCTGGGGGAAGAGCCACCCAAGCTTTCCATTCACGGATACGAAGAAGTGGAGGTCAGCTACGCCTACAATGACTACGATCAGAAAGGCAGTTCAACCAGGGAAACCGGTTCCGGGGCGCCTATTTTTCGTAATAATTATAACATTACGGTAAGCGGGAGTGTAGGAAGGCTGATCGATGTGAATCTGGAGAGCAACAGCGAGCAGGGGACCGATTTTGAAAATCCTTTGAAGAAGATAAAGATCGAATACAAGGGGGAGGGGGATGAGCTCGAAGATGAAATCGTACAGGAGGTTACCGCCGGTTATACCAGCTTCAATTTTCCCGGAGGACGATTATCGGGCTATTCCCAGGGGAGTCATGAGGGACTTTTCGGTATTACCTCAAAGCTCAAATTCGGCCCGCTCGATGTGACTACCGCACTTTCGAACGAGCAGGGAGAGGCACAGCAGAAGACATTCCATCCCAATCAGCCTTCCGAACAAAGCGTTGAACGTATTACCGAAAAAGAGTATGTCAAGTATCGGTATTACTTTCTCGATACTGCGTATATGCGGGCATACAACAGAAACAATGGCAGGGATTATGCAAAAGAAGTCCCTTCTGTAAATTATGACCTGCAGGTATGGGTGGGAATAGAGGTCGATGAGTATGAAAAAAGACGCAAGGAAGCCGAAGGGGTGTTCCGAAAGGTGGATCATGCGGGAAGCTACAGTAACAAGGTGTTCGAGCGTCTTGAAAAAGACGAGGATTACTATGTAAACCTCCGGGAGGGCTGGATACGTTTTTACAAGGATGCGAAAGTGGACGCTAATACGATTGTTGGTCTCTATATGAGTACTGAAGATGCTTCTGTGGTCCCCGTAAAGGGGGATACGTCCATAATCGATTCCATAGAGGTGAAATCGTATACGGTGGCGCAGATGGATTCGCTGTGGTTGCTGAAAAGAGATGTCGCCGATGTTAACGAACGTGTCGATCATGACGCAGCATCGGGATTCGCGCTGATGTGGAAGAATGTATACAAAATGCCGGATTTTGAAAGTGATTTCGATCTGAAGGTTGAGCGCGTTCCAAAGACCGGTGGCGATACGACCGAAATCGTGTTAGAATCGGATAAAAAGATTTCCTATGTGCTCGGTCTTACCGATGAGGATGGGAAGGTGATCGATGAGTCGGATATCTTCGATACCGATAACGGCTATATTATCGTTCCGCCGTTCGACACCTCGAGGACTGTGCTGCGAAACCAGCCGTTCAAGAATCGTGCGCTGGGTGGTCAGCAGGAGATTGTGTCTCAGATTTATGACTATACACCAGCGGGCGATTCGTTTACCGAGCACATTCCGTTATATAATATGGTGTTGCAGGGTGAATTTACCAGAAAAAAAACGACGTTCAATCTTGGCTGGGGTGTTATCGAAGGCTCGGTAGAGGTGACTGCTGACGGGCAGGTGATGCAGAAAAATGTCGATTATCGAATAAGCTACGGTATCGGTGATCTCAAACTCATTTCACAGACAGCCACTTCGGCGCATACCATCAAGGTGAGTTATCAGCGCGAAACGTTTGCGGCATTCAAAAACCGCCTTTTCATGGGATTGAGCGGTACATACGGGCTCGATGCCATAAGTGATAATTCCTTCGTGGGGGGGTCGATATTGTATCAGGTTACGTCCACACGGGAGGATATCCCGCATCTGGGACAAGAGACATTCAACAAACTGCTGCTCGATTTTAATACCACCTTCGATTTCACGCCGGATTGGATGACGCAGGCGGTCAATATTATTCCCGGTATCGCCACGGATGACGAATCTTCCCTCAAATTTGAGTTCGAAACCGCACACAGCAGCTGGCACTATTCGGCGGATTCGAAAGGAAAGGCATATATCGACGATTTTGAATCGAGTCAGAATAAATTCGTACTCGGTACCGATCACAGACTCTGGTACAGTGCAAGTGTCCCGGTTGATTTTAAAGGTGATACTACCACGACAGCCGGGGAGTCTGTTTCGAAAATGCTTTTTCATCCCCCGGCCTGGAACTCCTATTGGTTTAGTCCTCGTGATGACGAAGATGACAGGTATACGGTAAGAAAGGAAGAAATCCTTGACATAGAGGAGTTCACCCAACGCCAGAATCGTGCTGGGGGATATGAGTCGCAGAATGAATCTGTACTTCGGCTGGAGTGTCGTCCGAGCTCTGATACACTGAAGAGTCGCTATCACAAACCATGGTGCGGAATAATGCGGGCTTTTGCGGATTATGCCACCGACCGGCGGGATGATAAATACCTTAAGGTGTTTGTCAAGTATGATGGGACTGCGGGCAGCAGCAAAGGGAAACTGCATATCGATCTTGGCAGGCTGAGTGAAGATTTGCCCACGAACGGGGGGCCACCCAACCAGGTCTGGGACGATGAAGATACCATCGGAGTTGAGGATTATAAACCGGAGTGCAACACCGGTCTCGATAATCTGGGAGAGGACGAGAAGGAGTTTTATCTTATCCCTGATGCATCGGGTACCGCGTGGGATACGCTTCGGTATGGAGATTTTCGTCTTCCCGATCCGGAGGATCCTGCCGGAGATAATTTTCTTCCCTATACCGACGGAGGGAAAAAATCGAACAGAAACAAAGCCAACGGTCTGCAGAACGATAACAAACTTTCGTCCGAAGATCTCAATGGTGATGGGTTTTCCACCAGCGAGAATATATTCCGGTATGTAATAGATCTTGACAGTATCTCGACTTCCGGATATCTCGACACAAGTGTCAGTACTATTAACAATTGGCATTGCCTGCGTATTCCGCTTGACAGTATACAGGCGGATACGATAATCGGATCGCCGCAATTCAAACAGATTACTCACCTCCGTTTCTGGTGGGATGGTTTTTCGGATAAGAAGGCGGCACAACGTGCACTCATTTTTTATAACATGGAATTCGTGGGCAACAAATGGGAAGAGATGCCCACCCGGGATGTGGTTGCCGATTCAACGCGCGATACCATCCAGATCGATGCCTCGGTTATTAACAATATCGATAATACAAACACCTTTCGGCCCTCGATTCAGGTCGAAAAAGATCGCTATGGGAATCCCAAGCGGGAACAGGCACTGCGCCTTAATTATAAAGGGGTGGAGCCGGGTACCGAAGTGCGGGTAAAGAAAGAACGGCAACACGCATGGGATTTTTCTTCATACGGTGGCATCAACTTTCATCTTTACGGAGCGCAGAATCACGGTCGCGACAGTGTCTGGTTTTTCTTTCGCTTCGGCACCGATGAAAACACGTATTATGAATATGCCACGCTTGTTACACGAGGATGGGACACGACCACATCGATACATTTTTCCCAGCTTTCGAATGCAAAACTCGCGGTGCTGGAGGATCCGTTTATCGATTCTGCGGATACTTCCTGGCGTGTTGACCACGGTGGCAATCCGGCATATTATTCGATAGTTTCCAATACCAAAAAAATGCCGAGTTTTGCCAGTGTCAGGTATATGGCAATGGGTGTGTATTGTGATTCATCAGCAGCCGCGAGTGTCACCGGAGAACTCTGGATCGATAAGCTCAAAGTGCAGGATCTGCGAAACACAGCCGGAAACGCCGCTCTTTTTTCAATGACCTCCCGCTGGTCCGACTTCATGACGCTCAATGCAAATGCGGATTACCGGGACGGAGATTTTCGCCAGATGAACGAAGGAGATATTACCCCGCAGAATTCAAAACTCAATGGTAATATAAACGCGGACTGGAAACTGAATAAATTCATGCCGTCTGCATGGAATGTTTCGATACCGTTGAATGTTCGTTATGGTTATTCGCTGACACGGCCGCAGCTAAAACCGGGCAGTGATATATCGCTTGCAAAAAAGAACGGAGGATCCGACGGGTTGCAGGATTTGGTTGAACAAACCGGGACGCCTTCATCACACTATGAAACGAAGAAAAAAAAGAAAACCGCATCTATAAGCTATAGAAAAACGAAGTATTCCGACAATTTTCTTTCTAATCTCACGGTCGATCGTCTTTCTGTGGGACAACTGCGATATCAGAACAATGAGGAAGAAGTGCACAAAGGTGAGAAGCGTGGCGAAAACGGGGATTATCTTAACGTGCGGGAAGAGGACGATTATGCAGGCGATCTCACGTATGATCTGAGTCCGAAACGAACACCGCAGTGGAGTAAATATACTCCACTGAAAAAATATTCCCGTACACCGCTGCTGCGAAAATTTTCAGGCTATTCCTTTAAGATGTTACCGGACAAGCTTACGTTCGATCTGGCGGAGGCGCGATATACTCATCGCAGCGTTCAGGACGAACGTCCCCGTAACAGCGATATTACGCGCAGCTTCAGGCTCGATCACGGCATGCATCTGTCATACAGTCCAATTGATCCCCTGCTCGATATAACCTATGATGTAACCAGCAGCAGAGACCTCGACGACGCAGTAGGAGATCGGGAGTCGTGGGATCGTTTTGTGCGTACCAGGGTGGCTGCCATGGATGACCAGTGGCGCGATTATCTCTATTTATACGGTGAGGACCGGCGAAGTCAGAATGCACGGATATCTCTTAAACCCGGTTTTTTCGACTGGCTGACGCATTCCGCTTCCTATTCGTCCCGCTTTAGCAGTGATCTGGGTGGTCGAGACACCACGTATGTAGACCTGGGGGTTAAAAGCACCTTTGAATTCAAATCGACCCTCCAACTGAATACACTTACAAAAAAGCTTTCGTCTGATAATGATTCAATGCGTGTCGTAATGCAGTTTTTCGGTTTTTTATCACGCGGTATCGATGCAATGGAGATGAGAAACATTTCATTCGACTATTCCGCCAGCTCCGATCTGACAAACAAGGAAGTCTACAGACGAATGCTCGATCATGCAATGGACAGACGCATGAGTGAATATTTTTCATATCAGCTGGGATTGAAAGGCAGAAATGCAGCGGATATCGTTTCGGGTGATATGGATGAAGACGTGTTCGGGGGAATGAACAGTCGTAAAAAAAACGATGAGTATTCTCATTACAAAAAAGATGAACGTAGAACAACCAGAAATTACAAACTGAGTACCTCGATGACGGTGCCCAAGCCGATCGATCTCAAGCTTTCGCGTGTCAGACTCGAGCGCAGTGAGTCGCATACGGTCACCCCGGACACAAGTGAAGAGAAAGAGAGTGTTATCTTTCCGAAATTCGGTGCATCTGCGCGCACTTCGTTTCTTAATTCCTTTCCGGGTATAAATAAAAATATAACAAATCTCGATGTGAATTCATCGTATGAATATGAGAAAGATAAAGCATATCACATGGTGCAGAAGTTGAATAAAAACAATGAAAAAGAGTGGGCCCGTACTACGAAAAGGATGACCGTGACCCATCGACTCACCCCGCTGGTAAGCGTCAACGGCAGACTTAAGCAGTGGCCGGTCGATATTAGTTATTCTCATGATTATACCCGTGAAATGGTGGAACAGGAGAGCAGAACGCTTTCTGAATCACACGAGGATCGCGTTGAAGCGGAATATTCTTTTCACAGGAACCCGAAAAATGAGACGATTGGTCTTATTTTCTGGGAAGTACCGCTGCAGGGAAAGGTAACCGCACGGATGACCGCCTCACACGACCTTACACTCGAAAAGATACCAGCCAACGGTACCGGTCAATGGCGGGACGATAATAAGATACGTACGCTCGGATTTCGTCCGAATATGAATTACCAGTTTACCGACAATATAACCGGACAAACCAGTTTGTCGTGGACCCAGGATATTGAAAACGAGTCCGAAACCAGAACGGACTGGAGTTTCGGTACCAGTGTAAAAGTGCGATTTTAGCTGCAACACACTGCGGTGGTTGATCAGTTGCACCCACATACGCACATTATGTATTTTTATCCAACTTTATATTCAGCCATTTACGTACGGTGACTAACAAAAGGATAGTTATATGTACTGCATTATACAGCAGGGTGGACATCAGTATGAAGTTAAGGAGGGTGATATAGTTCAGGTGCCATATATGGCAAAAGAAGTGGGCAGCAGTGTCGATATCGCCTCGGTGGTTATGGCACATGACGATACGAAGCCGGTTGTCGACCGGGAGTCACTGGAAAAGGTAACGGTGCAGGCTACGGTACGTGAAAACGGGAAAGGTAAAAAGGTTCGTGTAATGAAGAAAAAGGGGCGTAAGCGATATCAGCGTACCAGAGGACATCGTGCGCAGTATACCTCTCTCGAAATAACGAAGATTTCAGCGTCATAAATAAGGAGGAGTACCATGGCACATAAAAAAGGGGTCGGAAGTACACGAAACGGACGTGACAGTAACCCCAATATGCTAGGGGTCAAGCGTTTTGGTGGTCAGATTGTTCGTGCCGGTAATATAATCGTACGTCAGCGTGGTACCCGGATACATCCCGGAAAGAATGTCGGGCGTGGAAAAGATGACACACTGTTCGCTACCTCGGACGGCATCGTCAGTTTTCGCATGGAGCGTAAAAAGAATAAGGTGGTCGATATCGTTCCCGAGACAGCATAAACCGGGCATTACAGATTTAACGCGGATTACAAAAACGCTTTCTGAAGCATAAACGCTGCAGAAGGCGTTTTTTTTTGGGGCGGAGAAGGGAAAGGGCAGAACGTGGATTATGAATAGAGGTTCGGCATCATGTGTCAGAGTGAATTATTTTATGGTATTGGTATGTTTTCAGATTTTGGATCAGCGATATGAATATCTATTCATTACTGCCGCTTTCGAGTTTTTTTATTCATTCTTTGCTTATCGCGTATGTTACTGCGCTTGATCATAGGAACAGATCGAACCGTGCTTTTATTATAATGGCGGCATTTTTTGCGCTATGGGCACTCGGAGCCGGTATTACGTGGAATGCACCATCAGCTGCATTCGCACTCGCAGGAGAACGTATTCACGTACCGTTCTGGCTTTTTTCCGCTTTTGCGGGATTGAACTTCATCTATGTTACCATTCAGCGCAGGCGGGGAGCGCTTTTTTTCATCCTTTTAGGTATAAATCTCGTATTTGGTATCATCGGGACCGTAACTCCGCTGATTGTTGCAGGTGTTGCCAAAACGACCTGGGGTGTGACAATTGTGCAGGGGCGGCTGTATATGCCTGCGGTGCTTCTGGCAAATACATCGAGTGCGATTGTGGGCATTATCCTTCTGGGCAAAGCGGTATTTTCTTCAAAAGATACGATTATTAAAAAACAGCTTGTCTGTCTTTTTATCGGCACAGTGCTGATGTATGGCGTGGTATTCGGCTACAACGTGGTTTTTCGGGATATGTTTCAGAACATGGCGGCACCATCGGTTGGTTCGTTTCTTCTGCTAATACAGTCGGGATTCGTTTTTTACGCCATCCGGCGGTTCAGTTTTCTTAGACTTGGTATTGCAGGCGTTGCAAACGAACTCGCACGGCAGCTTCACGAAGGCATTGTAATTGTCGATCCGGATAATCGTATTGTCGATCTCAACAATGCCGCACGGGCATTTTTGGGTATCGGTAATCGGAATGTCACGGGCAACAGGCTGAGCTCGTTTTTCGGGGATACGTATTCACCGGGCAATACATATACCAACAAAGAGGTCCGTCTGCCGTGCGGAGACGGGGAAAATATCGGCTTGTTATCACAGTCGGCGTTGTATAATTCGGGTATCCAGGTGGGGATGATGGTAATTCTCAGAGATATTACTCAGCATCATATTCAGGAACAGCGGCGCAAACATGTACAGGAAGAGCTTAAACAGTCGGAACAGGCAAAGATGGAAGCAATCGGTCGGCTCGCCGGAGGCATCGCACATGATTTCAACAATATGCTTGGGGCAATGTGTGGCTACGCGGATCTTATATGCCGAAAAACAGAATCGGGCAATCCACAGCTTAATAAGTATGCACACGCGATTGTCGATGCATCAAAGCGTGCATCCGAGCTGACGCGTAAGATGCTCGCATTTGCTCGAAAGGAGCATTCAAAAAAAGTATGCTGCGACATTCATGAGGTGATAGAAACCTCATGTTCTTTAGTACAGCATTCTATCGATAAGAGAATACGTGTAATAAAGAAGCTGAATGCGGAACAATCGACGATAAATGGAGACAATACGCAACTTCAGAATGTTTTCCTTAACCTTGCAATTAACTCCCGGGATGCGCTTGCACATGGCGGTACGATCGAAATCAGCACCGAAAACATTGCGCCCGATAAAGAAATCCGGGAAAATATATCGACCGAATTCGCCGATTCATACGTTGTTATCAGCGTGCGAGATGATGGAATCGGCATGGATGAAGAAACAAAAAATCATGTGTTCGAGCCTTTTTTTACTACAAAGGGGGCAGGAAAAGGGACGGGACTGGGGCTGGCGAGTGCGTTTGGTACGATAAAAAGCCACAGAGGAACCATTACGTTAGAAAGCGAAAAGAATAAAGGAACCTGTGTAACAATTTATCTGCCGGTATGTAACGAGCAAAGATCAGAACAGGAGGTGGTATGCAGTGATACACACCAGCCGCTCGCGCACACTTGCAGCGCAAAACGGGATACAATTCTGATAGTAGATGATGAAGTTCTGGTACGTGACTATTGTGCTGAAATGGCCCGGACACTCGGGTACAAAACTACCACAAAGGCTGATGGCATGTATGCGCTCGATTTTTTCAGGCAGCACCATAAACAGATCGCACTCGTGATTCTCGATCTCAACATGCCCCGTATGCACGGGTGGGACTGTCTTTGCGGATTGAAGGGAATCGATGCCGATGCAAAGGTTTTGGTTGCATCAGGTTATTCAGAAGAAGTGACGCGCAGGGAATATTCGGGGACGTGCTTCATACAAAAGCCTTTTACACATGATACGCTAACCAAAGCGATGCAGGAGTTGCTTGTGAATACTTCTCACAGAGAGCCGGCAGAGTAGTTATCCTTTTCTCCTTATATAACAGAGGATTACCTTACTCGGTATCTTAATAACAGCAAATATATCCGACAGTATGTTGTTGGTGGGGTTCGTGGGTTGCGCAGGAAAAAACTGATCCGGGGTATATATTACGATTGTAGAATCGCTGAGCTGAGGCGGTGATCGAAGAGATAATGCGTACATAATCTTTTATGTAGCGCTGGTATGTTTCATTTCCGACGAAAACCATTAAAAAACGCCGCAGAGACGCGGGAAGCGTCATCATGCGGCGTTTATGGGTAGAAAGGAGGCCAATTCTATATAGACATGCACACTCTTTTGTTATGCAACCACCATCAATCCCTGGGCCAGAATGGCGGAGACCAGTGCCAGAATGGCATAAAATTCAGGAAACGCGCCCAGAATCAGGGTATTGCCGAATACATCGTGACCGCTTCCGATTCCGGAAATTCCGGCAGCGCATACACGGCCCTGATGAATTCCTGAAAGCAGTGCTGCAAGTCCGAGCATAATACCGGCACCAAGAACCACACTTGCCTGTACAATACTCAATTCCGGTCCGATTCCCTGAAGTTTACCGTTATATATGATAAATCCAACGAATCCATACAATCCCTGTGTTGCGGGCATCGCGGCGAGAACCATGGCGCTGCCAAACTGCTCCGGTCTTTTCTTGAGCATTCCGACTACCGACTGTCCTCCAATCGCAGTGCCGATTGCAGAGCCAACACCCGACATCCCGACCATGATACCTACACCGATCATTGCAAGCACGTAAGACCAATCCATAATGCATCTCCTTCCTTATAATACGTTTTGTGAGTTAGTTTATTTCATCTATTTGATGCTGAATGGTGAATATTCTTTCAATGTGCCCCTGAAATCGAGGTTTTGGTAAAATTCGACGAAAATAAGACGCAGGGAATGCGCAAAAGCAGAGAGCCCTGAAAGGCCAAGGTTGACCGAGTGACCGAGAACCAGGATAAGAACTGTCCCAATGACTGCAGGTGATGCGAACTGCAGGGTTCCATTTTCATTGGTTATGAGCATAAGCGCAATTTGATTGAATGCGGCGCCGAGAAGACCAGTTCCAAGACCAAGGGCGAAAAGCCGCAGGTAGGAAAGGCAATTAGACATCAACGTGCCGGTAATGAACTGATAAAGCGCCCAGAAACCGAGTCCGATGCGTAAGGCGATGCCCTTGGATGGATCATTGAACAGAAGCAGCAGCAGCAGACCGAGTACAACCAATCCCCAGGCAAACATATACGAAGGGGCGGCAACCCATTCTCCGATGGTCATCGGGCCTATGGAGAATATCTTTAGATCGAGAAAATTAATTTTGGTAAGTATAATAACCGCGCCGACAAGCATCAGGATTTCCGAAATGGGATGAAACGCATAGAGGGAATTGCGTTTCACGCGGGTTGTGGCATAGCCTCTCAGAATGATTCCGATAATGATTTGAATAACGCCAAGGTAGGCAGAGCAGGGGATTGCCGGATAATAGGTAATTCCTTCCGGTGTTTTTATAGGGCTGAGAAACGCAAATGGCGCTCCGCTGTCGAACATGCCGCCGCCCGAGCCGGGTACATCGAATATGGTAAACCCGAAAAAGGAGTTAAGGAAAAACCCTCCGATCATTACCGCAATACCCAGTAAAACACCGAGTACCCCAATTGGCTTGAATTGACGAGGCAGTATCTTCATCATTCCGAATGCGGCCGCCGTCGCAATCATACCATACCCGAGATCACTCAGGCACAATCCGAAAAAAAGCCAGAAAAAAGGCGCGAAAAACGGGGTGGGATCAAGGAAAAAATAATTCGGCAGAGAATACATTTTTGTAATTGGCTCGAAGAGGCGGGCAAACCATCCATTTTCCACTTCAACCGGTACGTTATCTTCCTGAGAAGGTGCGGTAAATTGATACCACGCGGCATATTTTTCCAGAAAATTACTCACCTGAGAAACTTTTGGTTCCGGCACCCATCCGGTAAGGGTTACGACACGTCCCTGTACTGCATCGGCCATATTTTGCCGGGCTTGTTCGTAGGACCGTTCGTTTTCTAGTTGCTGAATGTACGAAGAGAGTACCTTGTTCTCTGCAGCGAGTTGTTGCACCTTTTTATTAGCCTCGCTGAGCTCCGCACTGTATTGTTCTATGTTTTTTTGTGCAGTGGAGAGCGAAACAGCCGGTAAAACCACCTCTTCCGCTTCAAGGGGAGGTAATTGCTCTTCTTTGCGATGTATCACAATAAAATAGAGCGTGGTATTACGGCGATTAATTATTTCATAGGTGTATGTGTCGAGGGCGGACAAATCAACCCGTTTTGCATTGGCAACAAAAAAGCGGATACGTAAATCGCTGTTTTCCAGCCGACGGATCGATTCCGGTTCGAAATCGCCCCATGGAGCAAGTGTCTCGACATTCTTCTGCAGGGAGGTGATAGATTGTTGCGCCTGCTCCCTCTGCTGTTCGCAGTCATTATAGTCCTGTATAATCGACCGTGCTTTTTTTGCAATCCCGCTGTCGGTCTGCTCAGGTGATTCGGAAATTATATCGTTTTGAGACGCAATACGTGCAAGTGCTCTCTGGGTGCGTTGGGCTTCATTGATCCGGCCCCGAAGGGCTTCAATCTCGTGGCATTCTTCTTCATTTATCCGGGTTTCGATATCAACGACCCCCAGCTTCTGCAGAGAAGTGAGGAACGGATCTTTCTCTCTGTGATACAAAAGAAGCGAGAGCTTTTTCATCGGGATAATCATGATGCCTCCTCGTTGGCTGCAAGACGACTTTTAAGGATTTTTTGCGCCGATTTTTCCAGATTTTCTTTGTCTTCGAGGAAGCGCTTTATTTTGAGTATGCCGTCACGGTATGCGGGAATCTGTACTTTCTCGTATAGGTTCACTTTTTGCGTGGTTTTTTTACGTGCATATTCAAGAATCTGGGTTTGTTTACTCACGAGCTTGAGTTGCAGCTTGAGTGAAACGATTCTTTTCAGCATGTCGATACCGTCGGGGAACCATGCAGGATTGAGTACCAGGCTGTACGGTTCGACCTTAAGTGTGACGTTGTTAAAAATCGGGATGTTGACCCCGGCGATTTTTTTGAGCCGGTAGTCGACATGCTCGACCGATACGAGCTCCGGAGGAAATTCGCACCATAATTTATAGGTATGCGTGATTTCCTTGCGAAGCTGATCGAGCTCCTGTTCGATTTTGTGCAGGTGCGTGCGTGCTTTTTTCACTTCGAGACGCAACGCGGTCTCCTTAGCCTGCAGCGTCGGCAGGGCCCGCTCTCGAATGGCGAGTTCCTTCTGAAGCCGTTGTTGATACGTCTTATTGTATTGAATGCGTAGTGCCACGGGAATGTAACTCCTGGCTGATCACACGTGTGCCGGATTGTAGTTAGGATGACTTCCAGTATTTCTGCACGAGATCTTCTTTAATACCGACCTCTTCTTTTCTGAAGTATTTGGCAAAAAGCTCCCATCCGATATCGAGCATTCTGTCGACTTCGATATTAATGTCGATAGCGAGCAGCTCGCGGGAATACTCTTTTGCAAAGTCGAGTGTGCGGGTGTCATACTCGTTCAAATCAAAACCGTTTTCGAGTTTTGTCCGGGCGTTCCCCGCATCGGCGAAGAGCCGGATCAGTGCATTCATCACTTTCGGATGGTCTTCGCGTGTCTTTTCACCAATGACAAGCTGTTTAAGGCGGGAAAGACTGCGGAAGGGGTCGACGATCACCTTACCGATATCGGTATCACGACGCAGAAAGAGCTGACCTTCGGTAATGTAGCCGGTGTTGTCCGGAATCGCGTGAGTGATATCGCCACCACTGAGGGTCGTTACCGCGAGAATGGTAATCGAGCCGCCGTTGGGAAATTGTGCCGCTTTTTCGTAAATTTTTGCCAGGTCGCTGTAGAGAGAACCGGGCATGCTGTCTTTTGAGGGTATCTGGTCCATTCGGTTGGATACGATACTGAGCGCGTCTGCAAACAGTGTCATATCGGTGAGCAGGCACAGAACTTTCGCGTTTTTCTCTGTTGCGAAATGTTCTGCGGTGGAGAGACACATGTCGGGAATAAGGAGTCGTTCCACCGGCGGATCCTCGGTCGTGTTCATGAACGAAATAATACGGTCGAGTGCACCCGCGTTGTCGAATACATTTTTATAATAGAGGTAGTCGTCGTTGGCCATACCCATACCGCCGAGGATAATCACGTCAGCTTTTGCACGAAGTGCAATATCCGCCATAACCTGATTATACGGTTGGTCCGGGTCGGCAAAGAAGGGGATCTTCTGTCCGGTCACTATGCTGTTGTTAAGATCGATACCCGCAATACCTGTGGGCATGAATTCCGACGGCTGCAGACGTTCGACCGGGTTTACCGTGGGGCCTCCGATTTCTATCTCTTTACCTTCGATTTCGGGTCCGCCGTCGATCGGTTGTCCGTAGGCGTTGAAGAAACGGCCGCGGCCTTCTTCCCCGACTTTTACGGTAGGCGCTTTTCCGGTAAAAACAATCTCCGCATCGGTGCCGATACCCTGGGTACCGGGAAATATCTGCAGTGTCACCAGATCGCCGGTAATTTTCACTACCTGGGCGGGGCGCCCGTTTACGTAAGCCATTTCTTCATTCGATACACCTTCGGCTCGAACCGTACATGTGGCTTTGGTAATGTTCTCTACGTCGGTATATATCCGTTGAAAGGCTGCAGTTTTCATGCCGCCACACTCCTTTCAGCAACCAGCTCGTCGATTTGTTTTTCAAAATCCTTGAATTTATCGCCTTCGAATTCCTGATAATTCATTTGTTTGAACAGATTGATGAGTTTCTTGAAATAGGTGTTGATTTCTTCGAACCCGTCGAATGAAAATTCGGTGTCGCACAGCTTTAGCACTTTATTTACCATATAGCGCTGACGTGCAAGGGGGGTCGACGCATCGATATCGTCAAATGCATCCTGCTGGAGAATCACGAAGTCGATCACCTCCGATTTGTTGAATATCACATGGTAATCCAGTGGTACGCCGTCGTCACCCAGGATGTTGATCTGCTCCTGCACTTCACGGCCCCGCTGAATAATATCCTTTAGTTTCATCACCTTATCGATCCATCCCTCTTCCACCGTTTCGGAGAGATGAGAGACCACTTCATCGTATTCGAGATATTTGGAGTAACTCTCCATGGGGTCTACCGCTGGATAGCGTTTGCTGTCTGCACGTCCCTGCTCCAGTGCATAAAAACACCGAGCCGCTTTTTTGGTCGATTCGGTGACCGGTTCCTTGAGGTTACCCCCGGCGGGACTTACGGTGCCGATAAAGGTAACCGAGCCCGATTGTGAGTTTTTCAGGTTGACAAAACCGGCGCGACTGTAAAAGTTGGCGATGATCGCCGACAGATCCATGGGATAGGCATCGGGACCCGGCAGTTCTTCCATACGGTTTGACATTTCACGCAATGCCTGGGCCCACCGGGAGGTAGAGTCGGCAAGCAGCAATACTTTCTTCCCCGCCATGCGGTAGTACTCCGCGATGGTCATCCCGGTGTAGACCGAAGCTTCACGAGCGGCAACCGGCATGTTCGAGGTGTTGCATATAATGATGGTACGTTCCATAAGCTTGCGTCCGGTACGGGGATCGTCGAGTTCCGGAAATTCGGTAAAAATCTCCACAACCTCGTTTGCACGTTCTCCGCAGGCGACGACAACGATAATGTCCGCTTCAGCCTGCTTTGAGAGCGCATGCTGCAGTACGGTTTTTCCGCAACCGAAGGGACCAGGAATAAATCCGGTACCGCCTTCGGTAATAGGATTGAGCGTATCAATGGTGCGTACACCGGTTTCGAGGATCTTTGACGGTCTCGGTTTGTCCTTATAGCCCTGTACTTCGATTTTAACGGGCCACTTGAACCGCATCGAAAATTCATGCTCCTTGCCCTCTTCATCTTTTGCTTTTGCGATCACGTCATCGACAGAATAATCCCCCTCGTCCGCAATCCAGGTCAGTGTCGCGGTAGAAGGGAAATCGAATGGTACCATGATGTTGTGATCGAGCCAGTTCTCCTTGACATAGCCCAGCCAGTCTGCCGCTTCCACCGCTTCATCCACTTTTTTATAAGGGACGAAATGCCATTTTCTTTTCGTGTCGAGGCCTGTCGTATAATCGCCACGTTTCAGAAAAGTACCTTCTTTTGCCTGCAGGTCGTTCTGCAGTCCGTCGTAGCGACGTTCGAGCATTCCCGGACCCAGTTCGACTTCGAGCATGCTTCCGGTGAATTCGACCTCACAGCCCACATAGAGCTGTCGTGTGCTTTCGAATACCTGGATATAGGCGGTGTCGCCGCTTACCCGGATCACCTCGGACATAAGCTTTTCACCACGCAGGTCGATATAGCAGATTTCGTTCTGGCTGACCGGGCCGTCTACTTTAACCGTAACCAGGTTGGAAACGATTCCTCTTACTTTTCCTTTGGTGCTCATGAAAACCTCCGATTATTCCATTTCTTGGGGCAGAGAAAATTCCGAGGTGAGCCGCTCGGTGAGAGTCTCAAGCATCTCTTTGCCGCGTTCGGTGTCAAGATTCTGCCACCGTTGAATGATACCAAGTTTTATGATAAAACTGAGAATAAGCTCAATGCCAAAGAAGGTACCTTCACACATCGAATCGAGCATATCCCAGCGAAACAGATCGATACGCTCTTCCCGTTGATCGAGCTGCTCAGGAAAGTTCAGCACCGTCTCTATCCACGGCAGCAGAGAGGTAAGTCCAAAATCCTGCGCGCTGCTTTTTTTTAACTGTCGGGCGATTTCGTCCGTACCGATTATGCTGTGTTCAACAGAATAACCGCTGTATTTATTTTCCGCACCTTTGGGGTGCTTTCTGCAGTTTATTGCGGACAGAACGTTGCGCAGGTTCAGGTCGAACGTGTACCAGTCGCGTACGAAGCATGAAGAGTGGGAGCACATTTCTTCATAAAAGAAACTGGCGAATGTATCTTCCCATGACCCCTCGTTCTCTTTTTTATTTCCGCCGTTGTATGCCTGAATAAACGAAATCATATATTCCGGGAGCGTATCAGGATGCTTTATTTCCTGTGCAAGAAGTTGTGCTGAAAAATTGCCCAGCGGGTTGAATTGTGCGTCCTCACGTGGAAATAACTGCAGCAGAAGATTTTGATTGTCGTAGGTGTAACGAAGTGCGTGTATCGCCCTGCGATCGTCACGGTGCACCCGCTCGGTGGCTTCTTCGACCGCGCTGCGAAGTTCATCGGTGCTTCGTTTGTCATGCAGCGTAATATCCGGAAGACCGGCTACAAGATAGTAATACGCCTTATTTGTCATGATTGTTCCGCTCCAAAGAGGAATTCACCGGTTTTGGGACGAAGATACATTTTGAAAAATTCAACGAAATCCTCATCTGTAAAACTGATAATAAAGCCGGAATCCTTTGCTTCGATCTGGAAACCGCGTTTTATTTTTTTGGAGAACTGTATGGATGGGGATTCGGACAGTTTTTTAAACACGCCCGCCTTGAACGCTTTTTCGAGCTCCTGCTTTTTTTCTTCAGGCAGCAGCACAGCCACCGAAGGTATCTGTGCACTTTTGGGGTCCCAGTTTTCGAGCAGTATTCTGATGAATTCTCTGACCGTTTCAGGATCTTGGAGCGTTTTGGAAATGCTTTCGTTAACCTGTGTTGCGGTTATGGCGTCGGTAATCTGCTGTTTTATCTCGCTTGTCAGCTGTTGTCCCGCAATTTTGATTTCGGATTCCATGTTGCGCCGCAAATCCTGTGCTTCTTTTTTGGCCCGTTCCTTTATCTGTTCCGCTTCTTTTTGTGCATCACTAATAATGGCATCACGTTTTTGTTCAGCTTCCTGTTGCAGTTGAGATGCTTTCTGCTCACCCTTTTCTACGCCTTCTTTATAGAGCTTGTCGGTAAGTTCTGAAATTTTCTGTTCCATGAGGCGACCCCTTGTGGAAGGACTAAAAGTGTGCTGGTTAACTTACTAATTAATAAATGAACGCGCTCATACGCACATTTGTTAAAGAGGTTATGCGTATGAGGCTATTGTAGTTTCGAACAATCACGCCTATTATATACTCTTTGCGTTTAAATATCAAACAAATAACCACCCAAAATAATATTTGGTCATGCACTGCGCAAAAATTTAATCGCTTAACATTGTCGGGGTGTGTTCGGATTTAAGGCGGTGGTAGCGCAGAAAAAGAAAATGCGGCGGGGCGGGCGGTGATGTGTACCGTAATGTATTTTGCCTTTTCGAGTTGTACCGGAAATGGTGACGGTGTCCATCACTTCATCATGATGTAAAAACGTGTTATCGGTTATGGACCTGTACTGTAAATTATTATCTGCGAGGTTTGTTGACATCCGCGCTGTTTTGTCCCTCCGCCGATGATGCGCATAACAGCAGGAGTGTGATCCGGTATATTTGAGAACGCAAGAACAGCACGGCCCGCTATTGGCATCATCAACGCAATCGGCCGGTTCAGGACAGGGTTTCAGGGTGGATTTTTTTTGGCACACAATGTAAAATGGAAGCTGCACAGAAAATAAAGGGAATCTGCGTGTGAAAAGTGTTTTGTTTGTATGTACAGGAAACATGTGTCGAAGCCCCATCGCCGAGGGGGTTATGAAGACCCGTTGGGCAAATTCGGGACGAAACGATCTGCATGTGTTTTCCGCAGGAACGCATGCCCGGCAGGGAATGCGTGCTGCGCAGGAGGCGATTGACGTGTGCGCAGAACATGATATCGATATTCAGGCCCACCGGACAAGCCCGGTTACCGCAGATATTGTGCGCAGAGCTGATGCAATATATGCGATGGAGGCTGTTCAGATCGATTTCATGAAATTGTTTTATCCTGAAGTGGTTGAGAAAGCATGTTTGCTGGCACAATGGAGCCCTGAAAGTAAAATTAAAAAGCAGATGGTTATAGAAGACCCGATAGGAGCGCCTGTTTCCGAATACAGACGTGCATTCGATCGGATAGCCGGTTGTGTGGATGCCTTGCTTCCGCAGTTGACGCAATGGGCGGCGACCGATTCGTAAAGGAATTCCAGGATTACACATGCGAGTGCGACACTGTTATCTTTCTGCGAAAAGCGACTGCAAACTCGGAGACGTCGATGTAGCAACCCGGCTTCGTGCCGCGGGATATAGCCACTTGTGGGGAGAAAGAATTACCGACCATATAGATACGATAGTAATTCATTATATTAGTGCAGCGAGTACGGTGACGCGCAATCAGGAGGTGTTTTCGGTTGAACGGATAGTATCAATCATGTGTGATCTCGGTGTGAGCAGCCATTATCTGCTTGATCGAATGGGAACTGTTACGCAGTTGGTCCCGGAAGAAAAAAAAGCCTGGCATTGCGGCGGGAGCATAATGCCTCCGCCCGACAACAGGCGAGGGGTTAACGATTTTTCGATAGGGGTGGAACTTGTTGCCACGCATGATTCAGGCTTTACAAATGCGCAATACGAAGCGTTGGAGCAACTCGTCTGCGATATAGTTACACGGTACGGCTATCGGTTTACATTTACCGGCCATGAAGATGTTGCCTCATCGGTCGCATTGAAACTGGGGTTGCGCGATACTATAAAGCATGATCCCGGTCCATGTTTTTCATGGGATCGAATCGCATACGCATTTGAAGGACATGTGCTCC
Source organism: uncultured Fibrobacterota bacterium (assembly GCA_964589825.1). GTDB lineage: Bacteria > Fibrobacterota > Chitinivibrionia > Chitinivibrionales > WJKA01 > CAZPUS01. Next base: position 105,406 of record CAZPUS010000004.1, on the reverse strand, counting down.
TGCGTCTTGAAAACGGTGAAGCTAGTACCTGACGGCTCACAGCAGCTTTCATCAAAACAACTGCTCAATTCAGGTAATAGTAGAGCCGGCAAGGCGGAATAGTCGATACACCACTCACTCATCGGGATGAGGTTTACGGTCCGGGAATGCGTTGAATGTTGATTGCATTCGGAATAAAAAAAAAGTATTTTTGAAAAATTATGTGTGATGATCATGCATTAGTATTACCTAAATTCCCTCAGGAGGACAAAGGATGAAATCAATACAACGAGTATGCATGGCTGGTCGTGTGGTGAGTGCAGTGGTACTGTGTTGTCATGTGATATTTGCTGACAGTACGCTTGACAGGTTAATCGATTCCGAAAAATACGATGAAGCCATTGAATATGCCGATGAGAATCTGCCTGCGACCTCACGCACAGCCGATGAATGGGCGAAAATCGGACGTGCATACGAAAAGAAGGGGTTGGAACCAAAAGCGCTGGCAACCTACATGGTATCGATGCGTTCGCATCCGGAACACTATGAATCGGTACTTGGGGCTGCCCGGGTATCCAATACGCTGGAGAAACATGAACGAGCGATGGATCTGGCACAAAAAGCCATGGATATTCAATTTTCAGGAGAAGCGAGTTGGCAGTATGCGCGAGCGTGCATTGCGCTGGATAGACCGGAAAAAGCAAAAAGTGCCTTGGAAAAAGTTATTGAAACCGATCCCGGCAATATTGTAGCCAACCGGGAACTCGGGAATATTTATTACAATGATGAAGAATACGAGAATGCATTGCCGCTTCTCGAGAAAGCGTACGAGAACAGTAAGGATGCGCGTACAGCACTGAAGCTGGGGCGAAGTCACAGGCTCACGGGAAACTCGCAGGAAGCAATTTCCTATTTCAAAAAGGCGGCAAAAGAGCGCGAAATTGAATCGCAGGTACAACTGGAACTGGCACGTGCCTATTATCGTACGGGTGATTATTCGGAGGCGGCGTCGTATTACGATAAATGTATTGAGACCGCAGAAGATGCAACTGCAGAAGATTATTACAAAAGGGCGGTTGCCAAAGAGAATGCCGCAGATACGAAAGATGCCGTCGAGGCGTATCAGGATGCGGTGAAACAGTTTGGAAGCGATAAATCTAACAACGCATTGACTGCACGGGCCAAGGTTGCACGATATAAGCTCAAGCAGGAAAAATACCAGTCCGCGTTGGGCCACCTCAGTTTTATCAAGGATGCAGATCCAAAAGCCTCCCAGGTAACCGACCTGTATATGCGTCTTGCCGAAGCCCAGAAAAACCTTGACAAAAAAAATGATGCGATCGCGAGTCTCGAGAAAGCGATCGAGATAAACAATCGTAACCTGGAAGCGTATGCAAACCTTGCGGATCTGTATAAAAAGGTCGGGGAAGAAGAGAAAGCAAAGCAGACCTATGAAAAAATGATAAACCTCAGTCCGGGTGATCCCGAAGTGTATCTTACACTCGGTAATTATAATCTCGAGGCGGAGGAATACGAAAAAGCGCTGCAAATGTTTCGCAAAAGTGATTCACTGAACAAATCACCCGAGGCATGGCAGGGAATTGCGTTGAGTGCGTATAATCTCAACAGAATACCGACCGCAATAGAAGCAGCCGATGATGCGGTTAAAGCGGATCCCGACAAGATTAAATCGTATGAAGTGCTTTACAAAGCATACCTGGACCAGAATGAGTATGAGTCAGCTATCGATCCGCTGGAAAAACTGACCCGAAAAAAACCACGAAACGAAACGTACTGGCAGGAACTGGCGTTATGTTACAAGCGTACCGATCAAACCGATAAACTTGCAGAAGCGGATAAGCAAATAATCGAATTGGACAAAAAAAACACCACGTCCCGTCTGCGATATGCCGACTATCTTTATTCGAAAGATAAGCTCGAAGAAGCCTACGAAATATACGACGAGCTTGCCGATTTGCAGCCGGAAAACGAAACTGTATTCAAAAGACTGTATCGTATCGCGCTGGAGCTGGAGAAAACGGACGAAGCGTTCACCTATGTATTGGATTATATCAAGCTCAATAACGAAGATGCACGTGCGCAGGCCGATCTTGGTAATATGCTGTACGATAAGGGCCGTAAGGACGACGCGCTTGACGCGTATCGAAAAGCGATTGAACTGGATCCGAATATAAGCGGATTTTACGGTAATTATGCGGAGATCGTGATTGAAAAAGGAAAGCATCAGGAGGCTATCAAGGCGATCAAGGGAAAGATAGAGTCAGGAAAAGCGACTGCAAATGATTATAAGACGCTTGGCACCATTTACAAACAAATGGAGGAGTATTCCAAGGCTATAGAAAGCTTTAATAAAGCGCTGCAGAAGGATCCGCAGGACGTGATGTTGCTGACGCTTCTTGCACAGAGCCAGGAGGCTGCCGGCCGGGACGATGAAGCGGTGATAACGTATGAACAGATCGTAATGATGAGGCCTGAAGTCGTTGAGCAATACAAATCGCTCGGTAACCTCTATTCGCAACAGCAGCAGAAAGATCAGGCGATCGATGCGTATCGTAAATACCTTGATAGTGGTGCGCGGGATAATGACATCGCTAGGCAGGTCGGTCTTTATGAGCATGAAAATGAAAACTATGAAGCAGCGCTCAAATACCTGGAAATGGTAAAGGGGGAGGCGGCAGAAGACTTTTCGCTTCAAAGAGCTCTTGCCGATGCCGCATATCATCAGGGCGAATATGAAAAAGCGGTGCGTATTTCGAAGGATTTGCTCGATCGCAATCCCAGTCTTTCAAGTTTAAAATTGCTCTATACCATACTTGCCAAGTCCTACGAAGAGATGGAACAGAATGAGAATGCCGCAGAGTACTATCGCAAATATACTCAGCTTAAGGGGGTGCGGGATACAGATGCAGCCTACAAATCGGCGCGGTTACTCGAAAAAGTGGATACCGATGCCGCAATAGCGAGGTATAAAGATAATATCAGCAAATATCGTGACGACTATCGTAATTTCCTCAGACTCGGTATGATCTACTCTGAAAAGGGAAATAATGAAGCGGCAATCGCCTATTTCAACAAAATCACCTCCATGGCCGATTCTCTGCCCGTAATCTGGGAAAAACTTGCGCAGGCATATAATGGTATGGGGAAAGTGGACGAAGAACTCGAGGCATATAAAAATTATGTTGAGAGCAAACCCCAGGACAAGCAAGCGAATACGCGGATCGGGGAGATTCTTATTAAAAAAGGCGACTACAACGATGCATTGATCTACCTGGAAACCGCAAGCACCGTTGCTCCGAAGGATCCTGCATTGCTCAAAGCAAAGGCGATCGCGTATCGAAATACCGGTAACCCGGGTGAAGCGATCAAGGCGCTTGAAAAAGCGAGTGTGGAAAAACCTGATGACAAGGAGCTGCGAAAGCGCCTGGTTGACCTCTATATCGAAAACGGGAGACTGAAGGATGCAACAAATGAGGTCGAGAAAATGACCGAGAGGTTTCCTCAGGACCGTGAGGTAAGGCTCATGTATGCGCGTCTTTTGTTCAAACAGGAAAAGTACCGCAAGGCATACGATGAAACAGAAAACCTTATGGCAACAGTGCCAAGTGCGGATGTCCTGATGCTGCAGGGCCGGATTTTGATTGTTCAGAAAAAGTACGAGGAGGCGGTGCAGGCCTTTGACGAAGTGATTCGCATGGAGGATTCTCCCAAAGCGTATTATTATAAAGCGGAAATATATCGTCAGTATGGCAGGAAGCTCAATAAAAGCCCGATGTGGGCCAAAACGTATTACGAACGTGCCCTGAGCCGTGATTCTACCTTTGCACTTGCTGAACTCGGACTCGCCAAGCTGCAGCTTTTATGGGATAAAAAAGAATTGTATATGAAGCATCTCAAGCGTGCCCATGAGCTTGCGCCGAATAATCCGAAGATTAAGCAAGAGTGGGAAAAGGCGCAATAGGCTCACGGGAATGCAGGCCAGAACAGGAACATTCTGCAATATGTACAACAAAATGGCGGTGGCCTGATTCGGTGCCGCCATTTTTATTTGCATAGGTATAGAAGAAGCTCCGGCAAAGTAAGGGGTAAGGGTGTTCTGTATTCGACGGCTGACACAGTAGTCGTTATATGCATAAAAAATGCTACAGAACCGGCAACTGAGGCAGAGATGCGCCTGATTTCTGGCCGTACGAAGAAGGTGTTACATCGGTGTCGCATATAATTCGTGAGGGCCTGGTTATCGGTCATATCCCAAGGGGTACGAGTTGAGTGTTCAAATTCATTACCCGTTTTGATTCCGCATGTAACCCAACAATTATCAGTGTGGAAATAAGGGGAGGCGCTGGTTTTTTTTATTTTTACCCTATACCGAAAATGTGTTTGCGAAATCTGTTGCTATCCGCATCGCTATTACGTTTCCGGAAACAATGAGCCAACTATCAATGCCGACTTATCATTTTCACGAGCGAAATAAAGCACGGCTCACTGCAGCGATAATCAACACAATCGCTCAGATTGGATTTTTAGAAGACGAATGTACAATAAACTTCGCTTTATCTGCGTAATATTAACAGAAAGACATTTATGACGGGTTATGATTCGAGTGTTGACGATTCCACACTGTTTAGAGAGTGGAGAAAAGGAGACAAAAATGCGTTTACCGCTCTCTATAACAGAAATAAGGATCGTGTGTATAGCTTTATATTACGAATGACCGGTGATCCGCAGCGCGCTGAGGATCTTATGCAGGAAACCTTTTTCGCGGCGATGCGCAATGCGGATCAATTCGATACATCAAAAAGTTTTATTAGCTGGTTGTTTGGGATAGCGCATAAGCGCACTATTGATTTTTTCAGGCACCGTAAAGTCGAAGATAAACATGAGGAAAATGCGGGTGGCTCTGTGGGAAGCAGGATAGAATCTCCCGAAGAGAGTACGATCAACGAAAATCTGCGCACTATAATCAACGAGATTGTTGATCAGCTTGAACCAAATCAAAGAGAAGTGTTTTTATTGCGGGAAGTAGGCGGTGTTGCATTTAAGGATATTGCGAAAATAATGGATTGTCCTATCAATACAGCCCTCGGAAGAATGAGACTGGCACTAAAAAACATTAAACGAGAAATTAAAAAGAGAGGTGTTTATGGGGTGCAGTAACACTGACGACCTGGGTATGCGGTATGTATATGGAGAACTTGATGAGGCGCAACATCAAAGTTTCGAAGCACATATGAAGGAGTGTCCGGAATGCCGGGAAACGGTAGAAGAGGCACTCGAGATGCGTACCCGGCTGGCGCCCGCCAAACAACTGTTGCAGTCCTCACCAGAAAAAGCGGACCGGGCGATCATCGCTGCAGCAGAAAAGATGCGTGCTGCTACCCCGTTTTTTTCACTGTTTACGGTGTTTATGAAAAAAAGTGTAGCGACGTCACTCGTTTTTGTGCTCGGTTTTTTTGCTGCGGGCTATCTTATGTACGTGGCTTCACTGGAGTCAGAGGAGTCCGATCCAGGTTCACATGCGTCGACTGCACAAGCAGCCCGCGCGAATCCGAATACCGATGACGGCGTACATGCATCAGCATCTACGGGCGATTCAATCTCTCTTGATACGAGTAAACCCGTCATCGAGTCACCTCTTCCGGCGAAAGAACGTCTCGGGACACTCGAGAGTGACGGTGTATTGCCTGCCTCCGGGTCAGGACAGTAAAATAGATTACTGTTACCCAAAGCTAGCGGTTTTGTGTGCGGAAGGTGTAGCCGTTCGTACGCTGCGTGCGTCTTCTGAAATAATAATAAGTCACCCAACAAGGGGGCCCTATCATTTGCGGAACGAATAACCGCTCGATTTTTTGTGTCTTTCATTAAAACAATCGCTTATTTTGGGTGCATGTAAAATAATAGTGGAAATAGCCGTCTCAGACGCAAGCACACACGCAAAGGGTAAGGGTATATTGACTTTTTGTATTCTTTTTTGTATTTTATGTACCATTACTTGGGGTGTCGTCCAATCGGCAGGACGCCAGATTCTGGCTCTGGTAATTAAGGTTCGAATCCTTGCACCCCAGCCATTATTCCAGAGACTCATTTATTGCGGCGCTATCGTCTAGGGGTTAGGACGCGTGGTTCTCAGCCATGTAACCGGGGTTCGAATCCCCGTAGCGCTGCCATTGTTACCTTCCTGAACGGCACAATATCGAGGGCAAATTTCAGTACGTTCCCGACCAGGCGTCTATGGTAGAAAATCATGAGACAACCAACGGGGTTGTCCCTTGGTTTTCGAGAACGCAATAGCAGCAGGGACCACAGCAGCTTTCATCCAGACAATCGATTCGTTTTGGTTATTTTGAAAGCCTGAAGTTGTCGTTAATAAAAGGGGTTACTTCGATTATCAGGGAATCAGCTATTGCCGGAATCTGTCTGTTGCGTATGCAATGCCGTACCAAGCAATATGATAACGCGATATACAAGAAAAAGCGCCATTACAATCAGAAGAAGTGAGATTGTCGCGAGCAAAATGTTGGCCGGGGCAGCGGTAAAAAATTCATGCGTTTTATACACAAGGGCGCCGATTGTAGTGACCAGCATCAGTACTGCGGGGATCGCCACAAATATGCGTGGTCTTTTGCGAATTGTGAGCGAAACAGTTACCACAATGAGCACCAGGCTGGCGATAAGCTGGTTCGACGCGCCAAAGACCGGCCATATCGCTTTCCAGTTTCCCAGTGCAAGGGCCCCTGAAAGAACACCGACCATAAGGGTCGCGACATATTTGTTTTTAAGCGGAGCGATATGCAATGTCTCGCCAAAAAGTTCGTTACAGATATAACGGGTAATGCGTGTTGCCGAATCGAGGGTGGTCATTATAAATGTTTTAAGCATCGTGATGCCGATGAGTGCGCCGAATCCCCCGAAAAGCACTTTGGTTATTTCCCCATATCCGGTGCCGAACGCCTTTATCCATCCGCCCCGGGTAAACACCTCCTGATAGACAGGCGCATCGGGAAATGAGAGCGGGGCGGATTTCCAGTATAGCCCGGCTGTTACTGCGATAACCGCCAGAATCGCGAGGGCACTTTCCATGATCATGCCGCCATAGCCGACAATACGTGCGTCTTTCATGCGGGGAATCTGCTTCGAGGTAGTGCCGCTGGCCACCAGACTGTGAAATCCGGAGATTGCGCCGCAGGCGATCGTAACGAACAGCATCGGCCACAGCGCCCCTTTGGGCCCGTCCCAGGCGTGAATCGCAGGCGCTTTAATTTCGGGGTGTGTAAACAATAATCCAATAAACCCGATTGCAAGTCCGATAAAAAGGACCGATGCGGCAAGGTGGTCGCGTGGCTGAAGCAGCACGTTGACAGGTGTAACCGAGGCGATAAGACCATAAACAAGCAATATAATCGTCCACCAGGAGGCGGCGTTTTCTACAGGCAGCGATACGGGATAAAAATACCCGCCAGCGATTAAAGCACCAAGAAGCACCACTCCGGTGATGCTGCTTATAATCAGAGAGATGTTGAGCCGGTACATCATGAATCCGACGATTATTGCAACGAGAATAAGGCCGAATGTGGGGATAACCACCTGAGGCGTGCTCGCGAGCGTTTTGCCCGCAACGGCGGCAAAGACTGCGACAATCAGAATAAGTGCGAGGAATACGAATATACTGAAGAGCAGTTTGCCGGTTTTGCCCATGACCGATTCGGTAACCGAAGCGATCGAGAGGCCCTTGTGCTGAAGTGAGAGCGTGAGTGCGGTGAAATCGTGTACCGCCCCCATGAATATGCTGCCGAATACAATCCAGAGGACTGCGGGAAGCCACCCCCAGAACAGGCAGGCGATTACCGGTCCGATAATTGGTGCGGCTCCTGCAATAGAGGCGAAATGATGACCGAATACCACGCTCCAGTGTTTTGCAGGTACATAGTCGACACCGTCATAGCAGGTTTCCGAAGGCGGCGATTTTTTTGTATCGAGTTCGCAATTGCGCGCAATGCGCGGACTGTAGAATTGGTATCCGGCCCACAATGCACCAAGGCAGATTACAGCGAGAATAACCGAACTCATGGCAGGTCCTCCTTAGTAACGGCGTAGCATAAAAAACGGAAAGCTCGTAACAGTATAGCAGTGGAGTAGTTATAAAAACAAAATACGTTTCGCAACATAGTTTTGCAAAAAATGATCCTATGCAAAGTGTTTCGGTATGGTATTCGGTTTACCCCGTTTTTGCCGCTTTGTAGCCCGGGATCAGTCTCTCAGAAACGGATTTTGCAGCAGAAATGGCAATATGTTATATTTAGAATGACACGTAACTATTTTACGTATCTGCAGATGCAGAAAGGAGCAGTGGAAGATGAGAAGTATTGCACAAGTATGTCTGGGGCTTGCGGTGGTGGCGCTTGTACTGGCGGTGATATTTGCGCTGTGGCGAATCGAATTTGTCGCCATTACCGCGGAAGGCCTTTCGAGGGCGTGTTCGAACCTTGCGCTGTTATCGATTGGTTTTTTTATCGCTGAAGGCAAGCGAGGCAATATGTCCTGATGGGTTTCGTCTGTAAACGGAGTGTATATAAGCCACGTTGGAATTAAAACGTGGCTTATTTTTTTACGCACATTATGCCATAGCAGGACGTATTTTACCACATGCCCATGAAAAAAAATAACACTACACACGAGCCCGCTTCCATTCAGGAATCTGAGGCAGCACACACCTCCCGCTGGCGCACGCAGTGGACTAAAATGCCTTTCCTTGTACTGTGCTGGCTCAGTTATGCGTTCCTTGTCGGAATGGGTGCCGCAGTACTTTTTCTTATGTGGCCAAGGCTCGTGCAGATGTATCCAGCACAGTTTGTATTCGCAGCCGTGGCGGCACTTTTTTATATAGTACTGGGTGCGGGAATCGTACTTATAACCACGACGGTCATTACCGGGATCGATTTGCTCTATCCCCACAATAAACCGTCGGTAACGGTAAGTATTCTTTTCCCCCTTGCCGTACAGCTGGGTAAACTCGTGGGTATGAGCAGAAGCAGGCTGATGGTCTCGTATGTAAAGGTGAATAATGCAATGACCGTGGCGCAGCGTCATCGTATCCATGCGAGAAAAATACTCGTGCTTCTGCCTCACTGTCTGCAGATAGATAAGTGCGACCGCAATATTACTCACGACATTTCAAATTGCAGGCGCTGTGGCCGTTGTCCGGTAAGCAGGTTGCTCCAGCTTCGGGATGAATACGAGATACCCATCGCAGTGGTAAACGGTGGTACGCTCGCAAGGAAGAAGGTCCGTTCTTTCATGCCCGACAGTATCGTGGCTGTGGCATGCGAGCGGGATCTTACATCCGGTATTCATGCGGTATACCCGATACCTGTATTCGGCGTTCTCAATGACAGGCCCTTTGGCCCTTGTTTTAATACAAATGTAGACATCGCGCTGGTGGAGCAGGGCATACGTTTTTTCCTCGGCAAAGACTGCAAAGAAGACGACGATGCGCAAAAAAACATGAAAAAATTCAGGGAGTCACGTTTTATTTCCTGGATGTGGTGTATCCGGATGCCAGTCTATCAATGGATACGTCGGGTCTGGCCTTATTCATTGCTCATTAAGAAAGAGAATGCGAATGCCCGGTCTATGCTTGCACGTTATAATCCATCTCATGCAGGACGTGTAGCGGATGTGGGCTGTGGATTCGGGAACGGACTCAATTTTTTTTCGTGTAACGGCAATTATCTGGGGATAGACAAATGTTATCCGCTAATAAAAAAAGCGTCGGCATCGATGCCGCACGCCTTCATTGCGGCGGATGGTAATATCCCTCCGCTCAAGCAGGGGACTATGGATGTGGTGATTGCGACAGGTGTACTCGAATATCAGCATGATCACCGGACATTCCTCGAGTCGGTGGCCGGTCTGCTGCGTAATCGGGGAGTGGCCCTGGTTACTTCGTCACCGCCGGGCATACTGACTGCACTACGACAGTTGCAGGGCATTCCGGTGCACCCGGTTCATCCAGAGACGCTGCAGCGGTCGGCCCGTTCATGCGGCCTCTATATGGTAGAGATGAAAGCGTCGCTTATGCAGCAGCAGTTTCTGTTTTTAAAGAGGCTGCCGAAAAAGATCGTATAAGCTGAGGGGTCAGCTTATTTCTGAATCGTACCGTATTTCGTATTCGTAGCCCTGTTCTGCGAGAAAGAGCTGACGTTTCATGGCGAACTCAAGCTCACGAGTGTCCCGGGTGACAATCGAATAAAAGAGGGCCTGCTGATGCTGTGCTTTGGGCCGAAGAATTCTACCCAGCCTCTGCGCCTCTTCCTGTCGTGAGCCGAATGACCCCGAAATTTGTATCGCGACATTCGCATCCGGAAGATCTATCGCAAAGTTTCCCACGCGGGAAAGAATAAGACGGGTAATTCTCCCGTTACGAAAGTCATCGTAGAGTGTGATACGCTGTGTATTGGGGGTGGAGCCGGTTATGAGCGGTATCTCGAACTGAGAGGCATATTGATTCAGTTGGGAAATATACTGTCCCATGATGAGTACCCGGTCTTTTTTATGTTGTTGAAGAAGCTTTCTCACCACATCCAGCTTGTTGGGGTTTTCGTACGCGACCCGGGTCTGTTTTCCTGGGGAGAGGGAGAATAGCCGCATTTTTTCATTTTGGGGGAGATCGACGCGAATTTCGACGCAGTGCGCCTTGGCGATCCATCCCTGCTGCTCAAGCACTTTCCAGGGCATATCGAATTTTTTAGGGCCTATAAGTGAGAACACATCCGCTTCGTGACCATCCTCACGAACGAGTGTGGCGGTAAGGCCCAGACGTCGTCGTGCCTGCAGTTCGGCGGTAAACTTGAATACCGGTGCCGGCAGCAGGTGAACCTCGTCGTAGATGATAAGGCCCCAGTTTTCCGCATTGAATACTCCATAGTGAGTAAACTCGCTTTTTTTGTTTTTTCGATACGTGATGATCTGGTAAGTCGCAATGGTAACAGGGCGTATATCCTTTGTTTCCCCCGAATATTCACCAATGTCCTGCGGTGAGATGGTGGTTTTGTCTATAAGCTCTTCTCTCCATTGTCGTGCTGCCGTGATATTGGTGGCAAGAATAAGCGTTTTTCTTTTCAGCATGGTCATTACGGCCATACCGACGACTGTTTTTCCCGCGCCACAAGGCAGTACGACCACGCCGTTACCTCCCGGCAGGTTCTCGTCTCCAATATAGCTTCGGGCTGCGTTGTGCTGGTAGGTGCGTAATGCAAACGGTGCGTTGTGGGTGGTTGTGGAGCGCAGCTGTACTTCAAAGGGGGCGCCATCGACATACCCTGCTTTGTCCTGCACCGGGTATCCGATATGGATCAGCGTCTGTTTGAGAATCCCCCGATGTGCAGCATCGATTGTATATGCATTCGACTGTGTTTTTTTATTAAGAAGAGGCGCAACATGAGGATGCCGGGCGATGTTCTCCATCAGTTGCGATGATTTACATATAAGGACGAGGTTTTTGCCGTGTGAATGCAGAGAGAAGTAACCAAAGCGTTCCATGAGCTCGTGCACATCCCTGACCACATTATCAGGAAGCGGATATTTGGAGTACACATTCAATCGTTCAATGACATCATCAGGTGTAATGCCCAGCGCAGCCGCATTCCATAATGAGAGACTGGTAATGCAGTACGTATGGATATGTTCGGGACTTTTTTCAAGATGTGCAAACACGCCTATTGCATCCCGGGCATTGGTATACTCGGGATTTTCCACTTCGAGCATCAGGGTGCTGTTGCTTTGTACGATGAGAGGTTTTTGCTGGTTCATAGCAGGTACATACTATTCTGACCTATACTGAAGATTTTGTTCGAGAAATCTGCTGTCATGCGCATCGAGTGTGCGTACATGCACATAATGAGCTACCCAACAAGGTCGCCCCATTATGTTCGAGAACCCCATAACAGCACGGATCAGCGCAGCTTTCATCCAAACAATCGCTTCGTTCAGGTCCTGAATTAATTGAGGATGATGGTGGACAGTTACTATTTTTAATAAAAATTGGCAAAATACGTAAAAATAATTTCGTAAACGTGCCGCATACGATAATGATTCGTTACGGCGATGCGATGAGTGGCCAGTTTCAATTCGTGAATGAATTTACACCTCCGGTGTTTTTCGGGAGGATGTCCGTTTTCACCGCCTGTTCCTTACCGATGGGTGGTATTATATTTTTAAGGATGAAGTATGACGAACAGTGTTGCCGTCGGGAGTCAGTGGGGAGATGAAGGAAAAGCGAAAATAATCGATTATCTCTCTGAGAATGCAGATATCGTGGTACGGTTTCAGGGTGGCGCGAATGCGGGACATACCGTATGTGTCGGGGATACGAAGTTCATTTTTCACATGGTACCCTCGGGTATCATGTATCCCGGAAAAGTGTGTGTGATCGGTAATGGTGTGGTGTTCGATCCGGAGCAGTTCATAAGGGAGGTCGATGAGCTTGAATCCAAGGGTTTCAATACCCGGGGACGAATTTACGTCTCCGACCGTGCACATGTTGTGTTGCCCTACCATAAACTTCAGGACCACTCATCGGAGCATAAACTGAATAACGGCAAAATAGGTACGACCTGCAGGGGGATCGGGCCGGCATATGCAGACAAAGCATACCGGATAGGAATTCGTGTGGCGGATATGCGTGATGATAACAGGGTAACCAGGATGGTAAAAAATGCATGTAAGACAAAGAAAGAGTTTTTGGCACAGGTCTATGGAGTAGAATTCGATCAAACATGCGAGCAGATCGTGGAGAAATTCATTGAATGGTCGCACCGTATACGGCCATATATTAGGGATACGGTTTCTTATTTGTTCGATGCCGGTTCAGAGGGAAAAAGAATTTTATTCGAGGGTGCACAGGGGACGTTTCTTGACATCGATCACGGGACGTATCCATTTGTTACCTCGTCCAACACTGTTGCCGGGGCAGCATGTACCGGTGCGGGGGTGGGACCCGGCAGCATCCATGACGTAGTCGGTATTGTCAAGGCATATACCACGCGGGTAGGTAATGGTCCGTTTCCTACCGAACTCGAAGACGATCTCGGGGAACAGATACGTACGCAGGGAGGTGAGTTCGGCGCCACAACCGGTCGTCCGCGTCGCTGTGGCTGGCTTGATACCGTGATGCTGCGTCGTGCCATCCAGCTTAACGGAATAACCCGGTTAGCCCTTACGAAGATAGACGTGCTCAGCGGTTGTAATCAATTGAAAATATGCGTTGGTTACGAAAGGCAGGGGCATCCCTGCAATGAATATCCTGCGTCCGTGGATGAACTCGCTGAATGCAGACCGGTCTACGAAACACTCGAGGGATGGGATGATGATGTCAGTACCGTAAAAAGTTTTGAGGCTATGCCAGAAAACGCACAATCATACATTAAGAGAATTCAGTCTCTTTGTTACGGTATCCCGGTCGATATCCTGTCGGTCGGTCCCGAACGTGCACAAACAATCGAGCTATGAAGAGACCGGAATTTTTTTCGCAAAAGGAGTCTGAAAATGCTATTGGCATACATAAGCAGCGTTGCGCTTTCGAATAAAGGATTTATAGTTTTTTTAAAAGAGCAGGAGGGGGAGCGCTCGTTACCTATCTTTATCGGGCCTCTCGAGGCAAAATCGATCGCCAGCAGACTGAATAAGGAAGAATTTCCACGTCCGCTGACACATGATTTGTTTAAAAGCACGCTCGATGAACTCGGCGCACGAGTTACGCATATAGAGGTGACCGATTTACAGGAGAATACGTTTTACGGCAAGGTGTATGTCGCACAACAGGATATGACATATGAAATTGATGCACGCCCGAGTGATGCAATCGCCCTTGCGTTACGCTTTGATGCGCAGGTATTCATCGCGGATCACGTAATGGAGGAAGCCGGGGAAGTTATAGAGGAGCAACAGGAAGAACATCCCGAAACAGAACATCTGTCTCAGCAACAAAATCCGTCCGAAAAAGAACAGCAGGAATACGACAGTCTTTCTGAAGCCGAAAAACTCAAGCGTCAATTGGAAAAGGCCATCAAAGAAGAACGTTACGAAGAGGCTGCCCGCCTTCGTGACCGGATTAATGAAGAACAGAACCAGGGTAATTAATACCTGAACTGAGTGTTTGTTTTGATGAAAGAGACGCACAGCGCCGGAGGAGTGGTGGTTAATGAATCCGGAAAGGTTGTGATAGTGAGCCAGAACGGTGATTCTTGGTCGCTTCCCAAAGGTCATGTCGAATCGGGAGAAGCGTTGCGTGAAACCGCGGTAAGAGAGATTTTCGAAGAGACCGGGATTAAGGACATTCGTTTTTGCAGGCAACTGGGAACCTACAGCCGATATCGTATCGGAAAAGACGGACAGGGTGAGGATACATCGGAGCTGAAACATATTACCCTCTTTCTTTTTACCACGCCGGCTGGTGAGGGCGTGAGACCACGCAGCCCCGAACATCCGCAGATGCGGTGGCTCGATTCAGGGGAAGTCGCCGGATACCTTACTCATCCTGCAGACCGTGATTTTTTCAGGAAAGTGGTATCAGAACTTACCAACTGAATTTACCGTCCGGAGTCCGTCTCCTTGACCTGTTCGGTATGAGGAACACTGCAAGGTCCCGCGATTTCGTCCGTGGAATACCCTGGTCGCCGCCGCGTTTTTTTCAGTGAATCAGGAGCAACAGGCGCACGGCAGGCTTTGCCCACAATTGTGGGGTATACACACGTTGCAGGTCTCTTCACAGGTTTCATCAAAAGAACTACTCAATTCAGGTGAAACGTTCTTACAGCACAGGGGTGTTATCTGTGAGAACCCTCATAAGTTACGGTTGTGTCGATTCCGTATACCCGGACTGCGTTTCGTCAAGAACAAGTCGTCCATGTGTCGTTATCCATATGGGGGAAAAACACTCGGGTTTTCGTTGCGTGTAAAAACATCGCATGGACACCAGGGTGTACTCTATGTATTTTTCTTCCGATTGTTCATTTCGTCTGAATTTACGTGGCTAAAAACGAACAGAAATATGAGAAGGTGTCTATGCACATACATTTATCGCTTCAGTACAAGGAATGTACTCCATGACTAAGATCAACATGAATAAATCGCTGCACGGGTTTACGGTTACGGGAATAGAAGATGTCGCTGAGATCCGCTCACAGGTCCGCATGTTTCGTCATCGCAAAACCGGGGCGCGGGTTCTTCATATGCACAACGACGATCCGAATAACCTTTTTGCACTTGCCTTCCGTACACCTGTATGGAACGATACGGGAGTACCGCATATTCTGGAGCATTCGGTATTGTCGGGCTCACGACGTTTTCCGCTCAAGGATCCCTTTCAGTATTTATTGAGGAGTTCCCTGCAGACATTTCTTAATGCGCTTACCTATCCGGACAAAACCGTTTATCCGGCATCATCACAGGTTGAAAAGGATTTTTTCAATCTGTTCGATGTTTATTGCGATGCGGTTTTTCACCCGTTATTGACAAGGGAGACGTTTCTGCAGGAAGGGTGGCATTTTGCCGTATCGGATATGGATAAACCCATTGATATAAGTGGCATCGTTTACAATGAAATGAAAGGCGTCTTTTCGGAGTTTTCCAATCACGTGATGCGAAAGACAATGAGTTCGCTTTTTCCGGATACGGTGTATCGGCACGAAAGCGGCGGCGAGCCGTTGCATATTACCGAACTGACGCACGAGCAACTTCTGGACTATCATTCCCGGTATTATCATCCGTCAAATGCCTATATCGTGTTATACGGGAATATTCCGTCCGAAAAGAGTCTCGCGTTTCTTAATGACAGATATCTGGACGAGTTCAATTCTCGAGAGGTCGCCTCTGCGATAGAACCGCAGAAGCCGTGGCATTGTCCGGCGCATATCGAATTCGATGCACCGGGCACCAGGGAGGATGACGGGCTTGCCACAGTTGCCGTAAATTGGCTGTATGGTTCCTCGCTCGATCCAATGAACCGGATCGAAGGCAAAATTGTATCGCGGTATTTGCTGGATACCGAAGGCTCGCCGCTTCGACGTGCACTTATAGACAGCGGACTTGGAGAAGACCTGGCGGAAATATCCGGTTTTGAAAGCGAACTGGTGCAAAATACTTTTGCGGCGGGGCTTCGTAAAGCCAATCCCGAGGCATGTGATCGCATCACCGAGACGATATACCGTGTGCTTGAGGACCAAGCCAGCGGTAATTTTGATGCGGCGCTCCTGGAGGGGGCACTGCGGCAACAGGAATTTCGCCTTCGGGAGGTAGAGGACAATGGTTTTCTTCCCTACAACCTGATGCTTGCGGAGCGCTGTTTTGCCTCATGGATATATGACGGAGATCCGCTTATGCATCTGCGGTTTTCCGGGACGATTGAAACACTGAAAAACAGACTTGTCAAGGAACCGGGATATTTTGAATCCATCATTCGTGAACGTTTTTTGGATAATAGGCATTATCTTGTTTCTGTGGTCAGGGCATCTTCAAAAAAAGGCGAAGAGCTTGCCCGTCAGACACGCGCGCATGTGGGACGTCTGACAAAAGATTTCGATTCTTCACAAAAGGCCCGGCTGTACGAAACCACGAAAAAGCTTAGTGCGTACCAGAGTGCCCCCCCCTCTTCCGATGCGCTTGCCTCACTGCCGCAGCTTACCATGGAAGATCTTCCGCGTAAGAATCGGGTGACTCCTGCGGAAGAAACAACGGTGAACGGGGCAAAAATGTATCTGCATCCGCTGAGTACATCCGGAATCGTGTATCTTGACTGCGGTTTCGATGTGACCGGCCTTGATAAGCAGGGCTTGCTGCTGCTGCCGCTTTTGACCGAAGTGCTGACGCGCTGCGGTGCTGCGGGGTATGATTCGGCGCAGATGGCAACCCGTATATCACGTGCGACCGGTGGAGTGTCGAGCTCTATCCATGCGGAAGCTCGATGTGACGGAGGGGGTACACCGGTGATTTCGTGTATGGTGCACATAAAATCACTACAGGAACGCATTGATGATGCACAACAGATTGTTACCGACGTGCTTTCCGCCCCGAAACTCGAAGATCCGAAACTGGTAAAAGACTGCCTGTACGAAATGAGAAACGACATGAGCAATTCGATTATCAGTAACGGGCACTCTTATGCATTGCGTCATGCAGCCGCAAAACTCGATGCAACCGCCTGGGTGCATGAGTGTACCGATGGTATTACACAGCTTCGATTCCTCGACGAACTTCTTGTTCAGGACGATATGGAGTCACTTATTGTGGGCTTAAAATCACTATTTACCTCATGTGTCACGCAGGAGGGCCTCTTTTTTTCAATAACCGCGGAAGAGCCGCGATATTATTTAACCCATGTGGAACGAATCGCGCGTTGTCTGCCTCAGGGGCCCGGGACGGGCACGGCATCAGGCTTTTCGCAGCAACCACGGTTGAGAATACATGGCATAGAGATCAATTCGTCGGTCAATTTTGTCGCACGGGCCCAGGTGCTGGAGGCGCTTTCACCGCAACGTATGGCCAATGCGCTGGTACTGTCTAGGATCCTCTCTACCGGGTATCTGTGGCAGTCGATTCGTATGGAGGGTGGTGCCTATGGAGGATTTTCGAGATACGGGTTTTCTCAACCGGTATTTTGCTTTGGTTCATACCGTGATCCGCACATTACCAGGACACTGGATGCGTACGATAAATCGTTACAGGATGTGAGGCGGCATCTCGATGCCGGTACTCTGCAGCAGAATATAATGGGTGCTATCGGAAAAATTGATACGCCGCGCACGCCTCATTCTCAGGGTTTACGGGAGACGCTTAACCGGGTACGCGGATTTTTTCCGGATTACAGACAGGCAATTCGTGATGCGGTGCTCTCTTCAAATATCGAACGCATAAGGGAGATCGCGGGCGCGCTTGGTGATCAGCGCAATGGTGCCGTAACAGTCCTGGGAAACAGAGGGGCACTCGATGCCGCACAGAAGGAAAACGTTGCATTTCAGCGGCAGACATTGCTGGAGACAAACAGAGCGGAGAAAAAATAGCATAGCGGTGGTGAATAAAGATGCGGGCGACGCATGCTGTTTGTAACAACTACAATGAAAGCGGGTTACATATAGCGGCATCGTTATGTGAAAAATACTAAATCGGCCTGAATTTTTAGCGCTGCAGGTGATAGAAAGCATTCGATATTGATTTTTTTCGTGCCTCAAGGTATTTTATAGGGGTTTAGCTGTTGTACCAGGAAGCAAATCTTACATTTTGGAGCTCGTAAAAAAAGGATGTGTCGGTGACATTTAGAGCGCTTTTTATAGGTTTATTGCTGGCGTTGGGTATTTCAACTTTTACGTATTTCAATGATCATATCATACGGCAAACGTATATTATCGGGAACCACTTTCCGATAGCGGTATTCGGGCCGTTGCTTCTTGTACTTTTACTTTTAAATCCAATACTGCGCGGTCTGGGAGTAAAACGCGTGCTTTCGGGCAAGGAAATCGCGGTCATTGCGGCACTCGGGTTGTTCGTCTGCGGTTGGCCGGGCTCGGGATTTTTTCGGACTTTTTCCGCGGCAGTGTCGAGACCGGTAAATATTGCGCGTACAAATACGGCCTGGAAAGCGACTCATGTCATGTCGTATACCCCGGGTGTTTCCCCTCTTATTGCACGCGGGCATATCAATAATTGGGATGCGCTTGCTGCAGAAATAGCAAAAGGGAAGGATTCCACATCCGATGCATACCTGCAGAAAATATGGGATATTATGCCCGAGTATTCACACAGCAATATCCTCAATGCCCGTGATGCAGAGGTGATAAAGGGGGAGGACGAACGTCTGATCGTGTCGGCTTTGAACACATGTGTAGAGTACCCCCAACTGTATGATAGCGAGAGCTTTGCATCCCTTTCAGGGGAAAAAATGCAGCAGTTGCGTCAAGACTACGATGCCGATACCGCATTAACCGACTACAGGATTGAGCGGCTCAACAGAAGATTGCTCGAAGTGGTGTTCCAGGGGATTATAATGGAAAGCCCCAAAGGTGACGGGTTTCTTTTAGCAAACGGGAATATATCAAAGCCTGCGGTGCAGAAATTGCAAGGCGGGGCGGAAGAGCATATGCGTTTGGGTGATATCCCGTGGCGCACATGGATGCCGACATTGCGATTATGGGGAGGGCTTGCACTGCTTTTAGGACTTGCGTCGCTATGTATCATCGTTATTGTGCAACCTCAGTGGAAGCGGGAACTGATCCCGTATCCCATTGCCCGGTTTGTAAAAGATATTTCGGTACCCGATCCTCATGGCGGGCCATTTCCGGCGCTTGCCCGCAGCCACCTTTTCTGGGCAGGATTCCTACTTGTGGCCGCAATCCATGTTTTTAACGGGCTCAATGCGTGGGGGCTGAGCTTTATTACCATACCGCTCAAACTGAACATGTCCGGTCTCGCCGAGTTGTTTCCCGATGCGATGAAATTCGCCTGGTCGTACTTTGTTATTACCGGGCCTACGGTCTACTTTACCGTCATTGCATTCGCCTTTTTTCTCGCGACCGAAGTTTCGTTCAGTGTGGGTATTTCCGGGGTGCTCTTTCTGATGTTTTTTGTGGTAATGCAGAATAACGGCGTTCTGCTGCAGGCCGCATCATTTATAGATGCCAAAAATACCGGCATGCTTCGTTTCGGGTCGTATTTTGGTGTTGCATTGATGACATTTTTTATAGGACGGCGGTATTATTTGAACGTGGCCGGCAGCGCGATTGGATTGCCACGGCTGAAGGAAACCCCACAGAATGCGGTGTGGGCGATGCGGGTATTGATTCTCTGCGTGGCGATTTCGGTAATTATCCTTGCATCGGTAGGACTTGACTGGATTCTGGGGCTGGCGATGGTAGCGCTTATGCTTCTTATGTTTCTTGTAATGGCGCGGATTAATGTCGAAACGGGTACGTTTTTCATTCAGCCTATCTGGGGCGTGGTTGGGGTTGTACTTGTCTTTTTCGGAATCGAGGCAATCGGACCGACCGCGTATATTATCATGGCTTTTGCAGCCACGCTTTTTGCGGTTGATCCGCGCACCTGTCTTATGCCTTTTGTGGCCAACGGGATGTATATGGTCACCGATACTGAAAAACGTAAGGCGCCGGGCGGTTTCTCTCTGCTGGGGACCGTGGTGATTGTCGGCGGCTTTATCGCCGCACTCGGTGCAACACTCTACCTGCAGTATAATAGCGGACTCGATACGCACGACAGATGGGCAACCGAAGGCATTCCGGAAATGCCCTTCAAGCTGTTGCAGACACATATCAGTGAGTTGCAGGCCTACGGCCAGCTGAATGAATCGTTGCATACAACCGGGATGCAACTTTTTGCTCATATGTCACCCGACTGGGGGATGGTTGGCTGGATTCTTCTCGGAATCATGCTTGTGCTCAGCTGCGGTCTGTTGCGCCTCAGGGTCCCTTGGTGG
Source organism: uncultured Fibrobacterota bacterium (assembly GCA_964589825.1). Lineage (GTDB taxonomy): Bacteria > Fibrobacterota > Chitinivibrionia > Chitinivibrionales > WJKA01 > CAZPUS01. The sequence continues at coordinate 84,930 of CAZPUS010000004.1, read as the reverse complement.
CCGCTGCATCCGGTGCTCTTCCTTGTATGGGGGACAATGCCGGGCTGCAGGTTCGCTTTCTCCTTTTTACTCGGTTGGCTGGTGAAATTTGCGGTTATGCGATTTTCCGGAATAAAGGGGTATAATGCGACAAAACCGCTTATGTTCGGATTCGTAGCCGGTGAGCTGATTGCTGCACTGGGATGGATAATCGTCGGAGCTATTTATTTTGCGATAACCGGCCTCATCCCCGAAACGTATACGGTATTTCCATTATAGTTGGTATTATGAGCAAAGAGATCGAATGGTTTGGAATGAATTTTCACGTGCCTGATGAGTGGGAAATGGTGCAGCACTCGACCGATATACAGAAAGGCCGTATGGATTTTGTTGACAGACGATATCAGCGAGCCCAGCTCATTTGGAGAGAAGTGGAAGCGAAACCGGATATTTATCGGATGTTTCAGGATCTGAAATACAAAGATAAATCTCGTATGCCGGATGCAAAAATATCAAAAAATTTTCGGCTTCAGTCGTGGACCGGCTATTATCGTTCCACGGAAGAAGAATTGATTACACATGCGGGCTATTATGACAAAAAGTGGAATCGATGGATAGAGGCAATACTCATGTGGCCCGGTGGCTACAATAAGCATGAAGAGTTTATGCTTTTGAACTCATTCAAAGTAAACGATTACAAAAATTCGACACATATGACATGGCAGGCGTTTGGGATGCATTTCAGTGTGCCTAAAGAGTGGAAACTGCGCGAAGTTATCGCGGGGAGTATTCAGAAAGTGTTTGAATTTACTCATCACGAGATGGTGTCAAAGGTGATAAAACGAAGTATCCCCGATGTATGGAAAGGCGGGGATATGGTAAAAATTCTTTTAAGTGAAAGTGATGAGTACAAGGGGGAGACGACGGAGTGCCGCTACGGAACACATTCGGCGCGATGTTATTCGGGCCTTGAAAAGCAGCTTCATGCCCGGTGGTTGTTTGGCAAGCGCTATTACAGATACGATGTTATATGGGAATGCAGCGCGCATAATGCGTTTTTTCAGATTACCATTTTTTCTACGCAACGAAAGGATGATGCCGCATGGCCGGTAACGGTGAATTGCTGTGTGGCATCGTGATATTTGAACATCTGAGGGACCGATGAATACGAAAACTATTAAAGATGTACAGATATCGGCACGTGATATTCTTCAAATGGTTCCTATGAAGAATGAAAAGGTGTTTGTGGAGAGAGAGGAAGCGGATGATGTCGTATTAAAGGTGCCGTTGAAAAAAAAATGGTACAACAATCCTCCGCTTACATGGATACTGCCGTTCAGCCAATATCGCCGAATAGGACTTGACCGGCTGGGGGTAAAAGTGTGGAAAGAATGTGATGGAAGTACAAATGTCGAACGAATCGTTGAACAGTTTTCCGTCAACTATAAACTGACGTTTCATGAAGCACGGTTAACGGTTACGGATTTTCTACGGGATTTGAGTAAACGAGGAATAATTGCAGTTGTAAAATATACCGAGGAGGATAACAAGGTTGAAAAAAATTGAAGTAAAAGACCAGGTGTACCTTGGTCCTAAACGCTGTCTTGACCTGAGTGTTGCTGCAATGTCATACAGAATCGCCCGATCGACGGTGACGATAATGATACTTGCCCTCGCGGTTGCGTTTCTCGCCTATATCCTGTATTATGGTATTCTGCAGCACGATTCGGAATATCATGCATATAAGCTTCTTCAGAAAGAACGGCTGATGGGAAAATGGGTGAATCGTCTGACTGTAGGTGATGGTATGCAGAATATCCGGTACAATTTTGCGCGAAACCGTACGGATCGCATAAAAGAGTATGCAGACTGGGCGGAACTGTCATCCGGGCAAGTGGAAAAACTGTCGGATATTGCAGTTAAACTTCAACGCTGGAACGAGTATTTCGAATCGGTTTCGCTTACCGATCGCACAATTTTGCTCGGAGAGCAGGGACCTGGTGAATTCCTTGCAAATCTGGTCGAGGGCGATGCCTCCGTATCACGGTTTCTTTCTCAGATGGAAGAAATGAAAATGAAGCCGGTTTTCGAAACTCGGGACAGCACGCGGCATTTTATACAGGCGCAGGCGCCTGTGTTTTTTGAAAGAGCACGTGAGTTTTCTGTGATACAGGATAGTATCAACCGCACAATCGAGGCAATTATAGGAGAAGAGGTCATGGCAGCAATGCATGATCCTGATGTCGATTTGTTTGCCGTATTGAATAACAACGGCTACCTGGTGTCGCAGGAAGATGTTGCCCGTATGAAGACACAGGCGCAGGTGAATGCCGATTTCCGTCTGCTGGGAGATTTTATTTCCCGCAAACGTATCGCACCCAGGGTCGCCAAGAAGATGAATGTGGAAATTGCAAATGTAAATACCGCCGCTTTGATCAACTGGATGAACAGCAAGGGGAAGGCGCAGTGGATACACGAGCTTATGCAATCGCATGCGCAGGACTTGTCGCGGGTTATTTCCACTGCATCGCTGCGTGAAATGGCACAAAACTACAAAAAGAAAGCGAAGCTTCAGGATATCGTTACCAAAGAGCGTCCCGAAAAGCGTGAGCATGTGTTTGCGCTGTCACCAAAAATGTTATGGCTGATTCTTGTTTCGTTTGTCGTTTGTCTGGTGGGGATTACCAATACCATGCTTATGTCGGTGACCGAGCGATTCGGTGAGATTGCTACCATGAAGTGTATCGGCGCAATGGACGGGTTCGTGATGATCGAGTTTGTATTCGAAGCGATTATTCAGGGTATTGTCGGGAGTGTGGTGGGAATTATTATCGGATTTGCACTTGCATTGATACGTGGAATGATCAATTACGGATTTTTCGTGTTCGAGACGCTCCCGTGGGCCGATCTTATAATTATATCCGTGATATCATTTTTTACAGGAATAATAATTTCAGCAATATCAGCTACCGGTCCTTCCTGGACCGCCTCCAAGCTGGCGCCAATGGAAGCAATGAGAGTGGAGTAATACTATGACAGATACCGCTGCATCCGAACAGAAAACTTCGCCGGAGGAAAAGCCGGTTATTGTCCGGACCCTGCGTCTGAAAAAGGTGTACGGGGAGGGAGAAGCGGCTACTCATGCGTTGCGGGGGATCGAAGTAAAAATCTATCGTAATGAGTTTATCTCCATTATGGGGCCTTCCGGATCCGGAAAGAGTACCTTTTTTAATATGGTTGGTGCACTCGACTCACCCTCCGAAGGCCGTGTGTTGATAGATGAGGTGGATATCGCGCAATTGAGTGCGGTTGAGCTTGCTTTTTTGCGATGTCGCAAAATCGGCTATATCTTTCAGCAGTTCAATCTGATACGGTATATGACCGCGCTCGAGAATGTCACTGTTCCCATGTCTTTTGCAGGGACCCAGGCGGATGAAGCCCGCGCCCGGGGTATGGAGTTGCTGGAGCTCGTAGGGCTCAAGGATCGCTGGCAGCACAGGCCGATTGAAATGTCCGGCGGGCAGCAGCAGCGTGTGGCTATCGCCCGGTCAATGGCCAATAATCCGCGTGTCCTTCTGGCCGATGAACCCACCGGTAACCTTGACCTCAATACCGGTCAGGAAATTCTCAATATTCTGCGCAAGATCAACAAAGAGCGAGGAGTCACCGTCATTTGTGCAACCCATGATTATCGGCTCATAGATATGTGTGATCGGCTTGTCTGGATTCGTGACGGGGGGATCGACAAGATTGAAAAACGTGCGGACGTAACCGTTCGAACCGGAAGAATAGGAGGAATGTAGATGCTTCAGCGAATGATTACATGTGTAGTTGCCATTATAATGTGTATGCATGGGGGGCTCTATGCGATTGAAGAGAATCCTTCGGTTGCCAAATTTCCCGAAGTGTACCGGATGAATCGCTTTAAGGCTCATCTGGATTCTCTTACCTCTGTGGCCCATCGGGTGAGTGGCTCAAAAGAAAGCGAAAAGGCGGGGGACTATATTAAGAAGCAGCTCGGCACCTTACAGGATGGGACTATATATGAACTGGACATACCTGTATTCGATTTGAAGACAAAGCAGTGTTACATTGAAATCGACGGCGAAAAAATAGAGCTGCTGCCTATGCGTCCCAATGTCATCGTGCCGCCTGCAACCGGAGAAGCCGGCCTGCAGGGAAGATATTATTATATCCCGGATGCACAGGCGCTTGACAGTATGGACGTCTCCTTAAACGATGCCGTGGTAGCCACGGAATACGACTGCGAGGTCGATTTCTGGCATCGGCTTTTTAAACTGGGTGCTGAAGCGGTGTTGTTTCTTGGTGATACCACAGGCAAACTGGAGTATCCGCGTGCCATCAAACACGCAGGAGCCCCGGTCAACCTGATTCGACTCTATGCACCTGCAGCAGAAAACGACTCGGTTGATCTTCGTCGGAATCATGCATCGGTACATGTAAAGAGCACGCTGAGATGGAATCCCTCTGCGGGACGAAATATACTTATGCATCTTTCGGGTAGTGATCCCGATTTTTCTCCACGCTACGATGGAGACGAAATGGTCGTGGTATCGGCCAATTACGACACCTACGGTGAGGTCCCTGATGCATCGGGTGGAGCGCTAGAAGCTGCGAACGTGGCTGCGGTTATCGAGGCTGCCCGTTACTTTCATTCCAATCGGCCTAAGCGGGATATGCTGTTTATAATCAGCGATTATGCTCATCAGAATTTTATGGGGATGCGTGCAGTATACGATGCGCTTACCATGCGTCCAAAGCAGATAGCTCAGATTGCGCAAGACCATGACGATGAGCAGAAATTCCTCACTGATATGCGTTCGCTTATCAATAAGGAAACAATAGACCGTCAGCTGCTTCAGGATAATACGAATTTTCTTGATCTGCTTTATGAGGTCACTGAACTGGCGTGGAATAATTATTCCGAAGATCTTATGGCCCTTCGTATGGAAACACCCGAAAGTGAAGCAACCGGAGAGACTGCCGATACACTTGAGCAAATAAAAAACATCAAAAACAGGTGGGGAGAGATACTTCGCCATCTTACCAAGCATCAGATAGAAAAGATCGATGAAAACGATTTTAAAAAAGTGCTCTCCCGTGTACGTACGCGTATTGAAAAAAGAATGGATGAGCTCGCATTTCTGCAGATAGTGGACGAGCAGCGGGAAAAAATCAGCGCACAACTCGGTCCAAAGCGGATCGATCTGCATGTGAGCTATAATTTTTCAGATGATGCATCTGTGTGGGGACCCGTTGTTGGTGATGATCTCTATTCTCTGGTCACGACAGGAGGACAGCGAGAGGGTAGCTGGGATAATCCGGGTTGGTATGGACCGGTCATGAAGGTGATGCGCGAAACCAAAGCAAGTATAGACAGCAATACAATTCGGGGCTTTTCCGATAAAGGCCTGATCGATGCCGGTATGACACTCGATTTCATACCCGGTGAGTTCGTCTCGGAAAACTGCGTGGCGGGTGTATACGGTTATTATAACTGTGCATTTATGACGTATCATGATACGCGTATGCGCTCGGGGCATCCCATAGATGATATATCCAATCTTAAGTGGGAACGGATTTATCGCCAGGCGAGCCAGGCGTCCGTCTTTTTGCGTCAGCTCTCAAACGCGGAAGGACTCTCACTTGCCCGGTCATTTAAAAATGTCTCCGTAACTCAGGACACGAAATTTCCTTTGTGGAATAATGGTACGTATCGGGGGTATTCCATGGGTATATCGGTGGCAGGCAGTTTGACAAAGGATCGTCCGGCAACCGGCGCCCTTTGTGCTCTCTGGCCTACAACAGGAGGCTGGCCCTATCTCGGACCCGATATCGCGATTCCCGGTTTTAAAAGATATCTCCTTTCCCGTGTCAATACTCACGGCAAATTCGGTATTTCCGGAGTAAACGGTGAGATTTATCAGGTAGAAAAAAAAGAGAAAATATATCCCCTCGGTATGATGTTCGATTCGAGTGGTCTTGTCAAGGCAACTGTTGATCTCAATTCTCAGACGCAGAGTATTACCAGCGTCGACCTGTTTTCATGCAATTCTCACATCGTCGCCATGCCTCTGTACGGTATGGCATCCAAAGCGCAGACCATGGTCATGAAGGCATCCGGAAATGTTGAGCCAGATATGGATAGGAATTTTCATGGTATTGCGAATGATTTCATATTTTTTTACACACACGGCTTTTTCAGCGCGGACCGCTTCAAAGTATTTCAAAAATACGGCGCAGTGGCATTGAATGTGGATCGCGAGGATAAAATAGGAACCGGGTTTGAAAAAAGCTTTTTTAATACCTGTGTAAATATCGATAGTATTACAAGCAATGATCTGTGGATGCTCAATGAAAACCGTCTGCAGGTCTTCAGGGAAAACGGGGTGACCAATGCGGATATCGAGGTTTTGCACCATGAAGCGGAGCTGAACAAAGAGGATGCGCAGGATACAACCGGCATTATCGCGAGTCAGCGGTTGCATGCACGTAGCGCAATGTTGTCACGCCTGATTTATGAGCCCATTCGCGATATAATGAATGATATGGTTACCGCCATCGTCGTGCTGCTGATACTGACCGTTCCGTTCGCGTTTGCTCTTGAGCGGCTGATCATATGCTCCAGCAGCATCTACTGGCGTGTTGGCGGCTTTGTGCTGATGTTTGTTTTGACATTTGTACTGGTTTTTCTTTTTCATCCAGGATTTGCAATTGCTTCGAGTCCGCTCGTAGTCTTTCTCGCATTTGCAATACTGGTTATGTCGGCTATTGTAATATCGATTATGTTTTCTAAGTTCAAATACGAACTGATGGCGCTTCAGCAGAAAAGTACCAGAGCGCATACAGGCGAAATATCACGGATGGGGACTGCGATGGCGGCAATCGGGATGGGTATGTCAACCATGCGTCGTCGTCCGGTACGTACGCTTCTGACTTGTATTACCGTCGTAGTGCTGACATTTACGATACTCTGCTTTGCAAGTTTTTCGAGAGGACTTGGTGTAAAGAGTTCATATGAAGGACCGGCTGGTGGAACCGTTTCTGCGAGTGGCTATATTCGCAATCTCGATTTCAGCAAGATAAATACAGATGTAGTGGATATGGTAAGGGGACTGGAAGGCAAAGAAGGACTGGTTGCCCCTCAGTGGTGGAAGGTGAAAACCGTTGAAGATCCCCAGGCGTTCGATGTCGCGCTGCCGGCAGATAAAGAGAATGTATTCGTATCCGCAATACTGGGTATCACACCGGAAGAACTTGACTACTGGGAAGAGCTGAAAGGAGCGCTTAGAACCGGGGTATCACTCGACACACGTACCGCTCTTAAAAACAACGGAGTGTATCTGCCTACCCTGATGCGTCGAAGACTGGGACTCGAATACGGAGACACGGTGTATGTTGACGGCCGCAAGTGCCTCTTTGCCGGCGAGGTCGCTGTTGACAAAATGCAGCGGCTCAACGGGCTTGACGGAAGATCGATTTTACCGGTCGATTTCAGAAGCCAGACATATGATACCACAAAATCGAAAGGGCTGGTTGGTGGCTCCAATGCCGGAGAGATGGTGCAGCGGGATTTTGTGCGGCTGAGTGCGAATGAAATCGCAATAACCTCGGCTGAAAATGTAAAGAAAATGCGTGGCTCCCTCCACACGGTGTCGGTATACGGAGATGATCAGTTGCAGTTTACGCAGAATGCGGAATATATGGCTAAGTTGACAGCCCTGCCGGTATGGAGCAGGGGAGAGGAAGGAGTGGAGCGGCTTATCTTTGCCGAAATGGCTGGTGTAACCGGTGGAATGGGGCTCGTGATTCCCATTCTTGTAGGAGGTTTTATTATTTTCGGCACATTGCTGGGAAGCATTACCGACAGAGAAAAAGAGGTCTATACCTTCAGTGCGCTCGGATTATCCCCCAGTCATGTCGGATTTCTTTTTCTGGCGGAATCGGGTATTTATGCGGTTATTGGCGGTGTCGGAGGACAGATACTTGCTCAGATTGTCGCCTATATTGCCTCGTTCCTTGCGGATCAGGGCATTATTCATGAAGTCTCCATAAATTTTTCGTCATCAAATTCCATGTTTGCGATTGTGGTCGTAATGGCTACGGTACTCATCTCTGCAATATATCCCGCCTACAAGGCGTCAAAAAGCGCTAATCCTGGTGTGGCGCGTTCATGGAAGATGCCTACGCCGGATGGTGACTACTTCAAGATGGAGTTTCCATTTACTGTATCCGAGTACGATTTCACGGGTATGGTAAGTTATCTCGCGGAGCATTTCAGAGAACACAGTGAATCGGGAATGGGGAAATTTACCTCCGAAAATGTACAAATTACTAGGCAGAAAGATACAAACCATCTTGCGCTTTCGTCGGATATGTATCTCGCCCCCTTCGATCTGGGTATCAGTCACCGATTCAGAATGACGGCGGTGGCATCCGAAATTCCCGGGGTAAACGAAGTATTTATCGAAGCATGGCGAATGAGCGGCAGCCACAGCGACTGGCGTAGGTCCAACAAAGTTTTTCTCAGGGAGCTTCGTAAGCAGTTTATACTCTGGAGAACGCTCTCTTCCGAGGTGATTGAAAACTACAGGATGAATACGCTGCAGGTGCTTGGAAAAGAAAAAGAAATGGAATCGGAATCATAAACATACACACAGGTAGTCACCATGGCAGAAGAGAATATGAACAAATCCGGGAAAAAAAGGGACCTGTCCAAAAGCGGTGAGGGTGTACAGGAATATCGGGATTTAATGGAGATACCATCCACGTTTGAGGAGGGATTCACGTGGGTCACGTTTATCGGGGTTATCTTTATCTCGATACTGATGGTACCGGGAACGATATTTCTGCATCTGGTCGCGGGAAAGTCACTCGGTCCGGCGGCGCAGTGGGTTACGGTTATCCTCTTCATAGAGATGGCGCGACGAGCAAACAAGGTTCTTAAATTACCCGAAGTGTTTATGCTCTATTTTATTGCGGGGCAGGCGATACTGTTGCCTTTTGAAGGGATTTTATGGCAACAGTTTTTCGTTGACTCGAATGCGGCCCAGGCATGGGGTATTGCGGACGATGTGCCGTTCTGGTGGGTCCCATCCGATCCGGACGTTCTTGCAAAGCGAAGTGTGTTTCAGATAGAATGGATTCCTGCGATCGCACTTGCCACCTTCTCGATACTTATGACACGTATTAACAACGTGGTGACCGGGTACGGACTTTTCAGAATCGCGAGTGACCTCGAAAAACTTCCCTTTCCTAAAGCGACTATACAGGCGAACGGTATTATCGCACTTTCGGAAGAACAAAAGGAGATGGATCAGCGCAAAAAAGGTGCCGAAAGCGAAGAAGAGGCCCGAAAACGATGGCGATGGCGGGTTTTTTCAATGGGTGGTATAATAGGGCTAGTGTTTTCCGCTATTTATCTCGGGATGCCCACTCTTTCGGGGACGATTCTCGATCAGCCGATTCAGCTTATTCCCGTCCCTTTTGTTGACTGGACTCAGCAGACAGGGGATATCCTTCCCGCGGTACATACCGGTATATCGCTTGATCTTGCCCAGCTTATTATGGGAATGGCGCTGCCCTATTATGCGATGATCGGGAGTATGGTGGGATATCTTTTCATGATTATCGCAAACCCCATAATGTACAATATCGGGATTCTTACCTCGTGGAATCCGGGTGACGATACGGTTGTCACCCTGATGAAAAACAACGTTGATTTCTACTTTAGCTTTGTGGTCGGGTTTACCATACTGCTTTTTATCGTTGGACTTTTGGGTAGTATTAAGAGTGTGCGTAAATGGAAGCAAAACAAACGCGACGCAGAAGCAAAAGGAGAAAGCAGAAAGAGTTCCATAACGGTAGATCGTGGTGATATCAAGAATCATTATATCATTCTTACCTATGTACTTGTGACAATGGCCTATATTGTGGTAAGTGGATTTCTGATCGACTGGCACCCCGGTGTGATGGCGGCGTTGTTTTTCTTTGGGTTCGTCTATACACCGCTTATCAGTTATACGACTGCGCGGCTTGAGGGTATGACCGGAGAAGTTATAATGCTGCCCCTGATTCGGGAGGCATCTCTTATTCTCTCGGGCTATCACGGGGTAAAGGTGTGGTTTATGCCGCTTCCGATGGATAATTATGGCGTTGCGACGGTAATGTATCGTCAGGCTGAGCTTGCGGGAACTAAATTCAAAGGCCTGTGGAAAGCGATTTTCATGCTTACTCCTGTCGTGGTTATCGCGAGTCTTGCATTTTCATCATATATCTGGAGTCTTGCGGATGTACCGAGTCCGCGATATCCCTTTGCACAAAAGATGTGGGAGCTTAAGGCAGAGCAAAAGTGTATCATGTTTTCCGCAACGCTTGAAGGGTTCTCGCTTTTTGATAAGGCTTTCAGGCCATGGGTGATTGTATCCGGAGGTGTTTTTGGAGCAGTAGGGTTTGGAATTGTCAATATGCTTGGCATACCCGTATTTCTAATGTATGGTATAATGCGGGGTTTCGGCATGACGTTCCCTCATGTGGTAATTCCTAATTTTATTGGAGCGATTGTGGGTAAATATTACTTTCAGAAAAAAATGGGATTGAAGTGGAAACAGTATGTGCCGGTTGTCATGTCCGGCTATTTATGTGGAACCGGACTGCTGACTACAGTCGTTGTCGGCTTTACCTTCTTAATGAAAAGTTCCATTAAATTACCGTTTTAGCGATAAAAGGAAGCGTAGATATCATGGCTGAATTATCTGAACAAGTACAGCCCGGTGAAACCCTCATCAGGGTTAAAGATGTAAGCAAGCTTTTTCGGCTTCGCGGAGAAGATGTATATGCGTTGAGCAACATTAATGTGGATATTAAATGCGCGGAATACCTTTCGATCATGGGGCCGTCCGGTTCCGGTAAGACCACGTTGTTCAACATGATCGGTGCACTCGACATACCTACCACAGGAAGAGCACAGATCGGACCGCTCGATCTTACCGACCTTACCAGCAGACAGCTTGCGTATGTACGGTGCAATTATATCGGCTATATATTCCAGACATATAACCTTATACCTTCACTGACCGCCTTAAAGAATGTGGCACTTGCCCGTATTTATACAGGAGCGAGCGATGATGAAGCCAATGAAGCGGCGAAAAAGAGTCTTGAATGGGTAGGACTGGGGCACCGTCTCGACCACCGTCCCGACGAGCTTTCAGGGGGACAGCAGCAGCGTGTCGCCATTGCGCGGGCGCTTGTCAATAATCCGACAATTATCCTGGCGGACGAGCCGACCGCCAATCTGGATTTTACTACCGGTCAGGAGATTATCAATATTCTCAAGCAGCTTTCGGTGGAAGATCACGTCACCATAATTACCGCAACACACGACCACAAGATGCTCAAGAATTCCGACCGTATTCTATGGATCAAGGACGGGCAGGTCGACCGGATGGAAAACGTAGAGGACCTCGATATCGATGAAGGGGGTATCGAGTAGCTGCTCGTTACGCATTTTTATGGAGTGTAGAGAGAGTCCATAGTGGGAACTTCAGAATACTAATGCCGCATCGGAAAGGTCCACATGCTGAACTTACAAAAGGAATTGGGTACGTGCTTTCCTGTATAGGGTTTTCGGTTCGGATTATCTTCATGTAAAAAATCACATCGAATGAGACGTTTATTGAGGCCGGTACAAAGAGAGGTCTTGACAGTTTCAGAAAAAGGCAAGAAAAAGAGAAGGAAATTATCAACCCGGAAAACAGGAAGAGTTCTCTTTTGGGGTGATACAAACCCAAAAAACACCGGATCTCATACCGGCGATTATCCTTTTGCCACTTTTTTTACTTCCTTGATCGATATCTTGTTGCCCCGTGCCTGCGGCCCTTTGACGAGAAAATCGACAATGGAAAACGATTCCTGCAATACCCGAACCCGGGGTTTGGGTTTGTAATGCACGGTAAATGAGCCCTCGGTATCGGTAGTCAGCAGCAGTATGGCGGCTTCTTCGGGTACAAGCGAATAGCCCTTGTTCATCTGATATTTCTCTATTTTGCAGCGTTTGCAAAATGCGATTCCGTCTTTGCGAATTTTGTATACAACGGTGAAAATGGTATCACGTGCGTGTTGCTCGTCCATAATGGCGCAATAGAGCATGCCTTTATCCACAAAGAGCTTGTCGGGTACGGTTTGAACCGAATAGACCCCGGTCTTTTTGATAATGAGAATCCGATCGAATGGGGAGACCTCGAAAAGAACCTGTCCGTTTACATCATGACCAAGATATCCTGACGATTTATCATAGCGCAGTTTGAGGGTGCGTTGTGCAGCGTCTTTCTGGGTTACCTTATCGAACGTGACTATTTTGCTGCGTCGCGGGTATTCTTTGCCGTAGCGTGAGATAACATCTCTTAGAAACGATATCGCGTATTCACAAAGATTATTGAGATGGTGCGTCACTTCACCAATACGGGATTTGATGTTCCGCATCTCTTTTTTGGCTTTATTGATATCATAGGCGGAGATCCGACGAATGTGGATTCGCAGAAGCCTTGTTATATCATCATCCGTTACCTCGCGACCGATTTTATTTTTAAAGGGTAACAGCCCTTCCCGTACCGCGGCGTAAATCGCATTCTCGTTTTTTTTGTCCTCTATTTGTTTGTATATGCGCTCTTCTATAAAGATTTGTTCAAGGGTTTTTGCATGGTGTTTGTCGTTGAGCTCATCCAGTTCAAGCTGCAGCTCCGCCCTGAGTATCTCCAGGAGATGAGACGCATGGTGATCCACGACATTGGCGATATTGAGGTGACGTGGCTTGTTATCCTGTATGACGATACAGTTGGTGGAAATCGAATACTCGCAGTCGGTAAACGCGTAAAGCCCGTCAATAATGTCGTTTGCCTTGACACCGCGTGCCGGTTTTATCTCGATTTCAACGTGTTCTGCGGTAAAATCGAAGATGTTCGATATTTTTATTTTGTTCTTTTTGGCTGCGGCTTCGATAGAAGCGATAAGACTTTGTGTCGTAGTTCCATAAGGAAGTTCTGTAATTACGACACTTTTTTCATCGCGTATGTGCATTCTGGCCCTGACCAGTATTTTTCCGTTGCCGTCGAGATACTCCGATACATCCACCAGTCCCCCGGTTGGAAAGTCAGGGTAGAGCAGCTGCTGTTCCCCGTGTAGTGCGGCGATGCACGCTTCGATGACCTCGACGAAGTTGTGCGGGAGCACTTTTGTCGACATTCCCACGGCAATGCCCTCGGCACCCTGCATGAGCAGTACGGGAAGTTTTGCCGGAAGTGTCACCGGCTCCTTGTGGCGTCCGTCGTAGGAAGGCACGTACTCTGTAATGGCAGGATGGAAAAGTACTTCGTGCGCAAGAGGCGTCAGGCGGCATTCGATATAACGTGCCGCGGATGCGGCATCACCGGTAAAGATGTTGCCGAAATTACCCTGTTTGTCAATAAAAAAATCTTTGTTGGCGAGATTGACAAGTGCTTCATAAATCGAGGCATCTCCATGCGGATGGTAGCGCATGCAGTGGCCCACCACATTTGCCACTTTGCTGAATTTACCGTCATCGGTTTCATGCAGCGCATGCAGGATACGCCGCTGTACCGGTTTGAGGCCGTCGTGTATGTGTGGTATTGCACGTTCTTTGACTACATACGATGCGTATTCGAGAAAATTTTTATCAAAGAGTGTGTGGACGTAGGCCATATCAGATCAGGTTCTCCATGATAAACGTGCGTCGGTCCGGCGTATTTTTCCCCATGTAAAAACCGAGTGTGCCCTGGATTTCTTGCAGCGATTTGACATTGACTTCGATAAGACGCATCTGGTCACCAATGAACCTGCCGAATTCTCCGGGTGATATCTCGCCAAGTCCTTTGAAGCGTGTCACTTCGGGGTTTTTCAATGTCTGGCAGGCCTGCTGTTTTTCTTTATCGTTGAAGCAGTAACGTGTATACGTTTTATTCCGTACCCGGAAAAGGGGAGTTTCGAGAATGAATACATGGCCGGAGACCACGAGTTCTTCGAAATAATTGAGAAAGTACGTCAGCAACAGGTTACGAATATGAAAACCGTCAACATCCGCATCTGTGGCGATAACGATACGGTTGTACCGCAGCTGTTCGAGATCGTTTTCGATCCCCAGCGCCATCATTATGGTATAGAGTTCCTCGTTTTTATAAATTGCCGCCTTGTGTTTTTCATATACGTTCTGTGGTTTTCCCTTGAGTGAGAATATCGCCTGTGTGTTCGGATCCCGGGCGCTTACCAGTGAACCTGCGGCGGATTGTCCCTCTGTAATGAAGATAGTGGTTTCTTCTCCGCGCTTTTTATGGCCCCGATGATATTTGCAGTCCTTGAGGTTGGGAATGCGTATTTCGACCTTTCTGGCCGCTTCCCTGGCCCCCTTTTTCACTGCATTCAGTTCCTTGCGAAGCTTCTCGTTCTGTGTGATTTTGTTTTCGAGCTTTTTAGCCGCATCGTTGTTTCTATGGAAAAAATCGGCCACAGCCGATTTGGTCTCCGAAACGATCCATCCGCGAATTTCGTTATTCCCGAGTTTGTTTTTGGTCTGCGATTCGAATATCGGGTTTTTGAGTTTTATCGAAACCGCACCGGCCACACCTTCTCGTACGTCGACCGCCGAGTAATTTTTCTTGAAGTATTCATTGATACCCTTGAGCATCCCTTCCCGAAATGCACTCTGATGAGTGCCGCCGTCAGAAGTGTACTGGCCGTTGACAAAGGAGAAGTAGGTTTCGCCATACATATTGGTATGGGTAAAGGCGCATTCGATGTACTCCCCGCGATGGTACCCGATAGGATAAATAATGTGTTCGCCGACTTCGTTATCGAGCAGATCGTAGAGTCCGTGTTTAGAGACGAATGTTGTCCCGTTGAATAGGAGCTTTAGTCCGCTGTTAAGGCAGGCGTAGTTCCACAGCTTCTGCTCCAGATATTCGAAATTGAATTCGTATGCCCCGAAAATATCGGGATCGGGAGTAAATTCGACCCAGGTACCGTCGCGCTCTCCGGAGGCGCTACCTTTGGTATCCTTAATAAGCGTTCCCTGTGAAAAAACCGCCGTACGATGGGTTCCATTTCGATATGAAATTATTTTAAAATGAGAAGAGAGCGCGTTTACCGCCTTGGTCCCGATTCCGTTGAGACCCACGCTGAACTGAAACACGTCGGTGTTGTATTTTGCACCGGTATTTATAACGCTGACGCATTCGACCAGCTTGCCCGGGGGAATGCCGCGGCCATAATCTCTGATTTGCACAGTACCTTGATCGAGTCGTATATCGATCTTTTTGCCATATCCCATAATGTATTCGTCAATGGCATTATCTACCACTTCTTTAAAGAGTACATAAATACCGTCATCCGGGTTTGCGCCATCACCGATACGCCCGATATACATACCGGTACGCAATCGTATATGCTCCAGAGAGCTCAGCGTCTGAATCGTGCTTTCGTCGTATGTGTGTGTGTTCTTTTGTGCCATATCTTGGGGCTGAGGTATAACTGAATACTAAAAATAGTATAATTGCGTTCAGCGCGCAATTGCCCTGCCACTATGAGGGATTACGTGGCATCTGAATCGAGCGATGGTATCCGTGAAATGTCCCGCTATCCGCAAACCGGCAATGCTCTTCTCTTTAATAGCCCCAGTAGCGTTTGGCGAGTTTTTCGGTTTCGGATAGATTGTCGCCGGGCTCGACCACATTATTGTAGACTTCGTATAACGCTTCATGCATTTGCCGCGCGGAGTCGAATCGATGCATCGGTTTAAGAGCGATAGCCCGGTGGATTACATCGGCGAGATGCCGGGGGATAAGTGATGACTGCGGAATGCGGGAGATCTCACCGTTGATTTTAGCGTGAATGAGTGCATCGGGATCACGCTGGGGGAGCGCTTTTTTTCCGGTAAGGAATTCGTACAATGTAATCCCGAGTGAATAGATATCGGATCTGTGTGTTACCACACCACCCTGCACCTGCTCGGGTGCGAGGTAAGGGAGGGTTCCTACAACCGTACCGGGCGAGTTGGTATCGAGGCTCACTTCGGTGGGGCGGGCGACGCCGAAGTCGGTCAATTTGATGCGACCTGCTCGGCTGAGCATTATATTGGCGGGTTTAAGGTCCCGGTGTATAATGCCTCTGTAGGTTTTGCCGTATACATTGACGACTTGATTATGTGCGTAGTGCAGCGCGCGACAAATCAGCAGTGCGATCGCGGTGGCCTGACCCACCGAAAAAATCCGGCATTCTTGCAACACTGTATCCATCGGTGCGCCGTGTACGTATTCCATCTCCATAAAGGGGAGTGAATTCCATTTACCCACATTATAGCATTGCACAATATTGGGATGATTCAGGTTCGAAAGAATGCGTGATTCGGTGGTAAAGCGCAGTGCGAGGTTATCGTCTATGTCGGGCTTGAGTATTTTTACGGCACGGGCGACCTCGAGTTCCGGTTTCCATAGCAGAAATACGTCCGCCATGCCGCCGCTGCCCAGAAATGTTATTAGTTTTCCGTCACTTATGGTGTTGATGTTTTCGATCGCTTCTAAAACCGGTTCCCGGGTAGTGTTTTCTTCATTGTCCCCCACGGATACCTGGGTGGTTTCGTCGGCAAATTCAGGAATTGTACAGTTTTTCATTACATAGGATATTGTACTCGTACCCAGTAGTGAAGAGGAGTCGGTTTTTAGCTGTGAAGGCTCGAACACATCCTTGTCTCCGTAACGACGTGGTTCGATATCAAGTATGTGCAGCAGAGAGGTGCGGGAAGTGTTTCGAAATCCGAATAGAAAAGCGAGGAGAAAAACCAGTGCAATAAGATGATGCGTCGGGTCCCAGAAAAACTGTTGTGTACGCATAATCCAGAAGCATAGTGCAATGCTCAGAGAAACCAGTATTATCGCCAATGCTACGCGAAGGGCCTTAGAAATGGGTTTTGTTCCGACGACGGCACAACCGGGGAAAATGATCAGAACAATGAGTATATTTAGCACTACCAATACAGGAGCAGGTTTTTTGATCCAGGCATTTTGAAGTAAATCGGCTGCAGCAGTAGCCCATATTTCGGTAGCGGAGACATCGCTGTCATACGGGGTGTCATGAAAACCGGCAATAGCGAGCGGGTTCGTGATGCCGATGAATACGAGCTTGTCTTTTATTTTGGAGGAGTCGATATTTCCTTCGAGCACATTTGAAGCGGAAACCGTAGCCACAGAACCGGCCGGCCCCCGAAAATGGAGAAACAATGAACCGGCGTAGTCACTCAGCGGTACGAACTCGTCACCCAAATGTATGCCTTTGGAGGGATCGACGCGAAGCGAGTCTGGGCCGATTCCTTTAAATGCTGCGGCGGCGGCAAGGCCGAATGAGGGAAACACGTGAGTGCCGATTCGTAGTACGTGGATAATTTCACGAACCGTTCCGGATCTGGCCGGGGTAGGCACATTGAGGAACCCGCTGTGGCCCGCATGAGCGAGGAAAAGAGAATCTGGTGGGTTTATATATTGCGCATGATAAAAATTGATACGCTGCCGGGAAGCGACGCTGTCAATGGTACAGGCGTAGCGTGCAATCGTTTGTTGCGCGCCGGCTGCGGCCTGCTCCGTTGATGGACCTGCACGTATGGATTGTATGCGGAATGGAAGTGCCAGCGTTGATGCCGAGGCAAAGGAGCTGGCAAGGCTGTCGTTTTGTCGTGGAAGGGCACGACGAGGAAACAGAATTGCGGGTGCAATAATCCGAGGAGAGGAATTTTCTATTTGGGAAAAAAGACGAGCCAGGCGGCTGCGGGGCCATGGCCATGATCCATGTTTCTGCAGGCTTTTTTTATCGATACCGACAATAAGTATCGAATCGCATACCTGATGAGGCGCCGCCCGCAATGCCATGTCATACATGATCTTGTCAGTGTTAAAATATTCCACCACAAGTGACACGATCAGCATCGTGATACACAAAATTGCCAAAGTAGCACTCAGTACCAAAGGCGAATGCGATTTTCTTGTCATTTTTTACCGAATTACCCGTATTATTATAATGTGGAAAAAACGTAGTGCTCACAAATTGTCGTGCACTTTGCATGAATTCCTTCCGGGAATCTCATCCTGGCATAACATGCGGTAGGTAACACAGAGGGGAAGGCCTCTTTCCGTGTGCGTTAAACGTGTCCGGCGCGGTGCGCATCGGATATGATTATCACATTCATACAATACGGCGATTGGACAAAAAGAAAAGAGGCCTCTGTAATTACGTACTGGATGTCATTGAAAAACCAATGATGTTATTCCTGGACGATCGCGTCAGCAGGGCACACATCGGCGCAGGCGCCGCAATCGGTGCACTTCTCAGCGTCGATTACATAAATCGGATCGCCTTCGCTAATCGCTTCGACAGGACACTCCGGCAGACAGGAGCCGCATGCCACACATTCATCAGTAATTTTATGTGCCATAAAATCCTCCGGTAAAGTGGTGAAACAAATGATGACTTAACTTATACACAGCAAAGTATGTATGGCGTTAAAATAATATATGAAACCGCGAATGCAACAAAACCAAAAAGAGTTTTGCCTGTAACAGCGTCAAATCAGTATATCGCACCTGGCAGCATTCGGACACAAATGAAGATAGCGAGGCCTATGATGGGAATATCGACGTGCAGGTACAAAATACCCTGTATCGCTCATTATATTTCAAAGCGGTGGCTCCCGAAACAGCGCTACTGTGGGATCCGTGCCGGTTGTATATTGATCCCGGCGCCAATAATAGCTGAGTCGGTCGTGTCCGGAGAAATACCGCATACCGAAATCAGCACTTCGAGGTTTTACCCGGGTATATAACACCCGCAAGAGCATAGCGTACCTGCATACAAATCCGGGGCGTGTGGGATAGCCGGAATAATAATTCCCGGATACTTCTGACCGGATGAAGCGCATCTGCGTGCAGTATGGCATGTGGCGTTATGGTATATTGTATTTTTTATCTCTATTTCGTATACTGCGGTAATGAGCAGGCTATACGGGACGGTTGCTGCATCGGCTTTAAATGAAGCTGATGCATTAAATCACCTTACGTAGTCTGCACAGATGGGGTGGCCAAGCGGTCCCCGTAAACAAGTTGCGAGAAAATGCTGCATCATTTCCAATTATAAAGGACAATGCAAAATGAAAAGAAGAAACCTGCTTTTGACGGCGGCAGCAGCGGTGGTCGGCTCTTGTGCGAGGATGGAAAAACGTCATCCGCGTTATGATCCTCATAAATGCCCGTTCTGCGACGGAAAGGGAGAATGCTTTTACTGTGGAGGTACGGGAAAATGTTCTTTCTGTAATGGAACAGGCACCCGTACTACCGAGGCTCCTGCCATTCCGGAAAAGGGTATTTCAAAATCTTCATATGAAGAAGAGTGTCCCTATTGTAAGGGGGACGGCGTATGCGGTTACTGCGAGGGGGAGACCACATGCTGGGTTTGTGAGGGTGACGGAAGAATAGATCATTGGGAGTTTTATCAGAAGTATAAGGAGGGAGAGAAAAACAAATCCGACGCAAAAACGAACAATAAAGAGAGTGCCGGTAAGACGAGGTCTAAGAAGCAGCAGGGGTGACCGAATGCATGGCGTGTAGCTTTGACAATTCAGCGTGAGTAAGGATTAGACATATATGAATGAAAGGACAACATGATGAATAAAAAACCGGTATGCCTCGTTATCCGGGACGGATGGGGACGGGGTCGGAGAGATAAAACGGATGGCATATTTTCGGCAAATACACCGCACACCGATGAGCTGGAAAGAAAATGGCCTACTACACTTATAAAATGCTCTGGCGAAGCGGTTGGGCTTCCTCCCGGATTTCAGGGAAACAGCGAAGTGGGGCATCTGAATATCGGCGCGGGACGCGTGGTCTACCAGGCGCTTATGCGCATCAATCGGTCCATTGATGACGGATCCCTGTTTGAAAATGAGGTGCTTGTGGATGCGGTGCAGAAAGCGAAACAACGTAATGTGCGTGTGCACCTGCTGGGTCTCATACAGCAGGAGGGTGTACATGCACTGACTTCCCACGGTGCGGCGCTTCTTGAGCTGTGTAAGAAGCTGGGCCACGATAATGTGGTGATACATGCAATTACCGACGGCAGGGATACCCCCCCTAAGTCGGCAATGGAGCATATGAGTCTTTTGCAGAAGTATGTTGATGAAGTCGGTATCGGAACAGTCGGAACGGTGATCGGCCGGTATTACGCGATGGATCGCGACCGCAGATGGGACAGGACAGCGCTTGCATACCGGGCCATCATGAAGGCAGAAGGCAAAAGAGTATCATCCTGGAGGGAGGCAATCGAGGAAGCCTACGCCAATGACGAGACCGATGAATTCATAACGCCGTGTATACTTGACGGGTACGAACCAGCAGGCAAAGATGATGTAATGATATTTTTCAATTTTCGGTTCGATCGTACACGTCAGTTGACAAAAGCGATCGTCGAGCCCGATTTCAATGAATTCGAACGCATCCCGAACAATATCGATTTCGTGGCGATGACTCACTATTATGACAACGGTAATTTCCGCGAGGCGTTTCCCGAACTGGAAAACAGGAATAACCTGGGAGAAGTCCTCTCATCCAACGGTCTTACACAGCTTCGAAGCGCAGAGACAGAAAAGTATGCGCATGTAACCTTCTTTTTCAACAGTCTGCGCAATGATCCGTTTCCGAACGAGGAGCGAATCCTTGTGGACAGCCCCAGGGTAAAGACCTATGATCTCAAACCGGAGATGAGTGCTTACGAGGTGCGGGACAGGCTGGTTGAAGCGGTTAATTCAGAAAAGTATGACGTGATTATCTGCAATTTCGCCAACGGGGATATGGTAGGGCATACCGGCGTATATGACGCGATAATAAAAGCGGTCGAAGCGGTCGATACCTGTGTGCATGATGTGGTCGAAGCGGTACTGGCGCATGATGGCGTGTGTCTGCTGACGGCAGATCACGGAAATGCGGAGCAGACAAAGCTCGATGATAGTTCCCCTATGACCGCGCATACAAAAAACGACGTTCCATTTACAGTCGCAGGATTGGAGGGGATTTCCCTTCATGGGGACGGAAAACTTGCGGATATCGCCCCCACCATGCTGCATATCCTCGGTGTGGAAAAGCCGGAGGAAATGACAGGAAAGAGCCTGATAAAGTAAAGCCTGAAAGCGAGCGGTGTAGTTGTTCAAACCGCTGCAGGTTACATCACGAGTGTAGTACGCGTACGTGCCAGACAACCGGTATGCCTACCCATGATTACCGGTCACCGCAAAAGATTGTACACCACAGTGCGGCCTTAATCGGAATATCTGAACCACAACGACAGATGAATTCGGCAAGTGCCTTTTTGCGCTACAATAACCTGAAAAAAGGGACGCCTTTATGACGTCCCTTTTTTATACCATTCTGCAGTGCGTATCCAGATGGGCGGTAGTATAATTACTCAAGATTTTCAAGCGTGTCGAGTACTACGGGTATGGATTCTTCCCAATTGTGAGGCAGATTTTCTGATATTTCGAATGCAAGTGCTCTTTTGCCGGCTCGTTCCCGTTTGCTCTTTACGAGTTGCTGCAGCTCCTCTTTCGGTTTAGTATAGTCACTGTCGGCGATATTGGCCCAGAATGCTTTCTGCGGCCATGCAGCCCGGCATTCGTCGTACTGCATGTCACCTTCGGGCGGTTCGGTAAGTGATTCGAGGATATCGAAGGGCTCGTCAGCGATGAGATCCTTTATAACTTTGAGTTTTCCGTCAAAATGAAGCGCGATTTGCTTGTCGTTTTTTTGCAGCTGTACGAACGTATCCTTATAGACGTCATGCAGCAGTCTCGCATAATGATCGGGGCCGAGCATATCGATTGACATGTTCTCGAAAAACTTGACAAAAGTACACGGCGCGTCTGCCAGAACGGCGCAAATATCATTAAAGACCCGTTTCATCGACTCGAGCAGCGCATGAAGCTCTTCCACCTCCATGGCAATATCGAGACAGAATTTTCCTACCCCGGCATAATCGACATTTACCTTCATCGCAGGGGAGCGCAGTGTATCGACCATCACATCTTCGCTGTCGTCGGTTGAGAGGAGCGCCCGGGAGGCAATTATTACCCCGCGATCGCCCAGTTGCCGCTCATGTTCGGTGAGCGTCTCGTAGGCCGGGCTCACTTCGGTGTGATCCATAATCCATTTCATGATGAGGTAATCACCGGGTTCCTTGAGCAGATGCTCGGTCTGCCATCCATTTGTGAACTGCTGCCTGAGTCGTCCTGCAGGAGTCTCGACGTACTGGGTATAGTACTTCTTGCCGTCTTTCTGTGTATGTTCACCACGGTAGGAAACACCGTGCTGACGAAGAGAAAGTGCAGGCACGTTTCTGTTTATCCCCAGGCCTTTTTCGAAAAGACGGGTCCAGCGGTCCGATTGCAAATCGTCGATCATCATATCGTGTACCGACAGTGGTGTTTTATCTGGAGTTCCTCCGCGCAAAGCGCTTTCCATGCGTTCTTTTACACTCATTTTGAAAAAACCTTTTGCTGTAACGTGTGTAGAGTGGAGGGGTTAATCAATGGTTCCCACTATTCGTGAAAAGATGTCGTCGATAGATCCAATCCCGTCGATATCGCGGACAAGTCCTTTGGGGCGGTAGTAATCGAGGCAGGGCTCGCTCTGGCCTTTGTATGTGTCGATGCGGTTCTGAATTACCGAAGCATCGGCATCGTCGCTGCGTCCTTCGACCTGAGCGCGTTTTTTAAGACGGTCGAAAATTTCTTCGTCAGATACGGAAATATTGATTACATGTGAAAGATCAAGGCCGCGCTGAGAAAGAATTTTCTCCAGGGCCTGGGCCTGGGCGACATTTCGCGGAAACCCGTCGAGGAGAAAACCGGCGTTCACATCGTCTTCGTCAAGACGACGGCTGACCATTTGAATAGTTACTTCATCGGGAACCAGCTTGCCTGCATCAGAATATGACTTGGCGGTTTGTCCCAGATCGGTATTGTTTTTAATATGATAACGAAACATATCGCCGGTAGAAATATGCGGAATAGAGAGATGTTCTTTGAGTTTTTTTGCTTGTGTTCCTTTACCTGCTCCCGGAGGACCGAACAGTACGATATTTTTTCCAGCCATGAAAGACTCCTTATATATTGGTGAATGTATGCATACGGCAATGCGGTAAAAATACCATTCGAACGGACTGAAAACAAAGTCCGCACGAGCTTTTTCTATGGGGCGATAGTCTTGTTGTATTGAACAAACAGTTGACAGGGATATATTTTACGTTCGAGTATAAATCGTTTTTCTGGCACACCTGACTAAGAAAGAGTGTACTATGCGTTCTTTTCCACACATCGGCGTTCTGTTCATATTATCCGTTTTGGTGGTAACGGGTATCTGTGTCAAAACCGGCGTTGCACAAACCAATGATCGGATTGCGCGTTTAATAGCAAAAGTGAATCAGGGTCCGGGTACCTGGTATACCGAGGCTGCACTCGAGTATTATCGTCGCAGTGCGGATACCCCCCCCGATGAGATTCCACGTCAGCAGCAAAATAAGACACAGGCGCTGCGTTCGGTACGTGGTGCCATACAACTCGCCGAATCGGGAGAGGCGGCATTACCTGCCGTCGGAGTGCTTGTGGAAAAATATCCGCGCATTGTACATGTTATATCCCACAGAGGTATAGTATATAAACCGGGAATGGGAAGCTTTGACGACTGGTTGAGCACCAAGACCATGGCCGCGAAAAACACCTTTTTGCTCTCATCCGATCTTCTCGAGTATGCCACTGTTTCAAAATGTGAAGCATTTATCACTACCAGAATACATAAAAAAGTGATAGAAGGCAGGCGCCATTCTTCAGGGCGAAGGGGTGACGCGGTGCTTAATATGGATATCGTTCTTGTGCTCAATGCAGGATATTGCGCACTCAATAAAATTACCGGTGAAGATCCGGGAGACTCCCGGCAGGCATGGGAGCAATGGCTGCAGGAGCATGGAGGGGCGAAGGCATTTGCTGACAGCAGTGTCGAGCCTACCGGTACTGTAGTATCCGCCACGGGCGGAAAAGAATTCGTGAAAGGGGCAAAATACGCATTGACACTCCAGACCGGAGATGAATATACGGCTACGGTCGAGTCTATAGACGACACATCGATTATAGTGGAAACGGAGAATGGGTACGGTCTTCAGATACTCAAGAGTCTGGTTGCCGACAGGGAATTGCTGCAACGTCCTGAAGATAAACAGGACAGGACTGCTTCACACTACACCTTCGAGGAACTGCAAAATCATGCGCCCGAAGGTGTAATACTTGAGCTCACACTGCACAGTGGCAGGACGCTGAGCGGATTGGTCCACTCGGTGAAAAGCAATACCCTGGTATTGAACGTAAACGATTCACATATACCTGTTACCAAAGATGCAATAAAACGGATAGCGCGTCGTCAGGCACAAAAAGAAGGTGGGCCTGACGAGGATGCTGTGGCCGCAGGCCAGAAGCGACAAAAAGAGCCGAAAATCACCGACTCGCTTTTTGTAAAGAATCCGGAGCGAGATGAATACGGAAAACGTCTCGAGGATATTTTACTGCGAGGTGAAATAATCGACGATAGTGCATCACACGTCATTTTCAGGACAGAGGATGGTGTAAGACGTGAAATCCCCTATACCCGTATTACACGGCGAATAGATAATACAAAAAAAGACGAGATGTCCGAGATAGAACGTTACAGTCAGCCGTTGTTCTGTCCCGAAGGAATGGTCCTTGTCGACCTGCCGCCCGGTGCCGGAGATAAACCGTTTTTTAAAGTCTGCATAGACAAGTACGAATATCCGAATAAAAAAGGGGAAATGCCAACCGGTGATGTTTCCTTTACAGAAGCACAAAAGAAATGCCGGCAACAGGGCAAACGATTGTGTACGGTTACAGAATGGCAGTGGGCGTGTTCAGGACGTGAAGGCTATGACTATCCTTACGGGTGGACTTTTTCAGAAGAAGCCTGCAATACGGAAGGTATACAGGATCCGGAAGAATCGGGTTCGTACCGTTCATGTGTAAGCAAGTTTGGTGCATACGATATGGTGGGCAACAAATTCGAATGGGTCAGGGGGGAGAATGGCAAACCCATGCTTATGGGAGGACCACGTTCGAAGTGCCAGAGCGTTTCCTCCGGAGCGGGAGGAAAGGCAAAACCTCAGACCGGTTTTCGCTGCTGCAAAAGCAACTGAGTCCGCCGGGCGGACAACACACACATCAATTTCCCCCTGAACTGAGGGGTGTTGTGTGCGAAATCTGCTGCCTTCGGTACTGCTGGTGCGTCCCAGAAAATCATGAGCCAACCAGCAAGTGTGACGCATGTTTTTCGCAAACGCATTACCAGCAGGGCTTACCGCATCTTTTGTCAAAACAATCGCTCAGTTCAGGATTAAGCAATTTCGGATATATAACCTATCAGGGAGTGATCCATGACGGCTACCAACGAGCAGATAAGCGGCTGTGTACACCGCCGGTACAATCCTCTGACCGGTGAATGGGTACTTGTGTCACCTCACCGCACAAAGCGTCCGTGGCAGGGCATGAATGAAGACGTTGCATCGGCCCGGGGTGTGGAATATGATCCCGATTGTTACCTGTGCCCCGGAAATACCCGTGCCGGAGGAAAAAAAAATCCGGAATACACCTCGACCTTTGTCTTTGATAACGATTTCAGCGCATTGCTTCCGGCGAAGGATGATTGCGCGATACAGGAGCAAAATTGTGAAGCGGATTCTCTTTTTCGTTCACATCGTGAGACCGGAAGATGCAGGGTGGTATGTTTCTCCCCGCGTCATGATCTGACCTTTGCACGAATGCAGACACAGTCAATTTGCCGGGTCGTGGAGGTGTGGCAGCAGCAATTCGCCACACTCGGTGAGGAGGATGAAATATCGTACGTGCAGATATTTGAAAACAGGGGTGCAATAATGGGCTGCTCAAATCCGCATCCGCACGGCCAGATATGGGCGAATAAGACAATTCCAATGCTGGTGCTCAAAGAGACACAAATGCAGAAAGAGTATATGGACCGGCACGATCGATGTCTGCTGTGCGAGTATACCGCGCGGGAGCTGGAAACGCAGGAGCGCGTAATATGCTCCAATACCCACTTTGTTGCGCTGGTACCTTTCTGGGCAGTATGGCCGTTCGAGGTGATGGTGCTACCACGGCATCATATTCGTGACATTACAGAAATGTCTGCACGTCACTCTGAGGATTTTGCCGATATCATGCACCGGATGTGTGTGCGATATGACAACCTGTTTCGTACCAGCTTCCCCTATTCAATGGGCATTCACCAGAGTCCGGTCGATGTGGTTTCTCACGATGAGTGGCACTTGCACGTTCATTTCTATCCACCGCTGCTTAGAAGTGCAACCGTAAAGAAGTTTATGGTCGGCTATGAGATGCTTGCACAGCCGCAGCGTGACATAACTGCAGAAGAGGCTGCCCGTCGGCTGAGAGAATGCAGCGAAGGCCACTATCTCGATGCATGAATGTGTATATACAAACACGTTCAGGTGTCAATACCTTCATTCTGGGCTGTCTCTTCCACGAGCGCGTCGAAGAGGGTGATGACATCGGCGTTGGCTTTACGGAGGCGTCTGCACAGAATACGAGATAATTCCCTGATGACCTGAAGTACCAGTGAGGGGTCCCGTTCGGCGAGTGAAAAGAACTCGTCCCGCTGCAGGGTGAAAAACTGACAGTTGCTTTTGCAGGCTACGGTTGCAGAACGTTTATCGGGATCCATCAGGGCCATTTCTCCGACGAATACGTTCGAATCAGCATTGAGCTCGGTAACGGTATATGACTCTTTTTTCTGCGTCAGCTTTTCCACAATAATCGTGCCCCGATGAATTATATAAAGGCTGGAGCCGATATCCCCCTCGGAGAAGACCCGCTCCCCGCTGCGGTAGGAAACAGTATGGAGGATTTCGGCGATCTTCGTCAGTGCGTGCGTATCCTCCCGGATGGATTTGAATATTTCGATATCTTTTATACGATCGATTTTTTCCTGTGCATGTGCAGGGTCTTTCATCGTGCGCTCGTTCCTTCTATAATGATACCTTTGTCGTGTGTTTCTATGGTATAGTCCGGCGGAGGATTGATAAGAGGCTGGTTGGCGATAATGTGTTTCACCTTTCGCAGGTTCGGAAGCAGGGTGGAGATATCGGTACTTTTCTGAACCTGGCTGAGGGCTTCTTTTTTGCGTTCAGTTACACGCCCGGTATTTGCAAGTATGCCAAGCAGAATATGAGGCAGTGTTTTATGTATATGGGCGGCGTAGGCGCTGTAGGGGCCGCCGATGAATTTTTTTGGAACAGGTACGGTTTTGAGTCTGGTTCCGCTTTCACTCGAAAGAAGCTGCTGAATAACGTGTGAGAGCCCGTCACCGGACGAGGCGGAGGCGATCATCGCCCGGGAAAAATCTCTAGAGAGCAATACTTCGTCACAGTGAACGATTTTAAGATATTTTTCGAATTTGGTGTCGAGAAGCTCTGCACAGGTGTAGACCGACTGGTTTACATTTTTTATCGACATAATTGCCATAACTGTTTTTGAGTCGATCTGCTGCAGATCTCCCGCCGTATAATAGTCGGCAAGCACCAGTATTTTTGCGGCATGTCCGGCACCTGCGCGTATAAGATCTTTTTCTTCTATGAAATCGCCATGTACGTAGCGAATGCCATTGAGACGGGGGTCGCTGCGAACATTATTGACCTCCTCCAGCGGCGCATTATTGAGCAGAACGACCTGAGAAATACCGAATTCTCGGTTTGCGGTAAGTATCTCCTTCAGTACATGTCCCATTTCACGCTTCCACCCGCAGATAATCAAATGACCGCGCATTGCGTTGAGATCTACAAGACCCTTTTCTTCTTTCATTTGTCGCTCCATAAGAAATGATGCAATTTTACCGGTGATGGTTCCCATAATCGCCATGCCGAGAAATATGGTGATAATGGCACAAAGGCGACCGATAAACGAGGTGGGGACATAGTCTCCGTAGCCGACGGTTGATATCGTGACGATACTCCACCAGATTGCATCGAACAGGGAGGTAAACACAGAGTCCGTCTCGATAAGAAAAATGACTCCCGAGCTGACACCGATCACACCGGCACAGAAAAATGCGATTTGAAGTGCCGGTTTTGTTTTGAAAAATAATACTGATTTCGATAATATGGTATTTGGAAAGCTCATGCGTTTGCTCGTGAAAAAAATAAGTCGCTGCTGCAGGGTAATTATGCTGCAGCCGGCATGGTAATCAATAACTCAATTCAGGTTTGAGTATATCTGGCGCAAAACAGACGTGTTCTGGAACCGGTCGGTATACGGGAAAATACAACCGGCATGGTTATACTCACCTGGCATTTGAATGCAAAAACCGATTTCAGGAGTCATATGCGGTCGCATATAAAAATATATTTTATACCACCCGTATAATAGTGATGACAGGGTGAGCCGCATGGAAAACATGTCACGTGTCACGTTCTAACTTTTTTTGGCGGGAATTATTTTTTGGTATTGCCTTGAACCTAAATTGAGCGGTTGTTTTGCTGAATCATGATTACGCTTGTATTTCATTGAATCATGTCCCACTCCCCGAAGTTGCCCCCTGCTTTTCGAGAAACACGGTAGTAGCACGGCTCACCGCAGATTTTATAAAAACAATTGCGCAATTCAGCTATCGATACTAATCACAGAGGCGGTATCATCACATTAATATAATTATAGGGGGCCGGATGTATGCAGAAACGAATCCTAGTCACCGGAGGTGCGGGTTTTCTCGGTTCACATTTATGTGACCGGCTCGTTGCTCAGGGACACGATGTTATCTGTCTTGACAACTATTTTACCGGACGGAAACAAAACATTGCACATCTGTTGGATCACACTAATTTCGAGGTGATTCGCCATGATATTACGCTTCCGATATTTCTCGAAGTGGATCAGATTTACAATCTTGCGTGTCCCGCGTCGCCGGTACATTACCAGTACAATGCGGTAAAAACGGTTAAAACGAATGTTATGGGTGCCATACATGTACTCGGCATGGCCAAACGGGTAAATGCACGAGTGTTGCAGGCGTCTACCTCCGAGGTATACGGGGATCCGCATGTGCATCCTCAGCCGGAGTCTTACTGGGGAAATGTCAACTGTATCGGAAAGCGTTCGTGCTATGATGAAGGCAAGCGGGTGGCTGAGACGCTTTTTTTCGATTACCACAGGATGAACAATGTCGACATCCGGCTTGTGCGTATATTCAACACCTATGGTCCGCGGATGCATCCGCATGACGGAAGGGTCGTATCCAATTTTATTATGCAGGCGCTGGCCGGAGAGGATATAACGATATATGGCGACGGAGAACAGACCCGATCTTTCTGTTATGTGGATGACTGTGTGGAAGCGCTGATGCGCTGTATGAACAACGAGGAGTGCAGAGGGCCGATCAACGTGGGGAATCCTCATGAGATCACCATTGCCGATCTCGCCGGTCGAATAATCGACAAGATATCTTCACGTTCGCGCATCGTGTGTATGGAAAAGGCGAGTGATGATCCTCGCACACGCTGTCCCGACATAAGCCGTGCGGCACAGTATCTGCATTGGAAACCCACGGTTAACCTTGATGCAGGTCTCGATGCAACAATAGAGTATTTTTCCCGTCTTTATGCATGTGAATAAACGGATGAATGCTGAAGATGAAGTAGTTTTTCTATAAAGCTCACTGCATGCGCATTATTCATTCTCCGGCAATAATCGGTTCACATGAGCGCATTTTTCTATGAAAAGAACGAGATGGAATCTGTGATACACAGTGCACTATCCGGCGGTTATTACAGAAGCCGAATGTGCTGTGTTCCCGGGAGTGTCGTGTGTGATGAGGAATAACATTATACGTTTACTGGCTGTTGCATGGCTGAGCATTGCCGGTAGCGGCTCCGCAGCAAAAATTGCGTTTTTTCCGTTTGAAAGCAGTGTCACCTTGCATAATCAGTGGGATCTTGCGCACGATGTCCCGCAATGGTTCAGTACAACGGTGGACAGTGGCACGGGGGGCGCAGTCCGTTGCAGTGTCGTGAACTATGACACGGTGCGGGAATTTATCGATCGTAACAACTGGTCGAGACAGAGATTCCTTTCGCCCCAGACAATGCAGCGGGCAGGTCAGTATCTTGACATCGATTTTATTATTACCGGTACAATAAGCAGGTTCACCATTATCAAACGTTCGCTCAATGCCGATATTCCGTTTACCACACAGCAGGAATACTCCAAAGCGTTTGCCGGACACGGAGGGGTGATGGTTATGGGTGAGGCGAATGTGTATATCGCAAAAATAGAAATTGATGTGTCGATTTACGATGCGCATACCGGTGCGCTTAGGGAGGTGGTGAATCTATCTACTGAAAAAGCAAGGCAGGGTCTCGACCTGTGGCTTCCGTTTCAGTCGGACAATTCGGTGCTCAATTTTTCCAACATGAAACGAAACCCGTTCGGGTCGGTCTATTTTCGAAAAAGTATCGCCGGCAGTATCATGGGGCACTTTTCAGGCAAGATGCGTATGGCCGTTGCACGTACTGCAATGTCCGGCCATGAGCCTGCTGAGCGTCATACCATGGAGGGCGACAAATTCTTTCTTCAGGGGGAAGTCCTTGAGCGTCAGGGAGACCATCTTTATATCGATCTGGGAAGCGATGATAATCTTTTGCAGGGAGAGATGCTTGAAGTGACCAGAAAGCAGCAACCGATAGGTTCGCACAAAGCTGACACACTCGGGTGGAGCCATGCAGTGGCCGGAACAGTACGTGTCCGCTTTATCCGGGGCGGGCATTTTTCAGAGGCCGTGATTGTATCGGAGAAAGATTCCATCAAAAGCGGAGATTTTATTCGTACACTTAAACAGCAAACACAATAGAGTCTGCAGTGAGCGGTTGTTTTGATGAAAGATACGCAGAGCCGTGCCGTTATTGTGGTTTCGGAAATGATGGGTTACCCGCTTTGTTGGTAGGCTTATTATTTCTGTTGGTGCAAGAGAGGTGCGAACGGCAGCAGATTTCGCATACTAGATCGATCAGTTCGGGTAAAAAAATTCAGGATAACACAATGGTGAGCTTTTCCAGTACAGGTGCATATAATAAAAACCGGCTTCGGCAGCAGAATGCACCTTCTCCATTATGGTGCAAGTGCATAAAGAATATGGGTCTTTGGCGCCGTTCACGTGATACATGAATTGGACAAAACCCGGGGAGAATATTATTTTAAGAGGATAACAGCAGTAACCCGTAAGATGCGTTCTTACCAGCCTGCGTATTTTCCGGTTGTGACGTAACGCCGCATGAGCAGAGTGCCTCCCGCTGAAAAAGTATGAGTTGAATACCTTGCGTGGGCCTCGGAACTCTTTCACAGCACTACTTGTAATTCCGGGTCAGGCTCAGAAGACGTCAGTAACGGCCGTTTTGCAGGCAACTGCACAAAAAATCATTACATTTATTAAATTGTACCACTGCAGGTCTCTTTTACTGCATACCGATACAGGATTAACCCTGTATTCTGTGCATATTAATCAAGAATAAACGTATTACGGTGGTTGTAAGGAGAAGTCCCAATGGGGGAAAAAACAGTGCGTAGAGATTACAGAAAACCGTGGCGTGTAATGTTGATTACGATAATGGTGGGAATACTTGTCCCGGCTGCGCTTGTTGCCCAGTCGCTTACAGAAAAATTGCGAAAAGAAGAGGGCTTTTACAATAATTACGGCAAGCAGGAGTACAGCCGACTGAAAATCGAAGAAAATGTAATCGGGCTCTATGATTTATTTGGGGAGCATATTACCGATGGTGTGCATCTGTATGAATTGAGCAACGAGACGAATCTGCTGAATAATGCGCGACTGGGGGTGCACGATTCCATGGAATACTCACGGTCGCTGGAGTACCAGAAAGAGGATTTTTATGAGAATCTCTCCAATCTTGCGATCACCCAGGATGCCATCGGCGGGATGAAAACTTCCTTTATAATAGGTAACAGAATATCGACCCGGTTTACACCGCTCACATTCAACAAAACCAATTACCGGGGTATTCGCTGGGATGTCTGGTCACCCGGGGTGCAGTGGTCTTTTCTTTTGTCACGTACCCGCCCCGGCTTTTTATCAAAAAGAGACAGGACCGGCAGGGCTGAAGTTCAGTATCCCATTTCGGGTCTCGATTATGCCGACCCCGAGCGCGCGGATAAGTACCGTTCGGGCGGTGATCATTCCGACGCGTCTCCATACGGTGACTATGAATGGCTGATGGCACTGCATACACAGAATACCATCGCCAATAAAATCGATGTAGGACTGACATATATCAATCATCATTTATCCGATGTACGTCGCGGGGAACAATGGCTCAGCGGAGATGTGCCGGATGACTGGATGCCGGGCGAGATCCATTTCGAATTCTACGACATGACGCAATACAACAAGGATGATGCCGGCGCGTATGTGCACGATGTGACCATGATGATAAACGGAAGAGAGGTCGTTCCCAAACCAGCCTACAGAGGAGCCTTCAGAAGGACATTCGTCGCGTACAGAGATTCCACCACGCTTACACCGGCGCAATTGCCGATACCCAGACCTCAGAGTGGGCATACCCCGATAATAGTCGCATTCAAAACCGATCCGAAATACTGGATGTTTAGGGACGGTAGTGTACTGATAAACAAGAAAGATATTAAAAAGATCGATTTTCGCTATACCGTGGCAGGAAATTACAAAGTCTTTGTTTCGACAAGTAAGCAGATCCCGTTGGGACTTGCGGGAGAAAAAAACCCGCAGACAGGGGATACTACCTATTATCATCCGGAAAAAATGGTAACCGATATTTACGACAACAACGTGGAGATCGATTATCAACCATCGAGAGCGCTTTTTTATCAGGCTGATGCGGACGAGGTGTCGACAACCTATTTTGGTAAGTATATCAGGCAGGCGCCGCGGATTCTTACGATAAACCGTTCCGAATTTGAACGTGTCTGCAATGAGGAAAATGTCTATCGTGAACTGCTGAGCCGGCCCGGTTATGCCAGGGACAAGTATAATTTCAATACATATGAGTACTCATATCGGATAAATGTATCCTCCATCACCTATGGTCTCAATTTTGCCGGTGAGCTGGGGGGAATCGATTTTTCCGGAGAGTTTGCTCTTAATCGTCGTGCGAATAAATTCCCGGCTTCCGGAGGAAGCACGGGTATGATTAATAACTGGGCAACCAGGCTGAATGCATCGAAAAGCCTGACCGAGAAGCTGGGAATAAGTGACAGTCTCTATTTTCTTTCACCTCAGTGGCGCACAAGTCTCGATGAGCTGATGCCGAGTCAGTATTTTAACAGGACACATTATCAGGGTAAGGAATTATCAATGTATAACCGTGAATTCGGAATAGATTTCCTCGACTATCCGAAACCACTCGGTGGTGAATGGCGAAATATCGAAGATAACGACGACAATGATCCCTTTGTCGAGAATCAGCGACGAACCTATCCAAGCGATAAGGGATCGGGATCCCAGGGGGATTTCTATCAGGACGGTGCGCTCAAAAACGATGAGCTTATGCCTGAGGGGAGCAACTATTTTGTTTTGCTTCCTTCCGGAATGCCGATGATATACGATGATCCGGACGGGGTGATTACTTCGAAAAACGACAGAAATAAAAACGGTATACAGGATTATCGCGAGAGTTTTCTGCTGTTTCAGAGTGATCCGCCTTATTTCGAACTCGGGCTTGACCTTAACAATAACGGGGTGGAGGACTACTATGACGACGATCTGCTTCCCGATTACGGCTTTCACGTTCCCTACCTGATCACTGCCAACGGTATTCAGACGCAGGGCGTACTGGGAAATAAACTCGATTTCAGTTGGAAACCGGATTCCAGGACTGTCCTCAATGCGGGCGTGGTGGTTGAGAATGCGCTGGATCGTGATATGAGTGGTAATATCGATGGACTGCAGTGGGATGAGTTCGACCCGTTCAGCACCGAATGGTTTGACGATAAGTCGCTGGTCGGCTATCTTACCGCAAAGAGAGAGGTGTTGCGACGCAGTATCGGTATCAGGTATATGTTCGGTAATGAACTGCGGCTTATCAGCGATGCGATTCGCAATGACCGTATAACGACGCATGGCGAGGTAAGTGAGGGCGACTATAATGTATTCTACACCTATGATATCGATCCGCTCGATTATCGTCGTGCAGTGCTCGACAATGTGGTGGGGAGTATAACGTATAGCCAGATACGTAATTTCGAGTATCAGGCCCGCGGAAGAATCGGGCTCGAAAAACGCTTTGCCATAGATAAAGATTTTACCACACGTGTCACCTATTTTGATGTCGTAACCAACGATCTTATCTTTGATGAAAAGCAGTCGCGATATAAAAATAAGCTTCTGGGTAATTTTCATCTTGTGGTTAAAGAGAAATACGATATTCTGTTTGATGTGGATTATTCGGACTGGCGTGCCCCGTTAAATTTCATTAACCGTCTGAAAATTACACCCATGTACAAGTTGCAGTATGATCTGCAGAAAGAGATTGCCGGTGATATTTCTCCGGATCCCCGCAATCTCGAAACGAATCTGCGTTATGACGTAAGCGGAGAAAAGGGAGAGCCGGACGGGGCGATCGATACGGTATACGATAAGATATCGGATGAGGAGATGGACATTATACTCGATCTGCGTTTTGAGGCTTCGGAATTCCGTCGAAACAATATGCACGAGGTGATTAACGTCCCAATTGTGCGGGCAAATTATAAAATAGCCGAGAATACCCGTTTTGAACTCGGTGTGGAGTGGAAGCGCTATCTGGATATCATTACATCGGAAAAAAATCACCAGAAACTTACCGTTATAGGTAATGTCGTCTCCGAATCGAATTACAGCGGGTATGACGTTACATTCTTTCTTGGTGCAAAATGGACCAGACACGATTACGATTTTAACCTGCGCGATCCGGTAATTCTGACCGGGAGCTTACACGATATGCGTCAGTGGACATTTTTTGCAAAACTCTATTCAGGTTCATAATTAACGTAACGCAAAAAGGACGATGGATATGACATTCCCAAAACAGTGTTGTGCGCTGCTCGCTGCCATGCTCATTTCGGTTTCCGCAGTTAATGCAGGCGAGGATATTCACATATTGCAGTCGGCGGTGTTTCCCGGTATGGGGCAGCTAGATGCCGGCCACAAGTGGAAAGGCCTTGCATATATGGGCACCGAGATTGTGCTTGTTTCTTTCATGTTTCATGAGCTGTCGCACATATCGGCATATGCTAACGAGACGGTACATTTGGAAACGATATATAATAATGATGCATATGCCTCCTCGTACAGCGAAAAGAAGGATATTTTTAACAGCTGGAATGAGGCGTATACAAATTTAGAAAATGCAAAGCGCAATACCGGGATCCTGGTTGGGGGGGCCATTGCCTGGTGGGCGTTCAATATAATGGATGCGGCATTATTTACCCCGGCCAAATCGCGTCAGGACCGCACTGCGAGCGGAGTGAGTGTAAGCGATTTTGATTTCAGCTGTGGTGTTACGCCCGATAACAGGCCACGCGCATCCCTTTCATACCGTATACAAATACCACATTAAGCCGGCCACGGAGTATTATAATGAAACGAAAACCAAGTTTCGTGTTTACAGCAGTGTGTGCATTCTTTTTCATTACATGCGGTGACGATCCGGTAAAGATCGATACATCTCCCAATACATACGGCGTTGCCATCGAGGGGCTTCAGGCTGAGTATATACCCGATACTACCGGAAAAAGTGTGGACAAAGTAATGCTGCGCTGGGAGAAACCCTCGACCCGGACATTCGATTTCTACCAGGTCTATCGTACAACCGATACCACCGAAACAGGCGCCCTCGATACAAGCGCATTCGTTCCGCTTACCGACAATGGGCTTCATCCCGATTCCACATCCTACGAAGATATCGTGGGACTGGTCAATGGTCGATATTTTTACGCTATCCGTACGGTAACCATAGATATCGACACCATATCCAATGTGGGTGTGGTTTATGATACGATTTTTGGTCCGTGGCCCGATGAATATGCAAGCGATACAATAGGCACATCGATTCTTTTCGCGATAAATGACGGTGATGTGTTTACCGTGACCGATGAAGTACATGTAAGCCTGGAGGATCCGCGGCAGAGACTCGATTCGATTGTACTTACTCAGAAGACAATAACCTATCTCGTAAAAGGAAATGACAGTGTCAGAGTTGCGTGGGACGATCCTTACAATATTCCTTCCAACAAGCAGTTGCGCCGTATGATCGGTACGTGGATAGATGGGCGCGGAGAGCTTGTCAGTGGCGTTTCAAAGGTGAAAGTCCCTGATTTTACCACGGCCGATCCATTGAACCCCAAACGTACGTATGACATGAAAAAAGGAAAAATCGTCTATTCCTTTCCCTGGAAGCTTCTTAAAGGCAACGGTGAGAAAATCGTGTATGTGAGGCTTTTTTATAAGAACAATGAGTCCGGCACGCAAATCAAAGAAGACGGCATTCAGATCGCTCCATGGGATATCGAGATCAATTTTCGCAATCAAATGCGTGGAGTAGAAAAAACCATGTCGTTTCAACCCGAGGCAGGAGGTGGATGGTATTATCTGTTCAGCCCCGAATTGAAATATTCGATATCCATATTCAGCGATACGACCATTGCGCAGGATTTTGACTGCTGGTTTGTAACGACCAAAAAAAACTGGGGCTTTCACACGAATTACTGGAATGAAACGTGGCTGGAAACAAAGCCGAAAAAGGAACGACTGACCGGTGTAGGCCCTCTGCATGATGATAACCATATATATACCTACAGTATTAACCCGGCGGATGCGGATGCGCATAAGCGGTTGGATACGATTCGTACGATCAATTTTGATGGCAATCAGCCAAAGGAACGTGCTTTCAAGCTCAGGGGTAATATCGTTGCTGATCGTGTTGATGAGTACAATTATACCGCAACCCCCGGATCGTTCTGGGGTCCCAAAGGACAGATACTGTATTGGGACGAAAGAGGTGAAAAACTGGTTAATGCGCAGCAGGTGCTGGCTGCGACTCCGCAGGAAAACTATGATCGTCTCGTTAATCTTTCGCGGGGTGAACTCGTTGCCAAGAGCGGGCTGAAGCTTTTTAAGCTGGTTGCGCGGTTCAAAGGGAGGTTCTTCAATGACACCCGCATAGTGGTGAGTGGAACGCAGGGGTTTGTCAATTCATCCGGTCTAAGATCCGCTATCGATTTCTATCCCCCGCGGATTTTTTTCCCGGGAGAGGACGAAGCAAAAACATTGACGATTTTCAGAGAAGGTATAATAAATTCCGCATTCGATTTCGTGCTTGATCAGGACGATGGTTCCGGTGTGCTCGATGGGGGGCATGCAAATATTATAGATGTCGAGCTCGTATTCGCAAAGATACCGCAAGGGCGTGCGATTTCGGATTATGTGACCAATTATGGCGAGCAAAACGCACAGTATCCCAGTGCCGAGTTCGTCAAAGAGAATATGCAAAGTCATGTATATGATTATGACATCAAAACACTGGATCATCAACTGGATAATGTGGTATGGGAGGATATAGACCCGGAAGAACAAAAATGGGCCAGCGGCTACTACATTGTAGGTGTTATTACGGAAGATGAGTATCATAATCGCGGTTGGGGAATTAGTAATCGCGTGCCGTCACTCGGAATGGGAAATCCGCAGGTGGTATATATTGAAACCAGTCGTTAGTAAAAAAAAAAGTCTATTATCTAACGTGCGATGTATGTGCACACAGTAGGGATATATGTCCGGACTTATTCATATATTGGTCGTGGGTGTCTCGGCGTTTTTCATTTCGATACCCTTTCTTAATACGCATGTATTTCGGTCTCCGAATATCAACAAGGTTATCGTGCGTGGCAGAGAAGGACTGAACGCGGTTAACGATAATCTGCAGAGGGAACGATTCGACGCGGCTGTTGATACCGCCCGTAAGCTCATTCATGAGTATCGATACGATTCACTGCAGTTTTTCGTCCCTGATGTCAAGGAGTGGGAGGCGTTGCGAACACTTCTGCAGAGCGATGAGCCCTCTTTTAAAAAAAGTATCCTTCTTTCACATATTCCCCGAAATATGCGGGATTCCATAGAGGCTCTGGATCCGGAGGCGCACCTGCGATGGGATGTAAAATTCAGGCTGGTATCTGCATTCAATTCGATTGCGGCCGATATGGGTTTTTATCTTAACAATCGGGAAGAAATATCCTTTTCGGAAAATAGTGAGGCCGCCCGTTGGTTGTCCCGACTACAGGAGAATGCGATAATCGTAGAGCAGAATGGTTCATACAGCCTCGCCGAAGGAATCGGCGAAGATGAGAAAAACGATCTTAGAAGGTTTCATATGGTACTTTTGCAGCAGTACATATATCCGGGAATCCTCGAAAAAGAGGACGAATATGCGACTACGTGGGCAGGAGAATATATTGTTCAGACGGCAATGTATTACCTGGGGGTGGTGTACAATCTGAAAAAGGACATCGAGCATCAGATCGCGATATACGATTCCCTGGTGCAGCAGTATCCGAACACTATTTATGCGGAGCAGCTTTTTTACAAGATCGGTACAATACTGTATAAAAAGGGAAACAGGTTAAAGGAGAGGGAGAAGCATGAGGAGGCGTATAGTGCGTTTGGTCGCGCAATTTCATATGCGGAGAGGGTGGAGATGAACCGGGAGGTGGCCGGGGAATTTGAAAAATATCGATTCCGCGATCTTCATATAGGAAAATATGTTAATCTGGATAAAGCGAGTATCGCAAAAAAAGACAAAAGCGGAACTTCACGATTATACACTCTTGACAAACAAAAAGAAGAGATCGCGCAGGAAGGAAGGACAAGCAAGGGCGGCTTTTTGCTGGAGGATGTGATTATTCTTATAGGCAAGTGTTATCTCGCCCGGGGCGACTACGACTCGGCCCGCACGCAGTTCTCATTGATACAGACGTACTTCCCGGAGTCTGATAATATAGACAACGCACAACTTTATATCGCACGTACATGGATTGCACAGGCAGATTCCCGCCGGTTTGCGGATTCCATACAGGTCTCGGAACGCGAAAGGCTCTATCGCAATGCCGTCAATGAGCTGACCAGGTTTATCAATTTATATATACACAGCGATTCAATGTCAAAGGCATATATATATTTGGGTGATGTATACAGGGAGCTTGACTCTGACAATAAAGCGAACAATGCGTTCCAAATGGCTCTGGACAATGCAAAGGGAATCGATCAAAAGGCCCGGATCCAATATTATATCGGCAATTATTTTTTTGAAGAACAATTGTATGACGAGGCTGCTGAAACCTATTCTGTTGTGGTAACGAGCTACAGCAGTACCAAATGGGCGCCGAGAGCACAGTATTACAAAGCGGAAGCATTTTACCTCATGGGCGATACGGCAAAGGCGATTGAAGTGTACAAGAATGTAGTTAGGTATTATAAACAAAGCGATCTCTTTTCATCCGCCGCCATGAAAGTCGGTAATTATTACTTCCAAAACGATAATTATAAAGATGCACGCAAGTACTTCAATCTTGGGTATGTATATGATCAGAACGGTAAGCTTGCACCAAAGCTGAAGTTTCAAAGCGGCATGGTCTGGGTGGAGGTCGCTCAGCAGCAGAAGGAGCAGAATAATAGGCCGGCGGCCCAAAAGGCATATAAAGAGGCAATCAAGCAGTTCAGAGTGGTGACCCAACAATACCCGAATACGCGGGATGCGGATCAGGCCTATTTTCAGATTGCGGATTGCCAGGTAAAGCTTGGCAACGAGTCGGAAGCCAGAGAGGCGAGTAACAACATCAGAAGCCGCGATATACTGGTTGAATCGATACGTCTGTTCGGTGTAGGTGCAGATAATTACGAGCAGGAGCTTGACTACTGGCGGCAGGCCTATCGGGATGCGATAGAAAAAGAAGAAAAGGCGACCATACAATACGAGATCGGGAATATCTGGCTGGAAAAGGCACAGAAGTATGACTCTGCGCTTACCTATTTCAGGAAGGCGACCGATTTTACCGAAGATCATATGAAAAGAGTGAATGCCCGTATTGGTATTGCACGGGCCTTTACTAAAAAGCAGAATTATGATACCGCCGCCGCGCTTTACACTTCATTGCTGGACGATGACCGACTGGGTACCGAATTGCGTAAAAAGCTGAAACTGCAGTTGTATGATGTCTATTATATGGCGGAATCGTATAAAAAAGCGGTAGATCTTTACAGAGAGTTCTATACCCAGTATCCGGACCATGCGCTCGCCGCGTATGCACGGTTCAGAGAAGCAAAAAGCTATGCGGCCATGGAGCAGCACAGGACTGCGCTCAATAAGATGCGGCAGCTGATTGAAAAATATCCGCATGCGGATATATACGATCAGGCAAAAGCCGGTGTGGGCAATCAGATGATTGCATCCGGCGAAGTTGATGAGGGAGTTGCATATCTTAAACAGTTTCTGAATAGTGAACCACTCGATTCGATCGCTTCCGCTGCGCAGGTTTTGCTTAAGCTGGGCAATACCTATTTTAGTACACTGGACAATCCCAGTGAGGCAAAGCAGTATTTTACAAAGATAGTCGAAAATTTTTCTCACAGTCGAATATATTCATTCGCCGCCTATAAGCTCGGGATGTGCGAAAAGAATCTCGGTAATACGGACGCGTCTATTGAGGCCTTTCAGCTGGTAAAGAAACAGGACAGAAAACTCTACCAGGCTGCAAGTGCCGAAATAGGCAAGATGCTTGCAGAGACGCAGCCTCAGCGTGCAATAGAGAGCTATAAAAAAGTCGTACAAATGGCACAGACCGAAGAAGAGAGCACCATTGCCATGATCGGAATAGGTGACGTATATATGTCAATTAAAGAATGGGGAGATGCCGCGTCGACTTTCAAAGAAGTCTATAAATCTTACGGGGGTAACGATACCGCCCTTATTTCCGGCGCACTTATTAAATGGATTAATGCTCTTCATAATGACAAACAGTATGCTGCAACAATTCGTATTGCCGATACGATGCAGGCCCGATATCCTGAAGGCACCTATACAATAAACTCGTATTATTTTGAAGCACAATCCTATTTTGCTCAAAAACGATATTCAACCGCCAGCGTGCGGTTTGAAGAGATTATTTCACGTGATGAATCTCCGCGTCTTACAGAGATCGCATATTATCAAAAAGCTGACTGTTATTATTTTAACAAGCAATATTCGAGTGCTATTGCCCATTACAATGAGTATCTTAAGAAATACCCCGATGGTAACTATGCTGCAAATGCTCTGTATATGCAGGGTAATGCATACTGGACACAACAGCAGTATTCGCAGGCGACCCGCAAGTTTCAGCAAATTTTGAGTACCTATTCCTCATTTAAGAATATGTGCAATGTAAAGCGGTTGCTGGCATATTCTCTGGACAAAATGGGGAAATGGGAGCGTGCGCTCGGGTTGTATAATCAGGTGCTGAGTAACAGCTCATGCAGCAGTGAGGCGATTTCGTTCGCCAAAGAACAGAAAGAAAAAATACTTACGCAGCATTAAAAACACTATAATAACGAGGAGTGAAAAAATGGGCGGATTCGACCTAATCAAGACTTTTCAGCAGGGCGGCTGGGCGATGTGGCCCCTTCTGATCTTTTCGGTGGTGGCATTTATGTTCGTGCTTGAGCGCATCATCGTGATTCTTCTGCAGAAAAGGAAACTGAGCCCGGAAGCGTTCCTCGATGCATTCGACCAGTCACTGAAAAAGCACAATGGTGACAAGGATGCCGTTGTAGCGGAGATGAAACAATTGTGCGAAAAAAAAGGCGGTGCATGTGCGGAGATATTGAAAGAAGGAGTTGAGAAATATTCGCAGTCAAGAAATATGAATCTCGATGTAATGCAACTGAAACAGTGGCTGACCAATGCGATCGAAGAACGATCCCGTATCGAGCTTCCACAGCTTGAATCACACTTTGTATATATCTCTGTTGTGGGAACCGTTGCGCCGCTCATGGGGCTTCTTGGCACGGTTTCGGGTATGATTAAATCATTTTCTGTCATGGCCAGTGCGGCCGGCGGTGCGAAACCCGCGGAACTCGCAGGAGGTATTTCGGAAGCACTTACTACGACTGCAACAGGCTTGATCATTGCGGTGCCTACACTTATCGCTTACAACCTGCTGCGTTCTTGGGTCGAAAACTACGTGATGCTTGTCGAAGAAGCCGCAACCCATCTGGTCGATACACTTATTATCGATTCGACATCTCAGACACAGGGGTAATTCACTGTGGATTTGAACAAGAATAAAAAAAGCGGGGAGCTCAAACCCAATCTGTCACCAATGATCGATGTGGTGTTTTTGATCCTCATCTATTTTATCGTCTCCATGGAGATGGAACCTTCACTTGACGACATAATACACCTCCCGCCGGTATTTCATGCGGTGGAACAGGATACCTCTTTGTTACAGATTTATGTCCTGCCTGCAAAAGTCGGCTCAGGCGGTCGCATCGTGCCTGACTCAACCGGGCTTATTGCGTTCAGCGACAAGGCAACCACTCCGGCTTTCTGCCCGCAATGTTCTTTGCGGATAAAGGATCAGCGGGGGTATTATATCGAAGGCAGTCTGCTCGATAAGCACGGTAAGCCGGTTGTGAAGCTTCAGGAGCGAATGGCCGAAGCCTACAGCAAAGGCACACGGCCCCCGGCGTTTTTCTGTTCCAGATGCGGAGAGGAAATAAGCCCGTATGTCAACCTCGACAAGGTTCCCCGGTTGCTGAGAGCGAGGAAAAAAGAAGTGGTGAAGGAGCTTGTCGCGAGTGAAAATGCTAAACGTGCGAATGAAGGAAAACCGAAGCTGACCGAGGTCGAGATAGAGCGGCTCAGGAAGAATATTAAACTGATGATTAAAGCGGACAATAAGGCTTTTTACGGACGCATTCTGCAGGTCGTGAATATGGCAAAGGATACTATGTGCGATATACAGCGCTTTGCGTTCGTTACCAAACCCGAAGCGTCAAAAGAAGCCAAGTCAAGCATAAACGAAGAATCGCAGCAATAGAGATACCGGAAAGACACCTATGAAAACACGAGTACAGGAAGCTCAGGAAGTCGATATGACGCCGATGATCGACATCGTGTTCCAGCTGATTATTTTCTTTATGGTGGTAATGGCTATCGCTGCGGTATATGGCGTTGCGATCAAATTTCCGCCACCGGGGAGTCCAAAAAGCCAGGCGCAATCACAGAAGGAGAAGCGTATTATCGTGGTTGTCAAGGCGGACTGGATCGCCGAAAATCATGCAATACGTCGGGACGGTATTCTGAAGATCAATGGTGAAGAGATCCCCCTCGCTCATTCAAAAGACAGATCAAAATGGCAGAAGGAGCGTGAAAAAGGATACAAGACGCTGCGGTATAAGATGAAAGAATTTCTTGATGAAGGGTATAAAAAGGATATGATTATTATAAAAGGAGACATAAAAACGTACCAGAAGAAAATAATGAAGGTGATCGACCAGGCAAAGGAAGTCGGTATCGATGGGTTTTCGTTGGTGCCACCCGTACGATAGGTTCGTTATTACATGAATAAAGGAGAAACAGATATGCGCGGTTTTCAATGGATATTTACGGTCCTGCTCGCTGCAGTGATGGTGACGTGTGCGATCAGGTGTGATAAAGCGTTGCAGGATGTTGACAATTTTGGCGGTACACGGCTTAATAATCCCGATATCATTTATCCCGAGGACGGTGCCAGAGGCCTCGATACTGCAATTACATTTCAATGGGCTACGATCAAACGTGTCAATGTCACCTATGCGTTACAGATTTATAAAACCGGAGATAGCACTCCGGTTATTGAAATCGAGGATATTGAGAACGATACTACGAAAGATACTATCCAAAGGACAGTAACATCGTTTTCATATGCGCAGGGATATGAATGGAAGCTTCGGGCCCGGGCGGATACGAATGTGCGAAGCACGCATAAAATGTCTTTTTCTACCGCGTTCTCT
Source organism: uncultured Fibrobacterota bacterium (assembly GCA_964589825.1). GTDB lineage: Bacteria > Fibrobacterota > Chitinivibrionia > Chitinivibrionales > WJKA01 > CAZPUS01. The sequence continues at coordinate 40,702 of CAZPUS010000004.1, read as the reverse complement.
CAAAATGATACGTATCTGCTTAATTCTACCTCATGCAGAGGTGTCGCTCTCGATTCGAGTGGAAATCTTTTTGTGTACGGCAACGGCTTCGGGATGCTTCGGTATGGGCCATCTTCCGCATCCTTCGACTCAGTCTCCGGAGACCGAACATTCAGTTATGTACACGTAGCCCCGGATAACACCAAATGGTGCGGAGTGGTTACCGACAAGACACCTGCCGGTACGATACTCTATACAATAACGAATGATGAAATATCGCTCACAGAGCCTTCCTCACCGATTAAAAAAGAGAATGATATGGTTAGCGGGATCACGCACAATCGGTACGGACATATCGTTGCCGTGGCCACTCAGAGTGTACTTGTCATTGAAACATCGCAGGGCTGGGTTCAGATTGAAGAAATTATGCTGGACGGGACGAAACGTCTGCTTGCTGATGCGGGAGTGACTGTTGTTGCGACTGACCCGGAGGCCCAGGGTGCATATCAGGGTATTTATTTGGGAAGCGGCAATAACGGGTTTTTTATGCTCGATTCACTGCAGCGCACGTATACCTTAGGTGCAACCGATACGATTGAGGGGGGGCAGGAGGTGAGCAACACAGAAACATTGCACCATATCGACACCGTATCGCGATGGATAGATACCGCATTCGTGGTCGACAGTACCGGCATGGTATCGCCGGATACGCTCGACACCGCCGAAGTTACCGTGTCTGTAACCGGAAACGATACTCTGTATCAGATTATCGATACCACTACAAGCGAGGTCCGTGCGGAACCGAGTTCGCTGACGATGACACGTCTGGGGTATATAGAAATTGAATCGTACATTCTTTTTGATACGACTGCAGTCGATACTGCCTATATGGGGCATTCCCTCAGAAGCGACGTGGAGGTGGTCGACATTGCGGTCGGCAATGATGGTGATCTGTGGTGTGCCGCAAATAACGGGCTTCTGCATGTAGGCCCGTCCGATACTACGCTCTATTCCTCAAAAACAAATCCCGAATTGATAACCGATAATATGACATGTTGCACCGTTGCATCTGACGGAGCAGTCTGGGTTGGGACAGAGGATGGATATGCGGTATTTAGAGACGGTGGGTTTATACACGTGAAAAACGGGTATAATAGCGCCCTGCCTGCATCCGGCAATGCGATTGCGGTTAACGATATCGTCTATGACAATGCCTCAGACGTAGTGTGGATGGCAACATCTGCGGGTATTGTTTCGTTTGAGGTGAACTAGACAAGATCCAAATCATGACGAAGCCCGGAATCCATCCGGGCTTCATTTTCCGTTTCCCGGGATGGTACACCTGCCACTATGACCATTCGCGATGAGATTCGTACTTTACGCAGAAGACGCTATGTAAGGGTACTGTTTACGCTTTTTGTACTCTGTGCCATTCTGGTTGCGGTAGTTGCGCTTTATAAGTTGAATCAACAGCAGCGTCCGACCCCGGAGCCATCTTTTAATCATAGCGCATGTGTGCGGTTTTTTCATGTCGATCGCGTTTATAAAATCCGGCGGCAAGAGCCTGCGCATCCTCACAGGTTGTGGTTCTGTACACCGGTCGGCATACGGGTATTCGACGAGAACCGGGCTCGCTGGACGCGGTATGGAAAGGATCACGGGCTGCCTGAGCGGACCATAAGCGATATATGTTTCCATAAAAATGATGCATGGGTCGCGACCTGGGAAGGACTCGTTCGGTATTCTGCCAATGCCGACACCTTTATTACCTGCGGTTATGATTCTCCGCCGGCCAATGGTCGATGCATGGCAGTTGCGGCATCCCCGGAGCATGGCATATTCCTTGCGGTAGATCAGCACGGTATTTATAGGATTCCCGCTTCTGTACTTGATACACAGAGGAGGCCCAAAAAACTTCCCTTACCCGTTAAGGACAAGGAGCGGATTACATTTCTGCAGTGGCATGATGATACACTTTACATAGGTGCTGAAAATCAGCGCCTGATTACCTGGACACCCGGAGATGCCCGGTTCGCAGAATGCCGCTTTGCCAAGGCTTCTTCAGAAGGTACGCTTATATGGGATGTGCTTTGGAAGGATAGCGCATGTATTGTTGCGACTTCGGATAACGGAATCTGGAGGCGAAACGGTCCGGACAGCCTTTTCAAGAGGGATACGCGATTTCCGGCGCGCGGAGCATTCGTGCTCGAGGCTGAAAAAGACGGATTCTGGTGCGGTACCCCTCAGGGAGTGTGGCGGTATCACAGCGCACAGGATGCATGGGTACAATTCGTACCCCCCTGGAAGAGCACGGGAGAGCTTTTCAGTGTGGTAGCACTCGCCAATACGCCTTCCCGCCTCTGGTATGGGAGCATGAAAGACGGCGCCGGGTTTATTACCAAACCGCATATAGAATGGAAACCCTTACGGGCGGGTCTTTCACGCTACAATGTCGAGGCATTGGGAATCGGTGATTCTTTTTTTTACGCCGGCTATGGCTACAATGGCGGCTATATCGACAGGTTCTACCTTGATGAAATGCAGTATGACAAAAATTACGGAACACAGGATGGAATCCGGGCATCCGATGTCCAGACGTTAAGGGTACGCAATCGCACAGTCTATTATGGAGGTTCCAGCGGTTTTGGTCATTTCAATACCGCCAGCGCACAGGGGCGTTTTTTTGACAGAAGCAATGACGCACTTGCACACGACGATATCACGGATATTATATTTTGTCAGGATTCGACTATTTGCATCGGAAGCGGCTTCGGCATACTTCGCAGCAGTCCGGAGCCACCCTTTCATTTTCAGGTAATCGGCGCAACTCAGCAGGACAGAATTACATCAATGGCACAGTGCGGAGAATGGATTCTCTACGGCACACTGGTACACGGTCTTAAAGCCTATCATTTGCGCAAGCGCCAAATCGTTTCTTTAATGAATCCGGGAAGCAGAATAAACGGTATTGTCTCGGTAGCGCAGGATTCGGTGTATACGCTTTTTATCGCGGTGAAACAGCACGGCCTCTATTGTGTAGAATGGAATGACGATTCCTTGCAGAATGTACAACAGGTATCACACGATTCGCTCGACTTTTCCGATTACGATCTGCACATTATGGCGATTGCCAGGTGTAGTACGTCGATACTCACAGCTACCCGATCGCGTGGCTGTTTTGTGTATGATTATTCAGCTGAGAAATGGGGAAAGTTGACATATCTGGATGGACTGGTAAGTGATCGTGTCCGGTCGCTGGCATGCAATGACGCGTTTGTTCTTGTGGGGAGTCACGGGGGGCTATCCCGTTTTGAGAAAAAGTATGCGCTGCGCCGCGCATTTGAGAATAACTAAAGGAGAGAGTCGAAATGATACAGAGATTGATGAGTCTATGGCTTATTACGTCGATGTGTGGAATTTGTTGCGTATATGGACAGCAGGTCGAAAGCAGTGCGACCCGGGGGCTGCTGCAGTTGAACAGGGGGAATATTGATTCCGCGGTTACCCTGTTTAAAGAAGTGCTTTCACAGGATTCCGCATCGTTTTCCGCGAATATGGGACTAGGCAATGCTTACCTGATGCGGGGTGAATACGAATTGTCGATCCGGTACCTGAAAGCGGCGGTAGCTCTTAAACCTACTCACGTCGGGGCAAGAGCAAATCTTGCAAGTGGGTTATCAGCCCGGGGAGAGTATCGGAAAGCCATTAATGTCTACAAGGAAGTGGCAAAAGCGCAGCCTGAGGACGGACAAATATACAACAACATGGCGAGTATTTATCGTGCAATGGGCAAATATAACAAGGCGCTCTCCTTTTTTGACAAAGCTATACAGTATGATTCCTCCATGATACGGTACTTTATCAATAAGGCGAAGCTGCTCGAATTTATAAATCGTGAGGATAAAGCGCTGGATGTATACAAAGAGGCGTTGCGTATCGATCCCGCATCATTCGATGCGGCGATAGCCGCGGGGACCATTTACATGCGAAAAGCACAATATCGTAAGGCACGGGAGTTTTTCATAGATGCGCTTCGCTATTCCGACAACTCCTCTGTTGCGGTGATAAAGATGGGAGAATTACTCGAATTGCAGGGCAGAATGAAAGAGGCGATCGAGTATTACAAAGAAGCGCTGGATGCCCAGCCGGATAATGAGCATTATATGGACGCAATAGGCATGGCGTATATCAAGAATGGACAGCCTGAGAAAGCGCTCACCTACTATGAGCGACTGGTACAGATAAAACCTGCCAGTGCATCCGCCTACGGCAAAATGGGGGAAGCGCTTTACATGATTGGGGCGTACTACAGAGCGAAAGTGGCGCTTTCGAAATCGGTTACTTTCGATTCGACCAATACATATACAATGACTCTGCTTGGCAAATGCTATAAACAATTGAATGATGTCGAAAAAGCAGTCGATATATTAAATTCGGTGGTCGCCCAGCAACCGGAAAATATCCAGGCACGTATTGAGCTTGGCATTATTCATTATATGCAAAGCGAATTGCTAAAGGCTGAGAAATATATACGGGGAGCATTGGCACACGATATGACGAACGACCGTGCGCGGTATTACGCGGGATTGATCGACTGTCGCAGAAAGAAATCCGAATCTGCACGTGAGCATTTCAAAAAGCTGCAGTCCTTGCAGTATAACGATGCACGGGTCTTTTACGGGTATGGGCTCGTTTACAAAATCGAGAACAAACCTGAAAAGCAGAGAACCGCACTGGAAAAGTCGATTGCGCTCGATTCAAGCTTTATTCCTGCATACTGGGAGCTTGCCAAACTGTATGAGCTGGGAGAAAAAAAAGCGGCTGCCTACAGAAAGTATAAAAGAATTCTCGAAATCGATCCTGATTATCGCAGAAAAACACAGATTATGAAGAAACTGCAGCATCTGAGAGAAGAAGGAATCGATGATGTGGAGTGGAAGAATTACTGAAAGTCGCGGAAGTGGAATGCGTGAATTTACGCTGTTTTTCACTCCAGTGGTGTCGCTGTTCATTGGGTAAGGTAAGGCCGAAGGTAACGACCGGTAAGAGAATCCTGTGCAGCACATATCTGCTCTACCGTGCCGGATGCTACTATTTCCCCACCTTTTTCACCTCCTCCCGGACCAAGGTCAATTACAAAGTCGGCACATTTTATTACATCGGGATTGTGTTCGATAACGAGAACCGTATTACCTTTATCCACCAGATCAGAGAGCAGATCGACCAGAAGTGAGATATCTTTGAAATGGAGTCCGGTGGTTGGCTCGTCCAGCAGGTATATGGTATGTTTATGTGAGTTCTTGCAGAGCTCGGAGGCCAGTTTGATGCGCTGTGCTTCTCCGCCTGAAAGGGTCGTAGCGGGCTGTCCCAGCGTTAGATATCCGAGTCCGATACGGGATAAGGTGGACAGCTTCGATTTTATCGTTGAAAAATGGGAGAAAAAGCGAAGTGCGGTATCGACGGTCATGTCGAGTACCTCCGCGATTGTCTTTCCTTTATAACGGATATCGAGCGTCTCACGATTGTATCGCCTGCCTTTACAAACTTCACATTGTACATAGACATCGGGAAGAAAGTGCATTTCGACTTTTTTTATCCCGTCACCGTTGCATGCGTCGCAACGTCCTCCCTTTACATTAAAACTGAACCGACTGGCACGATATCCGCGCTTTTTACTCTCGACTGTGGCGGCAAAAAGCTCACGAATCGGCGTAAAAACCTTGGTATAGGTTGCTGGGTTAGAGCGGGGAGTAAGCCCTATGGGAGACTGATCTATCGTTACGACTCTGCCTATATGGTGTGCACCGGTTAATTTTTTATAGGGTAGGGAAGCAGTGTTGGTTCCGCGAACATGCCGAAGAAGAGCCGGAACGAGAGTATGGCGTACAAGTGAGCTTTTTCCGGATCCCGAGACGCCGCTCACACATACCATCCTGTTCAAAGGAAGCCGTACATCAATATGGCGCAGATTATGTCCCGATGCATCGCACAGTTCGATATGGCGGACGGGGTGCGCCGATATTCTGTGACGCCTGGTATTACAGGGCAGAGACGATTTGTCTTTAAGGTAGGTTCCGGTGACCGACTCCGGATCTTTGAGGAGCTCTTTGGGGCTTCCCTGGGCCACTATCGATCCGCCCTGAGTTCCTGCTCCTGGTCCCATATCGATGCAGTGGTCGGCGCTCATGATCATATCGCGGTCATGCTCGATGACGACGACCGTATTACCAAGGTCCCGCAATGCCTTGAGGATTTCTATGAGATGCGTGTTGTCTGCCATATGAAGTCCTACACTTGGTTCATCCAAAATGTAAAGTACTCCGCTGAGTCTCGATCCCAGTTGCGCGGCCAGGCGGATTCGTTGTACTTCTCCGCCGGAGAGCGTGGGTGAGGAGCGAGCCAGGGTAAGATAGCCCACACCGAGTTTTGTCAGCCATTCGGTGCGTTGGGTAATTTCCTTTATCAATTGAGATGCTATATGCTGCTGGGTCGCGTCCAATGAAAGTGCGTCGAAAAAACGGTTCAGATCGTCAAGAGCCATCTCACACAGATCGCTTATTGAACGTTTTTGTATCCTGACTGCACGTGCCTGGTGACGGAGTCGTGTTCCATCACATTCGGAACAGGGCTGTTTGCGCATGAACGATTCTATCCATTTCCGTATCGATTCGGATGGACTCTCTTTATAACGACGCAACAGATTCGGGATTATTCCTTCGAATGCTTCATACGGTTTTTGATGAGCCTGCGCAGCAGCGTGAGATTTCTGTGTTGATTTCGGGGGACCGTACATGAGTAATTCTCGCTGCCATTTTTTTAGTTTTCCAAATGCAACATTGCCGGGTATTGCAAAATGCGAACACACCGAACGCATGATCCGATTGTTCCAGCTTCCCTGCCGGGCGGCTCCGTTCCAAGCTACGATTGCTCCCTGCTCGAGGCTTTTTTCCGGTTCGGGGACGATTCGTGAGGGATCGATATCGAGCCGATATCCCAGCCCGTGACAGGAGGGACACGCTCCCTGGTGGCTATTGAATGAAAAAAGAGCCGCAGTGGGTTCTTCATATTTGGTATGGCAATACGCACAACGAAAGGAGCCCGGCATCCGAAGTTCATCCTGTCCGGGAATATCGGCGATGATACCTCCGGTTTCGCTGAGCTCGAGCGTAGTTTCAAGAGAGTCGCTCACGCGCTGGCGTATATTATCGGAAATTACGAGTCGATCCGTTACCACTTCTATGGAATTGACCTTACCGGCGAGTTCATTGGCTCGTTCGGCAGCCTCTTCGAGTTCGTATGTGGTTGCATTGAGGCGAATGCGAATGAAACCCAGTGATCGTATCGCGTCGATACGGGACCGAAGCATTTGTGGGTTCTGCGGGGTATCGTGAGAAAGATCGAGCGGTGCGCATAGCTGAACTTTGGTGCGGGGAGGAAGCTGCAGCAGCGTATCACACATCTGTTGTACCGTCATCCGGCTGACGACATTTCCGCATTCGGTGCATACGATCGTTCCGATATGTGAAAAAAGCAGACGGAGGTGGTCGTAGATTTCGGTCAGAGTACCAACGGTTGAGCGGGGGTTGTGCCCTATACCTTTTTGTTTAATGCATACTGCGGGAGAGAGACCGTCTATGGAATCGACATCGGGTGTATCCATTACTCCGAGAAACTGTCTTGCATACGCGGAAAGGGACTCCACGTAGCGTCGTTGTCCTTCAGAATAGAGCGTGTCTATTGCAAGAGATGATTTCCCTGAACCGGAAACACCGGTAATTACGGTCAATGTATATTTGGGGATGGTGGCCGAAATATTACGAAGATTATGTTGTCGTGCACCCGTTATTCGGATGGAAGAGACGGTATTCATCGCACACAATGACTTGTGAAATGCTGCGAGGTATCAGAGTTCGTGTACTATCTCTTCGCGCAGCTTAAGGTGATAATCGTTCCAGGCTTCCTGTACGCCTCTGGCCACTTTCATACGATCGAGCGGTTTGAAAAAGAACGGACAGTTCATACTGCGTCGTATTCGAACCAGCGTGTGATTGGGGTTATAGCCGAATCCGGTCATGAGTGCGATTTCAGAAGGTATCTGTTCTTCACGCAGCTTATTTATAAATTCATACCCATCGAAATCTGGCATTGCGATATCGGAAAGTACCAGAAAATACGGACGGGAATGAAGAGAATCGAATGCTTCAGCACTCGAGGAGGCGGTACTGACATTCCAATAAAGCGACTCGAGCAGCATTTTTACGTAATCGAGGATTTCGATTTCGTCATCCACTACGAGAACATTGATGTTATTTTTTCTTTTCGAAAAGTTCATTGACGGTATCCAGCAATTCCTTCTTTCCAAAGGGTTTGGTGATATATTTATCCGCTTTCATAATGTGTAACCCTACCATTTTATCGAACCCCTGAGATTTTGCCGTAAGAATGGCTATTGAGATATGTGACAAATCGGAGTCGTTACGAATCATCTTGAAAATTTCCCAGCCGTCGACTTTCGGCATCATCAGATCAAGTATCACTGCATCAGGCATAAAAGACCTGACTTTTTCGAACGCCTTTTCCGGATCGGTCACCGTAGAAACATGATAATTGTTTGTGGTGAGAACCAGTTCCACGAGATCCGCAATATCCTTATCGTCTTCTATAACCAGAATCTTTTTTTGACTATTCATCGAGTCCTCTATTTATTGAACAATTCACCAAAAAGCCATTTCCAGTAAATTAACGATACTGAAAAGCCGATAATCATCCCTGCGCAACGCAGCATAATGGAGCACAACAGCGGCGACACAGGCAACGCATCCCATTCGATGTACGCATCGCTGATATCTATGCCCTGTGCAGCCGCGACAATGACTGCCGCGACATAAAACAATTTGAAAAAAGGTGCTATTTTCAGGGCTTCTCCCAGCCGCTTACTGAGATAGGCAAGAACCAGTAAAATAATAATCGAAGAAATATCGTAAAAAATAAGAAGATCTGATATCTGCATATAGGGTTACTTGCTGATTTTTTTCATCAAATTATACAGACGAAGCGAATTTGTTATCGAAGCGATATTTGCTGTACATATAATGACTAGGCCGGTAATACGTGTCGCGTTCAGGTCTGTGGGAAATGCCAAAACCAGTATAAGAAGCGCCGCATGCGCTGCGAGATAGAGCAGGAATCCTTTTTTGGGGGCATCCTCTCTGAATTTTTTCTGGTAAAAATATGAAATGAGATAACATACAATATTAAGACCGGAGTGAAAAACCAGATAGATTATTACCAGCGTAACCGGTAACCACATCATACATCTTTCCTTTTTTTCTTCTTACCGAACACATCAACAAATGCATCCTGCGGAGTAAGCCGCGTATTCCCGCTGAGGATGCCCTCTATCCCACTGAATGTATCCTCGACTTCGATACCGTGAGGGGTAATTTCAAACGCGCGAATATCTTTGTCGTGGTTACTTCCTCTCATTTTGAGGATGGCAAGTGCTTTTTGTATGGCGCTGCGGATTTCCACATAACGAAGCATGATATAACTGTCTACGATAAACGGGGATTTGCTTCCTGTATCGGTAAGACTTCCGAGTACTGTATCGTTTTCTCTCAGCAGCAGGCTCGTAACGTCCTCCCGTTTCAGCGAATTGACGAACTGACGTTCAATCTCTCTCTGACGTGTTGCATCATCGGTAAGGTATTCCAAATGTGTAATACTGTCGACCGCAACTCTTTTAACGTCAAGCTCTTCGATAAAGGAGGTGAACTGGCCGTCGAGTTGCTCAAATTCCTGCAACGTAGTATATGGGTCTGAAAAAATGATTTTCAGCTTATTTTGTTTTTCGAGTTCCTTGAGGTCCCATCCGAATTGCAGTGCATCATGATAGTATTGTTGCGGGAATTCTTCGAACGTAATAATGAGTCCTGCTTCGTTAAAGTTTACGATACCGTTGTAGATAAACTGCATTGCCAGAGTAGTTTTGCCCGTTCCTGCGGTCCCCTCGAGAAGATTGGCTGATCCGGGAATAAGGCCGCCGTCAAGCATATCGTCAAGTGCTGAGATATTGAATGGAACTCTGTGTGTTGCCATGTGAAATATCCGTGTTTAAGAAAAGATATATGAAATAATCGCCTTTTGTACGTGCAATCTGTTTTCCGCTTCATCAAACGCTATGCAATGGGAGGAGTCGAGTACATCGCTGGTAATTTCTTCTTCACGATGCGCCGGCAGACAGTGCGAAACCAGTACGTCGTCGGGGGCGGCATCAAGTAATCGGCCGTTTACCTGGAAGTTACCGAATGCCTGTTTACGGGCATTTACTTCTTTTTCCTGTCCCATACTTGTCCATACATCGGTATATATTACCTGTGCAGAGGAGACCGCATCATAGGGGTCGTGCGAAGTCGCGATATTGGCGCCGGTGTGCGAGCCTATTTCACGTGCTGTGGCGAGCAATTCATTATCAAGCATGTATGAGCGAGGGGCCACCTGGGTAAAGTGATAACCGAGCTTAGCACACAAAACCATTATGGAGGCGCATACATTGTTGCCGTCTCCTACGAATACGACATGCATATTTGATTCATGATCTATGTGTTCCCGTAATGTAAGACCGAATGCGAGTGCCTGACATGGATGATATGAATCGGTCAGTGCGTTAATGACAGGGATGTTACAGTGTTGGGAAAGCGTGACGAGTGTTGAATGCGAAAACGTGCGAATTACGGCAAGATGGACCCAGCGATTGAGGTTGAGTGCAACGTCTTTGACCGATTCCCGTTCTCCCAGCCGCACCATTTGCGACGAAAGATTGATCGTATGTCCTCCAAGCTCGTTGATTGCGGTTTCGAACGTGATACGAGTACGAAGAGACGGCTTTTCGAATAAAAGGACACCGGTTTTGGCGCGCAACAGTTCATTGCCTGTTCGATTATGCCGGTTATCCTTCATTTGTTTCCCGAGAAAAAGAATGTTGTTTATTTCTTCGGTATGCAGATCGAGCAGGGATAGAAGATCTTTGTGAGCTGACATGTGCAATTAAGTCCTCTCAATGTAATGCTTATATAGTATTTTTCATTTTCAGATTAATAAAATAATACACGCACTAATATTCTTTATTGCCTGATCGTATATTTAATATGAGTGTTCATCAATTTAAACTAAGCTGATCGTTTTTTTTTGCCCAACCTGCTGCCATCCGTACTGCTCCTGCGTCCCCGGAAATCATGGCCCGACCAACAAAGCTAACCCGTGATTTTCGAGAGCACATTACCAGCACGGCTCTCAGCAGATTACATCTAACACAGTCATTCATTAGGTAAAACTATATTGAGGGCCTTGTGCGCGAAAGCTGCGTTAACCCCTACTACTGCTGTATCCCGGGGAGACATGAATCATCCGGGGCTGCTGCCTCCTCAGTTTTCGGGATGCAATAGCGGCAGGGCTTTTACAGTTTTTATGAAAAACACTCGCTCAATACCGCCAAATTGACTGTTAAAGGAAGCAGAATGCAGTTTGTATTGCAACGTATGCCGTCACTATTTTCAGATAATATACTAAACGTATCGTCATATATGCACATGAAAAATCCGCAGGGAGTCAGAGGCTCACTATGAGTGTATTTACACAGCAATCCGGAAAAAAGGACGTGAACATAACCGCGACTGTGTACACCATCGTTTTTGTTGCGATGTTTGCCGCGTCGTTGATAGTATCAGGTATGACTTTTTTTCTTTATCGTCTTTCTCACACGCTTCCCACTATCGAACAGCTCGGTACCATACAACCCGCACTGGTATCTCAGGTTTTTTCCAGAGACAGTTCGCTTATTCATGAGTTCAGCGTTCAGAGACGTTTCTGGGCCGATATAGAAGAAATGCCGCAGAATTTACTGAATGCGACTATCGCGATAGAAGATCGCCGTTTTTATAAACACTGGGGTGTTGATCTTAAACGAATTGCCGGTGCAGTGCTCATCGACGTGATGCACCGTGAATATGTTCAGGGCGCGTCGACAATTACCCAGCAGCTTGCACGCAACGTATTTCTCACCTCGAGGCGCAGACTGATTCGCAAGATACGAGAAGCGATGACTGCAGTGAAAATCGAGCATTTTTATACCAAGGAAGAGATCCTTGAGCTCTATCTGAATCAGGTATATCTTGGCGCAGGAGTATATGGGGTAGAGGCGGCATCGCAACAATATTTCAGCAAATCGGTTTCGGAGCTTACGCTCAACGAGTGCGCGACTATTGCAGGAGTGATACAACTGCCCGAGTATTTTCGGCCCGATCTCGAAAAAAACCATACACGTTCCATTCGCAGGCGGAATACTGTGTTACACAGTATGTACGAAATGGGATTCATTTCCCGTGAGCGTATGAAGACGGTCCATAGTGATTCTCTGCCCAACGATCCTGCCGCCAAATCGTTTCGCGTCGCCCCGTATTTTATGGATATGGTGCGGGAGTATATTTCGGATCGTTACGGAGAAAACGCGCTCTACAAGGGAGGGCTGAAAATTTATACCACTCTCGATTTACAGGCACAGGACAGTGCCCGTACTTCCACGAATCGTCAACTTGCCTCGTTACAAAAACGTCTAAATCGGATGTTTATTTACGGCTGCGGGGCGCATCGCACCGTGGGGATTTCCTACAACGAATTTATGGCTGAATTCGATTCTGTGTATAATGCGAACAAGGAATCGTTTGCCGGGTTGGCCGATTCACTGAAACTGCGGACTGCACAGGCAGCTGTAGTTGCGATCGATGTGAAGACCGGTGCGATTCGTGTGCTTATAGGAGGGGGGGATTACGAGAAGAGCAAATTCAATCGTGCGATGTATGCACGACGACAGCCGGGGTCGGCGTTTAAACCGTTCGTATATACTGCGGCACTTGAACACGGGTATACTCCTGCTACAGAGGTGATGGATCAGCCTGTAACAATCGAAACTCCACAGGGTACATGGCGACCTCAGAATTACGAACGTGAATTTTCGGGACCGGTGACTATATCCCATGCACTGGCAAAGTCGATTAATCTGGTGGCGGTGCAGGTGATTGCGGACGTGGGAATAGGAAACGTGATTTCATGTGCCCGAAAAATGGGCCTTTCGCATCGTCTTAACAAAGTCCCTGCTCTTGCGATAGGCGCGTGTCAGGTTACTCCTGTAGAGATAGCGTCTGCCTATTCGGTATATGCGAATCAGGGCAAACAGGCGCAGACATATTTTATTGAACAGGTGGTGAATCGTGACGGCACGGTTCTTGAAAAACACGAACCACAGTCTCGAAGAGTATTGTCGGAGACAACGGCATATCTGATGGTATCGATGATGCGCAGGGTGGTGGACGCCGGTACCGGGATCTCGATTCGTCAGAAGGGATTCAGACGTTCTGCCGGCGGAAAAACCGGTACCACGAACGACTACACCGATGCCTGGTTTGTGGGGTATACACCGCAATACGCGTGTGCGGTATGGGTCGGAGTGGATGAGCGTCGATCACTCGGACACGGAGTAACCGGTGCGCATGGCGCAATTCCCATCTGGGCTCCTACTATGATCGGTATTCATCAGGGAGAGCCTGTGCGCAACTTCTCCAGACCCGACAGCGTAGTGCAGAAAAGAGTGTGTGATGAGTCGCACAAACTCGCTACGCGGTATTGTCCGGAAACATCGTACTTCTATTTTGCAATCGATCGATTGCCCGACACATGCGACATTCATACACGTCACAGTGCCTCCGGCGGCTCCCCCGGTAAAAATCCGTTCGGAAGTCGTTCTCCCACGGAAAACGGAGAAAAAAACGACAACGGGCAGCCGTTGATGTTCTGACCAGTCGTTATGGAAGCGTGTCGGACTTTGTGCTGTCCGTATCGGGACATCCGTCTGCATCACGGTCCTGGTCGAAATCCTCGGCAGTGTGAGGGCACTCATCATCTTCGTCGTATATTCCGTCACCGTCATTGTCATAATCGGGACATCCGTCAGAGTCTTCGAACTGGTCGATATCCTCTTTTTCATTTAGGCATTTATCGACATTGTCAGGTATCCGGTCGTTATCACTGTCACCGATAATTTTTTTGTGTGCCGGCATAAGGCCGATATCCGCCCCGTTTTTCCCTTTATTGCGAAGGACCGGATTGTTGTATACACTCGAGTCAAGGGAGAAAGCCAGTGAAGGGTATCGGGGATCTTCGAATATGTTTGACTCATCCATATCGGCATAATAATTTGCGGGACGTCGATTGCCGTGAAAATTGTTGTACTGGACTCTCGATTTTCTCGAGTGATCGTCGACAAAAATGCCGAATTGCTTGTTGTTGAGGAATACGTTGTGTTGTGCTACAACTTCGCTTTTTCGTGTCAGCGTTACCCCGCTGTAGCCGTTGTCAGCGATAATATTGTGGGCGATTTCGGATTGGGGGCTGTAACCGATCAACTCGCAATAAATGCCGCTCCAGCTGTTGCCGTGAATGATGTTGTTGCGTATACGCGGAAGCGAGACTAGGCAGTGTATTCCGGTTTTATTGTTACGAATGACTGTATGATGAATATAGGTATTTGTGTTTTTGCACAGGATTCCTTTATCCCCGTGTTCGATTGTACAGTGTGAAATGCCGGCATAGTTGGCCGCAATAACGACAGGCCCTTGGCGTTTGCCACTTAAAATGACCGATTCCGTATGTTGTCCCCGGAGGGTTACGTGGGGCTGGAGGGTGAATGGGCCGTAATAGGTACCGTTATGCAAAAAGACCGTGTCACCTCGTTTTGCCTGTGTAAGCGCAGTCTGGACAGAATTGACTTCTTTGGGAACGATTATTGTTCGTGCGCGAGCACCGCTTACGGTCAGAACGAACAGCATCATAACCACGTATTGTATTTTTATGCGCATAAGCTCATTTCCCCTTCGGATCGGATAACAATAATATCCGGTGGTAGTAAAACAGAAGGTATTTATGAGTAATATAGTAATAATAATCAAGAAATGCAACCTGTCAGTACAAGGAGAAACGTAGATGCCTACCTCGTTTATTCATTCCGAATTCCTTCTTACAAATGATGCTGCACGAAGACTGTATCATACGTATGCGGAGGATCAGCCGATATTCGATTTCCATTGTCATCTCAGCCCTGAAGAAGTTGCGCGGGATGTATCCTTCGATAATATCGCGCAAATATGGCTTGGTGGTGATCATTACAAATGGCGACAGATGCGTACGAATGGAATCGATGAAAAATACTGTACCGGTAATGGGAGTGACAGAGAAAAATTTGATGCCTGGGCGGCGACAGTCCCCGGTCTTTTAAAAAATCCGCTTTACCACTGGACGCATATGGAGCTCAAATACTGGTTCGGGATTGATGAGCTGCTGAGTCCGGATACCGCAGATCATATATGGAATGTGACCAAAGAAAAACTGGCACAGCCGGAATTCAGTGCCCGCGCACTCATGGAGCGTATGAAAGTGGTAGGGGTATGCACTACTGATGATCCGGTCGATTCTCTTACGTGGCATGAGGCGATCAGAAATGACAGCAATATCTACTCGAAAGTTTTTCCCACATTCCGTCCGGATAAAGCGATGGCGGTAGAGAATCCCTCTGAATACAGAGAGTGGATATCCACACTCGAATCGGTGGTACAGTCACGGATCGAGTCGTATGCGCAATTACTCGATGCACTGCGTAAACGCCACGACTATTTCCATTCAATGGATTGCCGTGTATCGGACCATGGAATAGAAGAGGTGTATGCAGAGGAATATACCGATTCCGAGGTGGATGAGATTTTCAGGAAAGTGTTAAGTGGATCCGAACCCACGCATAAGGAAGTCATTAAATTCAAATCTGCGCTTCTGTATGAATTCGGCGTCATGGATGCGCAAAAGGGATGGGTGCAGCAGCTTCATCTGGGTGCACTTCGCAACAACAATACCCGTATGTACGAATCTCTCGGTGCGGATACCGGATTCGATGCGATCGGCGACTGGCAGCAGGCGCGCACACTTGCAGCATTTCTTGACAGGCTGGATTGTCACGATGCATTACCCAAAACAGTACTGTATACTCTCAACCCCTCGGTAAACGAAGCGCTGGGCACATTGATGGGGTGTTTTCAAGGCGGTGGAATCCCGGGCAAAATCCAGTTCGGAAGCGCATGGTGGTTCAATGACCACCGCAGTGGTATCGAGCGACATATCGCTGCGCTTTCCAACCTGGGTATGCTCAGTACGTTTATTGGTATGCTTACCGATTCGCGCAGTTTTCTTTCATATCCACGGCATGATTTCTTTCGTCGGATCTTGTGTAATGTCCTCGGTACCGATATGGAAAAAGGATATGTTCCCGACGATTATGATCTTGTAGGCGGGATGATCAGGGGCATTTGTTTTTCGAACGCAAAACGATATTTTGGCTATTCATTGAGCGATGAATGACTATGGAGGAATACTGGGGAAATACACAATGAGCGGTTCTATGGGTAATCGAAAAGAAAAAGATCTTGAAAGGGAAAACGCCCGTCTTGCTGACCAGGTCGAGCAGCTTTCGCAAAAACTGCAGAAGCTGCAGACACGATTCGATAGGCTTTCGCGGGACAATGAGCTCTACCATGCGCTTGTCGATCATGTACCCGATCATATCTATTTCAAGGACGATAAGAGCCGCTTTATAAAAGTGAATTCGGCATGGGCGAGAGATAAAGGCATCGATACTCCTGATGCGGCGACGGGAAAAAGCGACTCTGATTTTTTCCCCAGGCAATTTGCACAACACGCAAATCGAGAAGAACAAAGGATTCTTTCAACGGGGGTACCGGTGGTTTTAAAATTTGAAAAAATAGAACGGGAAGGGAAATGGCGCTATTATTCGGCAACCAAAATACCGGTTTATTCGGCAGATAATACACCCATAGGTACATGCGGTATTACCCGTGATATCACCAAACTTATAGAAACAGAACACATGCTGGAGTCTGAGCGGAATCTGTTGTTTACGCTCATTGACAATCTCCCCGATTATATTTATATAAAGGACAGAGACAGTCGCTTCAGGATAAGTAACAGGGCGCATCTGGATGCGCTCGGGATCGAAGATCGTTCCCATCTTGTCGGCAAAAGTGATTTTGACGTGTTTTCCAAAGAGGCGGCGCAGCGATATTATGACGATGAACAGCGGGTAATGGAGAAAGAAGAGCCGTTGCTGGACAAAGAAGAGATAGTCCTGACAGTGGATAATGATACCAAATGGCTTTCCACGACAAAAGTTCCATATTATAATTCCCAAGGCCATGTGGTCGGGATAGTGGGGATCAGCAGGGATATCACCGCCAGAAAGCACATGGAAGATACGTTGCGTAAAATGAACGAGACACTTGAGCAGCGTGTCAAGGAACGGACAAAAGAGCTGCACCGGGCCAATGACGACTTGAAAACCAGTCTCTCACAACTTCGCTTTCTCAATTTCAATTCTTATTACTTTTCCAAGTTCGTCAATATCAAACGTCTGTGCAAAGCGATCGTCACTCAATTCATCGCCAAGCTTGAGAATGCGGAAGGGGTAATCCTCGTAAAGGATGGGAAAGAGGGGTTCAGATATCGATACGGTACTAAGCGACTGCGCAGTCGCAGGCGGATAGAAGCTGCTGAAAAGTTTTCCAACTCACGTAAAAACAGCGATACACCACGCGCCCGGGTCATTAGCTCATCCGATAACGGTATTGCATTATCAGACTATTTCGGCGATATCGCTGAAGAATTGCCCGGGTGTTGTTTTTTCCCGCTGGTCAATGAAAAAAAGGTAATTGCAAAGCTTTTGCTATTCACCACATCCTCCATGGTAGAAATGCTGCAGCGTGAGGAAACGGTATATACGACATTGGTCGCCCACGGGGCTTCCTGTCTCAACAATGCGCTATACTACAAAGAGTTTAGCGAAAAGGCGCGTATCGAGGGTGAAATCGAAGCTGCCCGTCATATACAGCAAAAGTTTACTCCGCATTCAAAACCGAATCTGCGTTCGATAGATATTAAAGGGGCGTATTATCCCGCCTATCAGATCGGAGGTGACTACCTCGATTATTTTCAGCAGGAAAACGGAAACTGGGTTATCGTCATTGCGGATGTCTGTGGAAAGGGCGTACCGGCGGCTATGGTGATGATAATGCTGCGCAGCAGTTTTCGTGTCGAGGGACAAAAAAACAGGTCTGCCAAAGAGATATTGTGTGCAGTCAACAGCGCTATGCAGGAGAATCTTGACGACCGCTCATTCATTACCGCCTCATGCGTGGTAATCGATGAAAAGAAAGGGCATGCAACATATGCACGGGCCGGTCATCCGATGATGATTTATGCCTGCGACACCAGCGTCGAATACGTTAATAGCGAAGGGGTTGCATTCGGCATAGTCCGGGACACTGCCTTTTTCGAGTCTCTGCTGGAGGAGGTCTCGTTTTCTCTTACCAGTGGGACGAGATATCTTTTGTACACCGATGGGGTTACCGATGCCACCAACAGAAAAGAACAAAATTACGGACAACAGCGCCTTTTTAGACTAATGCGGGGATATTTGAAAGTTGATTCGGAGGCGTTGATATCCCATATTGTAGAAGATGTAGGCACTTTTTCCAGACTTGGCTCATTTCGTGACGATCTTACCGTACTAAGCATACGGGTAGTATAGATACATGGAGTATGGGGAGTTTTTTTACATTTAGTTGCTGCGGCAAATCATGCGGTAACACGGAGAGTATACTGTAGTATCCCTCAGGTAAATAAAGTTGTTGCGGGGCAGATGCAACTTATTACTCTTCATGAAGTTAAGTGTAAGAGACGGTATGCTGGCAGCCACAGCTTTTCCGCTTCTTTCGTAAATCGGTAATAAAGGGCTTGTTTTTTAGGGTGAGAAGTGAGTATTTTTATGGACTTATATATTGTTGTCGCGTGAAAAATTCAACCTCTTACGATACGAATAATACCGCTTGTCTGTTAAGGAGGAATCGTGGAAAAAAACGGTGCGCAGATTGTGCTGGACGCCTTGATAAAAGAGAAAGTCGATGTTGCTTTCGGGTACCCGGGTGGCGTTGTTATTCCGCTGTTTGATGTATTATACGACGCTAAAAAAGTGGAAGTGATACTCACACGTCATGAGCAGGCTGCTGCACATGCTGCGGACGGTTATTCTAGGGTGACCGGTAAAACGGGCGTTTGTATTGCCACATCAGGCCCGGGAGCTACCAACCTGATGACCGGCATCGCGACCGCATACCTTGATTCGGTGCCGATGGTCGCGATTACCGGACAGGTATCAACACCGCTTCTGGGAACCGATGCGTTTCAGGAAGCGGATATCGTCGGTATAAGCAGACCTATAACCAAGCATAATTTTCTTGTCAAAACGATTGAGGAACTTCCGCTGCTGCTGAAAAAGGCGTTTTACATCGCCAAAAGTGGACGTCCCGGACCGGTTTTGATCGATATTCCCAAGAATATCTTTACCTCAAAGCTGAAGAATTATTCGTATCCGACTGACATTTCGATCCGTGGTTACAAACCGCGTCTGACCGGGCATGCGCGGCAGTTGAAAAAAGCGGCATCACTGATCGAACACGCGAAAAAGCCCGTTATTTTTGCCGGAGGCGGTATAATAATCGCTAATGCACATAACGAACTGAAAGAGCTCGCCGAAAAGATCAATATACCGGTCATAACTTCCTTTATGGGTATCGGCGGATTTCCTACAAAGCATCAGCTTTATCTGGGAATGCCCGGCATGCATGGATCGAAATCGGCCAATACGGCGATACAGGAGTCTGACCTGCTGATTTCGATCGGTGTACGATTCGATGATCGTGTAACCGGAAAGGTCGATCAATTCGCTCCGAATGCGAAGATAATTCATATGGATATCGATCCGGCCGCTATATCGAAAATTATCGATGTTGATGTGCCCGTCGTAGGCGATGCCAAAAAAATACTGAGTGAACTGCTGCCCCAGGTTACAGCCAGAGAGGCCGGCTCGTGGACAAAGAAATTTCAGAAGAACATAAAAAACGAGCAGCTCTATTCATATAAAGAGTCTTCGGATACCATCAAGCCCCAGTATGTGGTTGCCGAGTTGTGTGAACAGACAAAAGGGGAAGCCATCGTTACCACCGAAGTCGGACAGAATCAGATGTGGGCCGCACATTATTATTCGTTTTCGCGTCCCCGTTCGTTTATTTCTTCAGGTGGGCTCGGGACTATGGGCTTCGGCCTGCCTGCGGCCATGGGTGCTGCTGTTGCATGCCCTGACAGCGTGGTTGTCGATATAGCCGGGGACGGCTCCATCCAGATGAATATCCAGGAACTTGCCACGATTTCCAACAATAATATCCCGGTCAAGATCGTGATACTCAATAATGAATATCTCGGGATGGTTCGACAGTGGCAGGAATTGTTCTTCGATAAGCGGTACAGCAAAACCTGTCTTCGGGGTGGACGCGTTTGTAAAGAAGGCGAATGTGATGGTCCCGAGAAATGTAAGAGGCCGTATCTGCCCGATTTTATCGCACTGGCACAGAGCTATGATATCCCCGCATACCGGGCTGTCAGGCACAATGAAGTGGATGACGTACTGCGTAAAGGACTGGCCGAAAAAGGACCGGTGTTGATGGAATTTATCGTCGAAAAAGAAGAAAACGTGTTTCCAATGGTGGCTCCCGGTGAGTCAATAGACAGTATTATGGAGGAATAAATGGCCCAGCATACAATATCGTTGCTTGTCGAAAATCAGCACGGAGCCTTATGCCGCATTGCGGGGCTTTTTGCGAGCAGAGGTTACAATATCACGAGTCTCAATGTCGCGGAAACCGAAGATCCTTCCGTGTCGGGTATGACCATCGTGGTGACCGGAGACGATTATATCATCGACCAGGTGGTCAAGCAGCTCAACAGGCTGGTAGATGTAATAAAGGTTGTTGATTTTCGTAATAAAAGCGTGGTCAGCAGAGAACTCGTTATCGTAAAAGTAAAGGCCAGTCGTAGTAACCGCCATGAAGTGGTCGAGCTCGCGGACATTTTTGGCGCACGAACCGCATCGGTCTCGTCCGAAACCATCACCGTGGAAATCGCTACGACGACCGAGCTCATTGATGATTTTATCGCCCTGCTGAAGCCGTACGGTATAAAAGAGATCGTACGTACCGGAAAAGCCGCTTTGGTAAAAGATACAGCAGGCAAATAAAGAAAGCGGTGTATACAGGAAAACGGATGAAGTTCCGGATTCAGAAAATCGTTCAGAATAATTTTTTCAGGGTTTATACAAAAACCCATTCGTAGTCATTCTAAAAAGGAGTGCCGTATTATGGCAAAGATGGATTTTGGCGGTGTTAAGGAAGATGTCGTCGTTCGCAAGGATTTTCCGCTGTCAAAGGCAAAACGAACCCTCAAAAACGAGGTGATCGCGGTTATCGGCTATGGTGTCCAGGGGCCGGCACAGGCACTTAACATGAAGGATAATGGATGTAACGTGATAATCGGTCAGGCAAAGGAATTTACGCAGGACTGGAATCGCGCAAAAAAAGACGGATGGGTGCCCGGAAAGACGCTTTTCGATATGGAGGAGGCAGCGCAGAAAGGGACTATCATTATGATGCTCGTTTCAGATGCTGCGCAGAGAAAAATCTGGCCCACAATAAAGAAACAGCTCAATGCAGGAGATGCAGTATATTTTTCTCACGGCTTTTCCATAGTATATAAGGATACCACAAAGGTCGTACCGCCAAAGGATGTCGATGTACTTATGGTTGCGCCAAAGGGAAGCGGTACGTCGGTGCGACGTAATTTTCTCGAAGGTGCCGGCATTAACTCCAGTTATGCGGTACACCAGGATGCTACCGGACGTGCGGATGCCCGTTGTAAGGCACTGGGAATGGTTATAGGCTCGGGGTATTTGTTCCCGACTACGTTCGAAAAGGAAGTTTACAGCGATCTTACCGGCGAACGCGGCGTGTTGCTGGGTGGCCTGGCCGGTATGATGGAAGCTCAGTATTCGGTTTTGCGTCAGCACGGACATACCCCCAGCGAAGCCTTTAACGAAACGGTGGAAGAGCTTACTCAGAGTCTTATAAAACTGGTTGACGAGAAGGGTATGGACTGGATGTTTTCCAACTGTTCCGCGACGGCTCAGCGTGGTGCGCTTGACTGGATGCCGAAATTCAAGAAGGCGAATATGCCTGTTTTTAAAGAGCTGTACAAATCGGTAAAAAGCGGAAAAGAAGCCAAGCGGGTTATCAGCTCCTGTGGCAAAAAAGGCTACGAAAAGCAGCTTGCCAAAGAGCTTGATAAAATCGGAAAATCGGAAATGTGGACCGCCGGAGAAAAAGTTCGGCAGCTGCGTCCGAAAAACAAAGCAAAAAAAGTGACGAAAGCGACGAAAGGAACATCGGGACGCGGACACAGCAGCTGAACGGTGTAGCGACCTGAATAATTGTTGCGTAACTGCAGGAGACGATATCATGGAAAAAGTGTATATATTCGATACAACACTGAGAGACGGAGAGCAGGCACTGAATGCCAGCCTTACGGTCGCACAGAAACTGCGTATCGCACGGCAGCTCGAGCGTCTTAAAGTGGATGTCATCGAAGCGGGTTTTCCGATATCGTCTCCTCAGGATTTCGAATCGGTACGTACGATTTCGACGGAGATAAAGGAGAGTGTGGTATGCGGACTTGCCCGTACCGCGGAAAAGGATATCGATGCGTGTGCGGATGCGCTCAAAAAAGCGCACAATCCGCGGATCCACACCTTTGTGGGTACGTCGGCGATTCATGCAGAAAAGAAACTGCGCAAGTCGGAGGATGAAATCGTCGAAATGGTGACGTCCTGTGTATCACGCGCAAGGAAAAAGTGTGCGGAGGTGGAATTTTCTCCAGAAGATGCAGGACGCAGCAAGATCGATTTTCTGGTACGCACGGTAGAAGCCGCGATAGATGCCGGCGCAACGATCATCAATATTCCGGATACGGTAGGCTACACTGTGGCGGGAGAGTTCGCTTCGATAGTTTCGGTGCTGATGGAACGTGTGCAGAACATGGATAAAGCGATACTCTCGGTACACTGTCATAACGATCTTGGTATGGCGACCGCCAACTCGCTTGCGGCGGTCAAAAGCGGTGCCCGGCAGATTGAATGTGCAATGAACGGAATCGGCGAGCGCGCGGGAAATGCCGCACTCGAAGAGATCGTAATGTCGCTGAAGGTACGACGCAAGCTGTTCAAAGTGACGACCGGTATTGATACCACTCAGATCATGCGAACCAGTCGACTGGTGCGTGATATCTGCAATATGCCGGTGCAGCCCAATAAAGCGGTTGTGGGAAGCAATGCATTTGCTCACTCCTCCGGTATTCACCAGGACGGTGTGCTGAAGGCAAAAAAAACCTACGAGATAATGACACCGCGTTCTGTCGGGTTGAAAGAAAATCGTATGAACCTGACAAGCAGGTCGGGGAAACATATGGTAAAATCCCGGCTTGTTCAGCTGGGGTATGATGAATCGGAATTTGACATTAATTCATTTTACGATCGGTTTATTACGCTTGCGGATAAAAAAGGAACGGTCTACGACGACGACCTGATTACATTGATGGAAGTGGAGGAATCAGATGCGTTCGAGGAAATATATTCTCTCAAGTATCTGGATGTCTCCAGCGGAAAAGATATTATCCCGACCGCGACAGTACGCGTCGAATGTAGCGGTGCGTGCCTTCAGGAAGCGGCCTGTGGTGACGGGCCTGTAGATGCAATGACAAAGGCGATTGACCGGGTCACGGGATTCGATGTGGGAGTGGAGAGTTTCAGTCTTGATTCTATCACCGAGGGACGTGAAGCCCTCGGAAAGGTAAGAATTACCGGTAAAGTAAAAGAAGGAGTATTCAACGGATTCGGCAGCAGTACCGATATTATCGAAGCGTCTGCAGAAGCCTATATGGAGGTCGTCAATAAAATAGCGCGTTTGCGCAAGCATCGTAAACAGTCACCTGCACCCAAAAAAACACGTAAAAAGCGCTGAAAAGTTCGGCTGCAATGATGCCTCCCGGCGCGTGAGCATTTGGGAGCATGCACGCAGCGGGTGTCCCGTTCGTGCCGGGAATCGATTACATTGCCACAGTGGTTTTTCCCACGAGAGGTCTGTCAGAATGGATGCATTACATTCCGCAACGTTGCGCCCGGCAAATACCGGTCTGATAATTATCGATATGCAGGAAAAGTTTCGTAAGGCGATTCCGCAATTCGATACTATCGTTCATAATGTAACACGTCTGACGCTGGCGTTTCAAATGTACCGGCTTCCGGTGATTGTAACTGAGCAGTATCCACAGGGGCTCGGTTCTACGGTAAATGAAATAAAAAGTCAGTTTTCCCTTCTCGAAGTAGTCGAAAAGGTGGAGATGGCATGTACGCAGAACGCGCATTTCTGGGATCAGGTGCGTGGAATGGATATTACCACGTTCGTGGTCTGTGGCATCGAAAGCCATGTGTGTATCAATCAGAGTGTGTGCGGGTTGCGCAAGGCCGGATTTACCACGCACGTGGTTACCGATGCGATCGGCTCCCGTAATCGCTGCGATCATGAGATTGCATTGCAGAAGATGCGTTTTTGTGAGGCTGTTCCCGCGACAACGGAGATGGTCCTTTTCGAGCTCGCACAGCGTGCGGGGACTACACAATTCAAATATATACAGAAGATGGTAAAATCGAAACCTGCTGCCTCTCGGCAACAAGAGGATGCTGCAGATGCTGCCGTCGGCGAGGCTGAGCAGAAGTCCGCATCGGTGTCTTCATCTGCGGCATCGGGAGGCAAAAACGCTTCTGCCGGGGACGAAGCGGAATCCGCCAAAGCGCAGCAACGACAAGTCGGACAGCCGGAGGCGGGGTCTGCTAAAAAGAGCAAAGCTGATGGCGACGGGTCCGATAAGGCGGATGGCGCGCAGGCAGTTGACGAACAGTCAGATACTCAACCAGGGTCTCAATCTGAACCGCAAGAAAAAGAGAGCTCGCAGCAGTCCCTTGAATCCACCGAAGAGCGCGCTGCACAGACATCGGAATCCGCACATGCAACGCAGCAGGAGTCGTCTGAGCATGCAGAGGTCTCTGCAGATGATGATACTGTTGCATCGGCTCAATCCCCTGCCGCAGATACCGCACAAGAGCCGTCCGAATCGGACACAGGTGAATCGGACACAGGTGAATCGGACACAGG
>CAZPUS010000004.1:0-15364 GCA_964589825.1 uncultured Fibrobacterota bacterium | reverse complement strand
GAATCGGACACAGGTGAATCGGACACAGGTGAATCGGACACAGGAAATGAAGAGCGCGCTGCGCCGGATGTACAGGACAGGGATGAAGAGGACGAGCAGGTACAGGATGGTGAAACTGCCGACAAGTCGGCCTCCCCGAATGAGTCTGCCCCGGATACGGAATCAGATGAAGGATCAGATGAGGATGTAGAGGCTGCGATTGACGACATTCTTAATTCCGAAAACGGAGATGAGGCGGCCTCACACAATACTGAGGCTGTAGACAATGCAGACAAGGAGCAGAATCCGGATGAATCCGAATCGTCTGCGAGTGAGTCGGAAACCGCAGATAATGAGAACGACCTCGATCTTGACGAACTCGATAAAATGCTGCAGGAGGGAGAGAATCAGCAGACGAAAAACAGTGATGACGGGGATCAGAGCTCATCAGATGGCAATGCCGAAAAAGGCGGGGATACATCAAAGTAATAATGTCGATTTGCAGCACATTTATTGCTGCCGGCTGTGTGAAAAATAAACAATTGCATTTATAGAGAGACGTCTGCGATGCGGACGGTATTTAGAGAAAGGCGAAGCAAAGATGAATAACTATCATATCGCAGTTGTTCCCGGTGATGGAACCGGTCCGGAAGTGACCACCGAAGCACTTAAAGTCATGAAAGCGGCAGCACAGGCACACGATTTCTCGCTTGATTTCAAAGAGTATGATTTCGGGGGAGAACGGTATATGAAGACCGGTGAGACATTGCCGGACTCGGCAATTGAGGAGCTGGGATCGTTCGATTCGATATTTCTTGGTGCCATTGGACATCCCGATGTGAAACCAGGCATACTCGAAGTCGGTATTCTGCTGCGGCTTCGGTTTGCACTCGATCAGTATATAAATCTGCGTCCCATAAAACTCTATCCCAATGTACCGACCCCTTTGAAAGACAAGGGACCGGAGCATATCGATTTTGTGGTGGTACGTGAAAACACCGGTGGCATATATACAGGTATGGGCGGAGTGACCATGAAAGGGACACCACATGAAGTTGCGACTCAGGTAATGGCGTATAACAGGTTTACTGTCGACCGTTGCCTTCGGTTTGCATATAATTATGCCCGTGCACGTAATAAGAAAAAAATGTGTACCCTCGTGCATAAGTGTAATGTGCTTACCGACGTCGGTGATCTTTGGGTGCGTTCACATCGGGAGATCGGAGAGAGTGAGTTTTCCGATATTAAACAGGATTACAACCATGTGGACGCGTGTACGATGTGGATGGTGAAGGCTCCCGAATTTTACGACGTAATAGTGACGTCGAATCTTTTCGGTGATATTATAACCGACCTCGGTGCGATGATTCAGGGAGGAATGGGGATTGCGGCAGGAGGTAATATCAACCCCGAAGGCGTTTCGATGTTTGAACCTATCGGGGGCAGTGCACCAAAGTACACCGGAAAGAACAGTATAAATCCTCTGGCGGCGATTTGTGCCGGCGGGATGTTATTGGAGACAATTGGAGAGCGCAGTGCTGCCAAGGCTGTCGATAAGGCGGTAAATGCGACCCTTGTGTCCGGCAAAATTGAGAGTCTTTCCGCAGGGAGAATGGGGATGTCCACCAGTGAAGTGGGAGATCTGGTTGCATCGAACGTTGCATAAGTGAATTCGACCCGAACCGGGTTGGTTTGTTTGTATAATATGCTGATATACACAATGGCGTCGCCTGTTCGTAACGCATGGGCCGGCCAATACGGTTGACACGGTATTCCCCGGGGATGCGCTAATAGCACTGTTCAACGCAGCTTTCATCAAAAGTCGCAGCTGCGTTCAATTACCAATTATTTTTCATCACAGCCAAACCGTACTGAAGTGTACTATGAATTCTGGAAAAAAAATACAGCTCTATGACTGTACGCTGCGTGAGGGAAGCCAGACGCGCGGCGTACAATTTTCTCTTCCCGATAAGCTTCGTATTGCGGAAAAACTTGACGAAGTGGGCGTAGGTTATATTGAAGGCGGATGGCCCACGCCGGGAAACGAGGCAGACAGGGAATTCTTTGCCAATGCGACAAAGCTTGGTTTACGCGCCAGGATTACCGCATTTGGAAGCACACGTCGAAAATCTGTAAAATGTGAGGATGATCCTATTCTCAAAGGATTGACGGAATGTAATGTCCCTGCAATAACGATCTTCGGTAAATCGTGGGATTTGCATGTAACAGAAGTTCTGGGAACGACCCTGCAGGAAAATATTGATATGATAGGAGAGTCAATTTCATATCTCAAAAAACATGCTGATGAAGTCATATATGATGCCGAGCATTTTTTCGATGGGTATGCGTGCAATCCTGAATATGCACGCAAGACGATTGAAGCGGCACTTCAGGCAGGGGCCGATTGTATCGTGCTGTGCGATACCAACGGCGGATCTTTGCCCGACGGTGTTGCCCGTGTATGCAGAGAGATCGGAGAAACAATCGACAGCGATCTCGGCATTCATGCGCATAACGATACAGGATGTGCCGTTGCAAATACAATGATGGCAGTCGAAAGCGGAATCGTACATATACACGGGACAATAAACGGTCTCGGCGAACGTTGTGGTAACGCGGATATGTGTACCTGCATCCCCAATCTCCAGATCAAGAAAAAATATCATATGATAAGCGATAAACAGCTGTCTATGCTTACCGAAACGTCAATTTTCGTTGATGAAATGGCGAATATGACTCCAAATATTCGGCTTCCTTATGTGGGTAAGGCCGCCTTTACCCATAAGGCGGGAACGCATGCCGATGCCGTTCGAAAAAACAGAAATTCGTTCGAGCATATCGATCCACAGCTGGTTGGTAATACACGAGATTTTATCATCTCTGATATGGCTGGATCCGGTTCTATACTCGAAAAAATATCGGCCATTAAAAAGGATCTGAATAAAAAAAGCGAGCCGGTGCGCAGACTGCTGGAAAAGATCAAGAGGCTCGAATCGGAAGGGTATCATTTCGAAGCGGCCGATGCGTCGTTCGAATTGATTGCCAAGGAAGAGCTCGGGTTGCATAAAGAGACGTTTCAACTCAAGGGTTTCAGAGTGATCGAGGAGCGCAACGAACACGGAGAAGTCCATTCGGAGGCCACCATCAAGGTGCAGAAAGGGGGCGACTTCGAACACACTGCCGCTGAAGGAGACGGTCCGGTCAATGCACTCGATAATGCATTGCGCAAAGCACTCGTAAAATTCTATCCGTTTCTTGCCAATGTGCGACTTGACGATTTCAAGGTCCGTGTACTCGATGGTAAAGAAGGGACCGCTGCAAAAGTCCGTGTGCTTATCGAATCCAACGATACCCAAAATCATTGGAGTACTATCGGTGTATCCACCAATATTATCGAAGCATCCTGGCTGGCACTTGTTGACAGTCTGCAATACAAATTAATGATGGAAGAACACGAATAATTCGTTATAGTAGATTTCAGGAGACAGGAATGACAACACACGATACGCACAATATCGACTGGAAAAACCTTGGGTTTCAGTATATGCCCACCAATGGCTATGTCTTTGCCAAGTGCACGCGCGGGGAATGGGGCGAGCTTCAATTTTCGCGGGAAGAGACGCTACCGCTTCATATCGCCGCGACCTGCGTCCATTATGGCCAGTCCTGTTTCGAAGGGATGAAGGCGTTTTGTCGTAAGGACGGAACCATCGCACTTTTTCGTCCGGATCAGAATGCAGACCGACTTGCACGATCCGCAAGGCGATTGCTAATGGAGCCGGTACCGCCGCAGCTTTTTATCGATGCATGTAAAAAAGCGGTGCAGCAGAACCGGGAATTTGTGCCTCCTTACGGCAACGGTGCGAGTCTGTATGTACGTCCGCTCCTGCTGGGTACGAGTCCGCGTGTGGGGCTCAATCCTTCCGAAGAATTCCTGTTTATCGTGCTGGTTACCCCGGTAGGACCCTACTACAAGGATGGTTTTTCTCCCGTTGAGGCGTGTATCCAAACCGAGTTTGACCGTGCAGCTCCGCGCGGCATGGGCAATATCAAGGCTGCCGGTAATTACGCAGCGAGTTTGCTTCCCGGCCATCAGGCAAAAGAGCAGGGCTACAGCATTTCGCTTTATCTCGATGCAACGGGACATGAATATATAGATGAATTCGGCACGTCGAATTTCTTCGGCATACGTGATTCTTCTACATATGTCACACCCGAGTCAGAGTCAATACTGCCCAGTATTACGAACCTGAGTTTGCAGCAGATTGCCGGCGATAGGGGTATAACCGTTGAACGAAGGCTGGTGCGTATAGAAGAACTGGAGAATTTTGATGAAGTGGGCGCCTGTGGGACCGCAACGGTTATTACCCCGATCAGTCGTATCCATTATGGCGATAAGGTCTACACCTTCGGGGACGGAGCGCATGCAGGGAAGGTATGCAGCGATCTTTTCCATTCCATACAACAGATTCAGTATGGCGAACGTGACGACATATACGGATGGATGGTGGAAGTGTGAGATGCGCTGTGTGTGCATAACGACTGTTTTGATCGCGGTATGGACATGCACGCATGTATATGCAGTTTCGAACAATAATGAGGGAACGCATGCAGGGCAATGGCGAAAAATCACTTTTCATGACACCCTCCCTTCTCTTCATGGTGATATCCGGGATTCTCTTTTTAAAACCGACTATTTTTCATTGCTGGGTCAGATAATTACCCTGATATGCCGTAACGAAAATAAGGGTTATGTTTTTCGTCAAGTCGATTCTTCCGTCTTTTCCATCAAGAGTCGTAAAACCATACAGGAACAAAGCCGGATCCATATTGAGACATTTTCATCCGATCGATTCGACTTTCACGGAATATTAATACTGAAAAAAGGGATTACTTTTGCCTGCAGTGTAAAGGCGCGGTGCAGATATCGTATTAATCCGCAACGGATAATGAGTACATGCCGAATAAGTTATAATGCCCCCGAAGTGGTGAAAAAAGTAGACGATGCCGTAAAATTATTTACCGGAAAACGTTTCGTGGCCTATAAAATGGCCGGGTTTATAGAACGTATGAACCGGGTTCTTGATACGCTTGATAGAATGAGCCCTTCACACTGGAAAAGACTTGCCGGGGATGAGGACATATCGTCCTCGGGCGTATTTCCGGTAAGGTTTACCGATCAGGAAATAGCATTCGTCGCGGACTTGATCGCTACGAACGCTCGGCCTGCTCAGAAATAAAACGTTGAATGCGTTCGGCGATACCTGAGGGATCAAGGCCCGTATTGTTGTGCAGGATTTCGGGATCTCCGTGGGTGATGAATGAATCGGGATATCCCAGTGTGAGGATACGGCGTGGGGGCAAAAGATGCGAGGCGGAAGCATGCTCGAGGATTTCGCTTCCCCAACCCCCTTTGATCGTATTGAATTCCAGCGTTACCACGTAATCATGAGTGGCAAGGATGTCATCGTAATATTTTTCATCGATAGGCTTGACAAAACGGGCATTGACGAAAGTGGGGTCGAATCCATTCTCTTTGAGAAGGGCGATTGCTTCTTTTGCGGTTTTGTAGCAGTGGCCTGCTGAAAGCAATGCGACACCGGAACCACGATGCAGTGTTTCCGGTTTGTAAAGACGGAGTGGCTTTTTGGTCGCATCCGATGGGCATCGTCCGGTTCCTTTTCCACGGGGGTATCGGATAAAAACCGGACCCTGATCATATTCCATGGCGGTATACAGCATGGTTTGCAGTTCCACTTCGTCCCTGGGTGCCATAATGACCGCATTGGGTATGGTACGCAAAAAGGAGAGGTCGAATGCCCCATGATGGGTCGGGCCGTCATCGCCTACCACGCCCGCCCTGTCTACGCAAAAAACGACATTTCTTTTGTCAAGGGCGACATCGTGTATAAGTTGGTCGTATGTTCGTTGCAGAAACGTGGAGTAAATGGCAACCACGGGTTTTTTCCCGCATGAGGCAAGGCCGGCGGCAAAAGTAACGGCATGTCCTTCGGCAATGCCCACATCGAAAAAGCGGTCCGGGTGTATATCGGCAAAGTGAATGAGCCCCGTTCCGTCCGGCATCGCTGCGGTAATTGCGACCACATCGTTTCGTTCGCGGGCAATTTCGGTGAGCGTGGTACCCATCACCTCACAGTATTTAGGCGCGTTTTCCTTCGCCTGGTATTTTTTATTGTTATCGCAGAATTCGGTGCGGGATACACCATGATATTTGGTTGCGTTGTTTTCCGCATGCCGGTATCCCTTTCCCTTTGTCGTGATGGTGTGAATGAGAACTGGATAATTTGCATTTTCTTTGATAAACTGAAACATATCGATCAGCTGGTTTACGTCGTGACCGTCAATAGGCCCGAAATAGCGAAGCCCTATATCGTGAAAGAGTTTTCCGGGAATAAGAAAGTGTTTTACACTGTCATCGATGTTATGGACAAGATTTCTTATTCTTTTCCCGGCATTGGGAACGTGTCCGAGCAGCTCCCAGATGTTGTCCTTCATTTTGTTGTATCTCTTATCGGTGAGTATCGTCGTAAGATACCGTGAAAGCGCACCCACGTTTTTTGAGATCGACATCCGGTTGTCGTTGAGGATAACCGCCATCTGGGTCGAGGAATTACCTAGATTGTTGAGTCCTTCCCATGCGAGTCCGCCGGTGAGTGCGCCGTCACCGATAATACTCACCACCTTATGCGATTCTCCGCTCAGATCCCGGGCTTTGGCCATACCGAGTGCTGCAGAGATCGAAGTCGATGCATGTCCCACCGAAAAAGCGTCATATTCGCTTTCGTGTACATTCGGAAATCCACTGATGCCCTGGTAGGAACGCAGTGTCGAAAAGCGTTCCCGGCGACCGGTGAGCAGCTTATGAGTATAGGCCTGGTGGCCTACATCCCATACTATTTTGTCCTGTGGTGCATCAAAACAGTAGTGAAGCGCCAGCGTCATTTCAACGGTTCCGAGGTTGGAGGCAAGATGCCCGCCGTGTTTGGTTACCTCTTCAATGAGTATTTCACGGATTTCGGTGGCAAGTTTCGGTAAAGAATCCTTACTGTGTTTTTTAAGATCCCGGGGGGAATCTATTGTATCGATGAGCAGTTGCCGGGAGTTTTGTGTAGTCATATCGATCGTTTTCATGTAAGATTGGTCTCTGTGTCTTTATTGCAGGTAGAAAAATAACATTTCAACCGGGCTTGGGTAAAGAATGATATCGTTATTTGTCAATTCGGCTGTTACACACAGGCTGCTGTACAACGCCGAGGCTGTGCGTTATTCCGTTAACTATAGTATATCGCTGATCAAGAAGTGAGTGCAGCGACTGATGGAAGCATTGTTACCTGTTGCGGCGGCTTTGGAAAGATGCACACACCGATGGTCTACACACATGATGTATATCGGGATCAAAGCGCAGCGATCGAAAAAAGAAGGTTTTACTGCAGAGGGCCGTTGCAAATTATATTATCAATAAGCCGTGTATCTGATTCACTACTGCGGCAAGCAACGGCCATGAGCAGAGGTGTATGTTCAGCAGTGCGTATGGGTTCGAGGGTATCGGCACGGAGGATTTCGATATATTCAGGTACGAAATAACGGCATGTTGAAAGCGTGCTACGTAGTGACTTTTTGAGCGTTTCAGTATCGTATACGCCGTTGGTGAAATCACCGGCAGCCTGCTGCAGCGCGTGATAAATTATCGGGGCTTCCTTTCGTTCTTCTGTAGTAAGATAGCTGTTGCGTGAACTGACCGCAAGGCCGTCTTCTTCACGTATTGTGGGGACGATATCGATTTCAACCGGGATGTGCAGATCGCGTACCATACGTTTTATTATCAATACCTGCTGTGCGTCTTTTTGTCCGAAGACGGCAACATCCGGCATTATTGCATTGAAAAGCTTGGTAACGATAGTGGTTACTCCCCTGAAATGCCCCGGCCGAGTGCGGCCGCACAGTACGTCGGTGAGGTTTTCAACCGTTACCCAGGTCGAATAATCCGGGGGATACATCTCACTGTCCGGCGGAGCAAAAACCGCGTCGCAATGGTGCTCTCGCGCAATCGTGATATCACATTCCTGCATACGGGGGTAGGAATGGTAGTCTTCGTTGGGACCGAACTGTGTCGGATTGACATATATGCTCATAACGAGCATATCACATAAACGACGAGCCCGGTCGAGTAGTGAGGTGTGGCCTTTATGCAGGGCTCCCATTGTAGGGACAAGTCCTATTCGAGCGCCTGATTTTCTTGCCTGTGTACATATAGTACGTATTTCGGGGATAGTCTGGCAAACGTGCATATTTATGTATTGTCGCTTTCCTCTTCTTCTCGGTTCTTTTCCATTTTGAAAATATCCTTCTGTGGCAACGGCTGATAGTAATTCGTACCGGTTCGCGAATAGTCAATCTGTTCTATCAGTTCATCAATAGTATACGGGTTTGAAAAGTCCTCGAGATCACTCGTGTTTATTATCAGAAGCGGCGTCTCTGTAAAGTGAAAAAAGAAGTGATTGTACGCTTCGTTGAGCGTATGGATATAGTTTTTGTCTATATGACGTTCATATGGAATGCCGCGTTTCTTGATTCGTTGGAGCAGTACGTCGGTTGATGCCTGGAGATAGATTACGAGGTCGGGTTGTGTAACCTTTGGTTTAAGAAGCTGATACACCGTATTATAAAGGCGCAGTTCGTTTTTGGGCAAAATCGTATTTGCAAAAATGATGTCTTTGGCAAAAAGATAATCAGCGATGGTGATATCGTAAAACAGGTCTCGCTGATTAAAATCGGAGCTGAGCTGACGGTACCGGGAGAGCAGGAACCAGAGCTGTGTCTGAAAGGCATAGGTGTTGCCCTGTGAATAAAAAAGAGGGAGAAACGGATTGTCATCAGCTTTTTCAAATACCGTTTGAGCATTATTACTTCGTCGTGCCAGCTCCCGACAAAAGGTGGTTTTGCCGGCTCCGATTACTCCTTCGACTGCTACGTAGTGTAGATAATCAGGCAAAAAGAGATTTTGTTGATCCTGTTGCATGATCGAGACATAACTCCTTGTGAGAGATAAAGTCCACCCGTTGAGCGCGAATGGCACTATTTGCATGTGTATACAGATCGGTGACACGTAGATTTGTACCCGGGATGCGTATCCCGGCTGCGATTTCATTCATGCCTATATGCAGATACCGTCGCGAATAAATTCCGGGATGCGGCAGCGTGAGTCGGGAACAATTACAAACCACATCATCGTAGAGCAGAATATCGATGTCTGCACATCGGGGAGTTCGTGTCCCTTTTGCGACTCTGCCAATACTGCGTTCGATTTCTTCACACTGTCTGAGAAGAGATTCTGGTGTTTCTGTATAATAGCCGCTGCATATAATATTGAGGAATTCGGGATGTGGCTCAGTCACCTCAACCGGTGCGGTTTTCATAAGCCTTGAATATCTAAAAGGCTTATGCAGTATTGACAGAAGGCCGCGACACATACTGCGGATATTCGAATATGTATTCCCCTTGTTACTTCCGCAACTCACTATTACATAATCCATAACAGCATTCCAGGATTTTAGAATCGAGCTGTATTGCACAACCTGTCATTGTAGACAACACGCAATGCATCTCGCACATATGGACATATACCCGTGCATACAAAATCACTATTTCGCATACATTTAAAGTCGGACCCGGCCTCGACTACAAATACCGCAGTTGAGTCGATTTATTCATGTACTAGCCGCTGTACGTAGAGCGGAAGATCCTGCTACACTGCTACTTGTGTATAACGCTAAAGTGATGCCGGGTGAGATCATCCTGATCACACCCCTGTAGCGGAGCCTGAATCCATCTCAATACCACGCCGGGTATACCTCGAATACAACCTTGATAATAAAATACGATACGCCGCTATTTAATGCTCGAATTCAGTGACGATGTATGAACCTGACCGAATTCTTTGAGACCTTCGTAAATTTGAGCTTTTTCTCCGCATGTGGCAACAATGAACGCGCCGGCACCAAAATGTTCCGCGATAGCCTTGTTGACATAGTCGAGTGAGAAATCGTTTATGCGATCCGCATAGGTTTCGATATATGAATCCGGACGGTTGTGAAGGCGCAGCCAGAGCAGCTTCTCCGCGATATTTCCTATTCCTTCCAGCTGAAAAGCCATGCTGCCGATGGCATATTTTTTCGCATTTGTAAGTTCCTGCTGGGTGATTCCCTTTTCAACAAGGCGGGTGTGTTCCGAGAAAAAGACGTGCAGCATTTGCGTAAGCTGATGATGCTGTGTGGTGGCGGATGCGATAAACGTACCAAAAGAGGTGTTAAGATCGAGGTGGGAACCGATACTGTAAGTCTTTCCCTGATCGGAACGCAACGCGTTGAGCAGGCGGGAGGAAAAGTTTCCGCCTCCGAATGCATAGTTGGCAAGCAGCAGCGCATGGCGCTGAGGAGACCCTTCACCCGCGCTAATGCTTTTGCCGACCATAAAGGATGTCTGTGACACCGAAGGCTTGTTAACGATATGAACGCGGGTTTTGCGGATGGCAACCGCCTTTGGAAAAGATTCTGATTCCTTTGCCGGAGCAGCGTCGGGGATGCATGACATCGGAACTTCATTGAGGCTTTTCATTTCATCGGTTGACATGTTGCCAATAACGATACAGTGGGCGCCATTTGCGCGTACGACATTTTTATGAAACGATCGGATATCGGAAAGGGAGATGTTTTTTATTGAAGTAAGCGTTTTATAGCGTCCGGCGGCATGTGTGGAAGAATAAAGGTCACGGTAGAACTGACGGCTAGCAATGGCAGAGGGCGTTGACAACTGCGACTGAAGATGCGCCACCATCTCTTTTTTCAGTTGTGCCAGTTCCTGTGCGGGAAAGCCCGGATTTACAACCATGTCCCAGAATAACGGAACTATTTCATGTGCATGTTCGGGCATCATTTTGCATCCCAGCAGCAGATATTCATTTTGCACCGAAGAGAATAAAAGTGCGCCGTGTTGTTCGATTTTTTCGGTAAAAATATCGGTGTCGTGGGTTTCACTCGCTTTTTGTACCAAAGCGGCCCATAATTCGGCAGTTCCTTCTTTGCCTGCGGGATCGTCGTATTTGCCGGTGGGAAGCTGGAGCGCAACGAGCAGACCATCATGTTCGCTATGCGGAGTCCACATTACCGAAAGCCCATTGGAGAGGGTTTCCTGCTCATAAGGCGGAAAATGATAACGCATTTCCATATGCATCTCTTTCAATTGATCGTAAGAAATCTCATTATGAAGACCGGGAAAAAAGCTTTTTTGCGATTCCGGCAACAAAAAGCATCGGATTGGCACGGGAAGGTTTCAAATGCAGCATATACCGCTGTGAATCATTGAAATAGCGACGCGAAATATCGATCAGGTCGTCGCTTTTTAAACGAGAAAGCATCTCGAGTCGGTGTACCCATTTATTGAAGTCCCCATCGATAATGTGAGAATAGCCGAGTTTGTGACAGAGTTGTTCAGTGGAATAGAGTTCAAATACCCGGTCGGTAAGTGCATTGTTCTTGATTTTAAGAAGTTCCATCTCTTCTATACCGGCAGTAATAACACGTTCAAGTTCGTTTATAAGCGCTCGTTCGATTTTTTTTACCGGGGTATCGGGTGTGAATGCGGCAACAAAGAGTGACATCCCGGCATGTTTCATGAGGTGATTCATTCCGCTGACCATTACCGCAAGAGACCGCTGACGTACCAGAGCTCTGTAAAGCCGGCTTGCATCACCGTGAGAGAGGACTCCCTGGAGCATTTCAAGTGCAAGGGCGTCGTCGCTCGATGACGGAGGGGCGGGATAACCGGTGATCAGCATTGGTACCTGGAAGTCGATCTTTCGGGTCATTCTGCGAGTTTCACTGCCAATACGTGTATCGCTGCTGTCGGACGTGCGGGGTTTTTTCGGGGGGGGACCATCGATCGAGCCGAAATAACGCTGCACGGTTTCAAGGACCTGATCGGTACTCGCGACATCACCAGTGATCACGAGGGTCGCATTGCGCGGAGTATACCAGGTTTCGTAATATTCCCGACACTGTTGGGCGGTGACCGCTGCAATGTCTTCATGTGTGCCGAGTGCAGAAAGTGCATACGGATGACCCTTGAAAAATTCCTTTCTGAATTCGAGGAATGCTTTTGTGGCCGGATTGTTCATATAGGTGTGGAATTCTTCGATAATGACGTTTCGTTCGATCTCGAGCAATTCGGGATCTAGGCTCAGTGTCTGCATCCTGTCCGCTTCCAGCTGCAGGACAAGCTCCAGAAAACGTGAGGGCACGTTATTGATGAACACAGTAAAGTCTTCCGCTGTTGCTGCATTGCAGTTGCCCCCCGTTTCGTTGATACGCCGTGCGTGTTCCTGCGATGCGTAATTCGCTGAACCCCGAAACATCATATGCTCAAGAATATGAGAAACACCGTGAATACCGTTGGTTTCATTGGCGCTCCCGGTGGAGTACCACAGTTGTACAGAGCATATGGGGGCGCTGTTTTTTGGAAGACAGATTATCGTCAGTCCATTGTCGAGTATATGATGTGCAATACGTTCATGCATGCAGACCGTCCAGTAGGTGCGTGGTTTTCCTGGTGAATACGTCTAAAATATAATGATATATATGAGTCCCGAAAGATTCCGATACCGGTATGGCGGAGGTAAGCATTCCGTTGGGCCAGTTTTTTCGGTATTTATGTGGATCCATCCCCCTTTTTTTCCAGCGTGTGTAATCCGGAGTATTTGCGGGTCGCTTGTGCGTTTCCCCGGTTTTTTTGTGGTGCGGAGAAAGAAAATATCTGGAGGGATCAATGTGCGAAATCATTGCGATATCGGCCTGGTCGTAAAAGGGCAATGCGTTTCTCTGCCCGGGAATATCGGATAGCGAAGTGTGAAGGAATGTACTGATTTCGGGATCGGTATGCCAGCACAAGGTATGCAGTATGGTCGGGTGGGCATGGCCGGCGCAACGCGTGCGGACACCTTCCATTGCTTCATGCGTATACGGTTCGTTGGTTATGACAATAAAAAGACCTATTCCCTGGGTACGCCAGCAGGTGATCATATCCAGAAGCGCGGTTTCGAGATGATCTTTTTTAATGCCGGCACAACCGCTGAACGCAGAAAAAGCGATGGCGTATCCATAGTTAAAAGAGGGTGCCATGAGGATATCGTGATGCCGGGAAAGATGCGCGGCTATATGTTCGGCAATGACCATACCGCAATCACACGCCGCAGCGTTACCGTAAGGCTTTAAAGAACACACCGGCAGGAGTAAAACCGGATTTTTTTTTATATGTGCAGAGGCATCCGCCTCAGTACACCTTCCGATGTAGCGCGGGGCGTCTTCTGAATGATTCATAACACAGTGATATCGCCCCCTTTTTAAATTATGCAACCGGATTTTTTCCGATTATCGTATGCGGCTGCCCTCTGAAATTCCCGCAGAGCGATGAAAATATAATCGGAGTGAGAGGATTTGAACCTCCGACTCCTTCGTCCCGAACGAAGTGCGCTACCAGACTGCGCTACACTCCGATTAAATATTTTCTTTTCCATCGATACAAAAAATTATAGTACCCAGAAAAAATAGAAGATGGGTGGTAATGTTTTCAAGTCTCATTTCCATTACATCGGTCAAACTATCGCTTCGTGCCCTCACAAAAAAACGGATCACGAAATAGTCATCGTGATCCGTGTATTGTATACCGGATAGCGCCGTTAAAGCGGGTTATGCAGTGATGTTGATTTCAGACGCACCTTCTATTTGTGCACCTCCCTGGGGAGCTGGTGGTGGTTCACTCTCACGGGGCGGTGGAGTCGGTTCTTCTTCCCGTGCACGTGGTGCTTCGTTGTTTTCCGGCGGCGGTGGTGGCGGGGGTTGGTTCCCGCTTACTTCATTTACTGCCATATGGACCTCACTTTGCTTGGATAAATATAATTACTCCTATTCTGTATATCGGCAGGAATTTTTAATGCTTTAGTCCGTTAGCGGATCGATTCAGCACACCACGTTTACTTCTGCGTTGCAGAAATCACACCTCCCGTTTGAGCAGTGTACCTCTGCGACAGAAAACCCGCTGCGCTCGATGATGATTTTTCCGCAAGAGGGACAACGAGTCACCTCATTATCCGGAGAGGGGATATTGCCGGGGTATACGTGAACAAGCCCTTTCTCTTTGCCGATATGCAGCGCCTGATGAATGGTATCAGAAGGAGTGGGTGGAGTGTCGGTCATGAGATAGGTTGGATGGAACCGGGAAATATGCCATGGGATTCGCCTGTCCAGTGATGCAATAAACGAGGCGATCTCGCCAAGTTCTCCGGCGCTGTCGTTTTTTCCGGGGATGAGCAGTGTCGTTATTTCGATGAATACACCGTTGCGGTGGTAGCGCGCTATTGCATCCAGTACCGGCTGAAGGCGTCCCCCGGTGTAGCGGCGATAAAAATCATCCGTATATGCTTTAAGATCTATGTTGGCGGCATCGAGCAGGGGAGATATTGTATCTATCGCACCGGGGGTGGTGAATCCGTTGGTTACAAAGACGTTTTTCAGGTTTTGCGCGTGTGCGTGTCGGGCAATATCCAGTGCATATTCGTAAAACACCGTCGGTTCGGTGTAGGTATAGGCAATGGAACGGCATCCCGCCTCCTGAGCTTGACTTACCACCTCCTGCGGAGAGAGTGCCGATCCTGGCAACGGCCCTGTGGGATTTGAAATAGTGCTGTTTTGACAAAAACTGCAGGAGAGGTTACATCCTGCGGTGGCGATCGAAAATGAGAAACTTCCCGGATAAAAATGATAGAGCGGTTTTTTTTCGATCGGATCGACAGCGGTAGTTATCGCTTTATTGTAGCTTATGGTGTATAATGTACCGTTGTGGTTTTCCCGCACGCAGCATTTCCCCGTGTTCCCGGGGGCAATGACACAGTTGTGGGGACACAGGTTACACTGGACATTACTGTTATCTCGTTTTGTGTAAAAAAGTGCTTCTTTCATATGTAATCCCTCTTGCAATAGTGTATTGGTCGGTCATAGGTATTCGATTACTATAGCTATCGTATTTATTAAAGATACGAAAATCAACACACCGATGTATAACCGAGGGCTGGATATTTCAGGGTGTGTGAAGCATCAATAGCATCCGAGGTCATTTGTATGGCTAATGTCAAGAAATTTTTGCATATTTTTATTCTCTTATTGTCAGCACCGGAAAAAATTTCTCCAAAAATCTCGGAAAAAGATTTCCCATAAAAAAACAACCGTGTTGTAACATAAGTGGTTTTTCGTCACCCCTTCAGTTACGAGTATTTCCCCTGCTTCGCAGGTTTTATCACACCTTGCGGCATCCACTC
>CAZPUS010000003.1:62375-139313 GCA_964589825.1 uncultured Fibrobacterota bacterium | reverse complement strand
TCGGGTGATAACCAGGCAAATACCGCCACCAACTGGGACGGTGACATTGCGCCTGAAAAAGGCGACAGTGTTCTGTTTGCGTCGGGTACGCCGGACAGTATGTACTGGAATTTGACTTCGGTAGACAGTATTGAATTGTGGAATCAGAAGGACGGGTATACCGGGCCGGCGGTGCTTGGAGTAGATAACATACATATACAGCGGTGTATGCTGGATGGTGCGAGGAGTTTTAATCTCAACGGCAATACCGTCTACATGGATTCGTTGGGTATCGACGGAGTCTATCAGGACAGTGGCTTGTATGATTCTTCCGATTTTTCACAGGTGACCGGCAGCGGATATATTGTGCTCGACTGGTGGGATGATACTGAGCCGCCGTCAATAACGGTTGATAACCCCGCGGATAACAGCACAGTGGCAACAGCCCCTCCTATTTCAGGCACGGCAAGTGACAACGGTACATCGGGACTGGAGCGTGTTGACTTGTATGTGCGGCGGGAGAGTAATAATAATTGGTGGAATGAAGGCACGGGAAACTGGGTACCCGACAGTAGCGGAAACAGTATTACCCCGGGAGGTACTCTTGCCTCGTGGTCGTGGAGTTCTTTATCGGTTACTTATCAAAACGGGGAAGATTATACGGTAATCGCTCATGCGTACGACAGCGCAACAAACCGCGGCACCGATTCGAGCACCTTTACGTTTGATTCTTCAGATGTTACCGTAACGGTGCAGATAGATACGGTGGCGGATCAGGCGTATACGAGTGCGGATCCCTGTTCGGTTACGGTCTCGTTCAGCCATCAAATGAACGGTAGTGATCCGTTCAATACGAGTGAAGCCGGGGTCGAAAACGGCAGTTTTTCCAATTGGACGGAAGTCGAAACCGATCGAGTCTGGAGTGTTACTGTTATACCGGCATCCAGCGGTGCGGTCCGCGTATGGATACCTGACAGTGTCGCACAGAATTCCGTGGACAAATGGAACCAATACGGTGCAGACACGGTAGTGTACGATGGCAGTGCTCCCACAGTAGGCATTGCACAGAGAATGGCGACCAACGATCAGACACCGCCGTTGTCCGGTACCATGAGTGATGATCTCGGGCTCGAGACGGTCACCCTTCGTGTAAGTACCGACAGTGTCAATGCGACTATGTCTGATGCTTCGAGCTGGCAGGTGGCTGATAATCTTTTAAGTCAGCTCAACCCCGGAATTTACGAAACAGTGGTGTTCGGCTGGGACAGTGCGGGGAACGCAGCTACCGATACGGCGACGCTCGTTATAGATAAGAGTGATGCCACCGGAGTCATAGAGACAGCCTCGGGTGTGTATAACGATGAGTCTTGGCCGGATACAATCACGATTACCGCCACCGATAATTTGAGTGGTGTCGATTCCGTTGCAATAAGCATCCGGATAGAAGGCGGCGGATGGTGGGACGAAGACGCTGGTAACTGGAATGCCGCGACTTCGGTCTATCACGGGGCACATTTTGTGAGTGGCTCCAACTGGGTATATCCGCTTCATGATTCGGCGCTTGCAAAAGGGTTACCATCAAGTGGTAGTGAGGACTTTACCGTCAAAATCAAGGCGATCGATTCAGCAGGGATTATCCCTTCACCCCACAGCGACAGCATGGGGTTTACGTATGATACGAGTGCGGTGAATGCGATTATCAATATTATCGATAACAGCGGGTTTACCAACCACAGCACACCTCCAATAGAACTTATATCGAGTGGTGAAAGCATGCGTATAGGTGATGTGACGTCTGATACCGCGAATCTTTCATGGGAGGGCTTTCAGGATACGGTATTTGATTTCGATATTTCATATGTAGGAAGCAATAACGGAATCCGCATAGGTGCGCAATTCAAGGATGTGGCAGGCAATACCTCTGCGTGGGCAACCGACAGTACCACTTACGACATCAGCGATCCGTGGTCCGAGGTGACGACGTCCGGGACGTACAGCTCATCTACGTGGCCCGGGCGTATAGAGGGGACCGCGGGGGACAGTGCCGCAGGTGTCTCTTCAGTGGAGATACAGATTCTGGATCAGGATGCTGGTACAGGAGGCTTATACTGGAATGGTAATTCATGGTTCACTTCAGTTACCTGGTTTTCGGTGAGCGGAACGAATACGTGGTCGTATAGTCTGGTAGAGGCGAACCTGACAGACGGGCACACCTACACGGTATGGTCCCGTGCTACCGATAATGTGGGCAATGTCGAATCGGCACCCGGATCGCAAACTTTTACGTATGACAACAGTGCTCCTTCGGGCATTGCAATATCCATAGATGAAGGAGCGTTTACGCGACAGTCGAGAGTGCACCTTACGCTCTCCGCCGATACCGATGATACCGAAAGTATGCGGATTCACCATGCGGCGGATACGACTCAGTGGAAAACTTTTGCCACAGATGACAGCATCGATATCAGCAGCGGAGGAGACGGGATAAAACGGGTTGGGGCACAATTCATGGATGATGTAAGTAATACCACCAACTGGTTCTATGATACGATTACGTATGACGTGACGCCGCCCGGAGACAGTGTGGCAATGGCGGCAACCTATAATACGTCAAGCTGGCCGGACAGCATTTACGGTGCGGCATGGGATGTGACCGCGGGTGTTGAATCGGTTAAGGTGCAGATTCGCAACCCGGACGGCTATCTCTGGAACGGATCGGTGTTTTACGATACCACCGGACTCTACCGCCCGGTACACCGCTACGGCAGCGTCTCTACCCAGTGGGCCTACGGCCTTGCCGATGCCAATCTTGCGCAGGGAACGTATCAAATCGTGGTCTACGGCGTTGACAGTGCGGGGAATGTCGGAAGCAGCTCGGATACTGCACAGTTTACTTACTATAGTGCTCCCAATGCACGGTTTGCCCCCCATCAGCCGTTTTCTGTCTACCAGGGCAATGCCATACAGTTTCGGGATTCATCTCAGGGGAGCGTCGATTCGCTGCGATGGTATTTTGGTGACGGCAGTACCGATACCGCGGATACGGTTACCCATACGTATGCCGATACCGGAACGTATACTGTGCGGCTGTATGCCTACGGGCCCGGAGGCATCGATTCGACTGTACGAACCGATCATGTCAGTGTGATTCCGCCGGAAGGGAACCCGGTACGTATCACCGCAAATTATGTAACGGACAGCCTTGTTGCCATTACCTTCAGCAGCAT
The DNA here is from genome assembly GCA_964589825.1 of uncultured Fibrobacterota bacterium. Classification (GTDB taxonomy): domain Bacteria; phylum Fibrobacterota; class Chitinivibrionia; order Chitinivibrionales; family WJKA01; genus CAZPUS01. The sequence goes on along the minus strand of CAZPUS010000003.1, from coordinate 136,107 downwards.
TCAGCTGATCGATACCGCACGGCATCGCAAAACCGAACCGCCGTTTGATTATTACCGTATCGATACACTCGAATTATGGGCACGTAAGGATTCCCTCCCGGCTGATACCGCGACTTCACAGAAGATTTCGGGATACGATACCCGTCAGCTCAAAGCAACGGGCAATGATATCGTCTCTGACACCGTACAGGTAAGCCCTTACAGCGGCGATTCTGTATACTATGGGTTCATGAGTGCGCTTCATTGGCACAATTACACGAAAAAGCGGACTCTCTTCAAGCCAAACAACGGTGCACTGGTGCTGATGACGGATACCCTGCGTCCTGATAATCCGCTCGTGATCAGCGGGACCTATCTCGAAGGTGATTCGGTCGCACTTACACTGGATAGTGTCTCCGTGCTCGATGCGCAGAGGGATTCGATTGTCTCTGTCTGGTATTCATTCAGTGCAGGCGGTGCCGCAAACGGAGATACCTCGCTGAGTATTGCCGCGCTGCAGTCCGCCGGGGATCCCTCCCGAATCGTGTGGCGTGCGTCCCAGTTCGAAGGGGACCGGCGGGATGTCTACATCTATGCTGCTGTGGTGGGAGCCAATGGGAATGTCTCCCGGGATACCGCGGTAGTCGCGCCGTTCAAGGTCGGATACCAGCGGCCGGAGAACACGGTGTCACTATTTGCCCAGGCACTGAGTGCGAGTGAAATACGGCTTGTATGGGATACGGTCGGCTCAGAAATCGACAGCGTCCGTATCTGGTATGGTACCGCAAGTGCGGTGCCGCTTCAGGTGTCGATACCCTCCCAATCGTATGACAGTATTATGGTAGCGGTTAGCGATACCGCGTATACGCTGGGTAATCTTGCGTCGAATACGCGCTACTTCTTCGGGCTTCAGGTCGCCAACCACGGGCTCTGGTCACCTGTGTCGCAATCTGCAACCGACGATGCGACAACACAGAAGGCTCAGGTGGATACCACTTACGAGAATGAGCTGGTAATAGACAGTGCGTGGCTCGATACGTCCGTTATGGAGATTGTGGTGCGCTGGCGTGTCGACACTGCCGATATCGACAGCTTTTCCTGGGCCTATTCGTACAGCCTTGGGGACAGTTGTGATCCGAACGCGCCGGATCAGTTCTCGTCGATACCATCAGGCGCGGTACAGGGCGATACCCTGCGGATTCCTCTGCGCACCGACTGCCGGTTCGATACGGTCTATTCGGTATGTCTCTGGTATAGAAAACAGAATACCGTGGCACGTGAGCCCACTGCACAATCCAGCGATACCGTTACTGTTGGGTCGTTTACCTGGCAGACGGTGCAGTATTTTGCGTCCGGGGTAGATACGGTCAAAAGATTTAATGAATCGGTACTATTGTGGCCCGATCCGTCGATTAGTTATGCGCGCCGTGCGGATACTATTCGCTACCGGGATTATAATGCCGTCACAGGAAGCGGAAGCCAAATAGTGGGCACCGGATTCGAGTTCGCCCAGGGGCTTGACAATCCCGCTTTTTACATCGGGGTTCGTTACAGTGAAGATTCGATACCCGACGGTGCATCGGAGTCTGGCGTGCGCATGTATCAGACAAGACCCGGCGGTATGACGATTATGCGTGATGCGGTGCTTGATACGGTACACAATAGGGTATACGTCAAGACTTCGGACCTCACGTATGGATATGTCGCGATGGTTGATGCAAAAAAACCGGACACCTCGTTCATTTCACAACGCGGCAGTATTATGGATACCGGGGTGACGATGATCGTCGATACGCTGCTACTCGGGGATAACGTAGGCGGTGTTCAGTGGTGGTTCTACTATGCAACCCCCGATAAGGAATTATTCGCATCGGTCGACACCCAGGGAACAGTGAGTGATACCGTCGATACGCTGGTGTTGCGTATTCCTGCACGAGGTGTGCAGACAAACGGAGTTCGGGCCGTGCTGGTTGTGGATGACGGTGTGTATCGTGACACAATAGATATGGCACACCGGGCGCTGCGAAAACAGTCCGATCCTCTGTTTATTGAACCGCGGACGTGGTTTCCGCTGCATGTAACGTCACGGCTGACCGTGGCGCCAGAGAGTGTGTCGGCGGTGATGTCGCGGCTGCTCGATAATCCGGAGTGGACCTACGATTCTATGCAGCAGCGGCTTTTCGTGTGGGAATCGTATGCAGGGAATGCCTCTCAGCAGAGCAAATGGGTGGAGTATGATCCCGCCGGATCGACCGATTCATTGTTTGTGTTCGAACCGGGAAATATTATCTGGATAAAGTCACGAGATGAAGTGAGTTCCAGCTTTGGTAGCGGAATTACGCTTGCGCTTGACGATACGGTAGAGATAACGCTGGATCCGGGATGGAACGATTTTGCCGTACCGTTTGGCTTCGACGTCATGCTGTGGCAGGTGTTGGAGGCTACCGGTCCGCGTGCCACAGTGACCGACTCACTCGAGTTCTATCGCTGGGGAAAAACCGATACCGGATATGTGAGTATACCGATCTTTCTTGCCGGTTTTCCCGATTTCGAGAATGAAGATTATTTTGAAGATCTACGGATTGTCAACTCTCCTGATACCGCATATACCGTATACAATGTGCTCGACAGCGCGGTTACGCTTCGTATTCCTCCGGTGAACGCGAATATCGCCCCATCGTATCAGGGCGGTAATGCAAAGCGGCTTTCGCAGGATCCCCCAAAAAACTGGTCGATCTCGGTACACACGACATGTGGAGAAAAACACGAGCTTGCACCGGTTTACTGCGGGTACAACGAAAAGATAGAAAACTCCCGTTATTTTGCCAATACGCGTGGATTTGCAAAGGTAAGCGCCGGTGTGGTACGTAATCCGCAATCACCGGTTTACGGACATGTGCTTAAATCGAAATCATCCGAACATGGCGAGACATTCGAACTGGTATTTGAAAACCACGGAGCAGAGCCACAACAGCTCAGCTATGACATTATCACGGATGCCATGCTGCCCGAAGGCTACCTCGTCAAATCGTACGATCCGGTTTTTGCCGGCCAAAAAAGCTCTGGTGCAGACAGTGGGTTTGTCCTCGAAAAGAATTCGAAAAAATACAGGTGGGTTGTTGCTGGAACGCCTGGATATCATCGTCAGGTACGCGAACGTCTTACATCGCTGCGTCTAAAGCTTGGACGCTGTTATCCAAATCCGGTGCATGCGGCAATGCGGATTCAATTCAACCTGCCGTATGCGGGAATTGAGCGGCTCTCGTTTCAAATGTTCGATATGATGGGACGCTGTGTATGGCAAAGACGAATCGATGTCTCCAGACTCTCTCCGGGAATGAATTCCATTGTATGGGATGGTACCTCGTACGGTGACAGACCACTGGCAGGAGGGATGTATATACTGAAGATGCGCGCAAAAGGCGAAGCGGTACGCGGCAGTGCCCATTTTAAACGCAAGATAATTTATGCACCGTAATACCCGAACTGGTCAGCGAGAGGCGAGCGTATTCCTGGCGTGAACAAAACGTGCGGGAAGGGGGGATTCGATATGCACGGGCATCTTACTTACCGGATGAACAAAATCGAGTTCTGCGGCGTGCAACATAAGCATAGATGAAATTGAGCGTGACACATCGTAGGGAAGGGCACTGGTGTCGCCATACCTCGAGTCATTGAGTAACGGACAGCCTAAATAAGCACAGTGTACCCGTATCTGGTGAGTACGCCCGGTAGATATGCGAAGCTTGAGAAAAGAAAAATCCCGATATCGCTGCAGCGTTTCGTACGTGGTACGTGCATGCTTTCCATTTTGTGAAGTGGTGACAACCGTACCTTCATTTCTTGTGTATGTCCGTTGAAGCCTGCCGGTGATTTCTCCTCGGTAATCAGGAGGATGACCGTGACACAGGGCGTAATAGAGCTTTTGCATCCGCTGAGATCTGAAATGCTGGTGAATATCCCGGGCGCTTTTTTTATCCCTGGCAAACAGCAGTATTCCGGATGTCTCTTTATCGAGTCGATGAACCGGGCTTGGGGTAGTATTTTTTGTATGACCGGGCGAATGTAACAGGTAGCTCTTTACCATATCGATCATGGTAGCGCCTCTTTTATGCCCGGAGCCGGGATGTACGACAATGCCGGCCGGCTTGTCACAGGCGATAAAATGTTCGTCCTCCCAAAGCACACAAAAATTGTGTCTATAATAATCTGACTGATACAGCGCGTTTAGTACGGAAGTATCATCGATCTGATGCGAGCTCAACTGAGACGTATCACAGTCGATATAAATTTCATCACCTTCGGATATTTTAAAAGAAGGTTTTTTCTTTTTTCCGTTTATTCGGATCCTGCCTGTGCGTATATATTTATATATCGCCGAGAGAGAAAGAAACCGACATGTACGTCTGACGTGTTTGTCAAGACGACTTTCCGCTTCGTCGCGGCCTGCAGTATATGTGGGCATGAAAAGGGTCCAAAGCGATGCAGGGTCCACTGCACCCGTGGGCTAATACTGCTGATACAATCCGCTAATCGATTCACCCTTATTGGTAAAAACTATCGCCTGCGCAAGAAGGTCGGCAACCGAGATTACTTTCAGCTTATCGATTTTTTTATGGTCCGGAATAAAAACCGTATCGGTAATCACTAGTTTGGATAATTCGGAATTCTGCAATCTGGAAATGGCTTTACCGCACAGCACTCCGTGTACGCAGCAGGCCTGTACCTCTTTTGCGCCGAACTTGATAAGCGCATTCGCCGCTTCCATCAGAGAGCCGCCGGATGCCACTTCGTCATCAACGATAATAGCCCGTTTCCCCTGCACGTCCCCGATAATATTGTGTACTTCGGGAGACTCGCTGTCATCGATTCGTCGCTTGTCGAGAATGGCCAGTGGCAGACGAAGCGATGAGGCATAGTATTTTGCGTGCTTTACGCCGCCTGCATCAGGAGCGACGACTACGCTGTTTTCAACCCCTTCTTCCCGAAAATGATCGCAGAAAAGTTTGCCCGCGAGCAGATGATCGACCGGTATGCGGGAAAATCCCTGAATCTGGGGGGCATGCAGGTTAATGGTCATTACGCGGTCCGCACCGGAGGTGTTCAGAAGATCCATCATGAGACGTGCAGTAATGGAAATCCGCGGTTCGTCTTTTTTATCGGAGCGCACGTAAGGGAAATAAGGGGTGACAGCGGTTATACGGGCGGCGCTGGCGTGCTTTATCGCATCGATCAGAATAAGAAGCTCCATTATACCTTCGTTTACCGGACAGGTAGAGGGCTGTATGATAAAGACGTCTTTGCCGCGGACACTCTCCAGAATGCGAACCTTAATGTTGTCATTGCTGAATTTACTTATCTGGCATTTACCCAGAGAAATACCGGCATTTAAACAAATAGCTTCTGCAAGCGGCATGTTCGCATTGCCGGAAAAAATTTTGAGATCACCATTCATAATACGATGTCGACTCCCTTTTCAAAAAAAGTAGATATGTACCAGGATAATTATCGAGAACAGGTTACCGGTCTGAGGAGTGGTCTTTACGACACGGGTTACGATACGCCTTTCTACTGTGGTACGTAAAAAATAGTATCGGTTACTCTGAAAATACAACCAGAGTTACGGCGATGGACTATCAGAAATTTCTTTTTGTGCGCACCACGTTTTCAACGTCTTTGAGTTTTTCGATCCTGCGGATAATCTGCTTGAGCTGATTCTTGTTTTTGATGTCAATGCGGAAAATATCGTGGGCATATTTACCGGTGGTTTTTATTTCCGCCTCACGTATATTGGCCCCGAAATGGATGAATATACTGCTGAGCTGGTGCAGCAGCCCGGGGGAGTCGTGCGCGACGATTTCGAGTATAGCGATAAAATGGATGTCTTCATGTGTATCCCACCGCACGCCTATTTTTCTTTCGTCATTTTCCCGGAACAACTCCGTGTGGATGCAGTTGTCGCGATGAACGACGATCCCTCTGCCTTTTGTAATAAAACCGACGATATTGTCGTGGGGGATCGGGTTGCAGCATTTGGCAAAGCGAATCATGGTATTGTCGCTGTCGCCCACGACCACGGCGTGCCGGTCTCCGCTGAATCGTCGTGCCAGTTTGGTGGCAATACGTCCGGGCATCGCCTGGTTAACCTGGATATATTTGAAATACTGCATAACACGTTCAACCCCGATGTCACCCTTACCAACGAGTTCGTAAAGCCTTTCAAGGTTGTTTACCCCCAGATGCTGCAGCAGGTCGGCGACATGGTCGGTAAAAGGGGTTGAAAGCCCGAGGCTTTTGTAATTCGATTTAACGACTTTTTTACCCAGATCGATGCTTTCCTGTTTCTGCTTGTTCCTCAGCCTGCGCCTGATGCCCGTTTTCGCTTTGGGCGTTTTTACTGCCGAGAGCTGCTCAATTGAGGGCTCTTTTTGAGAAGAATGCAGCACTTCGACCGTTGCCCCGTTTTGCAGCGGGGTATCCTGATGAACTGCCTTGCCGTCTACTTTTGCGCCGATACATTTAAGTCCGAGTTCGGTATGAACCGCAAAGGCGAAATCGAGTACCGTGGCTCCCTGCGGAAGTGAAATAAGATCGCCCTTGGGAGTAAAGCAGAAAATTTCCTCGCTGAATAGATCGATTTTGAAATTCTCGAAAAATTCGGACGAGTCGGGCAGCTCTTTCTGCCATTCGATGATATTTCTGAGCCATCCGAGTTTCGCGTTTTCCTTATCGCTCATCACAGAACCGTTTGTCTCTTTGTATATCCAGTGCGCCGCGATGCCTTCTTCAGCGGTCTGGTTCATCTCGTGCGTGCGGATCTGTATCTCGACGATGTTGCCGTTGCCGCCCACTACGGTTGTGTGCAGGGACTGGTAGCCGTTGGTTTTGGGCGCGCTGATATAATCCTTGAATCGTTCCTGAATGGGTTTCCACAGCGAATGTATGATTCCCAGCGTATAATAGCATTCCTTGACCGAGTCGGTAATAATACGGATAGCGAGAAGGTCGTATATCTCTTCAAACGGCCGGTTGTAAAGGGTCATTTTTTGGTAGATACTGTAAAAATGCTTGGGGCGCCCTATCACGGTGGCCTTTATACCCTCTTCCTCGAGCCGGTGACGAATCGGATTGACGAAATTATCGATAAGTAGTTCGCGGTCAAATTGCGTCTCAACGACCTTGGAGACAATATCCCTGTATTCCTGCGGATGCAGATGCATAAAGGCGAGATCTTCGAGCTTTACTTTGATACGCTGCATACCGAGACGGTTTGCAAGCGGCGCATAGATATCGAGTGTCTCTCTCGCTATAGCGTGGATTTTTTCTTTCTTAAGGAAATGGAGTGTGCGCAGGTTGTGCACCCGGTCAGCAAATTTAATGATGATAACCCGAATATCGTGTGCCATCGAAAAAATGAGTTTTCGATAGGTTTCCGCCTGTCGTTCAGCAATCGTCTTTGATTCTATTTTTTCGATTTTAGTGACCCCGTCGACCAGATGGGCGATCTGTTCACCGAATTGCTGTCTGAGAGTATCGAATGATGTAGCCGTATCTTCCAGCACATCATGAAGAAGGCCTGCCGCGATTGTGGTGGAGTCAAGCTGCTGTTCCGCCAAAATGAGTGCGACCGAAACAGGATGGGAGAGGAAATCTTCCCCGGACTTTCGATACTGGTGACGGTGTGCTTCCAGAGAAAAGAGATATGCCCTTTTTATAAGTTCCGACGATACTGCTGGATTTACTTCGTGTATTTTTCGAAGCAATTCCTCCACGGATTCTTCTGTAAATGCCTGGTTACGCATCGCTATTACACTACTGACTGGTACCTGAACAAGAATCTCTTATTTGTCAAATCTGCTGCCGTCCGCACTGCATACGTGGAATCCAGACGCCTTAAATAGGTCGGTTCAGGTGTTACTTTCATTGCGCAGTAATTTAAGCTTCTGTTCAACTTCACCAAGCAGGTATTTCAACTCGGAGGATTTCTCGGTTGCCTGCTGTATACGCTCACTCTCCTTGGTAAGGTTGGTTATCTGTGATTTTATATCACTCATGAGGAGATTGAGATTCTTTATTCTCTGTTCTCCTTCGCTTATGTGTTTTTCCTGCTGCGTAAGCTTGGACGCCCGTTGCTCAAGTGAACCCATCAGTTTTTCGATGTTTTTGGTCTCGTTGCCTATTTCTTCGATTTTGGTGTGCTGTGATTTTATTTCATCGATCTTGTCATCCGTTTTCTGGCTTGTATCGATTAGCGTGTCAATTTTCTTTTGCGCCTTATCGATTATATCACGTTGCTTGTCGACCGCCTCAATGCGAATTTCGATATCCGAAATAGCGGTGTTGATATTTTCAATTCGTGAGTCGATCGCTTCGATTTTGGTGTATCGTCTGTTGATCTGATTCATTTCGTTTTTGAGGTTTTCATACGCCTTCTGTACTTCAGACAGCTGATCGACCGCCTGATTGATATGGGTACGGTATTCGTTTATTGTATCGAGGTCGTTCTGATTTTGTTGGAGAAGCTGCTGAAAACGCGCATCTTTCTCATTCATTCTCTGTTCGGACTCATTGAGTTTTTCATCGAAGTGGTCGATTCCCTTATTCGCTTTGCGTACGAGTTCTTCGCATTGGTGCTGCAGCGATTGAATGTAGTTTTCGGTCTCCGTGAGTTTTCGTTTTTCACTCGAGAGTCGTTCGATAGTCTCTTCCGCTTCGTTGGATTGCACCGAAATGGTGGAGAGTTTGCTTTTCACCTCATCCACGTTTTTCTGGTCCCGTGAGAGGTTCTGTATCTTCATGTTGATGTCGCCGATAAGATAGTTGAGCTGGTCGAGGCGTTTTTCCGCGTTGTCAATTTGCGATTTCCGTTTGAGCTGGCCGTCGATGCGTTCGTCGATATCCTCCACCATATCCCCGAGATTCGCGATTTTGTTGTCGACCTCCTGGATAATGCGCGCACGGTCGTTGACATCGTTGATTTTATCACTGACCTTATTTGAAAGTGACTGCAGCTCTTCGATCTGATCGGAGACACCTGATATATACTGGTCGTAGTTACTCAGCTCCTGTATTCGTGTGTTGAGTTCTTCGCCCTGCTTCATGGAGTCCTGTATGCGTTTATCCATCTGCTCGATCTGTGATTTGTACTCAAGCATATACTCTTCCTTCTGGCAGGTGTCGTCTATAAGCGAGCGAAGATCTTCGAGTTTGTTCTGGTGAGATTGTATTTGGTTCTGTGTATTCTGCAAATTCTCCTGGTTCTGTTCCACCTCATTGGCCTGTTCCTGCAGTGATTCGACCTGCTGTCTTATTGAGTCGAGGGTGTTCCACTGCTTGTCCATCTCATCTATGCGGGAATTGATTTTATCGACGTGTTTTTCGTATTCGATGATTTTATTCCTCGTCTCTTCGACCATCTGTTTATGTTTGGTTACCGTGTTGACCGTCGCCTCGGTGTTTTTGGCGATGGTATGGACTTCGTGGGCACGTTCGTACACCTTGTTTACATGCTCGGTTTTCTGGTTGAAACTCTCTAGCTTTTCGTCAAGATATGAATCGAGTTGTTTTATTTCCGTGATTTTATGCGTTGCATTCTCCATCATTTTCTGGAACTGACGGATTTCATTTATCGAGCTCTGACTTCTTTCCAGCATTTCGTTTATCTGCTCGATATTTTTTTCGGTGCGCTGTAGTGTGGAGAGGTTCTGTTTGACATGCTTTAATTCGTTGTCCACACGCCAGGTAATGGTGTTCAAGCGTCCGGCTTCTTCAGTCGCCTTTTCCACCACTACACGCTGATAGTCGAGTTCCTTGACTTTCGACTTTACATATTCCGAAAGATCGTTGAGATTTTCGACTTTTTCCCTGGTCAGCATGAGCGAATTCATGCGTTCTTCCAGCTCATCGATATTGCTGTTGAGCGATTCCGAGCGTTGGCCGACCTGTGCAAAATTCTCTTCAACAGCCCCGATCTCTTTGGAAAGTTTTTCGGTTTTCTGCTCCATTGAAGAGAGCGCTTCGGTATGCTTGTCCTGACGCTGCATCAGTTCGTTCAGAGATTGCGAAGTCTGTTTTACGACATCTACATCCGCCTTGCCGTCAAGCTTCTGAATGATGTTGTCGACGTTTTTGTCGAGATTTTCGAGGTAATTCTCATTGTCGAGAATTTTGTTGATTACGGACTCGTACTTGTGTATCTTATCCTCGAGCGTGGATATGCTTTTAATGCTTTTGTCAAGGTTTTCCTGCTGCGCCTGTACGTATTCGATTTTCGAGTCGACCTGCTCGTACTTTTTCTCGAATTCCTGAAGCTGGGTATGTATCTGCTGAGCATACTGACGTTCGGTACGTATCTGACTTCGTTCCTTTTCCATCGATGCGAGCAGGGAATGTATTTCGGCCTTTTCGGAACCAGCGTTGTCGATTATTTTTTGAAGATTTTCGACATTGTCCTGCAGCACTTCTGCCAGCTTTTCAGGATCCTGATATTCGTTTTTTTTCAGGAAAGGGAAATTCATAATACCAACTCCTCTCGGGGAAAGACATTCTCTCTGAATATCTTCCAGGTATCGTTTTTTTTGCGAAAAACCATTTTTTTTCCGCCATACGCATTGAAGGACTCGGACGAATAGTCCTGAATGAATTTCAATACGACACGATCATTCGAGAATTCAGTGACTCTTATGTGCGAAAGATCGACGGTTATGTGAGAATAGATTTGAAACGTACGTATTTTTTTGTCCCGCCAGCGTTTCCAGTCAAGCCCGCCGCCGCGGAAATCGGAGGTGTCGTAGAACTGACTGTAGAGATCGATATTCTGGGCTTCCCACGCATCGGTCCACATAGCAAGCTTGTTCTCAAAATAGCGCTGTGTAGTTTTATAAATAGAAATTCTGTAACCGCGTTTAATGCTGAGAATGTCGTATGACGGTATGGAAAGAGAAGAGCCGCTGGTCTCGCCTTCTCTTATAATGACCGGGGTACCGATTCCGAGTCCCAGCGTGTCGGCGAGCTGGCGTAGATCGTTGTTGTCAAGCTCTATACAACCGCGGGTATTTACAGGGCTCGAGTCGGGAGCGGTTCCGTGGATCCAGATACCGTTTCCGGTTTTAGCCCTGATAATATCTTCTCTGTTGGGATAATTCAGGATAAAGGCAGCGGGTCCGTAAATCGCAGAGAGTTCGCGGTCCTCGCGACGGCCGATTATAAAATAGGTTCCTTCGGGTGTTTTCTGGTCTCCTTCTCTGACTTTATCGCCCCGAGATCTTCCGGTGGCCGCAGGCCAGGTTATTTGTGTCTCCCATCCGCTGCCGGTATAGCGCAGTAAGAACAATTTGCCGAGGCGTTTGTTCACATAGATTGCCCGCCGGGGCGCATAGGTCAGATTCCCCGCGCGAGCATTACCCCTTCGGCCCCTGTCGGAGTAAATTCCTTTGATCGAATCGGTTACTTTTTCAGAGAGTACTCTTGATACCGCTTTGTCGTGAATGATACCGCGTTGCGATGAACGCGAAGCACTTCCGTTTTTTGCGGAATCGGCAGTGGGGCTTTTTTCTGTAGTGCTTGTAAGTGCCGATGCCAGCGGAGCAATGACGAATATCGAGACAAGGGTCACCAGGCCTATCCCGGCAAGCAATGCTGCGGCGAGCATGCAAATGGGCCGGATATACGCGAAACGACGACGGTTACCGGTATAGGCTTTTTTTATTTCAACCTTGTTTTTCCAGGTAATCAGTCGAAATTGTATGGTTTTGTAAAGGTATATCAGTAATTGTTTCATATGTCACGGATGTGGTGAATGTCGTCTCTCGGTAAAATACATATAAATGATAGCATTATCGTGTTCTGAATGCAAATTTTTCTATCTCTTCCCTGAGAGAATCGATGCATTCATCTCCACGGGTAAAGGTGAGTGCCTTCTGATAAAACGCATTATCGATAAATATGTCACGCTCTTTTTCGTGGAATATACCGATCGCTTTTTTATGCAGAAGATGGGCAATTTCAAAAATTGACGATTTGCCTGAAATCAGTACGCCGGAGAGGTAAAGCGCCGCTGCTATCCGTGAGACCGAGGTGTCAGCCATAATCGGTACACGAAATGAGTGCAGCCAGTCGGTATTCGAATCGTAAAACTCACGGTCCATAATAACAAGAAACAGTCGTTGGGCATAGGTCCCCGACAAATGCGAAATGAGTTGTGAGGTCCATGACCTGCCGAAATGTTTCACACAGCAGGCGCAGTCGAGCGCGATGAGACGCGTGGTGCGCGGAATGTTATATTGGGAAAAAAGGTGGCGCACCTCATTGACGGTATCCCTGGGTATTTTCCAGGTAGTTTCTTTTTGTAGCTTGAATCCGAATGGTACAAGAATCCGGCTGTTTTCCCCAATACGTTTTTTACCGGGATCTCTGCCAATGCGAATGTTGAGAAACGGCTCGGCATGAGACGTTTCATACCCCGCACGAAAACGTGCCTTGCAGTGACCGGTAAGACTCAGCAATGCAAGGCTGGGATTGTGAGCAAGCATAAATGCGACGGTGAAATCGAACCCGGAAAGTTTCTTGCAAATTTCATGATAATAGGGGGAAAATTCGTGCATTTGCTCCGGGTCGTATTCAACGATTTCACTGATACCTTTTATATGCCTGATAAACTGGGCCACCTCGCTGCAGCATACGGTGATACACCGCCTTTTCGACAATGCATGAAGTATCGATTCTATTATAGCGATTTGATAGAGGGCATCGAACGGGGAAACCGGCAGAACGAGCAGGTAATCGTTCACATTTTTTGGATCGAGGGGAAGCGAAATATTTTCGCTCCTGTTGCCGGATTGCACACGTCTTCGTGCGAGAGAGTAACGGGCGGGAAAGCCCAGCAAATTCATGAGGTGACAGATCAGTGTTTTGTTCTGTTTGCTGTTCGGTGGCATAGGTGTTCCGGTGAATTGCGTTAATGGTTGCGCAGAATACTTTGTACACCGCCGCTTACGGACATATAACGTCCGAATCCGTCTTTCCAGTGGGGCATTCGATCAATACCCGCCTGGGCGAGCCTGCGGTTTTCGAGCACGCTGTAACCGGGACGTGGTGCTTTCTGTACAAACTCCGCACTGGAATACGGTACGATCTCTGCCTCCAGCCCGCATCTATCAACAATATGGCGAGCGAATTCGTACCAGGTACATTCTCCCTGTGCACTGCAGTGAAAAATACCTCGTGCACCGTGGCGTATGCATTCCACGATCTGTTCACTCACATCGATCGAACAGGTGGGGGTTCCCTTCTGGTCATTCACTACGCTAAGTCTTTTTTCCCCTTTTTCGACGATCTGTTTCACTATTGCCTTGACAAAATTTTTTGTGCCATGAGGACCGTAGAGCCAGCAGACACGAAATATTGCATGATCGACGCATCTGTGCTGTATTGCCTGCTCGCCTTCTCGTTTGGATTTACCGTACACGGTATGCGGCTCCGGCGTATCTTCTTCGGTGTAGGGGACGCCGGCTTTCCCGTCAAATACGTAATCGGTGCTTATGTGTACAAGCAGGCATCCAGCGGCGTCGCACACATCGGCAAGAAGTGCGGGCCCATCCCTGTTGACCAGGTAGGCGGTCTGGCTTTGTTCTTCGCACCTGTCGACATTTGTATAGGCGGCGCAGTTGATTACTGCATCGGGACGTATGGTCCGCACGAGTGTTTCAACGGTGTGGCGGTCGGTAATATCCGCCTCAGGGCGAGAAAACGCGCGTACATCCGGGTAGATCGAACGCAGTGCGGCGACCATATCGTAGCCAAGCTGGCCGTGTGCGCCAAAAACGATAGATCTCATGAGTAATCATCCTTCAGGGTTGAGCAGATTCCGTGCATCTTTGAGGTCGGGGATGAGATAGGTACGGTTATCCCGGGTGGTGTGTGATACGGGGAGTTGTTCGTATTTAAAATTCCATCCGGTCTGCGATTTGAATTTGGAATATTTGTCAACGACTTCTTTCCAGTTGAAGTTCGATTCGGTCTCTGCAAGCAGTTGCCGGATAATAACACTGCGAAGCACAATTTCCTGCGTGGAGAGGCTGTTAAAAAGTGCCTGCAATACACGCTTCTGGCGTTCGTACGAGCCCTGCCATCCTGACACACCCGGTTCGAGAAATCTGAAAAGCTGCTGAGAGGTCAGTTTTTGACGCCCGGCGCGGATATTGAGCTCACCCGCTGCTTTGGCATCCACTCGTACCGGCACTGAGCCGAGTGTCTCCGCAATCTGAAGAATGTCGAGTCGATTCAGCATGATATAATTGCGGATTCTGACATTCATTATCTCTTCAATAAGGGTGTTTACAAACGCCGGACCTGCCTTGAGCAGTGCCTGATCCACGGTCGAAACACCCTGTGCAAAACGATCTACCGATGTGTTCGGGGCAACATGGACCACAGTGGCTCGTCTTCTATCGAAATCGGCGCTTATGAGATAATAGGTGTGCGGTATCCCGATAAACATGAAATTAAAAGGTCGTCTTTTAAGAAAATACTGTGTCTTTTTCCGTGTAAGGGGGGAGAATATCTCCTCCGGTGTCTTTTGCACAGCGGAACTGCGCACCTGAAAGGGCCGGTCATCCGAATAGACCGTAACCTGCTGGCCCGATATGAGGTTGATTGCTTCATCAGTGCGCTTTCGTTCCACAAGAAGCAGTCCGTCGATAGTATGCACCACAATTTTATCGTAGGATGCATCGATAGTAAAATTCGCTCCCTGTTCGGCAACGGTAATATCGGCATAGCGGGTCGTTATCTTCACACGTTCTTTTTCATTGCGGTACGAGATGTCGAACCACCCCATCCCCGATCGCTGAAAAAGCCGGGTGATAACGTTTCCCTCTTTTTCTTCACCGATTTTCTCCACCGTTATTTCGCTCAATTCATCGATATCCACGCGCGAATACGCGTTGAGGGAGATCTCTGTCTGCGCGTTTGCATCGGTGATAATACGTGTTCCCTCTTCGATGGCGGTACCGGGCTGAGGCTGCATGCTGCGGCCGTCCCTGGATACCAGCTCCACGCTTCCCCAGAAAAATTCCAGACGTACCTTTTGATTAGCTACTGCTGCGGATACCGGTGTCTCTGTCTCCGCAACCCGAATTATTCTGTTGGACTCTATGCGGTTGCCCAGCATAATGTCGCTTATATCGGATGAGTTCGTTATACCGGCTTTATTAAGCAGTTCAAAGTAAGAAATTCCGTGGCGAACCTTGTAAATTCCGGGATTTGCAACATGGCCCACTATTTTTACTTCATGATATATCGTATCGGCAGCGGTATTATCCTGAGTACGGGAGGTTACCGAATGCAGGTACAATCCGTTTGCCACCTCTATCGCTTTCCACAGTACACCGGCAGTAAGAGCGGCAAAAATCACAATTTTCAGAATGCGCAGGTATCGGTTCATATAG
Source organism: uncultured Fibrobacterota bacterium (assembly GCA_964589825.1). Classification (GTDB taxonomy): domain Bacteria; phylum Fibrobacterota; class Chitinivibrionia; order Chitinivibrionales; family WJKA01; genus CAZPUS01. Next base: position 120,682 of record CAZPUS010000003.1, on the reverse strand, counting down.
CGCGTGTCCGGCAAAAAAAGGTTGCGGAATAGTACACAGCAAACGTTGTACGAAAAACGGGCCGGGTGCAGGACAGCAGAACCTGCTCAGGTATAGCCGTGTGTATATCGAGTAAACGGTACCCCAACTGAGCGCTTCTGTACGCAAAGTTTTATGTCATGTACACTGACGGTGCGCCCCCCGAAACGGTGAGCCAACCATCACGCGTGATCCATCATTAGGGATGCACTGACAGCACGGTTCATGGCAGCTTTCATCAAAGCAGTTGCTCAGTTAGGGTTGTACTGTAAATATATCATTTGTAACACGTTTTCGCATGAAAAAACGCACGGATGACGAATCGGATCTATCGATCAAAGCGGCGTTTTTCCTTGATAATCTTCCATCCTGCGGGGGTTGTGTGCCACAGGGAGATGAAGTCGGCACGAGTCGTATCGTTGTCAGGACCCGTTACTACGAGAGTGGTTCTGGATATATAGCGCTGTGACGATGCGGGTGAAATCCTGTTTGAATCCGGTTGCGGTATTGTATAGGCCGGGAGACGGCTGTTAAAAAAGTGACGCATTTTGGCCTGCCATTCGGTGTATCCTCCTCCCGGAAAAGAGAATTCATCCCGGTCGTAATAACGCCGGTATTCCGAGAAATCCCCGGAAAAAAATGCACTGTCTCTTTGCTGGACTGCCCGATGCAGTGCCTCTATATCCGAGGAGGAGACCCCGTAGGATGAGGTTTGTTCTTTTTCAATTGTTATTGGTGTATGAGGGGTGTTACTCCGAGCGGAAGATCCAGAGACGGATTCGGCCGATTGTGCGACAGAACCACGGTAGGAGATATCGGCCGCCTTGATGGTTTTCTGCTTGTGAGCACGTCTGGAGGAGATAAGGCCGGAGGCAACGGCAAGGCCGACAAAGAGCACGAGCAGAATCCAGAATAATGTGCTGCGACCCAGGTGTGAAAAAAAAGTTCCCATTCTGCTGAAAAAAGAGGGGAGTGAAAGCTTGAGCATATGGAGTCCCTCTCTGGCTTTTTTTTCAAGGCCCAATCCGAACCGGCGGATTGAATGACGGGGTGCGGGTTCGTCCTCTTCATAGGCGTATTTGTAAGAATAGTAGCGATAATAGCCGTAGTAGTACGGATAGTAGCCGCTTGCAGGGGAGAGTCCGTTGAGCACCGCTCCAATAATATTGCTTCCGACCTGACTAAGCTGATTTCTGGACTGCAGCGTTGCTTTTCGTGGGGTCCACAGCGCACGTAATACATAAATAGTCGCATCCATTGATGCGGCGATGGTAATTGAATCGCTGATTGGGACGAGCGCAGGAGAATCAAAAATCACCAGCTGAGAATGCTCTTTAAGACTCGATATCAACGTGGAAAGATGAGCGGAGCCGAGTAACTCGGCACTGTCGGCAACCCGTTCTCCGGCCGTTACGCAGTAGAGATTGGGTATGTTGGTAGGGGTTATTACGTCCTGAATCGTGGCGCTGCCCTGCAGGCAATGCGTAAGACCTTTTGACGGAGAGGGAATATGAAAAAAACCGTGCAGACTCGGACGACGCAGATCGCCGTCTACAATAATCACCTTCCTGCCGTCAAGGGCAAACGAAATCGCGAGATTAATCGCGATAGTGGTTTTCCCTTCGCCTTTTACTGCACTGCAGACCAGGAGACTCTGGATATGGTGTGTGGAAAAAATGTGTTTAAGGCTGGTTCTGAGCGCGCGGTAGGGTTCGAGTTTTGTCTTATCTTTTGTGAGATCGCCATGAAGTATCGGTGATTCGTCGTTTTCATAATAGGGAATGAGCCCAAGTAGAGGAAGCCCGGTGGACTTTTCTACTTCCTGGGGATCCTTGATCGTCTGATCGAGGTATTCCCACACAAATGCGAGTGCAATTCCGATAATCAGTCCGATTATAATTCCGAGCGGTATCCGTGACACGCTCATGTCGGAATATGCGGTTTGTGGCACTTTTGCAAGCTCGAGAATCTTGAGATCGGATTCCTGCGAATCCCGCTTGATCTTTAGGGTTTCGTATTTGTCCTGAAGCTTGCGGAGTGTTTTTTCGAGTGAGCTGGTATTGCGTTGAAGACGCGCATATTCCTGCTGCAGTGCAGGCAGAGACTGTAGCTTGCGATTCAGCTGTTCGACGATCTGTTCCTGGGCCTTGCGTTTGGACTCCAGCGCCGTAATCGCCAGATTGAGATCGATGTATTGCTGACGAAGCGTTTGTTGAATAGGGTTGTTTACATATGTTTTTTTTCGTGCGATCTTTGTTTCGATATCGGAGCGAATGATCTCCTTCATTTTTTCGATTTTATCCTTGACCATACGTACCTTGTAATGGTCGGGACTATATTCGGTAAGCAGGTTGTTGAGATCGAATTCAAGTTCGGAAAGACGATTGCGGTAGGGATCTTCATATGTTATATTTCCTACTACCTTCATGTCGTTTTGTGTCATTTCCTGCGTTACCGATTTAATCTTATCACGATTCGATTTCAGATCGATCCTCGTGTTTTGCAGATTCGATTCCATATTGGAGAGTTTCGATATAATGGTGTTTGTCGCACTATTGAGCTCAACCAGTTCATTATTTTCCTTAAATGCCCGCAGCTTGTTTTCTTTATCGCTGAGGTCGTTTTTTATCTTGTTTATCTGGGTTTGCAGTTTAATAATTGTGGAAGTGAGATCGCGCGCATTCACTTCGCTTATATAGCGCATGTATTCTCTGCACAGTGTATTGAGTATCAGCTGCGCAGTATCCGGATGGTTGTGTTGTAATGTAAGAACAATGATGTTGTTTTCGCTGTCATCATCCTTGCCACCGCCGCGATGGACAGTGATTCCCGCTTTTATGGTTGTGGGAGAGACGTTTTCGCCAAGTTTATCCGAAACACTTTCGAGAACCTGTCTGTTGCTTTTCAGTAATTCCAGATGGGTATTGAGACGGATTTCTCTGCTGCCCCATAATTGCCACATCATAGCATCGTCATTGATAAGCTGTCTGTAACCGGGGGTAAAAAGAAGTCGCGCCCGTGCAATATAGTGCTTTTCTGCGGTTGAGAAGTTGTAAAGGCTGTAAAGCCCGGCGATGATCGCACAGGCGGCAATGAGCCACTTGCGGCGAAGAATGACGCTCAGGTAGCGGTATATGTCGAATTCTTCTTCATCATCGTTTTCGGAAAATGATGCGCCGCCCTGGAAGTAATTGCCCCCGTCCGATCCGGATCCGCCCGGTGGTGGAGGAGGAGAAGGGGGAACCGTACCCGAAGAGGCTCTCTCATTTCCGGAGGTATTATTGTCATCTGACGAAGCGAAGCTCGAAGGCGGTTCGTTTTTTTCCTGTCGAGGAACCGATTGCGCTTCATTTCGTGCCCGGGGGGTACCGAATACCGGTTGTGCAGGAAGAGAATCGTCTTTTGGTGAATTGTGCAGTGCGGACATCGATCCGGGTGAAGAAAAAAGGCCGGAATGGCCGGTCTCGGCACGGTGTTCATCGTTATCCGTTGCCCCCTCCGATACGTCGTCAAGGCTTCCGTCTTTCTTAAGCCTTGAAAGGATGTCTCCCAGTCTGAACGGTTTTTTTTCTTTGTCTGACATGCGTATTTATGTAGCGGTGATATCGTTAATTACTACCTGAATATCTTCTTTTGTTATTTCAGAGAGCCCATGCGCATACCCGTAGGTAAGTGCAAGCTTGCATACTCTGTTAATTTCGCGTGGCACTCCGGCAGTATTGTGAAAGATGTGCGAAAAAGCATCGGCGGTGAATATCGCTTCGTGTTCGCAGCCTGCAACCCGCAACCGATGCTGAATGTATTTGCGGGTGTTTTCATACCCGAGGTTGTTAAGGTGAAAACGCAGAAAAATGCGCTGGTCCACTTGCTTTAGCCGTGATATCTTTGTGCGAAGCTCCGGTTGTCCTATGAAAAACACGGTGATGTAGTTTTGTGTTTCAGATGAAATATTGGTCAAATTTTTTATCTCTTCAATCACCTCTTCAGACATTTGCTGTGCTTCATCGAATATAAGTACGAGGTGCCGTTTTTCGGTATACACGAGTTTTTCGAGCTTGGCGGTAAATGATTTCATCAGCATATACTTATCACCCCGGCCGGGCGAACTTACGCTCTCGTCAAGCTGCATTTCTATGGCAGGGTCTCTGAACCTGAATCGCGAGATAATATCGTATACAATGTCCTCGAAGGAAAAATTGGAATTGTCAAAATCAATGATCTGAAAATGCTGGGGTGAAAGCGTACTGCGAAGTATGTTTTTTGTGATCGTTTTTCCGGATCCGATTTCCCCTGTAAGCAGGCATATGTTCATATTGCGGTCGTTTATTACGTAGTGCATACGATCGAAGGCTTCCCGGTGATCATCACTTTCAAAAAAGAAATGGCTGTTGCACACTTCTTCAAACGGCTTTTCTTTCAGATTCCAATAGGTTAAATAACTCACTGACTGGTGCCTCTGGTAAGGGTGATAAGATTGTGGGCTATTGTGTCAAAACAATGGGAAACCTTCTCAGGTTTTTCTGCCAGGAATGAGGGAGCGCTGTGTCGGCTTCCGCCTCGGTTCCACGCATTTTTGAAAAAAGAGGAATAGGCAACATACCCAATATATACACAGTTGAGTGCAAGGTACTTGCGTACTATATTGGTCAATTTGTTTGCCCGTTGTTCATCAATGCTGTTGGTAAGCATATTGATTACCAGATAGATCCGACGGGAATAGAGCCATGATTTGAGTGCGTCCGTATCGACCGAAAAACTGTGCTGTAATGTCACGATCATCTCTTCGATGCTTGTCACCGACCGGACCCCGCCGGTAGAGAGTGATTCGGCAATAAATTTTTTGATGTCCTGTCTTCCCGGGAAAAATCTCAATAGCCCGCGCACGACACTGTTTTTAAGAAAAATATAAGCATTTTCCACCGAAGGTGGAGAGCCGTCGATAAGAAGGATGTTGTGCGGAAATGACGCAAAAAAATCGGTTACATGAGAATGTGATCCAGCCCCAAGGTCGATGAACACATAGTCTGCCTGAGATTCTCTGAACCGGCGAATAAGTTTTTGCTTTTGACTGAATCCGATGTTCGCGAAATCGCCACTGTGTGCGCCTGCAGGGACGAACCAGGAATCGTTCGAAAAGGAAAGCGGGTTCATTACATCCGACAATGGGGTATCCTTCTCCGTCAGCAGTGTGCCGAGACCTTTCTGTAAGTTATCGCTACCGAGGAAAAGATGGAGGTTGGCGCCACCGACGTCGGCGTCGATAAACCCCACTGAAAAACCCCGGCGTGTAAGCGTATATCCAAGATGTGCAATGGTCGTGGTTTTTCCGACCCCGCCCTTCCCACTGCCGATGCATAGAATGACAGGTACGCTCATGCGAAAAATACCTTACGCTCGCACGCTTCGTTACAGTCTGTTCACATTAACTACGATCATGATCGACGAGCTGATAATGCTGACAATTGTTGCAATGAGTCCCCACGGTACGCTGAATGGAGAGGGAACGTAGAGCGTATCTCCCGGGTAGAGCATGGGGAGGTCCGAATTTTGTGCAGTAAATGACGTTTTCAGGTTTACATCTTTCATTTCTCCGCTTTTTTTTATAATCTTGACCAGACTGGCATTCTTTTTTGTCAAACCGCCGCACATCGCGAGTGCATTCAGAATGGTGACCGGTTCATATATTTCGAAGCGTCCCGGATTACGCACATTCCCGATAATATAGATTTTATTTGCGTAGTATTTTTCGACCGCTACCGATACCATGGGGTTGTTGATATAAGAAGTGAGTTTTTCTTCCATCATTTTTGCGAGTTCTGCGCAGCTTAGTGAAGAAACCTTGATTTCTCCCAATACCGGATAATTGATATTACCATCCGGCCGAATTTTATGCCGCGCGGAGTATTCGGGATGTTCCACTACGTTTATCGATATAACATCACCCGGCTGCAGTTTATAGGTTTCCTGCTGTGCCGATGCGGCCGAAGTTACCGTAAGCAGACAGATAAACGCGTACGCGATTAAATTCTGTATGGGCATAGCCGTGAGTATCTTTCCTGTTGAATACAAATGCAGTATAAAAGATGTCTGCAGTGACTTGTTGATTTGTAGCTGATAAATAACTCGGTTGAAGTATATATGCGTATACGCTTTTAAATGAATTGGAACGGTTTTATCACAAAACGCGCCTGTGTATGCCCTCTCCATGCATACCGGAATTCCCGGCAGAGGCAGGTTTATTGCGGCGTACAGGTATATATACTGAAAAAACGGCACATTAGTTATTATCGGCATATTACACGGAAAAGCTTAACCATTTACTATTCTATCGTACCGCGTACAAGCAAATAGCGTTCCGTGCAGGCCACTGCATTGGCTGATCGGGTAATGCAGTCTCTCTCCGACTATACCGCGCAGCAGTACAGGTGCACCCTATACAATGCCGTACAGGACAATGCCGTACAGGTTTCCGACTATATTGCCGAAGGCCGGACTCGAACCGGCACGGAAAAAATCCAGCGGATTTTGAGTCCGCCGCGTCTACCAATTCCACCACTTCGGCTTTATGCAACATAATTCATCTACTAAAATTACATAATATCTTATTACATATGCAAATTTTTAATTCTTTTTAGGTACGCGTCTGAAGTGGAATAATGAGGCTATTCCGGTAAACGTTACGCGTAGTATTGGTAGCTCGAAGCTGCAGGGATAAAAAAGCTGGTGTGGTCGTCGTTGCATTGCAGGTATGGCCGATGCTGCACAGGAGGTCGGTGGTGGATGCTATATGCGGAAAAAAACGGCATACCTCAATCACCGTATACAGATAAAGCGCCATACATGGTATTGAAAAACCGTAGAGAAGGTAAAAAAACAGGGACGGAAATGGCATTTTCAGTGTCATTATTATTATTTTACCCCAGATAATACATTTTTTCAAGAGGTAAACGTCGTATGCCATCAGCAATTACCGAAAAAAGACGAAAACAGCGAAAAATAACACGAATTGCTCTGCTTGTGACTGTCGGGGCGCATGTACTCGCGTTTCTGCTTCTTCGTGTGACAGGTGCGGACAAGATAATTAAGGACAAGATAATGAAAGCGGTCGAAGTGGTAACCGAACCGCCTCCTCCTCCCGAACCGCCACCGCCTCCTAAAGCGGATATAGAGGCCCCGCCGAAAATAGATGTGGATATAAATGTCGACAATATCGCCGCAAATCCCGATCTGGATCAATCGTTCGATGCCTCGATGTTTCGCAATTTTTCCTCAAATGCCAACGCCATATCGGTTGCGCCATCCATGCATGCGGCGGGATCGGATCAGATGGCGGCCGTGGTATCACAGTCCCAGCTGGCCACGGTCAACATTTCGATGAATATGGATTTCGACATCGGAATGAACGATTTTTCGTTTCGTAAAGGCAATATCGTGGGAAGCGGCAAGCGTCTTTCGGGGAAAGCGGAGATAACCACGCTTCTTCTGCCCGGAAGTGCTGGCGACGATCCGGAAAAAGAGTGGAGTGACGGAGAACTGGAGAATATAGCCGATTATATTTCGACCAATACCACGCTTAAAATCAAACTCGGCAGCCGCGCGGTTTCCATGGTAGGAAGATACAAGAGCTTTTCCTCATGGTATGAGATCGGACTCGACAGAACCTTGTCGACCGAAACCAGGGAAGTTTCACGTCTTAAACCAGAAATCGACTGCCTCAATCTTGTCGCGGATGCACTTGCGTTTATAAGTGCACGCAAGTATCAGGTTTTTAAACGTCGTATAAGAAAAATAATGAGCGATTATTTCCGCATTCGTTTCGATACGAGAATGACGGTGGAAGAGGGAAACTGGATTGAGACCATTGAAAAGAGTTTTCCGCTCGATGACTGGCGCAAAGCCTATGTCGCACGCGCGGAGCAGTCGTTCATGCTGTTGTGGGAAACGCAAAGGCCCACTGGCAGGGAGCTGGAGGGAATATATGAATTTTTTCGAATATCCGAAATTATGCGTCAGCGTATTCTTTTCTGTTCGGCACACGGTGTGCCCAAAAGCCTGTCGGAGCAGAATATGCGTTTTCTGCGTACGTATATCCATCATGGTGGTTTTATCTATTTTATCAATACGCATAATGAGAATGTGTGCGTGCGTATGCGAGGGCTGATACGTGATATTATTGAAGAGACCGGGGCCCCGGACAGTACCGGTCAGGCCACGCTCGAGAAACTGCAGCAGGACGACAGCGAAGTATCGGGTTATGTCTTGCGCGATCCGGTCCCGGAGGTCTTTCATCCATGGACTTTTTTCCCCATGATTCTGCCGACCTATACTGATGTGATGATTACTGTCAACAATAAACGAGGTGCCGTTGTATATACCGATACACTTTACGAAATGGCACCACGTCCTTACCTGAAGAAAAACAAGCACTACAAATGGTATGCGGTGGATAATAATGGAAATCCGGTGGAAAGCGGTTTTTATGTGTATCAGATAGAAGCGGGACTTTGTAAAAAGACGGGCGGTTTCTTTGTGAGTCACTTGAGAAAGTTGCCGCGCAAGAACCCCAAACATCCTGTTTTTTCTTCATACTACAATATCGATAACGTGCCCTCATCAGGATCTGTCGACGCACGCGATCTGCCCTACCTTGAAAAAGGGGTCTTCGGGTATTCATTTAAAGGGCGTGCGGCCATTCTGTATACCGAAGGATATAAAGAGAAAGCCTGGCTGGCCAAAATGGGCAAAAAGGATTCACGTCAGCAAGCAGCGCTTAAATGGGTGACCAATGTCATTTATTATGCATTTAACGAACAGATCGTTAAAGAATAATCTATTTTTGCAGTTGGCAGATATATCAGTATGGTATAACTATTGGTGTGGTGTGATGCTATTGACACTTCAGAGCCCAAGGTGGTATAATACGTAGTATAGCAGCATTCTTACACACATTTAAAGAGGGAGATGGCAGATCATGGCTCCTAGATCGGGAAGAAGACCATTCGTCAATTTTTTCGTAAAAAGAGATGTGCAGATAGGGGTAATGAAAAAAATCATCGGTGGGATGGTGATCGCGACGGTTGTATCATGGGCCATTATTTTGCTTGCCTATTTTATTCGCTATCGCAGCGTATTGATCTACCAGATGGATACCTCTGGAAATCTTAATAAGGAGACGGTATTTACCATCTTATTGCCCAGTCTGATGGTTAGCGTGATCATTAATATCGTCATTGCGGCGTTTGTGGGGATGTATACATCGCGCAAGCACGTGATTCCCATATACCGTTTTGAAAAATGGGCACAGTCGATGCGTACGGGCGATCTCTTTACACGGCTTTTCTTCCGTGAAAAACGCCAGATGCAGGATGTGTGCGGTCTTTTTAATGGATTAACCGATGAATATCGTGCGCGTTTTCTGCTTGTTGAACGGGCATTGGAAGAATACGATAACAGACAGAAGATAGACGAGGCGACCAGAAAGCAGCTGAAGGAGATGATGGAGGGGCTTGAGCTGCACGAGCAGTGAGGTGCCACGGGTATATGTCTGCACGCTATGGTAAAGAGGGGGGGGTATTGTGGTGATGGATCATGGCGATGAGGTGTCTCAGGGAAGATCGACAAATTCGCGGGCGCCGTAAATCCCCATGTCATTTCTGCTGCCGTCTTTGTCCTTAAAGGCTTTCTTCGGATTGCCGGCGTTAATGCAAGGGGAATTATTCTTAAGTCTGAACCGGGCATTGTTGTAAAGACGCGATTCGATTTTTGCGGTGCGGTTATTGCCGGCGTGATGCGTCGAGTCATCTTTTAACAACCGAATGAGTGCGGTATCCTTTATCGGCGCGGAATCAGGCTCTTCTTTGCTTCGAGTACCTGAAGCGATTGCGGTCTCTCCAAATAACGGATCAGCGTATATATTATGCGCATAGTCGGTTGAGTCACCGTTTTCATTGGCGGTGGTGAGTAGTCCGTACTTTGGATTACACCCGGTGAGAGCATTGTCCGAATTGCCATACACACAGTTATATTCGAATGTAAGGCTCGAGACATCGTCTCCCCAGAGGCCATTGCTCCAGTTGGAATAGAAAATATTATTGTAATACGTCGGGTTTGATGCCTCTATCCGTGCACCGCATACAAAATTACGTGCAAACACATTGTTGAAGGCATAGGTGTTGCCCTTGTCGTGGTTGAAAATCCCTACCTTATTGTACTCGAATATGCAGTTTCGGATGACGGGTCTGCATCCGGTTGCATAGATTCCATAGGCTGCACCGACAATATCGGTGAACGCGATCTCGGTCAATTCACTGTAGCTGTGGTCCAGAATAATACCGTACCATGCCGCGCGACTGCGGTTGGCGAATAAAGGAAGGATACGAATACGCGCATCGCGTTTTCCAATGCAGCTCAATGTGCCTCGTATCTTAATTGCGGAGAGTAAGGAATCGAGTCGATCCTGTTGTGTGATATCGATGTCATATGCATCGGGGACTGCGATGAATACCTGTGTTCCGGGTGTAATCGTAAGTTTAATATTTTCCGGAACAACCAGATCCCCATTGATAATATAGGGACCGTTTTCTGCTCGCCATCGTTCATTGCGCTGTAGTACACCATGAACGTGGTTCTCTTTTGTAAAGACGGGGCACATGCATGCGGAAATAACTGCCAGTATAAATGCGATGGTGATTGTGCGGAACATTGCGACCTCCTGAATTAGCATAAAGAGTGCAAGGGATTAATCCTGCAGGCAAATGAAAACGAAAGCGCTGCGGATACGTCTGAAACAATGTATCATGAAATATAGTATTACGACCGGTTTTCATATGCAGAACGAAGTGAGGGTGGACGGTTAATGGATATGCCCCCAAACTTTGTCTGGATGTATGTTCCCAAATTGTCAACCGACTTCGATGCCGGGTTGAGATACGGTTTGAATACCCGTGCAAAGTCATTGTGGAGAGAAGTGTTTTCGGGTAAAATACAAATCGTTACGTATATTCGTGATACATGGCGGGAAGCGGTATCGGGCGTGATGGCAGCCGATTTTGCATGATTCGTGCAGATATGCTATTCATATACATGCATTTGTTTTTCCCAACCGTCACTAATGTGGATGGTGCCCAGAGAATCGATGAGCATACAATGTAAGGAATCCCGTCTGTTGACAAAACGGAATACGGAGTCTCGGGGCATGCAGAAAAAGGCCGTGCTCAATACGTCCGCTCGTACCGGATTGGGAGACCAGACCGACACCGAACGGTAACGACGGCAGGGATAGCCGGTGTGAGGGTTCAGAATATGGCAATACCGTATGCTGTCAATAACCACATAGCGTTCGTAATCACCACTGGTCACGATAGTTCCTTCTTCCGGTTCTATCCGGGCGATAATTCCCGATTCACGGGGATGGCGTATGCCAATTATCCATTTCGATCCGTCACTTTTATTCCCTCTGACAAGTATATCTCCTCCTGCATCGATTAAAAAATCGTAAATGCCGAATGATTTTATGACGCTGTCGAGAGCCTGTATCGCAAAGCCCTTCGCTATTCCTCCCATGTCGATCTCAACAAGAGAGTCGGTAAAAATGATGTTTCGTTCGGCGGAGTCGAAATCGATTCTATCATATCCGATGTGCGTAAGAACCGAATCGACGAATGCGGAGTCGGGTGGTCTTATTTGGGGAGAGTGTGTGGTAGAGGTGAGCCCCCAGGCCTTTTTTAGCGGTAATATTGTTGGATCGAAATAGCCCGTGGTAGTTTCAGCGAACGCGCACGAAATGCGTAGCATCCTGTAAAGATCTGAAGAGACCCGGATACGCGAAAGCTTGTTTTGATTCAAATCCCATAGCAAAGAACTCGTGTCGCTATATGAATAGTGGTTTTCGTATGCAAGAAGGACTGAATCGATCGTATGCCATAGTTTCGCGGAGTTTGACGGTTTCTCTGCGAGAGTGATCCGCACCATAGTGTCAAGCCTGAAAAAGTGTCTTGACTTATGGGATGCAGACTTGTGACAGAAGAGCGATACCAGGCATATGAGCAATACTGCGACACGTAGTATTGGATTTTTTATTTTAGGGCCGGCGGTCAGTTGTATAGTGGTTGTCATGAAATCGAATGATGTGGCACAGGTAATATTCAGGCAGTCATGGCAACGTACCATGATCGGTGGCTTCGGGCCGTGCAGTCAATTTTGTCCCGCTCTCTGAATATAGCATTCGTAAAGCATTACGGCTACCGCAACCGATGCATTCAGAGAATCGAATCGTGGCTGCATGGGTATATGAACCAGACTGGTACACAGTTTTTTCAGGTAAGGGGGGATCCCCTTGTCTTCGCTGCCGACAATGCAGCATACCGGTACTGAAAAGTCGAAATCGCGAACCGAGTCTCCGGCATGTGCATGAGCACCCAGTATTGCAAAGCCACGCTGTGTGAGTTCGCGTATTGTGTTGCCAAGATTATAGGGACGGGCAATAGCCAGGTGTTCGCTCGCGCCCGCGGATGTTTTGGCTACTGTCGAATTAAGGCCCACACTCCGGGCCCGTTCCAGCAAAATGCCGTCTGCACCGAAAGCCCAGCATGAGCGCAGAATCGAGCCAAGGTTGCGGGGATCCTGCATTGACGAAGGACATACGACACACGGAGGATGGCCCGCCAGAGAGATTAAATCGAGGAAGTCAGCTTCAGAAAGGTATGCCCTGGGACTGCAGGCTGCAACCGCTCCCTGGTGGCGTGTTGTACCCGATATTGCATTAAGCTTCTGCATCGGGAGCATGTTGCACGGCAGCTTTTTTTTTCTGCATTGCTTTACAAGGCCGAATAGCGCGCTGTTGGTTTTGCCTTTGGCAATGTAGACATGATTGATCATTTGTTCATGTCCCGCCAGCAGCTCTTCCACAGGATGGATACCGTATACGATACGCTCCTGCGCATCTGTGTGATTTGTATGAGGTTTGTTTTTTTTCGACATTTATGGTAACAGGCAGAGGGTGTGGTTAAGACCGCCGGTCTGGATATCCAACAGGAATACGGTCAAACGGTACGCAACAGGCATACGAAGACCGGTATGCATGTAAAAAAATACGTTGTGCACTCGACTTCGTGCGGATTTGATTTTACCGGGTTCTACGCAGTGATGTATATTTCATACTGCAAAATAAGAGGGATGTGTCTGTGGTGATTCACGTTGTCGTGATACGACGCTACTGCATGGCATCTTTTATAATGACAGTCGCTTGAATAATAAGGAGGGATTATGATTCCGGGAGGTTCTGAATGGCTCATTATTCTGGTTGTAGTAATATTGTTGTTTGGCGCTAAAAAGATCCCCGAACTGGCCAGTGGGCTTGGCAAAGGTCTTAAAGAATTTAAAAAGGCGCAGTCCGAGGACAACGATTCACAAATCGAGGATGCTTCATCGGAAGATGGTAAAAAAGGGCAGAATGAAGAGTCCGGGGGTAACGGGACAAACCAACACCGCCAGCAGTAACGAGATATTATGGCAGAAGACGCCGACAGGGAAATGCCGTTTTTACAGCATCTGGAAGAATTACGGTGGCGCATGATCGCGTCGATAGCCGCGGTAATCGCTGGTGCGATTCCATGCGGGATATGGTGGCGAAAAATCTTCGATCTGCTGATGATCTATCCCCTCAGGATATCGGAACCCAGACCCAGGATCATTTTTACCGCACCGGCAGAAGGGGTGCTTCTCAGTATTAAAATCGCGGTTGCGGGAGGTATCATCATTGCGGTACCGATGATATCCTGGCAGGTGTGGAAATTTATCGGGCCTGGATTGTACAAGCGTGAAAAAGTAATCGTTGCCCCGGTTGCGATTGCATCGACCATGTGCTTTCTTCTGGGTGCCGCATTCAGCTATCTGATGCTGCCATACGTAATGAAATTTCTTGCGGGATATGCGTCAGGATCCCTTGAGCCCTATTTTCGTGCAAATGAGTATATCGGTTTTTTACTCAAGATCGTACTCGCGTTCGGCCTCGTATTCGAGCTGCCGGTTATATCGTTCGTACTTACCAGAATGGGAGTGATTTCCACTCGTTTTCTGGTAAAAAAATTTAAATATGCATTTGTTATATTCTTTATACTTGCTGCATTCATTACGCCGCCCGATGTCATATCTCAGCTGTTTCTTGCCGCGCCCCTTCTTGTCTTGTATGGGGTAAGTATTCTCATATCGATGGCTGCGGCGCAAAACTCAGGCCAAAAATCAGACAAGAGACCAGAACGGGAAACAGAGGGGGGAGGCCATAAATGATTACCGGCGTAGGTTTTCCGGAACTTCTCGTTGTTTTTATTCTTCTTCTTCTGTTTTTCGGTTCAAAAGAACTGCCTCGCTTTATCCGAACCGCCGGAAGGCTTTTCGCCAAAGCGCGGTATTACAGCGATCAGATGCGGGAGGAGCTGTCGAACATCACTGAACCGGTAAATGAATCGATACACAGCGTAAAAGAAAGCACCCGTGACGTTGTCCGTGACACCAGCCATAACGATCTGGCCGCACGCAAAAAAACATCGAGGGCGTATTATTCCAGACGTCGCGCCGAATTGTCTCACGACCAGCGTCAGGCAAAGTCGGCATCCATATGTCGGCATGTGGCGCACACCTCATTTTACCGTGATGCGCGGGCAATAATGGTCTATATGGCGCTTGCGGACGAGGTGGATCTCGCTGCGTTGATCGTACAGATGAAGGCAGACGGGAAGCGAACAATTTTGCCGTGCTGTAAAGAAGATCGCTGTGAGCTGGTTATAGCGGAGGTCGCGGATATCACCTGTGACTGTCATACATGTACGTATGGTATACAGGAGCCGCTCGATCATTTACAAGGCAATTTTCTCAAGAGCGATCTTGACCTGGTGCTGTGTCCGGGTGTTGCGTTTGACGCACAAGGAGGACGTCTTGGACGGGGCAAACATTATTATGACAGTTTTCTGGAGGAGCTCAAGGGAAGAATACCACTGCTGGGGGTTGCCTTCGGGTGTCAGATTTCCCGGTCACCGCTGCCCCGTGACCCTTATACCGATATCACGATGGATGAGGTGATCACTGAAGACGGGAAGATTATGGGTGCCGACAGCCGGGCGTCTTTACCGGCCGGATAGCGGTATCATAACGCCCGTTTACCTGATTGAATAATTCAGGTTCAAATAAAACCTGAATTGAGCGGTTTTGTTCGCGAAAGCTGCTGCAATCCGCGCTACTCTAGTACTCTCGCAAATCATGAGACAACCAAAAAGGGTGCTCCATAATGTGCGAGAACACGATAGCAGCACGGTTCACCCCAGCATTCATCAAAACAACCGTTCAATTTAGGTAAAAAGAGTTTCCTGCGTTTGCCCAAACGGAGTCAGTAGCATGTCATTTATCATGTGGATACTATTTATTATCGGGGTGGTGGCAATGCTTGTGTGCGGGTTCCTGCTGCTTCTTTATTTTTCTCCGTTTAAGGCATGCGTCGAATATTCGCATGGACGGTGGAACACGCTGCAGGGTTTCTGGATACACCCGGTCGTCTTGTCATGGTCATATGCACCCGGCGGTGATGGTTTTCGTTTCGTCATTCTGTCACGGTTTACAATCCCCCGTACAGCTGAAGATGATGGAGAGGGAAATAAGCAAGAGCGGAGAACAACCGAAGCTCATATGGATTCGCCGTCAATGCATAACGTCGAAAGCCACGCAGAGCAGCCCCCGCATACAGAACAAAAGATACCGACCCATTTTTCAGCGCAGCGCAATGGAGAAGGAGAAAAAACAAACAGGGATGAGAACAGGGGTAGCGTCGTTGGTCGCGAAGAAGCCTCTCATATGGCAGAAGAGCCGGAAGAGAGGAATCAGGATGAAGTTTCTGCTCATCGACCGCCGCAGGGACCGGATAGGGAGCAAAGCGACGATTCCCTTCTCAATTCCGGGAGCAACGAAGATGAACGAATTGATCGGCCGCCACATGAGCATGCGTCGGCATTGGAGGATTCGGGCTCCAAAGATGCGGATGACGTAGAAGGCTCTGCGGAAACCGCACAACAGCAGGAGGAGGCCGCACACGGAGTTGAAACCGACCAGGAGCATTTACACGACAAAGAAAGGGAAGGTAACAATAAAAAGAAGAGTAAATGCGGACGCTGGTATATAGTGCGTCACAGCTCGGCAGGGGAGTATCTGTTGGCTATTGCGCAGCAGCCGGATACGAGAGCGCAGCTTCTTAGGTGGATCATTGCATCGGTGGCCTCGGGGATAGGTATTTTAGGATTCGGTCATTTTTATCTGCGGGTGTGTGGTCGGTGCGGGGGGCCGGACACCACCGGAATGATGGCAGGGGCAATGGGGGCTTTACAACATGCCTGCGGGATGTATCACCTGCGGAGATTCAATATCGAATATATCCCCGATTTCGAAACAACGGATATATCGATATCTGCATCCATGAGTCTGTCTACATCGTTGTTTCAAATGACCCGACCCGTACTGGTAATGGTATGGAAGTTTCCGTATCGGCTGGTGTTTTTTACTATTTTGCAGTTTATTGAAGAGAAACGTGAGGCCTGTATGGAAGAAGAGAGCGATACATAATGATTGCACGCCTGATCGATGAGACCGCGGAATCCACGGGGCGAACAATACGGGAGGCGGTGGAACGTGTGGGAAGTCTCATGCTTTTCTTCCTTCGTGTAATGCGAGTACTTCCTTCGTATGGAACGAGGTACTATCTGCTTTTTGAACAATCCATGCGTATCGGTGTACGATCCCTGCCGCTTATATCCCTCATTTCGGTCTTTATCGGCATTATTACCGTCTGGCAGGCGCAGTACTTTTTTTCCTTTATCATACCCTACACCTATCTCGGCGCAGCTGTAGGCAAGGCGATACTCGTCGATCTGGGACCCGTGCTTACCGGTCTGGTAATCACCGGTCGTGTAAGCGCCATGCTCGCCTCCGAGCTTGGATCGATGCGGGTAACCGATCAGATAGATGCCATGGAGGTACTGTATCTGGATCCGTTTCTCTACCTTCTCGCCCCCCGGGTACTTGCCGGATTTATCATGATGCCGGTACTGGTTATTTACTCATCGTTTCTCGCGATCGTAACATCACAACTTATCGCGAATGTGGGACTCGGGGTGAGCAACGCGACTTTTTACAACGGCATAAAGATGCTGTTCAGTATCAACGATGTAATTGTGTGTATGATTAAGGCGTTTGTATTCGGCGGGATTATTACTCTTACCGGATGTTATTTCGGCTATATTACCACCGGTGGCGCCACGGGCGTGGGAAAAGCGACCAACCGTGCGGTTGTCGGGGCTTCGGTTCTTATTCTGGTCTCAAACTTTATTGTGGTGAGTGTGGTGCTGTAAACACCGGTTTACATCCAGGCGCTCGTTCAGTTTAGGCCGCACTTTGGCCCGGTATGTCATCATGAAAAAATATACTGTTCTGGCAGAGTTTTTCCAAAAAGCGACATGATGAGTTGCATATTCGCAACATACGTCAATCAGGCTATACTTTGTAGTACCATGTACCCTGTAAGAGCAAGTATACCGACAATAAAAAACTGAGCATTGCATAGCAAATTGAATATCGAAGGATCATCGATGGTTCGATAGGCCTTTCGATCGATAATCAATTTTATGAAGGCGACTCCCGGCAGTTGCAGAAGCAATATGTAGTCGGTCGAACGAAGGTTGCCGTGGTGCAAGAGTGAAAAAAGACCGGGGAGACAGCATACGAGAATTATGAAAAACAGCATTACATAGATGACGCTGAGCGCCCTTTTTTCTCCTATAAGGGTAATGAGTGTTTCACGTCCCATAATCCGGTCTCCTTCTATATCCCGCAGGTCCATAAGCAAAGAACGGATGTATGAATAGAAAAACAGGATCAAAAATACGGATGCTGCGTAAATATCGAAACGGAAGAAAAAATCTGCACCGGCCTGGAAAATAAATGTAATGATTGCACCCCAGGCCAGTGCCACAAAAAGATCCTTTGATGTAGGTACATCTTTGATGCTGCGATAGGGAATGATTCGTCGCAAAAAGGCCGGGACCACGGGGAGGTGATAGGCGAGTCCGATTACTGTCGAAAAAAGCATGAGAAAAAACACCGCGCGATTCGGTATGCTGCTCAGAAGGAGCAAAAGACCCATACCTAGGCCTGCACAAGAAAGAAGCAGCCGTTTATGTCTGCTGTAAAAAGTATATCTCGCGACACCAAGATGCTGAGTGATTTCACTATTGGCTACACTGTTCCACAAATGCATTGAGAAGAAGTAGAGGAATATGGCCGCGGTACTTAGTAGTATGCGGGGTTGGAAAAAGAATATGTCCTGGACCACACAGGAAAAAAACGAAGCGCATACCGCACTAAAGGCCATAAATATATTACAGTAGCCAAGCAGATGGAGTGCTTTTAGTGTGAAGCGGTTTATGTAGTTTCGCGATTGTGTATCGAGTGCACCGATCGTGGCGGCGACACGCTTTATCATCCAGTTTGGGGTCGAGGCACCGGCCGTGACGCCTACCGTGGAATAGCGAGAGAGGGCTTCTGTATCGAGTTCTTTTTCTGTCTCTACGTGCTGTGTCGGCAGTCCGGCTTTGCAGCCGATATGGGCCAGACGCGTCGTGTTCGCACTGTGTTTTCCACCCACTACCACGAGCGCATCCACCTGCGTGGCGAGGTTCCGGATTTCCGCCTGTCGTTTATTGGTAGCGGCACATATTGTTTTTTTTATTACAAATTCGGCCGCAGGAAGACGTTGCCGCAGTGTATCGGTTAACGAATCGAATTCCGAGCTGTTGAAGGTAGTTTGGGAAACAACGCATATTTTATCTTTTTCGGGTAACGATTCGATATCGCTTTCTTGAGAAATAACCGTGCCTTCTCCTCCGGCATAACCGAGAAGCCCTTCAACTTCGGCGTGTCCGCGATCTCCGATAATGACAATATAATACCCTTTTTCCCGGTATTTTTCGATCACCCTGTGAACGGTCTTGACTTTCGGGCATGTCCCGTCGATAAGTGTATAGCCCTGTTCCCGATAATTCTCTTCCGTTTCCGGGGTGACGCCATGTGCGCGTACGAGGATGTGTGCGTGTTCAGGCGGAGGATCACAATCTTTTATATCATATACACCTTTTGATGTTAAAAGCTCCAGCGTCTGTATATTGTGGATGAGCGGCCCGAGCGTATAGATGGGACGCCGGGCTTTGCGTGATTCATCGATCGCAAGATCGACTGCACGCTTTACCCCCATACAAAACCCTGCATGTTGTGCGATTATTACTTTCATGGGTGTGCTTGTGTGGCGATTCGATGTAAAAAGCGGGTGACGGGGTATGCAATTGCTGCTCTCTCGCAGCAGAGGGTTGACAACATGTCCATCCGGTCAGGGGAAACAGCATCAGGCACTGTTTGCAGTTTAACTGCTGAATGTCAAAAAATACGTTGTGTCACTGAATAAAGATGGAGCAAAGCAAATAGGACATTGACACGTATAAAAATAAGATTTTTTTGCGCATACGGAGAATCCTGTACTGAATGACGTATTCGCGAAATGCGCTGCCATTATTACTGCGTTTGTATTCCCGGAAATGATATGCCAATATGTGAGGTCGATTAATCATGATCAGGAACTCGAAAAAGCACGGCTTGCTTCGGCGTTCATCAAAGTGATCGTTTAGTTCAGGAGAGAATAGTATATTTTCTGTGCATATGCGACATAGGAGAGTGGATGCAGCAAGTCCCGATGGTATTGTTCACCTTTGGAAAATGAAAAAAAACTGAAAAAGGGAAGTAATGAGTACGATTCCTGTGACAATGGAACACATACAAAAGTCGTTTGGATCCCACCGGGTACTTGCGGGGCTTTCTCTTCAGCTTCACCCGGGTGAAGTCACCGGGTTGTCAGGACTCAATGGCGCAGGCAAGTCGACACTGATACGTATTATGCTGGGGCTGTTGCGTGCAGACGACGGGACTGTATCGCTCTTCGGAGAAAATCCCTGGCAGCACCGTGCGCATTTATACGAACAAGTCGGTGCGGTACTCGAAGAGCCGGGGCTTATTCGTAATTTGACGTTCAGGGAAAATGTCGAATTCTGGGCGCAGGCAAAGTCGGTATCCGACGACGCGTATGCGGCATATTTTTCCCGCTTCTGGAAAGGAGTTTCTTCCCGGGTAATGGAGAAAAAGGCGCAGTATCTTTCGGCCGGCCAGAAGACACTATGCAGTTTGTGCAGGGCATTCGTGAGCGATCCGCAGGTGTGCATACTCGACGAACCGTTTCGATCGCTCGATGTAAATGAATACGAACGGATACGTGAGTTGATTCTTACCAAACGCACGCAGGGAAAAACAATAGTGATAAGTTCTCATCGAAGCGAGGTGATTGAAAAAGTATGCGATCGTATCGTGGTACTTGAAAACGGTCTGTTGCACAATGCCGAAGAGCGTGTTTTTTTTCCCGACAAGACTCAACAGTGGATGATACGTGTATCCACAGACACGGACATTTCCGGGTTTCTGCAGCAGATAAGCGAGGATGTCCCGGTGCGGCATCCGAATAATGAATGGCGTATTCGTGTACACAATCCCGCGCAGCAAATTCCCCATGGCGTAAAGGTGCTTGTGGAGCACGGCATCGGAATCACACAGGTCAAGCCTGTTGATCAGGCAATAGCATCGAGGATACGATAATGGAACACAGGAATCGAACAATCAGGGCAACAGGTATAGTACTATCGAAAGAATGGCGTGCGTTTCGCCGCAGCAATGTGACGGTTCATTTCGCCTTTGGGCTGGTTGTGGTTCTTTACTCCGGGGTTTGTATTACGAATTTTTTTTCGAATGAGTTCTTCCTTCGCTATATATGGTGGACTCTCTTTTCGGTGGTGCTTACCGGGAATTTTGCGAACAGGGTTTTTATTTTCGAACGTATCGGTGGAAGGCTCGAGATGCTGTTTCTTTCCGGAGTGTCGAGAGGGCAGATTCTTGGAGGAAAGATTCTATTTGTTTTCACTATGGTAGCTGCAGCAGGTATTTTTTCTTCATTAATTACCTATGTCGGGCTGCATGCACTCGGGATGCGCCACACTCATTCAACGGCCTATGTTATCCGCGGGAGTACGCTCTTTTTAAGCGCGGCATTTCTCTCCGCAAGCGCTGATGCGGCACTCTCTACGTTTCTTTCCAATCCACGGCTCATGCATTTTATCAATCTCGGGATTGTATCGTTACTTGTTATGCTGTTTACCCTGGTGCATATACCGCTGTGGATCATAGAGATAGCGTGTATACTGATAGGGCTGCTTTTCTGCAGGTGGGCGTTGCATATTTTTCACAGCGAACGGATTCTCTCGCCCCCGGAAGAGTGATGCATCAGCACAGGTGTGGCGGTTTGTCTTCGGGGCGGGAATGCGGAGGTGGCCCTTTTTTATTTTTGTGACGCATGAGACCTCAGCTGAGCAGGTGGTCTCTGTTGTTCTGATTCACGACTAACCAAGGCGGATGTATGGACGGACCCTCCGATGATGTCGCCCTTCTGGAGCAGATGCAGGAAGGTGTTGGCCGGGTAAAACGCGAATTGTCTACAGTCATCGTGGGACAGCACCGTGTACTCGATGATCTGCTGGCATGCTTTTTTTCGGGTGGCCATGCGCTTCTTGTCGGGGTCCCCGGACTGGCAAAAACCATGATGGTACGAACACTGGCGGGGACGCTCGATCTCGATTTCAACCGGATACAGTTTACGCCCGATTTAATGCCGGCAGATATTACGGGTGCGGATGTGCTTTACGAAGACAAGCACAGCGGTACGCGCGCCTTTCAGTTTATCAAAGGACCGGTTTTTTCGAATATTGTGTTGGCTGATGAGATAAACAGGGCTCCTCCGAAAACACAGTCGGCGCTGCTGCAGGCAATGCAGGAGTACGAGGTGACCGCATCCGGCACTACCTATCCGCTGCCACGCCCGTTCTGGATACTGGCAACGCAGAATCCGATCGAGCAGGAAGGGACATATCCGCTTCCCGAAGCGCAGCAGGACCGATTCGAATTTTCCATTGAACTCGATTATCCTTCCTGGGAAGAAGAAGTAAGGATTGCGCGTACGTTCGGTGAATATAACAGTGAACAGGTCAGTGCACAGCTGGATGCCCGGACACTCCTTACGTACCAGCAGCTTATCCGGCGTATACCCCTGGCCGATTCCGTGGTCGAATACGCGGTTCGTCTCGTTCGGATGACACGTCCATCCGAAGAGATCTGTCCGCAGGAGGTACAAAGCTATCTGATGTGGGGGGCGGGGCCCAGAGCTTCCCAGTATCTTTTGTGCGCGGCGCGCGCCTATGCATCTTTGCAGGGACGCATGAGTGCCGATGTGGCGGACGTGCAGCGTGCCGCGTATCCGGTTCTCATGCATCGACTGGTACGCTCTTTTAATGCAGAGACCGAACGGGTGGACTCCCGGGAATTGATACGCCGTATTATTGAAAAATGCTGAGCTCAGCACACATCAGAGCCTGCCGGCAGGCGCTAAGGGTACAGTTGGCAAACACCTCATTTGTGTTGTTGGCCTTGCAGGGTCTTCCCCATATCATCTTTAGTCCCGCACGTGTGTGTCTATAAATTATTTTATGAGTTTTTGCACGTTTCGCATATTATAGTTTTTCCAAAAGTTTAAAAAAAGGAGTGGCGTAATGGTCAAACCCCATGGCGGCACCGTAGTGGAGCGTCTGATAAAGGCGCCGGAGGCGGAAGCGCAGCAGGTACAGCATACCCTGATGCTTTCGGATCGTCAGTTGTTCGATGCACTCATGATCGGTATCGGCGGGTTTTCACCCCTGAAAGGGTTTATGGGACAGGCCGATTATGAACGCGTGGTAAACGAGATGAAACTCGACAACGGGACGCTTTTTGCCGTACCGATCGTGCTTTCGGTGACCCCGCAGCAGTATGAGGAGATCGAGTCGGGACATACAATCCGTCTTACCGGACGTGACGGCACCACGGTTGGCATCTGCACCGTAACGGAGCATTTCCAGCGCGATCTGGAAAAAGAAGCCATGCATGTGTATCGCACCTCGGACCAGGAACACGCCGGTGTGAAAAAGATTTTCGAAGAGGGTAAATACGCGGTAGCCGGTGATGTATCGATCGTACTGGAAAATATAGATACCGGCTTCCCCGAGAATTTTCTGACCCCAAAGCAGACACGCGACTATTTTAACGAAAAAGGCTGGGATACCATTGCCGCGTTTCAGACGCGTAATCCGATCCATCGTGCGCACGAATACCTGACAAAGGTCGCACTCGAGATGGTTGACGGGCTTATGATTCATCCCATCGTAGGGGAGATCAAACCGGGTGATATACCGGCAAAGACCCGTATGGATTGTTATAAAACCATCATCGAGCATTACTACAATGCCGAACGGGTATTGCTGAACATCCTTCCTATGGCAATGCGCTATGCCGGTCCCCGTGAAGCGATACATCATGCCATCATTCGTCAGAATTACGGGATTTCGCATTTGATTATCGGACGTGACCATGCAGGTGTGGGCAATTACTACGGTACCTACGATGCCCAGCTGATTTTCAACGAGCTCGAAGACGGTGCGCTCGAGATTACCCCGCTCAAGTTCGAACATGCATTCTTCTGTACCAGATGTGAACAGATGGTTACTGCAAAGACGTGTCCCCACGACAAAAGCTGCCATGTGTTTCTCAGTGGTACAAAGGTTCGTGAAAAACTGCGTAACAATGAAGATCTGCCGGACGAGTTTACACGTAAGGAAGTATCCGACGTACTTAAAACCTGGATTCAAAACGAGGAGAAGTAAATGGAGCAGAAAGCGACCAATATTACGTGGCATCAGAGTCGGGTAAGCAAGCAGGAACGGGAAAAACAAAACAATCATAAGGGTGTGGTGCTGTGGTTTACCGGCCTTTCGGGCAGCGGTAAATCGACAATAGCCGTAGAAGTCGAACATCTGCTGTTTGACAGAGGGGTTAAAGTCTACAGTCTTGATGGAGATAATATCAGACACGGGCTGAACAAAAATCTTGGCTTCTCCCCCGAAGACCGCACCGAAAATATACGGCGTATCGGTGAAGTGGCCGGGCTTTTCGCCGATGCCGGCATGGTGGTACTCACCTCCTTTATTTCGCCGTATCGTAAAGATCGTGATGCCGCACGTGCGTTGCTCGATCCGGGTGACTTCATGGAAATTTATGTAAAAGCGGATGTCGAGACCTGCAAGGAGCGCGACCCCAAAGGGCTTTACAAAAAAGCGCTTGCAGGAGAAATCAAGGAGTTTACCGGTGTTTCCGCCCCCTACGAAGAGCCGAATTCGCCCGAGCTGGTGATCGATACCGCTGCCGCACCTGTGCAGGAATGCGCGCAGCAGGTACTGCATCACCTGGAGGAGAAGGGCGTGATTGCGAAAAAGTAAAAGGCAAATCTTTAATACGTAATTCCGGGTGTAGAGGTGTAAATGATGAGTATGCGGCCGGCGCATTATTGCGCCGGCTTTTTTTTGTGGCAGGGAATTTACTGTATCGTGATCTTGCATCAACACAATTGCTCAGTTCAGGTTAAAGTCGCCGATATACCAGGCCGATAAATATGAATGAAGTCGAGAGAAGAAAAAAAACGAATCAATTCAAACTCTTTACAGGACGGAAGGAGGAGTCAGACAAAACGAGCGAAAAGGTAACGGCGGGACCGGGAAAAGGTAAGGGGGGAATGCACGCATGGATGCGTGCAGAGAGGAATTCATTTTTCACATTTACAAGGAGGTAGATGATGCGCATTAATCACAATATTTCCTCAATGGTTACCCAGACGGCGCTGTACAGAACAAATCGTTCGATGAAAACTTCGCTCGAACGTCTCTCCACAGGTCTTCGTATCAATCGTGCAAGTGACGACGCGGCGGGACTCGGTGTGTCCGAGAACCTGCGTACACAGGTAAATGGTACCAATCAGGCTAAACGTAATGCACAGGACGGAATCGCGGCTCTGCAGATCGCCGAGGGTGCGGCGAATGAAATTTCCGCAGTACTGCAGCGTATGAGAGAGCTGGCTATCCAGTCTTCCAATGATACGCTTACCTCTACGGAGCGTGCGTATGTTGACCAGGAATTTCAGTCTCTGGACCGTGAAATATCCCGTATCTCCCGTGTAACCAACTACAACGGTATGGAACTGATTTCGAGTAATGGCGGGCGCTTCGGTGCGGTCGACAGTGGCTCTATTCTCTGGGTTGACGCGAATAACCAGGTCGGTATCGACAGTATCACGATTTCCATCGATACTCTGGGCTCCAGTGCACTTGGAATCGACGCGGCGACAATCAGCACGCAGTCGGATGCAGTGAGTGCGATTTCGACTCTCGATTCTGCGATTGACAGTGTCAACTCGATGCGTGCCGACACTGGTGCATTCGTAAACCGTCTCGAGCATACCGTGAACAACCTGCACGTGTCAAACACCAATCAGGCTGCAGCAGAATCTCACATTCGTGACGTTGATTTTGCGAATGAAAGCTCACGATTCACCAAGCACCAGATCCTGCAGCAGTCGGGTACCTCCATGCTGTCACAGGCGAATATGGTGCCGCAGAGCGTACTTGGTCTGTTACAGGGTTAATTCTCCGGATAAGAGATATACCGTATCTGCAGTCAGTACAAAAAAGGAAGCCGTTTCGGCTTCCTTTTTTATTTATGGCAGCGGGTTGCACAATCGGGTACACTATGATATCATTACAATGTAGCCTGATACACGAGAGAATGATTCATGCGTTCATTCAAAAAGCGATTTGAAATTTATGAGCGGCAACCAGCCAGATGCCAGCCCCGATAACAAATTCGAGGTTAAAAACATATTACCAAAAATAGAGCGTACGTTTCTGCCGGTAGGCAAGCAGCTGGGCAAGTATCGCATTATAGAGGAGATAGACAGAGGTGGCATGGCGGTGGTATATAAGGCCTTTCAGACCGATCTCGAGCGAGAGGTCGCGCTAAAGGTTTTGCCCGCAAATATAACGATACACAGGCGCTTTGTGGATCGGTTCCTATCCGAAGCACATTCGGTCGCCAAGCTCAATCATCCCAATATCGTCAGTATCCATGAAGTATCGATGCAGGATAATATTTATTATCTTGCGATGGATTATCTCAGAGGTAAGAATCTTTTTTATTACCTCAACTTCGAGAAACCCAAGCTGGTTGAAGTCGTGGAAATCGTCATAAAACTGACCGACGCCCTTGCGTATGCACACAATATGAAAATTGTGCACCGCGATCTGAAATTGAACAATGTCATTATGATCGATCGGCTTCAGCCGGTATTGATCGATTTCGGTCTTGCAAAAGCGATGGAGAACGAGGAGAGCGCAATTACAAGAACGGGAGAAATAATCGGCTCTCCCGCCTATATGGCACCCGAACGGCTGCTTGGCCAGGAGGTGGATGAGCGCAGCGATGTCTGCTCTCTGGGGATTATGTTGTATGAGATGGCTACGTTTAAAAATCCCTATCTGGACCAGCGCAGTGTACAGCAGACTGCAGTGAATGTAATAGAATCAAATCCCATCCCTCCGCGAAAACTGGTTCCGTGGCTTCCCAGGGATATAGAAGCGATTATCATGCGCGCCATACACGGAGAAAAGGAAAAACGATATCAGAGTATGGATGAATTCCGTTCCGATCTGCTTCATTATCAGCGGGGGGAGACGGTAACGGCAAAGCCCCCGTCCATTATTAAAAAAACCTCGCATCTATATAAACGGCATAGTGTGATAATAAGTGCTTCGGTAATTGTGTTACTGTTTGTTCTGGCGTTGGGAGTTATGATGTATACCCGGGGCAAAAAAGAACAATCGTATTGGCGGCTGATTTATTCAAACGATTTTACCAGTGACACTGTTGGTGATTCTTCTTTCCGATGGTATTCTTCCGGGAGAGGCTTTAAGGGCGAAGAGACACAGAGCGGGGCGGAATGGAGATTTCTGGACAATAAGCTGATCGCGAAAACCAAACCGGGGACTTTAAGTTTTTTTCGTCTGCAGCAGCAATTTTCCCGGGATATTCAAATAACCTGCCATATTAAAAGTACGAAAAAGAATTTTCATGATGTGGGATTGTTTCTTTATGGCAATGAACCTGACAGCGCCTATCGCTTCGTGATACATCATCATGGTTCATCCCGCTGTGGTATTATCCGCCCGGGTAGCGAATTGTTGTACGGGCAGGTTAATGGATTGAAGATGCCCACAAGCAGTTTTTATCACCTGCATATAAGAAAAAGCGGTGCGAGAATCACAATGAGGCTCAATGGAAAAGAAATTGCCCGGATCGTTGACTGTTATGCACCGGTGGGTAGCGAGCACAGCAGGATAGGCTTTTTTAGTGCGGGAGAGGGCGCAATGTTTGATAATCTCCGCGTGTATCGTGCGTCCATCCCGGCACTTTCGGGACCCGAGCTCGCGGCTGACCGCTTTAAGGAACGGGGAGAATATAATGCGGCTCTCAAAGAATACAATGCTATTTTCGTAGACCATCCGGGGTATGAGAAAACACCGGAAATATTCATTAAAATGGCCGAATGCTATATGCGACTTCAACGATACGATGCCGCATTGCAGGTTCTTGACAAAGTGACACGTAATCCCAAAAGCGGCAAGGATGATTTTGCGAACGCGCTTCGTATGAAACAGATCGTATATGCAAAGCAGGGCATGTATGAAAAAGAAAAAACGGTTTTTTCCCGGCTTGTCCGGAAGTATTCCGGCAGCGACGCGGTCGACGGGGCGTATGATGATTTTGCTGCCAGGATTCATTCGTACCTCTATGCTGAATATCCCGACAGCGCAGCGCGTCTTTTAATCGATGTGCTGAAATACAGTAATGTGACATTCAGATTCGATCCGGTGATAAGCGATCTGGTTCCCCGCGTACTTGAGGCGTTCAATCATGCGGGGCGTTATAAGGAAGTTATCAAGTGGGCAGGCTCGTATTTGCATTATTTTCAGGCAAAAGAGCGCGAGGCGATCGGGATAAAAAGCGAGCTTGCATATGCGCACCTGCAGCTGCGTAATGTGGATACGGCAAAAAACATCCTGAACAATTGCGTCGTTTCGGAAGAAAATACTCTGTCTAAATGGCTGGCGTGGATGAGACTTGCAAAAATATACGACTATTCGGCCGATAATCGGTCCGCCCATACTATCTATAAAAAGGTTTTTAACGAGTGTGGATACAGTGCAGTGCTCGCATGGCGTGCGCGGCTGAAGATGGGGGAGCTTTCGCTGCGGGACGAACATATCAATTCAGCTCAGGTTGCACAAAGAATATATCGCGAGGTTGCCCGTGCATCACACCCGTTCCCCGGCCCCCGGCTCATTGCGCGTTATTATATCGATTCTGTTGACAACCACGAATTTTCCCGTATGTACAGGGCGTTGTGGTTTGAACACGAATCCGGCTATTATTATCATATGGGCAATAAGGCCTGTCTCGATACGCTGAAAGAAGATGCCCGCCGCTATTATCGTGCATATCAACAGAAAGTGCTCCAAAAGAATACCTGGGAATTTTTACAAATGGAGCAGCTGCTTTCCGCACGTTTTTAGTAGCTTTTTATGCAGCAATAATGGTGCGGACGAATGCGAATAACATAAAAAGGACGAAAAGCGTTGCCGCAATTCGAACAAACGTGCTGATAAAAGAAGAGAGGTGCGTATGTGTATTACGGGAATGAGACGAAATATCGGCAGCAGAGGTACGAATTCCCGCAGCGTTTTTTTGGGGAGCGGGAGTGTCGGATTCAGTACGGAGTAATTCTTTTACTTCTTTTTCAAGGTTATACCGGGGGCGCGTATCCATTTGCGTGTACCATGTGAGCGTATAGGTGTGGATATGTCAGAATATAATAAAAAGGAGTTGCAAAACAGCCTGATTTATTGTAAAATAATAATAGGATCCGGTAGGTTGAATAAACAATTGACCTTAATATATATTTGCATACAATGAATACACACGTGAACAAGGAGTAGTTAATTATGATACGTAAGAATATGATTCTGTCGGCTGTGATAATCATCTCGTGTATGGGTAGTGCCGTTATGGCGCAGAACGTCGAGTGGGTTATGCCGAAAAAGAATGATGTCGGAGTCTATGAGAACCAGGTGCGTGAAAAGTATGCCCAGCCTGTTGCGAAAGCGGATAAAAACGATCGGTTAAGGGTGCTGCAGTCGACACGCAACCATTACAAGGTTGAAATGCCCGAAGGCGGTACCGTAGGCTGGGTGGAAAAGCGGCTTGTGGCGGCTACGGCAAAAGGGAAAGAGTTTATGTTCGAGGAACAGGAAGTTATGGGCTATCTCGATAACCCGACCCCTATAGCAATTATTGATGCGAAGCGGGCGGATGCATCGATTGAACTGGATCGTTCATTCGAAGATGCGCTTAAGGAGAATGTAGACCGCAATACCGTGGAACGTCAGGCGGAATAAAAGGGATCGGTTGAGTTAATATGTGGGGGAGGCGCAGGTGGAAGATTGAAGGCAGAGGTATTATACAAACACAAGCATAATGGTATAGTATGAAGTAGCCTAGTCGTATAAGATAAGGGATAAAGGTATTGTTCAGGCAAAAAACGAGCTTTCCTTCTTTTTTATCAGCAGATGCCAGATTTTTTCTACAAAATCCCGGTCACTGAGCGGCAGTACTATATACTCATCGGCCCCGACATTAAAGGCATCCCGGATTCTTGATTCATCCGATACTGATGAATAGAGTCCGAGAGGGGTCGCTTTTGTCTCCGGTTGGGTACGAAAAATCCTGCTTAACCGAATCGCGTCAAGCCCCTTCAGCGCTTCGTTTATCAGGATGCATTCCGATGAAGAGGAAAAGCCTGTGGTAAGAGCCTCTTCGGCAGAGGTCGCGATAATAAGCTCAAACGCATCGTGAAGCATTTTTTTAATGATACCCGTAGTGTCCGGGTTGTTGTCTATAAGAAGTATTTCTGGCATTGCTTCAGTCTGTTGAGGCAGTTTTAATTTTGATTCATCATTACCCCCGGTATTCGATTCATCTCGTGATTTTTTACAGATATCTGAGTTGACGCGGAGTGTATGCGGTAGTATCATATGAAACACGCTGCCGGGCATTTCATCCTTATTACCGCAATGTGAGCTTTCTACCCAGATATGGCCTCCGTGGCACTCGAGTATCCCCTTGACAACCGACAAACCAAGGCCGGCGCCGCCGCCCATGAAATTGTAATTCTGGGAGGTGTGTTTGTTGGTGCTTCCCAGCTTTACAAAAGGTTCGAAGATGCGTTTCCGCTCTTCTTTCGGTATACCGATACCGGCATCGCGAACCGAAATGTGATAATTGTCGGGATTTTCCATCCTCACTTTAATATTTATACATGAGTGGTCGGGGGAAAACTTAATAGCATTTGTCAAAATGTTGAAAAATTGTCGGTATATACGTGACTTGTCGCCGTAAAACCTGGGCAGGTTGTCCGCGAAATCGCAATGAAAACCGATATGCCTGGTTTCACTGATGGGCGTAAGCTCTTCGATGCAGTCTGTGACTATTTCTGTGATGTCCGAATACTCGGGATGAAGCTCTATGCGTTTTTCCTGAACTCTGCTTATATCGAGGATATTATTCACCACGTTCGTCAATCTCGTGGAGGAACGGTTTATGTTTTTTATCAGTTGAGCGACAAAGCCGTCCTCTATTTTGCCGGGAGTCGATTCTATAAGCAGATCCGAATAGCCTTTGATCGATGTAAGCGGGGTTTTAAGCTCGTGGGAGGCAATGCTGAGGAAGTTCGATTTGAGCTTGCTTAAATCACGGGCCTCTTTGGTATAGCGCATGAGTTCGGATTGGACCTGGGCTATTTTCAGATCCTTGTTGTTCAGTGTCCGGTTGAGTTGTACCGCATTCGCCTGTTCGCTTATAGAGACACTGAAATAATGGGTTTCATTGTGGGTAAGAAGGGCCGCGAAATGTCCAAAGAAAGATTCTCTATGGTGCGGATGATCTTTGAGGACCATTTCGGTGTCGTATTGCAGGTGTGTATATAGAATTTCCGCGATATTCTGCCAGGTATCGCTCGTTTTGTCCTTGAACGCGATATGTTCTCGCAGGTCACTGTGAAGGATGCGCATCCGGGCGATGTCAAGCATTTGTCTGCCGGTGCGATTGACGGCCAGGACCTCCCATTTGTCGGTCGTGATAAATGAGGCGACCGGAAAGGAATCGAAGACTTTTTTATATGGTATATGCATGTCTGTATGGCTAACCCGGGGGCACTCAATTATTCGTTTTCATCGAAATCATCTATTTTTTTTTGTATTTCATCCAGTTCGGTATAGTTTTCTTCCCTCAATGCGGCGATTTTTTTGGCATAGAGCTCCAGAAGCGTATACTGCTTTTGTGTAAGTGTGCGATTGCGTGAGATAATTGAGATAATTGTCTCTACATCCTGCGGGAATTGGTACCCCTTCATGAACTCACGAAAACGCTGTGTGGCTTTCTCAAAGTTTTCGTTAATACTTCGACAATAGAGCAAATGCGGGAAATAATCTTTTAATATCTTTTCAACGACCTCTTCTCCCGAGTCGAGGGAGTAGAGACTTCCGGGTGCAGATGAGGCCCCTTTTTCAATTTGTGAAATAATCTGTTGCACTTCATTTTTTACCTCGTGCAGTTGTTGTTCCCGGTAATGGGACTGATAAATAATGGGGAAGGCATTAACGCAAAGATTGGCGTTACTCACGTTTGTAAAATCACCCATGAAGAAAACATCTCCCTCCTGTGAGAGAATCTCTTCTTCCGATTGAAATGGAACGACTTTAGCAGGTGTGGGAATGAAATCCTCGAATTCCTCCATGTTTTTCATTTTATCGCGCAGCTTTTGCGGGTCAAGTGCGGATTCGAGACCTCCCAGCCTGTTTATTATCTCCTCAAGATCATCATCGAGTGAGAGGCCCATTTCCGAGTTTAGAAAATCCTTGAGACTGTTTTGTTCGATAAAATTGCCCTGGGCGACCAGCAATCCGTTTTGAATTACCGATATAATCGGGTGTTTGGATTCGAGTACTTCCTCCGGGTCAATATCTACTTTTGCATATACCGTTACACGTCCATCAAGATCTTGCGCGTTCCCCTTTTTCATAACGGTATTTAAAAACATTTTTTCTCCTCTTTTCTTTTATTCCTGCATATGCCGCCGTATATACCGTTTTCCCCGTATGACAATGACAAGGGAAAACAGGGCAAAGACAATCCATATACTTGACACTCTGCTGAATCCGGAAACCGCTACCAGCGCATTTCCCGTACATACCGGTGTCAATGAAAATAATATCAGCTTACAATGGTTTCCTGCACGCACGATGCGGTATGGTGACAGCAGGTATGTTGCAATAAAAAGCAGTACGCACACAAGTACCGCAATAACAATAGCAACAATGCATTGCTGCAATAATAAAAAAATAAATAATAGGACACCATGGTTGTGTAAAATCGAGAGTATCGCGTCTTTGGAAAAATGAAAATCGTTGCTTTGTGAAAGCAAATTGGAATAGGGAATACCTGAATTCTGCGCTGAGGTACCCCGGGTGTTTATGTATATGCGGGATGCTCCCATAATAATTGGAGCTGTCGGGTATTGCTGTGGTGTCATGGAGCTGCTGGTATCCAGGATGATAAATGAGTCCCGTATCGCTGTGCTGTTGCCCCGCACATCGAGCAATTCGTTGATTACTACCGCGAGTTTTTCTCTGGAGAGTGCATATGGTGTTTCACGAGCCGGATACAGGCGACCGTCTTTTATATAGATGTTCTCAAACAATGATTCGAGTTTGGGTGCAAGACCGTCTTGGGGATTCAGCGTGTAGACATAGCGTGCGGTGGTCATGGCAAGGATGGACAGCATGCACAGCATGGTTATATAAATGAGCGCGCGGGAAAGTGGCGCGCGGACCGCTTCATAATAAAAAGAGGGATCCACGACACTGCGATGAAAAAAAGAAAAAAAATGCATATCCGTGGATCCTCCGGTATTATCGGATAACGTGTGTCCGAGAAATACGTAAGCGTTGTTTAACTGTTAAGAATTTTTTCAACTGCTGGCGCCTGCAGGCGTTCCTGCGCCGGAAGCACTCCGGCCAGCGGACGTGCATAGTCGATAAATTGAGGTGTTACACCGGCATTATCCGCGTCTATGAATTCGTCCGGCATGGATTTGGTATGACGTGCAACATTCTCCAGCGCAGTAAGCGTGTATTCTACTGCATAGTTTCCGGTTCTGACGATTGCGACGCTCCCGCTGCGGTTTTCGAGTACGGTGTACTGGACAGCCTTTTCACCGACCTCGCGTGCTTCGCGACTGTCGGTTTCGGATATAGCGCCAAGGAAGCTGCGCTGCAGGTAGCCGAATGTATCACCGCGCACACGTTTTATTTTCAGCTTTTCCTTGATAAGAGAAGACAGCGCATCGGCGAGCGCCCCCGTACCGGAAAGCTGTACGTTGCCATGTGCGTCTTTTTCGTTGTCCTTTGTCAAGGTGGTTACGATCGGTTCGTTGTTTTCATTAACCACACCTTCCGAAACAGCGATTACACAGCGGCCGTATCGGGAATAGGCTCCATCGACTTTTTCGATGAAATTATCAGAAGAAAACGGCTTTTCAGGTACATAGATCAGGTGCGGGCCGTCATCTTCATATTTTTTGGCCAGCGCACCGGCAGCGGTAAGGAACCCGGCATGACGGCCCATTACCACGCCGATGTATACTCCCGGAATACTGCGGTTGTCAAGATTTACTCCGGCGAATGATTGCGCCACGAATTTGGCGGCGGAGCCGAATCCGGGGCAATGATCGGTAACCCGCAGGTCATTGTCGATAGTCTTTGGGATGTGGACGACACAGAGCTCATAGCCCGCCTCTTTGGCATTCTCATTTACAATACGGCATGTGTCGGCAGAGTCGTTGCCGCCGATGTAGAAAAAGAATCGTACATTGTGTGCTTTTAACACTTCGAAAATCTTTGCACAGTATTCTTCATCCGGTTTGTCTCTGGTGGAGAGCAACGCCGAGGAAGGTGTCATACCGACAAATTCGAGGTTGTAGGATGTCGTACTGGTAAGATCTACCAGATCTTCATCGATAATCCCGCGAACGCCGTGTTTTGCGCCGTAAATTTTATCGATGCACGAATATTTCTGTGCCTCGATAATTGCGCCAACCAAGCTTTGATTGATAACTGCGGTAGGCCCGCCCCCCTGGGCAATAACCGCATTTCCTTTTAGTTGTGCCACGTGAACACTCCTTGTTTTATAATGTATGGATTGTAACTGAACTCATTTCAATGGTGTGTAAAAATAGCTTAAACGAAGCCGTCGAATCAATACATAAAAGATATCAGGCAGATTATGGTTTAAACGACCCTTTGTGATTGTATATGATTGTAGAAGTGTTGAACTTTAATCCATTATCTATAGCCCTGCAAACGACATACAGGCACTTTTTCCCCACTGTTGCTGCAGCGATGTATGGGATATCGTTTTACAGCCAAAAATGAGGTGCAAGAAATCTTTTTTAACAGAGTCCGGGGGTTATTAGGTATATACTGCAGCCAATTGTTATTTTTAGGATCGTATTTTTTTATTTTTTTTTACGAGATTACCAGTGAGGAAAATATGCATATTTCACCGAACAAGAAGAAGGAAGAGTACCGAAAAGACCCCCTGGCCGATGTCATTTCCCGTCTGCAAAAATTCGTTCGGGAGCACCGAAGCGGAGTGATTGGTGTAATTACGGTGATAGTGCTGGTTGGAATCGGCATGTTTTCTTACAGGGCGATTAAAAGTACGACCATGAAAAATGCGCAGGAATCATTCGGCACGGCGATGTTTGTTGCACGGACTTTTGGGGTTGACAGTGCCTCATACGAGCTCGAAAGTATCGTGAACAATTACAGCAATACTTCCTATGCAGGCTACAGTGCATTTTTGCTTGCAAAAAACAGAATGAGCGATGGTGAGTACAGCGCTGCATTGGAGTGGTTATCGGTTGCTTCCGGCAAGCTGCCTGATAATACGTTTATTAAAGGGGCGGTTTTTGAGGCTGAAGGAGTCTGTTATGAATATATGGATGATCAGCCGCAGGCGCGTCGGTCTTTTGAAAAGGCCAGAGAGTATCAGGCATATGCCCATCGTAAAAATGCGGTTGCGTGGAAGATGGCGTGTCTGGAAGCAGATGGCGGCAACTATCAGGAAGCCCTGCAGTTATGCCGATCTATTATAGCGGATACCTTGCATACAAAATACCATCAGAATGCCGGGAATCTTGTTGCCGAAATTACGCAAAAGTCAAAGTGACATGCCGTATTGTCCGTAACTGACGGTTATGCCGCAAGATACCTGTTTCATCTGTATATTCAGTTTTTTGAGAAGGTGTCTGGAACGAGTAATTGCCGCTTTATATTTTTGTCCACGATGTGATTGTAATCCGGGGTAGCATAATCAGAAAAAGCTTCTCACTACTGCAGTTTCTGCATACGATAACAACCTGATACGGGCCCAATTTCCGATTTTTGATATATGCCGAGCACGATTTTCTGCAACCTAACAACAATGTCGTTAGATTTACTTGACAGTGTCAACACAATACTGTACAATTAGTTAAGGAATAAAGAGAGAACCATCCAGAGGTGGTGATGTCATGACAAATACGAAAGATAAAGGTGTGCTGTTTAAAGATGCCGATTCCGGCGGGATTATTAATGTCGCAAATATCAAGGGTGGAGTAGGCAAGTCCACAATTGCGACAAACCTTGCATATCATTTGTCAAAACGGGGACGATGCGTCATCATAGATATGGATGCGCAGGGCAGTGCGACATACGCGTACGGGAAGGACCCTAATGAATATGCATCTACAACCTGGAATCTATTCAAAAAACGTTTTGCGCCATGGGGTATACACACGGGGGCGCATACGGGGCTGGAGACTGTACGGAACGTTACGGAAAAAGGGGCATCCGCGCTGTTTCCCTGGGTCTTCGGCAAGGGCGATATTACCGAAGTGGTAGTTCCGATTTCTCCGGGATTCGATATAATACCCGCAAATTATGCGCTTCACAGTGCGCCGGGTCCCTACCAGATTCAGAACTTCCTTTTTAATCTTTCTCTGTTGCGCCAGTACTATAAATACATACTCATAGATACTCCATCAATATGGAATACCGTTACGAAGCGCCTTTATCGCGAAAGCGACCTTAACCTTATTCCGGTAACGCTGAGTGCGCTTTCGACAAGGAGTTTCAAGGATTATCTGCTTAATGTGAAAAAGCTTGCCCAGCAGGACAGACAGGTACATATACGGATTATTAAAAACGAAGTATACGGAAGAAAAGGATCCCGGTCACAGGGGAAAACACGGACAATAAACGAAAACAGATTGTTCCTGCAGAAATTGTGTGAAACCGTCGTGATTCAGAACGGACGTGGTTCTGCCATGTTACCCCAGTCAATCGTATTCGATGTAGAAATACCGGAAACATCGGTTATCCGGGATGCGCAGGACCAGGGCATGAGTATTTTCGAGTATAAGAAATACTCTAAAGCCTCCAAAGCATTCGATTCACTTTGTACAATGGTACAGTATACCCTTAACAATTATTCGCACAACCTTGCGTATGGAAACGGATCGGCCAAGAGAGCCTCAATTCCGAGGGTATGGTACAAAATAGCGGCGGTGCTCGTTTTATTCGTGGGGCTTTTATGGAACCCGCCAATTTCAAATCGTTCTGCACCAGAGCCACTTGCTCCGGTACAATTGTCAAAGAAGGAAAAGCAGCGCGTATTCTACCATCGCTTCGGAAAAGATGAATCGATATTCCGTCTTGCCAAATATGCAATATGCAGACATAGTGCGATAGTCCCAGGAGATGCGCAATTGAACGAATATATTCGTCAGACCCTTGACATATACAATAATACGCACGACGGGCCCAGAGCAACAAGCGAGTTTATTCCGCAGGGGGCCAAACTGGCCTTTTACCCACCGCAAACTATCGATAATAACAATTATAAGTCACTGTCTCCTGCGTATGAATTTTTCTGTTCCATAGTGACAGATTCGTTCTCGTACATTACCGGTGACTGGTGCGAACGCGGCACCGGTGGTGGGACACCTCACTATGGAATCGATGTGGCGGCAGATCTGGGGGCGCAGATACGTACCCCCGTTGCCGGTAAGGTGTATCTGAAATATAATTCACTTGCCGGTAAAACGGTCGGTGTTGTAAGTGGTAATACGGTTATCTTTTTTGCGCATATGGATGAACGGTATGTCGCAACCGGTGACTCGGTTTCCAAAAACCAAGTGATCGGAACAATTGGCATGACCGGCAGGACAACGGGTCCGCATGTGCATATCGGATACGGCAAACAGGCACCAACCGGGGGTGACGTATGGTTCGGTCCGCATGTCTACAGGGTTACCGATCCCAAATTGTTCTTTTATCGGGAAAGTTTTCTCCGTAAACAGTCTCTTTAATTGGGAATGGACACGGGGGCATTACATCCGTGTCGGGTTCGGTGTAATCATGCAGAGATGTTTTTTGGGCAGGGTGGATTTTTGTATGATGGATTGGGAGGCAATTACGCGGGTTTTTACGATAGTGCACAGACTCGGCTGAATACGAAGTAATACATCGTACAGCAAACGGCAACGGGAAGATATAGACAGACATGATGTATTTGTACAAAAATCCCGGATGAGCCCGACGGGTTAATCCGGGGTAATAAGGATCGCGTGATTTACCTTCCTCCGGGGCACGTCTTACGCAGACTGTAAAGAGGAACAGTAATATTTTCTTCTGTGCAGAAGCGGCGCCGTTTACCCCAGATATCGCGGATACAATCCCTCAGGGGTGGAAAATATCGAATTGGGCAGCATTGCGCCGGTTTGTTTATATAACGATACGCGTGATAAGATTTTTGCTCGTTACCTGTGACATACCGTATCGATAATATTGAAGAAATCGGGCCACCGAGCGGTAAGGGATGGCTGATCTATGGTACTTTTCCCCATGCACCGCAAAGCGGCCACGGCACACGCACCACTCATGTATGACGGAAGAAGACACGGTGATTTTTTATTGAGATCGAACCCATCGTATTGTTTCGTACCTTCGATGACAATTCCTTCCGGCATTAGACCGTGGCGTACGCCAATGTGAGAAATCGCTGCACTCCATACGGCAAGCGGATCGGATGTATAGTCCCGGACATGCGAGAGTCCTTTGAATATATTTTTTTTCCGGATGTATGCCGCGATAATAGACATTGCCGGGACATATTCGATAGTGTACGATCCGGGTGTACAATCCATCTTTCTTCCCGCGAGAGAGCCGGATTCGATTTTTATCGTACCGCAGTTGCCAAACGATGTGGTTGTATCAGTGGTACAGTGCAGGGACGCACCTGCCCGCTTGACGAATGAAAGTACAGGGAGTGATTGGGG
This sequence comes from uncultured Fibrobacterota bacterium, assembly GCA_964589825.1. Taxonomy (GTDB): domain Bacteria; phylum Fibrobacterota; class Chitinivibrionia; order Chitinivibrionales; family WJKA01; genus CAZPUS01. The sequence continues at coordinate 82,074 of CAZPUS010000003.1, read as the reverse complement.
CTCCAGCAGCACGTTATCAAGCGCCAGAAAGCCCTTTGGAATTATAGTGCGTGCAGCAATAAGCAATGCACTGAATGTCCGGTCTCCCGGAATGGAGATATCGAGAACCGGGGCATGCGCTTGCTTTGGTGGTTTGCGGATACAATTAACATCGATATGTTGTAGCGCAGGCCTACTATCCTTTTTTAAAAATTTAAGACGTCGTGTTATGGGGTCCTCTTTTTTTGTGTCCCTGCTGTTGTACAGGGTAATCCTGCATCCGAATGCTTCGAGAATATGCCGAAAAAACGGTGGAGGGGAAACATGACATTGCACCGAGCAATTCTGACCGAGGCTGCATGCAATGCCAAGGCAACGGAGGAGCTCCTCTGACGACAGAGAAGCACGTGGAGATCGAAATCCATCGCTTTTGTCAAAACGGATAGCCGATTCGTGGTTTTCTTCGTATTGTATGATTTTGCATCCGCATTGCCGGGCGGTTTCCTGCCATGATTCCAAAGTGTGTCTGGCCAAAGAGGATATTGGAAATACGTGGCCTGCGGCAAGAAGAAGAAAAAGGCTGAATTCCGTGCAAGGCAGCGTCTCGGGTGAAAGATCCCACAGCCGTTGCGGGGATGAAATCGGAGAACAGAGGATACTTTCATCTTCCTGTTCCTGTAGCGTTACCCGGGAGGAGAGTCGATCCATCCAGAACTCTAAATAGTCCGAAGATGCGGGAACAGGAAAAAGCCTCGCAGGGATACGAGTAGCGATCGCCATGAGAGCGGCTGTAACGAACGCATCGGTATCGGGGGGTATTCGTATCGTACCTTCGATCGATTTTGCTGGATATATGGTGTACATTAACAAACCTATCGTTCACGGGCGGAGAAACCGGAATTGGTGAGAAGTTCGATCGCGGATTCCGCCGCTTCGTGTGAGGAGAATGCAAGTTTGATCGTTCCCCCTTCGCCTTCCCGCACCTTCATTACTTCCATATCGCTGATATTGATATTATTTTCAGCCAATATCGTCGCGATAGAAGCGATGATTCCGGGCTTGTCCTGTGTGGTAACGAGTACTTCACTCATCTCGGAAAGGAAGCCTTTTTTACGGGAGGGGATCTGCTGTTTGGTTTTTCGGGCGAATTCAAAACAATCTTCGAGCGAACCTGCTTCAAGCTGCGTGTTCATCTGTTGCAGCAACGAGATATAGTTGTGCAGGCATTCCCGTATATAAGGTGTATTGGTTGTCAGGATATCATGCCACATGCGATATGGAGACGAGGCAATTCTCGTCATGTCCCTGAAGCCTCCCGCAGCGAGATTAAAGGTGTCCGGATGTTTTTTCTGCATGTCTGCAGCAAGCTTGACAAGAGCGACAGAAAGCAGGTGAGGGACGTGGCTTATCGCCGCTGCGATATGATCGTGTACCTGTGGTTCGAGAAACATGGTGTTGCATCCCAGGTAAGTGGAAAGAAAGCGTGCAAACGCGGTTTCCACATCACGCGGGGGATTCGAGGACGAAGTGAGTACATAGAGTGCATTCTGGAAGATGTAAGGATCGGATGCATCCGGGCCGCTTTTTTCCGATCCCGCCATTGGATGGCCACCGATAAACAGTGCATCCCGGTTTTCAAAAATTGGTTGCGCGGTTTTCATGATTTCATGTTTAGTGCTGCCGATATCGGTCACTATACATCCGGATTTTAGAGATATCGATGACAGCTTGTCTATCGTGTTCTGGATAATCCGGATCGGTGAGCAAAGAATAATAAGATCTGAGTGCATCGCATGCTGCCAGGCGTCATCATATCCGCAGCCTTCGTCTATACAGCCTAACTCGAGTGCACGCGCGATGTTTGCGGAGGATGACGCACCGATGATATGGCCCTGGAATCCGGATTCTTTGAGTGCAGCTCCGAATGAGGCACCAAGAAGCCCCACACTGTAAATCAGAATACGATTTGGATAATACTGCATGTGGTCTCGCTTTTGACTGTATGTTCGGATAAAATCTCGAACCGGCATTGTATCCCGAAATCCTTTATCTGATGCGGTGCATCAGATAAAGGATTTCACCCTCTTTAGTCATCGGAATAAGGTGATCCCGGTAGTATGCAAGCACAATATCGGGATCGATGGTTCGTCGTATTTTTGTATTTACCCCATGTTGAATTCCACTCACTTTGTCGTGCACCCTGTTGAGAATTTTTCCCTCCACATCCGCCCGCGTAAGCTTTTGCTCGATTGCGTCCCTGTTGCCTTCATCTATAAGCCTGTCATACTCAGTCGAATCCACACGATATTTGCTTTCCGCGACATAGAATGATCCGTAATGAATGCGGCGGGCGATCGCCTGTAGCGCATATACGTCATGTTCAACACTCGATCCGTGCTGTGCATCGTCTCCGGGAGTGCACATCCATTCACACAGTCGGGAATAGCTTTTAAGGATTTTATTGCACAGGTTGACATGATTATAATTGTCGATTTTCAGCACCTGCGCATTGACGTTTACGTGCCGTTTTGGTGGCGGCAGTTGTGTAGAAAAAGGGCGTTCTTCCGGTATACAGAATCGTCCGAACTGGGCATCCATGTGTTCCTGGTAGTAAAGCCGTAACTCGAAAAGGCTTCTGTGTTCTTCATGTTGGAATCCACTTTTCCCTTCCTGATATATGATGTCGTTGCGGCAGAATTGAATCCTGTTAATGAGTTTGGAAATAATCTCTTCTTCAAGACCTTCCAGAACAAGAGCGATATTTTCTATCTGTAATGTATTCATCCGTCTATCCTATGCTTATTTCGCTTGCCTGGTCGCTTTTTTGAAGGAACGGATACTTGATGCGAATTTCCGACAAAGATGATCGGTCGAATCATAACGGTCGATATGTTGTACAAGAGCGCTGCCTACGATAGCTCCGTCTGCACCGGCCGACAACACCTGCATTACATCGTCGGGAGTGGATATTCCGAAACCAACGCACAAGGGAAGAGAAGTATATTGCTTGATGCGTGCGAGGGTTTTTTTTAAATTTTTGTCCATATGGGCATGCGTGCCGGTAGGACCAAGCCTGCTGACAACATAAATGAAACCTCCCGCATCTTTTGCAATTGTTTGTATGCGCATGTTCGGGGTAAGTTCGGATACTATGAAAACGCGATCGATCCCGTAACGGGAAAGCGCCGTGTGCAATGAAGGCGCTTCGTGGGGAGGGCAGTCGGCGATAAGCACACTGTCTACGCCAACGCGTGACAGATCACGACAAAATCGATCGTATCCGTATCGATACAGGGTGTTCGCATAACATAAAAGACCAAAAGGGGTATCCGGAGCGTAGTTGCGCAATCGGGATAACAATTGGAAAAAACGTGCAGGTGTAATGCCGGAATGAATCGCGCGTTGTGCCGCGCGCTGGTTGACCGCTCCGTCCGCAATCGGATCGGAGAATGGGTAGCCTATCTCGAGGATATCCGCGCCGTTGTCGATGTACGTTTTAAATATGCGTTCACTGAGACCGATATCGGGATCTCCGGCCATGGCAAAAGGGATGAATGCGCCTTCAGTGCGCTGCCGGAGGCGTTCGAAGGTTTTTGCATACCGGCTCATATTTTTTCTCCCGTATATTCGGCAATATGAAAGATGTCCTTGTCACCCCTCCCTGAAAGGTTGACAATTACGACACGCCCCTTTTCCATTGCAGCTGCATTTTCTAAAACGTATGCGAGTGCATGCGACGACTCGAGTGCGGGAATGATTCCTTCTACGCTGCACAGTGTCTTGAATGCATGTACTGCACTTTTATCGGTGGCATATGTGTAATGAACCCGACCGCACTCATACAATTGTGCATGTTGCGGGCCGACACCGCTGTAATCGAGCCCTGCCGAAACCGAATGCGTATTATGTATCTGACCGTAGCGGTCCTGAAGTACATAAGAATGGGAACTGTGAAAAATGCCGGGACAGGAGAGAGAATTCGGAGTGAGTCGAACCGCGTGCGCTTTGCCCGAGATTCCTTTTCCTCCGGCCTCTACCCCGGTCAGCACGACCGATTCATCGGAGAGGAATGCCGAGAATATTCCCAGCGAGTTGGAGCCGCCGCCGACACAGGCTACGATTTCGTCCGCCGATTTTCCTTCTGCTTTTTTAATCTGTCGTTTGGTCTCTCTGCCGATTACGCTCTGGAACTCTTTTACTATTGTAGGGAACGGGTGCGGGCCAACGGTCGATCCCACGATATAATGAGTCGATTCTACAGAGCCGCTCCAGTCACGCATGGTTTCGTTTACTGCGTCCTTGAGCGTTTTCCCGCCGGAATGTACCGGGATTACTTCCGCACCAAGAAGCTGCATTCTGAAGACGTTTGGACGCTGACGCTGCATGTCTTCGTCACCCATATAAATATGACACTCTTTATTGAGCAGGGCTGCGGCGGTAGCCACCGCAACACCATGCTGGCCAGCCCCGGTTTCGGCGATTATTCTCTTTTTACCCATATAATCGGCAAGCAGACACTGCCCGATTGCGTTGTTGATTTTATGCGCACCGGTATGATTGAGATCTTCCCGTTTGAGGTAAAGGCGTATACCCCCGAGCTTTTCGCTGAGGTTTTCGGCATGGTATAGCGGCGTAGGACGCCCGCAATAGGTTGACAAGAGAGATCGATAACGGGTATTCCAGGCGGCATCTTTTTTAAAAGCGGAATATGCCTCCTGCAGTTGCCTGAGTGCAGGCATGAGGACTTCGGGGGCGTATTGCCCTCCGAATGAGCCGAAATATCCGTGACGTTTTTTCATGATAGGCTATTCGTTGTTAGAAGAAACAATACCCGCGATCGCGTCTTAGTGGATAACTTTTAAAATCCGGTTGAAGCGCCATTGGGCCTGATGAGTGGAATCTCTTCTCTGGCGTGACCAAAGAACACCTACAACGCTTGCGCTAATATCGCGATACCCTATTGGGCCGAAATAGCGAGAATCATAACTCTCTTTCCAGTTTTCTCCGAGTAAAAAATAATATGAATCCCTGAAGATGTAGCGGAAAACTTCCATATTATCGAGGGTAATAGTGGTTGAGAGTGAAATATCCGTGAATTCCTTGAATCTCAGATAGACCCTGAACCTTTTCCAGAAGGTGGCATCTTTTTTCAGGTGTATGGGGAGGGTATCGAATGTACCCTGATACAAAGTGAAATCGTTGAAGGCCGAGTCTGTGTAATCTGTCGAATCGAGTAAAAGCTCGATATCAAGTGCATAATTCTTATTGTCGTTTTCGCGGCAAATAATATCGAACACAAATAATGTCATGCGGAAAGAGAGAGACTCCAGCTGTATGGTATCTCCTTTTTTCGGCAGAATGCAGGGAGGCATGTAGTCACGTATTGAATAAAGAGAATCGATTACATCTGCGGTGTCGATTGAGTCGATGACCATGCTGTCCTGTGTAATATTAAATCCCTTTCCCCGGTGAATTGCAAAGGTGTCACCCGGTATCGCTGCAATATGAAGGCAGTCCGGGTCCTTTTTTTTATGGGGATATCGGAACACGACCGTCTGCCGGTATCGAAGCGGAAATATGGTACGAATTACCGAATGGAGAGGAGGGCGAAGAACGAGGATACGATCTCCCGAACGAAGCTTGGGTGCCATATGGTTGGTTTGAAGGACAAACGTGTTCCCAACGAATCGTTTTATAAATATGAGCGCAATTGCAAGAATAATGAAAAAAGCAAGAATGCGGAAAATATTTGCTCTTAGGTCACGCTCGAAAACCTTACCGCTATTGGTTTGAAGGTTGGTGGCCATTATTCTCCCTTCAGCACCGCAAGAAAGGCTTCCTGGGGGATATCGACGCTGCTTACTTTCTTCATACGCTTTTTCCCTTCTTTCTGTTTTTCGATCAGCTTGCGCTTACGTGTTATATCACCCCCATAACATTTGGCGGTAACATTTTTACGTAATGCTTTCACCGTAGTACGGGCAATTACCCGGGAGCCGATCGCAGCCTGTATTGCGACTTCGGTCATCTGGCGGGGTATCAGCTCCTTTAACCTGGAGGTGATGTATTGGCCGTATGCATAACTCTTTTCACGATGTACAATGGCTGAAAAAGCGTCAATGAGGGAGCCGTTTATCTTGACGTCCAGACGAATAAGATCCTGTTGCTCGTATCCCGCGAGTTCGTAATCCATCGATCCGTACCCTCTGGTGCAGCTTTTGAGTTTGTCGAAAAAATCGATTACCATCTCTGAAAGCGGTATGCGGTAGTGGAGGCATACCCGCGTTGTTTCGAGATAGTCCATATGCTGCATCTGTCCGCGTTTTGATTCGCATAATTTCATTACTACGCCCGTAAATTCGCTCGGTATTACTATCTGCACCGCAGATACGGGTTCGCGTATCGCGTGTATATCTTTGGGATCGGGCATTTTCGACGGGCTGTCGATAAAATACGGTTCTCCGGATACCGGGTCGATTTCGTAACGCACACTTGGTGTGGTCGTGATAATATCGACATTGAATTCCCGCGCGAGGCGCTCCTGTACAACCTGCATATGCAGCAGCCCCGAAAATCCAGCCCTGAATCCGAACCCCAATGCCAGGGAAGATTCGGGTTCATACACGATCGAGGCATCGTTGAGGCGGAGTTTGTCAAGAGATTGCCGGACATTTTCATAATCGTCTTTTTCTTCAGGGTAAATCCCGCTGAAAATCATCGGCTTGATCTCTTTATACCCCGGCAGGGGATTGGGGGCGGGATTATTCTTTAACGTGACGGTATCGCCGATTTTTATATCCGAGACTTCCCTGATACTCGCTACCAGATAGCCGGTTTCTCCAACACAAAGGCGTTGTGTGGGATTGCGCCGTAACTTAAAAAAACCGATTTCACTCACATCATAATCGGTTGCTGTCGCATACAGCGAGATAGCGTCACCCACATTCAGCGATCCGTCAAATATCCGAATATAGGCGATGGCTCCGCGATACGAATCATAAACCGAATCGAATACCAGCGCCTTCAAGGGAGCATCCGGATGTCCCTGCGGAGGTGGAATCCGGGTGATTATCGCCTCGAGGATATCCAGGACACCTTCACCGGTTTTGGCGCTGCAGCAGAGGATCTCATCTGGATTGGAGCCCAACAGGTCGCATATCTGGGTTTTAACGCTTTCGGTGTGTGCCGAGGGCAGATCGGTCTTATTAATGACCGGAATTATCGGCAGCTCGTTTTCAAGAGCCAGATATATGTTTGAAAGAGTCTGTGCCTCTATTCCCTGGGTGGCGTCTACCACCAGAATCGCACCTTCACACGCATGGAGCGATTTAGATACCTCATAGGAAAAATCGACATGCCCCGGAGTATCGATCAAATTGAGCTGATATTTTGTATTGTCACCCGGGTAGTCGTAGATCATCCTGACAGGATGTGATTTAATGGTAATACCACGCTCGCGTTCCAGATCCATATCATCAAGAATCTGGGATTGCATTTTCCCTTTTTCTATTGTACCGGTCAGTTCTATCAGACGGTCGGAAAGAGTGGATTTGCCGTGATCGATATGGGCGATAATACTGAAATTGCGTATATGATGTGCTGTGTACATGATGGAAACGCGCAGATTCTTTGCAATGGGTTACTCGCGACGCGCCAGGTAACCGGTTATCGTGTGTTCAGATCTTCGTTGCGTATAACCGGAGGTATGCGGTCGACAGGAGTTCAGCTGTCGCTGAGCTCTTACAGCGAAGTCTGCAAGCTAATCTGTTATAAAATAAAAAATGCCTGTATACAGATGGGCCGGGTTCAGCCTGCGATATAATTGCCAAGATGGTGGATATATCCTGCAGGATAGGTTGTTCTGGCTGCGAAAACACCATGGTTCTCGTGGCACGTGCCTGCGTTACGGAAGTAGTGCTTCGGGCTAAGGTCAGCAAAAAAACATACAGTACCAACAGCCGCACGGTGTAATGCAGCGTTATGCAATACACGTGTGGTTCGGGCATTGAGTAACGGTATAGCCCGATTATATCTTTCATGAGCGCCCGGAAGTAAGGTGTCATTGTATAGGTGGATAAAATATCATGAAATGGCCGCGTTGGCGCATTTCGGTTCAATCACATCAGCGTGTAAAGAGAAAAAAAATTGACAATTCACTGCAAGGGCGCTATAATAAGGTAGTATCCTGCCCCGCTGGCGGGTGTTGGAGCCGATTATGCATTCCGCTGTGTGGAGAAATAATAATTTGTCTTACTACGCTTTAAAGGAGCCCCCCTATGGATGTCTCATATGTGAACCCCTTTATCAGAGCTACCCTCGAAACATTCCAGACCATGATTCAGATGGAGGTGAAACCGGGAAAACCGGCTATTAAAAAGGACAAGGAGCCGACCTATGACGTATCGGGGGTTATAGGATTGTCAGGCGAAGCACAGGGGTCTATTGCGATAAGTTTCCCCAAAACGATCGCGCTCAAAGTCGTTTCAGCCATGCTGGGCACGAGTATAAAGACTATTGATGCGGATGTCACCGATGCAATCGGAGAAATCGCCAATATTATCGCGGGCAATGCAAAAAAAGAGTTGAGTCAATACAAACTGACCATTTCCCTGCCAAATGTAATAGTGGGAAAGAGCCACTCCATAACCGCACCGAGCGGCACTCCCACGATAATTGTCCCGATTCAGGGTAACGTGGGAGAATTTGCCATGGAGGTGTCACTGAAAACAAAATAACCGATCATCCTATATTTTTTAATAAATCTGTCAGTTTTTTATGAGAAATCGATAGTTACCATATTAAGGAGGAACGGCAATGAAAGTGTTACTCGTGGATGATTCCAATACAATGCGGCGTATACAGAAAAACCAGCTGTCAAACCTTGGAATCAGTGAAATCATCGAAGCATCAAACGGTGATGAGGCGCTGGGCGCATTAAAGCAGAATATGCCGGTCGATGTAGTTCTTCTGGATTGGAATATGCCAGTGATGGACGGGCTGACATTTTTGAAAACCGTACGAGAGGATGCTACGTACAAAGATGTCAAGATTATTATGTGTACGTCGGAGTCGGAGAAGACCCGGGTGGTGGAGGCGATGAAAGCGGGAGCGAACAATTATCTGGTAAAACCATTTCAGCCTGATGCGCTCAAAGAAAAACTCGGCATATAATTGTACCGCCGATTTTTTTATGCAGTTTGCTAAGAAACGCGTCTGCACAGCCGGATGACGCAATGTGTTATTACAGGCGGAGAGACGATTATAATGTAGTGGTTAGTGCAATAAATAAAACAATGTCACTGAACAATCCCGAGATATATAAAAATGTCGTCTGCAAGAGAGCTGTGAGAAGTTTTTCGTGTCCGATCCTGTGAAGATATCCGCCGTACGCATTCGCACGCGTAGTTGTATCCAACAAAAATCCAGGTGTTTTGAGGGGGCCATGCACGTAGATACCGCAATGGTATGCGGGTGGTTCTCCGAAGAGGGCATTCTGAGTCTGCAGCACATAGTAACGAATGGTATTTTCTGTCGAACGCTCATTGGTCGTTGCGAGTGTAAAAATATAAATTCGTCTGTATGATAAGGCTGTAAATATGTTTACCATGATGTTGATTATCAATAACGAAAAGGAGCGCCAGATACTCAATATGGCGCTCAAACAGCGACAGGTAAACGTGATAACCTCCGATCCTTCCTACAATGCCTATAATTCCATCCGCCAGTACAAACCGGATATCCTTCTCATAGAACTTCCCTCCCGATGTCAGGACCAGCTTCATTTGGTAAAATTGCTCAGAAAAAATAAAGATACCAAAGCACTTCCAATCTGGGGATACGGGTGGCAGCGGGATAGCGGCATACTTAACGGCATTAAAAAGGACGGGGTCAATCATTACTATACGCGTCCGCTTAAGTTCAGCAAAATGCTTACCCGTATAAGCAAAGTAGCCAAAGATAACAATAAAGAGTTGCAGCTTGCAAAGGAGTCACAGAAGTCGGATAAGGAACGGGATATGGAACTTCTCGTGGCATCCGACACGTCGGCGACCCGCAAAATCGATATTATGAGCGGGTATATCTCTAACCTGCTTGCGTTTCCGTTTACCGTGGCCCGGGTAATGAAGCTTGCAGAGGATCAGGATGCAGGAGCCAAGGACCTTGCCAAGGTGATTCAGGCGGATCCGGTAATATCGGCCGATTTGCTTAAAGTATCAAATACGGTTTTTTTCGCGGGGCGCAATCAGCGTATCAATTCCTTGCGGGATGCGGTTGTAAGGATCGGTTTCAGGGAAACAAAGCGCATCGTGACCGCCATGTCGGTCATGAAACTGGTAAATCAGGAGAGCCGCAATCTGGGCTTTGACCGTGTCGACTTCTGGTATCATTGCCTTGCAAGCGGAATTATCGCGGAAAAGCTTGCGGCTCATTCCGAACAACTCTCTTCCGAAGAGGCGTTTCTGGCGGGTTTGCTGCATGATTTCGGCATAATCGTTATGGATGAGTTCTTCCCGTCCATTTTTTCCAAAGTATATACCGATGCAACGCAGAAAAGCATGCGGTTTATCGATGCCGAGGAGCAATACCTGCGGGTTACACATGATCAGGTAATGGCCGATGTGTTCGATAAATGGAAATTTCCCGAAAAAATTCTGCAGGGCGTGACTGAAAAATACGATGCCCCGTCATTATCCGAGGAAGAAGCGAAATCACCGGGTAATTTAATGAAAGTCTGCGTCTATGTCAGCGATCTGCTTGCAAAAAGCAGTTGTATCGGCGCGGAATGTGATCAAATCATTACAGAGACGCCGAATCATCTTCTTTCCGCGATTCGGCGAAAGAACGGGATACCCCCACAGTTTCTGGATGATGTATACAATGAAGTGGGGATGTATCGCAAATTTCTCGGGCTCGAAGAGCGTGTATTCCCTCAGAGAGAACTTGATGACAGCATCAGTGAGCAGATGCAGTTGGGTTTTGTCAATCTTGCCGGGGATTTGTTTGTGGGGCCACGGTTTTTTCTTGACAAGGAACAGGTTCAGTATCAAAACATTTTTGCTACCAGCGAAACGAAAAGCCTTGATAAAACGCTCGACGGTATTATTCTCTGGCCCGGTGGCGATGCGGCAAAAGAGGCCATCGCAGCATTTACGGCGCTTTCCGCACGGCCCAACGATGCGGTCGGCTCCAACGGAGACGGAAAGCTTCCGGTATTCGCGTTTATGTCTGCATCCCAAAAAGAGCAATTGGGCGGGGAGGCGGCCTCCAACTGCACGGTGCTGTCCCAGGTATATGATACGCGTTCGCTGGAGCGGATTATTACCGAAAAACTGGTAACAGCCCATAAATAATCATCGCATATCGAGCACCATGTGTATACGCGTTTTTTGCATAATTGCATAGCGCGTAAATACGCGATCTATGCCATGTCACAAAATGACGATAATTTCCGTGTATTGTTTGAAACCATAGACGATCTTGTGGCGGTATGCTCGTGTGAAGGGACGATTCTTTTTGCCAATCCCGCGTTCACCCGCACACTGGGGTATCCCGTTGAACAGCTTGCAGGTATGAATATATGTGCTTTGTATGGTGAAGGAGAGAGAGTACGGGCTTCTGAGGTTATGTCATCGGTACTTAATGAGGAATGTAATGATTTTTCTCTTCCTATGACTGCAAAAGACGGGCGCGTTATTCCCATGGAGACAAGGGTGTGGCCTGGTACCTGGAATGGAGAGAAAGCGATATTCGGCTATTCGAAGGATCTTACACACAGCCGGGCTGAACTCGAGAAATTCCGCAAAGTATTCGATTTTTATCCGTCACCGACCGTTCTTTCTACTGCGGATTCACAATGTATCGTAACGGTTAACCGGGCCTTTGAAAAAGTTCTGGGCTATGATGAAAAAGAAGTTGTCGGGAAAACATCCCTCGAACTGGGTTTATTCGACGATCAAACGGGCGAAAAACAGGCATTCGATGAATTGCAACGTACGGGATATATACGTGACCTCGTTATGAAGGTGCGAAGCAGGGATGGTACGTTGCGTACCGGAGTACTGTATGCCGAATTTATGCAACAAGAGAATGAGACACTGATTCTTACCACTATGATCGATATTACCGGACAGCGGAAAGTCGAGAAGCAGCTGAAAACGAGTCTTGCGGAAACCGAGGTACTCAATCGCTATCTGCAGCAGCAGAATGCAAGAATAAACCGTATGGCACAGCAGGCACAGGCTGCCAATACCGCCAAAAGTATCTTTCTGGCAAACATGAGTCATGAGATACGAACTCCCATGAACGGGATTCTGGGCATGACCGAGTTGTTGCTGGCTTCGGAGCTCGATCCCGGACAGCGTCAGTATGCGGAGACGGTCAAGTACAGCGGGGATCACCTGCTTGAAATTATTAATGATATTCTTGACGTGTCCAAAATCGAGGCAGGAAAGTTCGAACTCAAAGAAAAGCCGTTTGTGTTGTATGAGTGCATTGAAGATGCAGTGCGTATGTGTCTGCCACGGATCCACGGCAGAGATATCGAGCTGATCCTGTATATGGATCCGGCAATACCCGAATGGCTTAAAGGGGATTCTCAGCGATGCAGACAGATTGTGATCAATGTGCTGGGTAATGCCGTTAAATATACGCAACAGGGTGAAATCGGTGTCTGCGTTATGAAACAGCATGAAATCTCACAAGAGCTGACATTACGTATCAGCGTGTCGGATACCGGGGTAGGTATTCCGGAATCAGAAAAGGAACACATATTCGATTCGTTCAGCCAGCTCGAGACGTCGATGCGTAAAAAATATGGGGGGACGGGATTGGGGCTTTCGATTACAAAAAAACTGTGTGAGCAAATGGGAGGCGATATTTCGGTCGAGAGCGTAAAAGGGAAAGGCTCTGTGTTTACCTGTCGTATCCGGCTTGCCACCTGTGCGCATTCGCCCCAATCCGAAGACGCAACAGCAGATCTGGCGGATGGGCTTTCGGTACTCGTTGCCCTCAAACATGAGATGAACAGAATGTATGTGAGCGCGTTGTGCAACGCATGGGGATGTGGGGTGTACACCCTTGAGAATCCCGCCCGAATAGACAAAATTGTTCGTGAGCAGTCGGGTGGTGGCGGGGCTTTTGATGCAATGGTCGTTGATCCTGGTGCCTGGGCGCACCTATGTAGAGAACTGCCCGAATATATGCAGCGATACTGTACAAATAACCCTTCGTCGGTAATTATCCTCGACTCAGCGAATTCATCCGGGGAAGAGACGCGTAACTGTGCATTGGAACGTGTGCAGGTTATTACCGTGCCCATTTTCCGTCGTCAGTTATATAATGCACTTACAATTGCCGGTAATATCAGCCATGATACGACCTCTATGGACGAGGGCACCGGGTATACACTGCGGCGGATTCTTTCCGAATGCGGCCCCCGACGTATTCTGCTGGCTGAGGACGATGCCACAAATCAGAAAGTGTTTATATCGATGCTGCAGCGCTACGACAACATCGGCATCGAAATTGCTCATAACGGCGTGCAGGTATTGCGCATGTGTAAAGAACACGCCTACGATTGTATCTTTATGGATTGTCAGATGCCCGAAATGGATGGGTTCGAAGCCGCTCGTCGAGTGCGGGCTGCTGAAGAACGCTCCGGGAGCAGGCGCATACCGATTGTAGCACTTACCGCGTATGCATTGCAGGGTGACCGGGATAAGTGTACTGCGGCGGGAATGGATGAGTATATTACCAAGCCGTTTCGTACCTGTCAGATCGAATCATTGCTGGCGAAATGGGTATGTGATTTCGATGCCGGCGCATCAGGCCGTGGCGCATCTCAGGATGCGCAGCCACAGGCCGGATCGTTTGGTGATGAGGTGCAGCACAATGCTGAAAACGAGACCGGAATGCCTTTTGACCGGGAAGGACTGCTGCAGCGATTTGACGGAGATCGCGAGATAGCGGCTGTGACCCTGCGCGCATTCCTCGATGATATGCCGACTAAATTACAATTTCTGCAAGAGGCTGTCGCGAGTAATGATCCCGATGCCGTAGCCCGTGCGGGACATACGATTAAGGGGGCGTGCGCAACTGCAGGTCTGGAATCCATGCGTTGCGATGCGATGCAAATAGAAACAGCGGGGAAAGCCGGTAATATGGTGCAGGCACGCATCTGTTCGGAGAGACTTAACCGTGAATGGCTTAAGTGCAAAGAAATTGTGGTAAAGGCGCTGAATGAATTTCAGGCATAAAGATGGTGTGGCGGTATTCGACTCACGACAGGGGGTATCCAGAGGGGTAAGGGTATATTAATACACGGCGGCAGTCATGGGAGCAATGGTGTACCACGAATGGTAAAAAGTTTCATTGGCGGGTATTGTGATGCACTGTTTTTTCAATAATGAAAAAAACATGTTCAATTATGCGAATGCATGTTTCATGTTGAAACAACCGTAATTCCTTGATGTGAAACCGGATAGGCGATGTCCTCGTGCGGCGTGTGCTCGGGAGTGTATAACTTCAGGCTGTGTAAAGAGATATAATGCGGAGGGGGTAGAGGGGACGCTTTTTTCGTCCGGGTATAAGCGATTGGCACATAACTTGCATAAATAACAGGTGAAATAAATGAGAAAAAGATGAACCTTATAAACCTTAACCAGGAGGTAAGTATGCGAGGTATAATACCATGGAAAAAAGGAGAACGGGGAGTGCAGCGTCGTGGTGCGGATGAGTGGTTCGATCGTTTTTTCGAGAATCCGTTTACCGCATTGAGTGAGCCGTGGGGAGATGAAGAAGAGGTAATGCTGCAGCCTACGGTCGATGTGAATGAAGACAAGAAAAATGTATATGTTCGTTCCGAAATACCGGGGCTGAAAAAAGACGATCTGGATATCACGTATCAGAACGGCTTTCTGACCATACGCGGTGAAAAACGCGACGAACAGAAAGAGGAGAAAAAAGGATGGCGCAGACGAGAGTGTCGTTACGGCAGTTTTTGCAGAACCATCCCGGTGGGTGAAAACGTCAAATGGGATGCTGCGAAAGCACATTACAGAAACGGCGTACTTTCTGTAACACTGCCCAAAACAGAAGAAGAGAAAAAACAGAAAAAAATAGATGTAGCTGTTGAATAACAAAAAAGTACATTAAAAAAGGAGGTAATTATGTTATGGTATCAGGATCCGTTCGCGAGACTGGAGCGTATGCAGCAGGATCTCGACAGACTTTTTTCCACGTATGGAGGAGGACGGCGCGCATTTCCACTGGTAAACATCTACGATGAAGAAGACGATGTTGTGGTGCATGCCGAACTTCCGGGTGTTGAGAAAGATGCGGTTGATATTACCTTCAGTGACGGGGTGCTGACCCTTTCGGGAACGAGGAAAAGCGCCGTGGATCGCAGCAAATATACTGCGGTTCGTGAAGAGAGACCGGAAGGGGATTTCGAAAAGAGTTTTCGGATTCCGTATCGGGTCAATCAGGATGCGCTAAAGGCATCATTCAGCAACGGTGTGCTGATCGTCACGCTGCCCAAAGCGGAGGAAGCCAAACCCAAACAGATAAAGGTTGATGTCGAATAAAGAATAGATGAGCGAAATACAAAAAGGAGGTGTTATTATGGCCAGAGATATCGAAAAGCAGGATAAACGGGAAGTGAAACATTCGGGAGCCGAGAGTCTGATAAACACAGAGAATGCCTATATTCCGGATGTGGATATCTATACGAGTGATGACGAGTTGTTGCTTATCGCTGATATGCCGGGGGTAAAAAAAGGTGACGTAAGTATCGAGGTAAACGAAAACGATACCCTGGTGATCAGCGGAAAGAGCAGCCAGGAAGCCAGAGAAGAAGCGTCGGTACGCCAGTTCAATGTTGGTGATTATTATCGTTCATTTCAGCTTGCGGATGAATACGATAAAGAGAAGGTCAATGCATCGCTCGATAACGGGGTACTGAAGATTCATATTCCAAAACGGGAGGAAGCAAAACCCAAAAAAATCGCCATCAATGCGTAACCGACTGTGTAATTAAGACCCCAAACCCTCTTTACCCTATACGCTCCGTTGCAGCTTCGCGCTGCAGCGGAGTGTTTTTTATGGTACACATCGCAGCCCGGCAGAACGGGTGTCGATTTTGTTAGGTATGATACTCCGCATTGATGGTCACGTATTCGTGTGAGAGGTCGCAGGTGAGGGCGCTGCCCTTCGCCGATCCCGCACCCAGAGCGATCGAAACCGTTATGTGTGCGCTGTCGGCCATGCGCTGCTGAAGCCGATCCTCTTCGTAATCGCACGGCTGCATGTGTTCGAATACGCATGTGTCGCAGATACATATACGCAGCGTCCGATGGTTGATACGTACATCGGCGGTTCCCAGTGCGGAGAGGATACGTCCCCAGTTGGGATCATTGCCGTAAACCGCACATTTGAGAAGCGTGGACGAGGCAACGGTACGTGCCGCGTGTTGCGCCTGTTTTTGTGAAGCCGCGCCACATACCTGAATTTCGAGAAATTTGGTCGCTCCCTCCCCGTCGGCTACGATCTGTCGGGCAAGTGCGTCACATACGGTAAAAAGAGCGCGTTCGAATACAGCCAGATCCGATCTGGTGGAAATCGTGATGTCCGCTTTACCGTTGGCGAATGCAAGGACCATATCGTTGGTGGAGGTGTCACCGTCCACGGTGATGGTGTTGAACGTTGTATCGACTGCTTTTTTCAGTGCAGATGAGAGTTTTGTGTGATCTATGCCGGCATCGGTAGTGATAAAGCCGAGCATGGTCGCCATGTCCGGATGTATCATCCCCGAGCCTTTGGCGCATCCTCCGACGGTATAGCTTCCGCGGGAGGTGGTGACGGTGACTGCGTGTGTCTTGGTAGTAGTATCGGTGGTAAGAATCGCTTTACAGAACGAGTCGTCCTGCCGGGTTTTACTTTTTTCAACGAGTTCCCCGAAAGCGCGCGTGATAAGGCTTACCGCAAGCGGACGGCCGATTACTCCGGTGGACGCGGTACACACCTCGTCGCTGCGACATTTCAGATGTTTTGCGAGCGACTCGGCCAGTTCCCGGTTGTCAGCTTCACCCTGCGTACCGGTGCACGCATTGGCATTGCCCGAGTTGCAGATGAGTGCACGTATTCCGCGGCCGGGAAGAAGGGAGCGGTTTCGCTGCACGCAGGCGGCTCCGAACTCGTTTCGCGTAAATACTCCTGCAGCGTCGCATGTGGTGTCGCTTATCAGAATACCGACATCGGGTTCATGCCGCTGTTTAATGCCGCAGTATATCCCGTGTGCACGGAATCCCCGGGCGGTGGTGACACCGCCTTTGATTTTGGTAACAGGTGACATAAAGCGAAAAATAAATTCCGTCTTTGCACCGGGGTACGAGATTATCTATTTTTTACAAACTATACGTTTTTTTGCTACTATCCTAACTGAATTAATTTGCCGGCGTATTCTGCTGACATCCGTACTGTGTGTATATTCTCCGAAGCAATGAGACAACCACCAAGGCTGTGCGATACATTTTGTACATACAAGCGCAGCACGGTACACCGCAGCGTTTATTAATACTACCGTACAATTCAGATAACAGAAAGACACAGGATATTATGAATAAAAAATCGCTTCGATACACCGATGCCGGGGTGGATGTCGCCCGGTGGGAGCACGTCAAGAAGGGAATGGCACAGCATGTGGCGGAAAGCTTTAATCCCCGCGTGCTGGGAGCATTCGGTGGATTCGGCGGTGTATTCGATGCCGCCCCGCTGTGCAGCTATCGTCATCCCGTCCTTGTCTCGTCGGTAGACGGAGTGGGAACAAAGCTCAAGGTTGCATTCGCTGCTGGTATACACGATACCATAGGAGAAGACCTTGTCAATCACTGCATCGACGATATTCTCGTGTGCGGCGCGCGACCGCTCTTTTTTCTCGATTACCTGGGCTGCGGCACTCTCGAGGAACATGTCGCCACAGAGGTGGTACGTGGATTCGCCCGCGCGTGCAAAGCGGCTGATTGCCCCCTGATCGGTGGAGAGACCGCCGAGATGCCGGGGTTTTATCAGCGGGGGGAATACGATGTGTCGGGTACCATCGTCGGCGCAGCGGAGCGCGATACACTTGTTGACGGCACGTCGATTGCCGCAGGTGACGTCCTTGTCGGATGCTCATCGAACGGGTTGCATACAAACGGCTACAGCCTGGCCCGAAAAATCGTGACTGAGTATGCGGCAAAGACGTATGGGGATACTTTTGAGGAGACCGGACGGACTTTTGCACAGGAGTTGCTGCGCGTACATCGCAGTTATCTACCCCTGTACGAAACGATAATTTCGGATGCGGTAAAGGGATGTGCCCATATAACCGGCGGGGGATTTCGTGGTAACGTCAACAGGATACTTCCGGATACCTGCGATGCGGTAATCGATACAACAGCCTGGGAGCCGGAGCCGATTTTTCGCTTTCTTCAGAACGAGGGTGGTGTTGACCCAAGCGAAATGTACGATACGTTCAATATGGGAATCGGATTTATACTGGTGACATCCCCGCAGAAAGCGCCTTCGGTCAGGCAAGCGGCCCGGGCGCATGATATCGAAACCACGATTGTGGGAGAGATTACCCGGGGATCGGGAGCGGTGCACATGCACTAATAATCTGATTCAGGAGCATGAAGGTGGAAACCACGTGCCGGTTTCGGCACATGCAGTATGAATAATGATACAATCGTCCCGGGTACTTCCCGGGAAGGGAACCGGACGCTATGCAGAGAACCCTTCAACTTTACAATACCCCGTTGCGTGAAAAACAGCAGTTTCGTCCTGCGCACGGCTCGACGGTGCATATGTACTGCTGCGGTCCCACCGTCTATAATTATGCGCATATCGGGAATCTGCGCACCTATATATTCGAAGACTTTCTCCGCCGGACGCTTTTGCATTGCGGGTATTCGCTCATCCACGTGGTCAACATAACCGATGTGGGGCATCTCGTTTCGGATGCAGATACCGGGGAGGATAAAATCGAGGC
The DNA here is from genome assembly GCA_964589825.1 of uncultured Fibrobacterota bacterium. GTDB lineage: Bacteria > Fibrobacterota > Chitinivibrionia > Chitinivibrionales > WJKA01 > CAZPUS01. The sequence goes on along the minus strand of CAZPUS010000003.1, from coordinate 63,068 downwards.
TGGCGCACGGCGGGAGCAGAAAACGGTCTGGGATATCGCCCGGTTTTATACGGATGTCTTTATGCAGCATATCGATGCGCTCAATATTCAGCGTGCAGAGCAGTGGCCCAGGGCCACGCAGCATATAGATGAGATGATTGCGCTCGTGTGTAGCCTGGAAGAGAAAGGCTATACCTATCGCACATCGGACGGGATATATTTTGACACATCACGATTTTCGCGTTACTGTGAATATGCGGGGCTTGACCCGGAAAGCCTCGATGCGGGTAGCCGGGTTGACATGGGGGAAAAACGGAATCCCACCGATTTTGCGTTGTGGAAATTTTCCCCCGAAGACACAAAACGTCAGATGGAATGGGAGAGCCCCTGGGGCACGGGATTTCCGGGGTGGCATATCGAATGCAGCGCAATGGCGCTGAAGTATCTGACGCAGCCCGTCGATATTCACTGCGGAGGAACCGATCACATACGCGTGCATCATACCAACGAAGTGGCGCAGGTGGAAGCGGCAACAGACGAGCGTTTTGCCAATTACTGGCTGCACGGAGAATTTTTGGTAATGAAAAATGCCAAAATGGCGAAATCAGAAGGAAATTTCGTCACGCTCGATACGCTTATCGAACGGGGTTATTCTCCCGATACATTTCGCATGCTGTGTTGTCAGGCGCACTACCGAAGCCCTCTCACGTTTTC
>CAZPUS010000003.1:0-62365 GCA_964589825.1 uncultured Fibrobacterota bacterium | reverse complement strand
ATACGGCGGCCCAGGGGCTTAAAAATATTCGGGAGGATATTGCGGATGCGGTGGGTGATGCCTGCAACGGGAATGATGTCCGGGTCGGAGAGCGTTGCAGCACACTTCTGAATGCGGTTCTTGATGCGGTATATGACGATCTCAATATTCCAAAGGCACTCGGTGCTGTGTGGGAGATGGTGCGGGATAAAAAGCTTGATGCGCAAGAGAAAGCGATCGCTTTGCGAGAGTGTGATACCATACTTGGACTCGATCTCATGAAGACGGCACGAGCGCGCAAAGTTAAAGAGTTTGCGCAGCAGGACGGTTCCCTTGTTCGTATCGTGACGTATCGAGAGGTGAGTGATCAAGAGATTTCGGAGACTGTCGATGCATTGCGCAGGCGCATGAGCGCGCGCAGGCAGAAAGATTTTACTACTGCCGATCAGATACGGGATGAACTGGCGGCACAGGGGAAAAAGATGAGGGACCTGCCCGGGAACACGAGCGAATGCGCACTTTTTTAATGCCGCAGCCAAAATAGAATATCACTGCGATCGAATAATTATGAATACTATAACACATTCAGTCAAAGGAAGCAGCATGGAAGAGGAAAAAATGGAAAAGAATAACAATGTGCTCAAGGAGCTGGAGGGGTTAACCGTATCGAGCAAAATAGAAACCCGCATGATGAAACGGCGGGAAATATTTATCTGGGAAGCGATACATGATGAATCGGCCAAAGCGGTGGTGCAGAAGATACTCTTTTTTGACGGAGAGAGTGACGAAGACATTACTATGTACGTGAACAGTCCCGGTGGTGTTATTTCAGCCGGTCTTGCGATAATCGATGCAATGCGATACGCAAAGTCGGATATCAGCACTATCTGTATGGGGCAGGCGGCGAGTATGGGCGCACTGATACTCTGCTGCGGAACAAAAGGGAAGCGGTATGCGTGGACCAATTCACGCGTGATGATTCACCAGCCGCTTATTTCGGATAACTTTTTCGGTCCTGCATCGGATATCCAGATTCATGCCGAAGAGATGGTTCGTATTCGCAAAAATCTGAATCAGATAATGGCGGATGCAACAGGGAAAAAACTCGAAACCATCGAAGAGGATACTGAACGGGACTATTTCATGTCGGCAGAGGAGGCGAAAAAGTACGGATTGATTGACGACGTACTCAAATCGCATTGTTAAGAACATGCCGAATCTTTTTGGTCATCGTATGTGATTACGCATAATTTGCTCAAAAGAGCACTTTTTTTTGTTTTGCGCGTATCATATCATGGAATGAACGCGCGGTAGAAATATGGATATTTATTGTATGCAGGGCCGATGCGTGGTTACTGTAGATCAACGGGGGTGGGAAATAATTAAAAAAGTTTTGGTTTTTGTTGACATAGAAGCCATCATAATATTATTTTATAACAATTTTAATTATTTTGGTGAAGTTATGCCGATGTAGCTCAGTTGATAGAGCATTCGACTTGTAATCGAATGGCCGGGGGTTTGAGTCCCTCCATCGGCTTTTGAACGATACAAAAGATGAATGGGTCGGTGCCCGAGTGGCTAATGGGGGTGGACTGTAAATCCACTGGCGAAAGCCTACGGTGGTTCGAATCCATCCCGGCCCATTTTTGTTACAAGCGGGTATAGCTCAATTGGTAGAGCCCCACCCTTCCAAGGTGGTTGTTGTGAGTTCGAGTCTCATTGCCCGCTTTACTTAACAATGCCCATGTAGCTCAGTTGGTAGAGCACATCCTTGGTAAGGATGAGGTTCACGGGTTCGAGTCCCGTCGTGGGCTGTGTTAAGTGCGATATACAAACGCATTGTTACGGGTGTGAAAATAAGTATCATGTATTAAAGAAATAACCAAAACAAAAAAGAGGAGGAAAGTGCGATGGCAAAGGAGAAGTTTGAGCGTACGAAGACCCATTTAAATATAGGTACGATTGGCCACGTGGACCATGGAAAGACGACGCTTACGGCAGCGATAACGTACCGTCAGGCGAGCAAAGGGATGGCGGACATAAAGAAGTTTGAAGAGATCGACAATGCCCCCGAGGAGAAGGAGCGCGGTATAACGATAGCGACGGCACACGTTGAGTACCAGACCGATACCCGTCATTACGCGCACGTAGATTGCCCTGGCCATGCTGACTATATCAAGAACATGGTAACGGGAGCTGCGCAGATGGACGGCGCGATACTGGTGGTGAGTGCGGCGGACGGTCCGATGCCGCAGACGCGGGAGCATCTTCTTCTTGCGCGTCAGGTAGGTGTACCGTATATCATAGTGTACATGAACAAGGTTGATCAGGTGGACGATCCCGAGTTGCTCGAGCTTGTGGAGATGGAGCTTCGTGAGCTTCTGACGGCATACGAGTTTCCAGGCGAGGACGTGCCGATAGTGCAGGGTTCTGCACTTAAGGCGATGGAAGGCGACGAGGGAGAGATGGGCATGGCGAGTGTGGATAAGCTTTTGCAGGCGATGGACGACTATGTGCCTGATCCTTCGCGGGATATAGACAAGCCGTTTTTGATGCCGATCGAGGATGTGTTTTCGATAACGGGTCGTGGTACGGTAGGCACGGGTCGAATAGAGCGCGGCATAGTGAATACGGGAGACGAGGTTGAGGTGGTTGGTCTTGGCGATACCCGCAAGACGGTAGTGACGGGAGTTGAGATGTTTCGCAAGACGCTGGATGAGGGTCAGGCCGGCGATAATGTGGGCTGTCTTCTTCGCGGAGTAGAGAAAGAGACGCTGGAGCGAGGGATGGTGCTTGCCAAGCCCGGCAGCATTACGCCTCATCGTAAGTTCAAGGCGGAGGTGTATGTGTTGAGCAAGGAAGAGGGGGGGCGTCACACGCCGTTTTTCAACGGATATCGTCCGCAGTTTTATTTTCGTACGACCGATGTGACGGGATCGATTTCGCTTCCTGAGGGAGTTGAGATGGTGATGCCCGGTGACAATGCGAACCTCGATGCGGAGTTGATCGAGCCGATCGCGATGGAGAAGGAGCTTCGTTTTGCGATACGCGAAGGCGGTCGAACCGTCGGTGCCGGCGTAGTAACCGAAATTGTTGAATAATAGATATACCCTAACTATTTAAGCTTTCAGTGAACAGGTAATATAGCGTAATGCCACGTGTAAAGATCTCACTTGAGTGTACAAAATGTAAGCGTCGTAATTATACGACAACCAAAAACAAGCAGATTCATCCGGGACGATTTTCAATTAAGAAGTATTGTCGTTTCGACCGGGAGAGAACTGAACATAAGGAAACCAAATAGCTGTTGTCAATGTTAATCCACCCAGGTCTGTAGCTCAATTGGCAGAGTAGTGGTCTCCAAAACCACCGGTTGGGGGTTCGAGTCCCTCCAGACCTGTTAGGCGTCTCACTCATGAAAAAATTTATACAATATCTGAAGGAAGTGCGCCGGGAGATGGGCAAGGTGACATGGCCGACGCGAGAAGAAGTGGTGGGAGGCACGACACTGGTCATCACTATGAGCCTTGTGATGGCATTTGTCATAAAGCTGTTCGATTTTTCACTGAGCAAAATGCTCCAAATGTTATTTAACATATAATACGCATCCAGAAGGAAAGCAGGTAGTCCGTCATATGGCATATAAATGGTATGCATTGCAGACACTTTCCGGGCATGAGCAGAAGGTGGCGCATGCGATTGAAAGTCTTGTTGAGCAGGATTCGATGTCGGGAAAAGTGGGGAGGGTCATTGTACCCGAAAAAGAGGTTACGCAGGTGAAGAAGGGGAAAAAAGTCAAATCGAAGCGTAAGTTTTTTCCCTCTTATGTGCTGATAGAGATGGAGATGGACAGCGAAGCGCGCCATTATCTCAGCACTATAAGCGGGGTACTCAACTTTGTGGGAAGCAAAGGCCCGGAGCCGCTCAAAGAAAAGGATGTAAATCGTATACTCGGGGAAGCGGAGGCGGAGACGGAACAGGAAACACGTGAGTTTCCGTTCGATGTCGGTGATAGCGTGAAAATCAAAGATGGACCCTTTAAGGATTTTGACGGTGTCGTGGAAGAGGTGCACCCGGAACGTGGAAAGATCAAGGTTATGGTGAGTGTGTTCGGCAGAGCGACTCCGGTGGAAGTCGATTTCATGCAGGTCGGCTCGGTATGAGTGTGTCTTGTTTTTACCGATGATAACGTTAAATCACTATATGGTTATACAGTAAATAAGGAGCACATGCGAAGTGGCTAAAAAAATTGTGGGTCAGATAAAACTACAGATTCCAGGTGGACAGGCAAATCCGGCTCCTCCGGTTGGCCCGGCACTCGGTCAGCACGGCGTCAATATTATGGAATTTTGCAAAAAATTCAACGCCAAGACCGGTGACTACAACGGAATGCTGGTGCCGGTGGTGATCACGGTCTACGGCGACCGCTCATTCAGTTTTATTACGAAATCGCCGCCGGTTCCCGTGCTTATTTCGAGCGAGTTGAAAATCAAGAAAGGATCGGGTGAGCCGAACAAAACAAAGGTCGGCACCTTGACAAAGGATCAGGTGAAGAAGATCGCTGAAACCAAGATTAATGATTTCAATACAGAAAACATAGAAAGCGCCATGCGCATGGTAGAAGGCACTGCACGCAGCATGGGGGTCCAGACTGAATAAGGAAAAACCGAACCCGACGGTTAAAAAGGAGCAGTAGTTACAAATGAAACACGGAAAAAAATGGCGTGATGCATATGAAAAGCTCGATCGAAGCAAAGAACATTCCCTCGAGGAAGCGATCACGTTTCTGAAAGATACCACGAGTACCAATTTTGATCAGACACTGGAAATCGCCATTGAACTGGGTGTCGATCCACGCAAAAGCGATCAGATGGTCCGCGGTGCGGTCGTTTTGCCTCACGGACTCGGCAAAACCGTGCGTGTGCTGGCGTTTGCGCAGGGAGACAAAGCCCAGGAGGCAAAAGATGCAGGCGCCGATTATATAGGTGACGAAGAGCTGGCGCAGAAAATTCAGCAGGGCTGGATGGAGTTCGATGCCGTGATTGCGACGCCGGATATGATGAAGGTCGTCGGTAAACTCGGTAAGGTTCTCGGCCCACAGGGCCTGATGCCTAATCCCAAAGTCGGAACGGTAACCCAGGACGTGACACAGACGATCAAAGAGCTTAAAAAAGGTCGTGTGCAGTATCGTGTTGACAAGGCCGGAATCGTTCATGCACCACTGGGAAAACTTTCTTTTGATAAAGGCAGTCTCGATGAGAATATACGTACCCTGGTCGATTCGATCAAGCGTGCCAAACCGAGTGCCGCCAAAGGAAAATATCTGAACAAAGTCGTGATGAGCAGCACCATGGGACAGGGGCTGAGGGTGACGCTCAACGAGTTTAACTAAGCGAGCTTTTTATAAGTATTACGCACTATAAAGGATACGAATAAAGAGAGAGGATAAAAAGTAATGTCGACCCGAAAAGAGCGAGACACGCAGATCGCTGAGTTGACCGCAGATTTTGAGAATGCCACAAGCATTTATCTTACGAATTTCAGGGGTATCGATGTGGAGAAAATGACGGGACTTCGTCGCGATCTGAGAAAGAAGGGAATCAAATACCGCGTGGTGAAAAACACGCTTGCCGGCATTGCATTTTCACGCTGTGGCAAAGAAGGTGTCATACCCTATCTTACCGGTCCCATTGGCGTTATGATCGATCCGGAGCAACCGACCGAGGCAGCGAAAATAATAAAAGATTTTCAGAAGGCACATAAGGATATGCTGCCGGTTGCGGTGGCAGACGTGGAAGGGAACGTGTTCGAAGGAAAAGATGTTGAGAAGCTCGCCCAGTTGCCCTCACGCGAAGTGCTTCTTGCCCAGCTGCTTTCGGCAATGAAAGGTCCTGTGACGAATCTGGCGGGAAGCCTTAACGGTATACTCGGCAATTTCGTATATGTGCTTAATGCGGTAAAAGAGAAAAAAGAGAACGAATAAACAGATATAATCCACTATACATTATTGTGCGAAGAGGAGGTTTCTCGTGGCGACAATAAGCAAAGATGAGATGGTAGAGGCAATTGGAAACATGTCGGTGCTCGAGCTGAGCGAACTCGTTAAAGAGATCGAAGAGAAGTTCGATGTAAAAGCGGCGGCTCCGGCAGCAGCAGTGGCTGCAGCGCCTGCGGGTGGACAGGCCGGCGGTGGTGAGGAGCAGGAAGAGGAAAAAACCGAATTTGATGTTGTGCTCAAGGATGCCGGCGCAAAGAAAATCCAGGTTATCAAGGTAGTACGTGCGATTACTTCGCTCGGACTCAAGGATGCAAAAGCGATGGTAGAAGGCGCACCGAAAGCGGTAAAAGAAGGGGCAACAAAGGAAGACGCCGAAAATATCAAGAAACAACTCGAGGAAGTGGGTGCAACAGTAGAGATAAAGTAGGAACGAGTGACCATTATATTAGTGTGACTATAGGCCCATAAGCCCGAGAGCGAATGCTTCGGCATTTCCTCGGGCATATGGTCGTTGTTATATTCATGCCAGAGTTATTTCTCCACACTTAGTCAAAAGGATGTGCGGATGAGGGCGCGTAAATCATACGCAACAGTAAACCCGGCAATGGATCCCCCGAATTTGCTGGAAATTCAGAAAAAGTCATATGATGAATTCCTGCAGCCGAACGAACCGCCACATAAAAGAGCCGATCAGGGCCTTGAAGGTGCGTTCCGGAACGTGTTTCCGATAGATGACATGAAGGGCTATTATTCGCTTGAATATGACGGATATCGTCTCGGTACACCGAAGTACGGAATCGAGGAGTGTAAGGAACGGGGACTGACGTTTGCCGTTCCGCTGAAGCTCGATTTGTCACTTCTGGTGTACGAAGTCGAAGGAGAATCAAAACAATTCGTTGAAAAAATATCGAATGAGGTCTATCTCGGTGAATTACCTTTGATGACACAGCGGGGAACGTTCGTTATCAATGGCGCCGAACGCGTAATCGTGAACCAGCTGCACCGCTCTCCGGGCATAACCTTTGATGAGATAACGTATCCCAACGGTAAAAAAATGCTTACCGCACGTATTATTCCACAGCGTGGTTCGTGGATCGAGATGATATTCGATGACAGTGACAGCATTGTTATCAACATAGATCGCAGAAAGAAAATGCCGCTTACCATTCTTTTACGTTCACTGGGATATTCTACCGACGAGGAGATTCTCGGGCTTTTTCGAGAGGCCAGAACGGTTTTAGTGCAGAAAAGCAAAAAACAGAGCGTGATCGGCAAACTTTGTGCGCAGCCGGTATTTATCGAAGATACCGGTGAGATTATTATTGATGCGAACGAAACCATAACCGAGGAATATTTCGACCTGCTGATCGAGAATAAGATTAAAGAGGTATCGATTATCGATGTGAGTGATGATCCGGGAACCCGGGATATCGGTGAAGTGATTCGCAATACCATGAAGAATGATCATACCAAGTCAGAGGAAGAGGCGCTCTTTTATATCTACAATACGGTTCGACCCGGCGATCCGCCGAATGTGGAGGCTGCTCGCAATCTGGTATTCCGTATGTTTTTCGATGATACCCGCTACGATCTCGGAAAAGTGGGGCGCCATCGCGTGAGCTCCCGGCTCAACACTCCCGCTTCAGACAGCCATGTGCTTGCAAAAGAAGATATTATCGCTGCCTGCAAGTATCTTGTGGGGCTTAAAAACGGTGAAGGGTTTGTCGACGATATCGATCACCTTGGCAACAGACGAGTCCGTTCGGTGGGTGAGCTTCTCACTACCCAGTTTACCGTAGGGCTCACCCGGATGGTGCGTACTGTAAAGGAACGTCTCGGCCTCCATGCCGCTGAAAATATTACACCCCAGGATCTTATCAACGCCCGTGCCGTCAATACCGTCATACAGGCGTTTTTCGGTACCAGTCAGCTTTCTCAGTTTCTCGATCAGACCAATCCGGTATCGGAGCTGACGCATAAGCGACGTGTGAGTGCGCTCGGACCGGGAGGTCTTTCGCGGGAACGCGCGGGTTTCGAAGTGCGTGACGTACATCACACTCATTACGGACGACTTTGTCCCATCGAAACGCCGGAAGGTCCCAATATCGGACTTATTGCGTCGCTTAGTACCTACGCGCGCATTAACGAACTCGGCTTTATCGAGACCCCGTACCGAAAAGTCGACAACGGTCGCGTTACCGACACTATCGAATACCTTTCTGCGGATATGGAGGATAACTACCGAATCGCACAGGCAAATACAAAGGTCGACGGCAAGGGAAAAATTCAGGACGACCATGTATTTGTACGATTCAAAGGTGATTTCCCGGTTGTGTCGCCCGATCAGATCGACTATATGGATGTCTCGCCCATGCAGGCCGTCAGTGTGACATCCGGGCTCATACCCTTTCTCGAGCATGATGACGCCAACAGGGCCCTTATGGGATCGAACATGCAGCGTCAGTCGGTTCCGCTTTTATTCCCGGAACAGCCATTCGTGGGAACCGGTATCGAAGATATTGCCGCCCGTGATACCGGCTGTCTCATTCTGAGTGAAAGCGATGGAGTAGTACACAAGGTCGATGCAAACAAAGTCGTGGTTAAAAAAGACAACATTGATGATGCAGAACTTGCGCTGACCGAATACGAGAGCTACGAACTCACCAAGTTTCAGCGTTCCAACCAGGACTCTATGATAAACCAGCGCGTATGCGTCAACGCCGGAGACCGTGTAAAAAAGGGCGATGCTATTGCGGACGGCTATGGAACAAAAGACGGTGAGCTTGCCCTCGGGCGTAATGCACTCGTGGCATTTATGCCGTGGCGCGGATACAACTTCGAGGACGCGATTATCCTTTCTCAGCGTCTGGTCGAGGAGGATGTGTATACCTCGGTCAGTATCGAGAAGTTCGAAATCGAGGTGCGTGAGACCAAACGTGGTCCCGAGGAGCTTACACGGGAGATTCCCAATGTAAGCGAATCGGTGTTGAGCAATCTGGATGAGAGCGGTGTCGTTCGTGTAGGGACCGAGGTAACGGCCGGCGATATTCTTGTAGGAAAGATCACGCCGAAAGGAAAGAAGGAGCTCTCTCCGGAAGAGAGGCTTTTGCGTGCGATATTCGGTGAAAAAGCGGGTGATGTGATGGATTCGTCGCTTAAGGCACCGCCGGGATTGAAAGGAGTCGTACTCGATACACGCGTCTATTCAAGAAAAGATGCGCCAAAGCGATCCAAAAAGAAAGACAAGGAACGTATCGAGACGGCACGTGCCGATATTAACGAGAGGATAGAAGAGATCGTGAATGTACGAAACGATCGTCTGAAAAATATTCTCGACGGCACTAAAAGCAAAGAGATTAAATCGATGCATTCGGATGAAGTGGTGGTACAGGCAGGGCTCAAGTGGCGCACAGCGCTGATCAAAAAGATCGACTTCAGTGCTGTTAGGATCGAAGACGGGGTATGCGACGATGCAGAAAAAAGTCAGAAAGCGGAGCACCTTATTTACAAGGCGAATGATGCGATTTCCAAGCTTGAGGATGCGCTCGATAAAGAGATCGACAAGATCATACGCGGAGATGAACTTAAACCGGGTGTGCTAAAACTCGTAAAAGTATATGTGGCTAAAAAACTCAAGATATCGGTTGGCGACAAGATTGCCGGGCGTCATGGGAATAAGGGTGTTGTTTCAAAAATCGTTCCCAAAGAGGATATGCCCTTTCTGCCGGATGGCCGTCCTGTCGATGTCATTCTTAATCCTCTCGGTGTCCCTTCCCGTATGAATGTGGGACAGATCCTCGAAACCCATATGGGTTGGGCGTGCGAAGAGCTCGGTATTATCGCGAAGACGCCTGTCTTTAACGGTGCCAGTGCAAAGGATGTCGAAGAACTGCTCAAGGAAGCGAACCTTCCGGAGAGTGGGAAAGCGAACCTCCGGGATGGACTGACCGGGGACGAGTTCGACCAGGCTGTCACGGTTGGCAATATGTACATCATGAAACTGTGCCATCTTGTGGATGATAAACTTCATGCACGTTCGATAGGACCATACTCTCTGGTTACGCAGCAGCCGCTGGGCGGTAAATCGCAGTTTGGCGGACAGCGACTTGGAGAAATGGAGGTGTGGGCACTCGAAGCGTATGGCGCAGCCTATACCTTGAAGCAGATGCTTACCGTAAAGAGTGACGATTTGCAGGGACGTTCCCGAATCTATGAGGCGATAGTCAAAGGAGAGAATGCGCCTACAGGAGGGATGCCCGAATCGTTCAAAGTGCTGATGCGGGAGATCAAAGCGCTTGCGGTAAACATCGACTTAATAGAGGAAGAGTAGCGACCGGTTTTCTGGCAATGCGCGGTGATTTCTGTCGCATTAGCACAGTGTGTGTGTGGACTCGACTGCGCAGCCGATGGAACCTAAACACGATGAGACGGATAAGATAACAAATCGATTAATCCTCATATAAGAGGAGAGGTGCGTTTATGTACTCTGTGAAAAAAGGACAATCAAAAGATCGACAAATTAATCAGGTGGCTATACGGCTTGCATCACCGGATGACATCAGGGACTGGTCATACGGAGAAGTAACCAAGCCGGAGACGATTAACTATCGTTCATTCAAACCGGAAAAAGATGGACTGTTTTGTGAAAAAATATTCGGTCCGGTACGAAATTGGGAATGTAATTGCGGAAAGTACAAACGCATACGGTATCGCGGTGTAGTATGTGAACGCTGCGGTGTCGAGGTAACGCATTCAAAAGTCCGTCGGGAGAGATTCGGACATATCGAGCTGGCGGTGCCGGTGCTCCATATATGGTTTCTGAGAGGGACCCCGTCACATATCGCATTGCTTCTGGGGATGCCCCTTTCTGCACTCGAGCGGGTAGTCTACTATGAGTCGTACATAGTGATCGATCCGGGTGATACGGACTACAAAAGAGGCACGCTTCTTAGTGAGGAAGAGTATATCGAGTGCGAGGAGAACGGCACCAATGTAGTGGCTAAAATGGGAGGAGAGGCGATAAATGATCTGCTTTCCACGATAGACATGGAGGAGCTGTCGATAGATCTGCGTTCCAAAATCAACCTCGAATCATCGGAACAGAGACGACAGGACCATCTGAAGCGGCTTCGTGTGGTGGAGGCGTTCCTCAATTCGGGTAACAAACCGGAAAATATGGTTCTTAATGCCCTGCCGGTACTGCCGCCCGATTTGCGGCCTCTTGTGCCTCTCGAAGGCGGCCGGTTCGCCACCTCCGACCTCAATGATCTCTACCGTCGGGTGATAAACCGTAACAACCGGCTCAAGAAACTTATGGAGATAATGGCCCCAGATGTCATTCTTCGCAATGAAATGCGAATGCTGCAGGAAGCGGTCGACACCCTGTTTGATAATGGTCGAAGGACCTCTGCAGTAAAAGGTGAGGGGCGACGTCCGCTCAAGTCGCTTAGCCAGTTTATTAAAGGGAAGCAGGGGCGTTTTCGTCAGAATTTGCTTGGAAAACGTGTCGATTATTCCGGCAGAAGTGTCATTGTGGTAGGTCCTGAGCTGAAGATTCATCAGTGCGGAATACCCAAAGAGATGGCGCTTGAGCTGTTCAAGCCGTTTATAATCAATAAACTCGAGGAAGAAGGTTTTGCACAGACCGTAAAGAGTGCGAAGAAATTTGTAGAACAGGAGAGTCCCGAAGTATGGGATATCCTCGAGGAGATCATTCGCGACCATCCGGTCTTGCTCAACCGTGCGCCCACATTGCATCGACTTGGTATACAGGCATTTTTCCCGGTACTCGTCGAAGGAAAAGCCATTCAGCTTCATCCGCTGGTGTGTGCGGCCTTTAATGCAGACTTTGACGGTGACCAGATGGCGGTGCATATTCCTCTCTCCTACGAGGCCCAGATCGAAGCTCGGTTTCTTATGCTCAGTTCCAACAACCTTCTGTCGCCCGCTTCAGGTCAGGCGATCATGGTTCCGTCGCAGGATATGGTACTCGGTGTCTATTACCTCACCAAGGAGGCGGCAGGCTGTAAGGGTGAGGGAAAGCTTTTTTCATCAAAGGAAGAGATTTTTCATGCACTCGCGGAAAAGGTCGTCGACCTTCACGCACGTATAAAAATCCGTATAAACGGAGAGTTGACAAGCACGACGCCGGGGCGGGTTATCTTCAACGACATAATTCCATCCGAGGGGTATGAATACCGCAACGAGCTTTTCAATAAAAAGAAGGTTCAGAAACTGGTGTCGGATATCATTCACAAAAAAGGAAATGTCATCGCGTGTGAATTTCTTGACAATCTGAAACGGCTCGGGTATCATTATGCAACGCAGGCTGGTGTTACCTTCAGTATGAAAGATCTGATTGTACCCAAAGAGAAGGATAAAGTCGTCAACGAAGCGATCGTGCAGGCAGACAGAATCCGATCCAAGTACGAGCGGGGAATTATCACCGAAGGAGAGCGGTATAACAAAATCATAGATTTGTGGACGCATTGTACCAACCAGACCGCTGATATGATGGACGAAGCGCTGGCACAGGATAAAGACGGATTCAACCCTGTGTTTATCATGAAGGATTCCGGCGCGCGGGGAAGCAAAGACCAGATAAAACAGCTGGCAGCTATGCGGGGACTGATGCAGAAGCCGCAGAAAAAGATAACCGGTTCTGTTGGTGAAATTATCGAGAATCCGATCACCTCGAATTTCAAGGACGGTCATTCGGTACTGGAGTACTTCATATCCACACATGGTGCCCGTAAGGGGCTGGCCGACACGGCGCTCAAAACCGCTGACGCCGGTTATCTGACGCGGCGGCTGGTGGACGTGGTGCATGACATGGTCGTGACCGAAGCGGACTGCAATACGGTTAAGGGTATCAACGTCGAATCTATTACCGAAGGCGATGAGACTATCGAGCCGCTTTCGGAGCGTCTTGTCGGCAGAACCGCACAGGAGGACGTGTACGATCCTATTACCGATGAAGTTATCTGTCATGTAAATGAAGAGATAGATGAAGGGAAAGCGCAGCGGATTGAAGAGTGCGGTATTGACAGCGTGTTGATCCGCTCCATTCTTACCTGCGATTCTGAATTCGGTGTGTGCAAAAAATGCTACGGCCGGAATCTGGCACTCGGAAAACTCGTCGAGCTGGGAGAGTCGGTCGGTATTATGGCTGCGCAAAGTATCGGAGAGCCGGGTACGCAGTTGACACTCCGAACCTTTCATATCGGCGGAACCGCATCACATATGGTCGCTCAGTCCAAGGAGAGCGCAAAAATAGATGCAACCGTGGTCTGGGAAGGTATTGATGCGGTCGATCATTCGGACGGAACGGTGGTGCTCAACAGAGCCGGCCAGGTCGTGCTGAAAGATGAAAAGGAAATCGAGCGGTTTCGGCTGCAGGTACCCTATGGCAGTTATATGGATGTGAAAGACGGCCACAAAGTCAAAAAAGGAAAACCTCTTTTTCACTGGGATCCTCATAACAACGTAATCCTTGCAACAGCGGGCGGAACGACCCGCTTTGTCGACCTTGTCGAAGGAGAGACTCTTAAGCAGATTTATGATGATGAGAGTGGAGTGAAGAACTATCTTACCATTGAACACAGAGAAAAACGACGCCATCCTCATATCCAGATTTTTGATGAAAACGATAATTGTGCCGCCAATATTCCAATTCCTGCGGGCGCGTATCTGCAGCTGCAGGAAGGAAAGAAGGTGTCGCGGGGCGATATACTGGTCAAGATTCCGCGTGAAGGCGGAAAGAGCCTCGATATTACCGGAGGCCTTCCTCGGGTTGCGGAGCTTTTCGAAGCGCGTAGACCGAAGAATGCGGCCACGATATCCGAAATTGATGGCTATGTGTCCTTTGGCGACAATGTACGGGGTAAACGCCGGGTAATCGTGCGCGATGACGAAGGTAACAAGAAAGAGTACCAGATTCCTCTCGGGAAACATCTGCGCGTGCACGAAAACGACTGGGTCCGAGCGGGTGACAGACTCTGCGAAGGCGCGATCGATCCGCACGATATCCTCAGAATCAAGGGTGAAGAAGCGGTTCAGCAATATTTTCTCAACGAGGTTCAGGCTGTGTATCGCTTGCAGGGCGTCTCGATTAACGACCGGCATATGGAGTGTATTATCGCACAGATGCTCAAAAAAGTCCAGGTCGAGAATCCGGGGGACACGAATTTTCTTACCGGTGACACGGTCGATAAGAGCAAGCTCAACAAGGCGAATGAAATGATCGTGGCCGAAGGCGGTACACCGGCATCGTTTAAGCCGTTGCTTCTTGGAATTACACGTGCCTCCCTCAATACCGATTCGTTCCTCAGCGCAGCGTCGTTTCAGGAGACCACGAGGGTTCTCGCGAATGCGACGATCGAAGGCAAAGTCGATGAGCTGCGGGGGTTGAAGGAGAACGTGCTGATGGGAAATCTTATTCCCGCCGGCACAGGCCTTCGCGAATACCGCAAAGTGGAAATCGAGGATCTCGACTCGGACGTGGTGAACGTAGAGGAGCATGATGAAGATGAGGATTTTATCGATATCGCCGGAGAAGGCTGATAGCTGAGATATTAAATTTTAATGAGAATTTGATTTTTATTGTGTAAGTATATTATTTTGTGGCTTTTCAAAGGCTGCCCAAAAAAGGAGTTATACTAAGTGCCGACAGTAAATCAACTGGTACGTAAAGGCCGGAAAAAAATCAAGAAAACAAAGACTGCGCGGGCCCTTCACAAATGCCCCCAGCGTCGTGGTGTGTGTACTCGTGTGTTTACCACCACACCCAAGAAGCCCAACTCTGCTCTTCGAAAGGTCGCAAGAGTGAGATTGACGAATAATGAAGAAGTGAATGCATACATACCTGGAGAAGGACACAACCTGCAGGAGCATTCGATTGTGATGGTTCGCGGAGGCAGGGTGAAGGATGTTCCGGGTGTGCGTTATCATATTGTTCGCGGTACGTTCGATACACAGGGCGTCGACGACAGGAAACAGGGACGTTCTAAATACGGAAAAAAACGAGGTAAATAGCTCCGGGAGCATACGCAATGGCAAAGAAAAAATACAGTATCAGAAAAGATATGAGTGTGGATCCCAGGTTCGGAAGCACGCTCGTTGAAAAGTTTGTATGTAATTTGATGAGGGATGGAAAAAAGAGGCTTGCGGAACGGCTTATATACGACAGTATAGAGAAAGTCTCCGAAACCACCAAAAAAGACGGGCTCGAAGTCTTCCAGAAAGCCATAGAGAATGTCAAGCCGACCTTGGAAGTGAAAACCCGCCGCGTGGGTGGTGCCAACTACCAGGTGCCTATGGAAGTGTCGCCAAAGCGTAAGACCGCGCTGGCAATACGTTGGGTGATACAGAACGCCAACAACCGCAACGAACACTCGCTTGTCGAAAAGCTGACAAATGAACTGGTGCAGGCATATAATAACGAAGGTGCTTCGATTCGAAAAAAGATCGAAACCCATAAAATGGCTGAAGCGAACAAGGCGTTTGCTCACTTCAGATGGTAAATGTTTTAAGATGATCGCGTACAAGAACATGAACGTGTGTGTACATTATGACAAAAGATGCTGCCAGCGAATTGCGGAGGAATATCGGTATAATTGCGCATATCGATGCGGGAAAAACCACGACCACAGAGCGCATCTTATACTACAGCGGGCTGATACACAAAATAGGTGAAGTTCATGACGGCAATACCGTGATGGACTGGATGGATCAGGAGCGGGACAGGGGAATAACGATTACTTCGGCCGCGATTTCATGCGACTGGCGTAATACAAAGATCACGATAATAGATACACCGGGGCACGTGGATTTTACAGTAGAGGTGGAACGCTCTTTGAAAGTTCTGGACGGCGCCGTTGTCGTATTCGACGCTGTTGGTGGTGTAGAACCTCAATCAGAAACCGTGTGGAGACAGAGCGACAGATACCATGTACCAAAGATCGCCTTTGTCAACAAAATGGATCGTGTAGGAGCCGATTTTACGCGAGTTTGTGAAATGATGAAGGAAAAATTACATACTACACCGGTACCCGTACAGATGCCGGTGGGTGCAGAGGCGAATTTCGAGGGTGTGATCGATCTCGTGGAAAACAGATGTTACTGTTATGACGACAGTACACGCGGTGCTGAAGTGATCGAGAAACCGATTCCCAGCGAGCTGCAAGAGGAGGTGGCGCATGCGCGCACCTCATTGCTCGACGCGGTGTGTGACTACAACGACGAGCTTATGGAGAAGATGCTTGAGGAGAAGGAACCTGAAACGGCACTGGTAAAAAGTGCAATGCGAACGGCGGTACTTCAAAACCGCATCACTCCTGTGCTGTGCGGCTCGGCCCTTAAGGATAAGGGCGTCCAGCAGCTCATGGATGCCGTGATCGACTATTTGCCCTCACCCGAACAGCGTGAGGGGGTTGCGGGAGTCGAGCCGGATACTGGACAGCAGTTGCATCGGCGGCCTCAGGAAGATGAGCCGTTATCCGCACTGGTCTTCAAGATAGCATCGGATACACATCTGGGGCGAATCGCCTATACGAGGATTTATTCGGGAACAATTTCGGTCGGAGATACGGTTTACAACCCAAGGGTTGGCTGCAGTGAGCGCATTACCCGGATATTTCAGATGCATTCAAACAGGAAAAAAACGCTGAAAACAGCGCACTGGGGACAGATAGTCGCATTTGCCGGGTTAAAAAAGACAAAAACAGGTGATACAATCTGTGATAAAGATGGGCCCGTTTTAATAGAGAAGATGAATTTTGAACGTCCGGTGGTTTCGAGAGCGATCGAGCCCAAAAAGGCGGACGGTGAGGAGAAACTCGATAATGCACTGCGACGTCTGCGAGACGAAGATCCTACGTGTAGTGTTACCATAAATAAAGAGACGGGGCAGAAGCTTCTTTCGGGAATGGGCGAACTCCATCTGGAAGTACTGCTTGACAGGCTGGATAAAGAGTTCAATGTGGCGGTCAACGTAGGGAACCCGCAGGTGGCCTATAAAGAGTCGGTACAGCAGAGCGCAACGCATACGCTGGAGTTCGATCAGCAGCTCGGAGGAAAAAACCAGTATGCGTTCATAGGTGTCAAGGTGATGCACAGGCAGGGCGGAGGTGAAGAGGATGTGGTTATTGCAAACGCATTTCAACAGGGGCAGGATTACGAAATACCGGCAGAGTTTGTTGAAGCGGCGGAAAGCGGCATTTACGAAGCATGCAGCAGCGGTATGATGAGCGGATTTCCTTTGATTGCAGTGGATGTTGAAATTACAGATATTAAATACAGTGAAGAAGATTCGACCGAAATGGCTTTCAAAATAGCGGGGGCAAATGTGTTGCAGGAGGCGTGTAAAAAAGCCGGCGGTGTGCTTATGGAGCCGCGGATGAGTCTTGAAGTAGTGGGGCCCGAGGAGTATGTGGGAATAATCATAAACGATATAAACGGCAGGCGCGGAAAAGTGCTGGATATCGCAAACAGGGGAGGAGAGGTCAGAGTGGTAGATGCCAAAGTGCCGCTTTCAGAGATGTTCGGGTATGCGACCATGCTACGGTCGCTGACTCAGGGGAAAGCGGTCTATTCGATGCAGTTTGACAGATACGAGAAAACGGATGTGAACGTACAACAGAAAGTACTTGAACGAATCGGTAGGCTTACACCCGCCGGACATTTACCAATGTAACAATGTGTTGAAGAGGAGGAAAGTGCGATGGCAAAGGAGAAGTTTGAGCGTACGAAGACCCATTTAAATATAGGTACGATTGGCCACGTGGACCATGGAAAGACGACGCTTACGGCAGCGATAACGTACCGTCAGGCGAGCAAAGGGATGGCGGACATAAAGAAGTTTGAAGAGATCGACAATGCCCCCGAGGAGAAGGAGCGCGGTATAACGATAGCGACGGCACACGTTGAGTACCAGACCGATACCCGTCATTACGCGCACGTAGATTGCCCTGGCCATGCTGACTATATCAAGAACATGGTAACGGGAGCTGCGCAGATGGACGGCGCGATACTGGTGGTGAGTGCGGCGGACGGTCCGATGCCGCAGACGCGGGAGCATCTTCTTCTTGCGCGTCAGGTAGGTGTACCGTATATCATAGTGTACATGAACAAGGTTGATCAGGTGGACGATCCCGAGTTGCTCGAGCTTGTGGAGATGGAGCTTCGTGAGCTTCTGACGGCATACGAGTTTCCAGGCGAGGACGTGCCGATAGTGCAGGGTTCTGCACTTAAGGCGATGGAAGGCGACGAGGGAGAGATGGGCATGGCGAGTGTGGATAAGCTTTTGCAGGCGATGGACGACTATGTGCCTGATCCTTCGCGGGATATAGACAAGCCGTTTTTGATGCCGATCGAGGATGTGTTTTCGATAACGGGTCGTGGTACGGTAGGCACGGGTCGAATAGAGCGCGGCATAGTGAATACGGGAGACGAGGTTGAGGTGGTTGGTCTTGGCGATACCCGCAAGACGGTAGTGACGGGAGTTGAGATGTTTCGCAAGACGCTGGATGAGGGTCAGGCCGGCGATAATGTGGGCTGTCTTCTTCGCGGAGTAGAGAAAGAGACGCTGGAGCGAGGGATGGTGCTTGCCAAGCCCGGCAGCATTACGCCTCATCGTAAGTTCAAGGCGGAGGTGTATGTGTTGAGCAAGGAAGAGGGGGGGCGTCACACGCCGTTTTTCAACGGATATCGTCCGCAGTTTTATTTTCGTACGACCGATGTGACGGGATCGATTTCGCTTCCTGAGGGAGTTGAGATGGTGATGCCCGGTGACAATGCGAACCTCGATGCGGAGTTGATCGAGCCGATCGCGATGGAGAAGGAGCTTCGTTTTGCGATACGCGAAGGCGGTCGAACCGTCGGTGCCGGCGTAGTAACCGAAATTGTTGAATAATATGCACGTACTAAAAGTCCGGATAGGAGAACTATAGTGGCGCAGGAAAAAATACGAATACGATTAAAGTCATTTGACTACAACGTGCTGGACAAGTCGACGTCGGATATCGTGAGGACTGCAAAAGGAACCGGTGCACGTATTTCGGGGCCGGTACCGCTGCCGACAGACAAAAGCGTGTATACGGTGCTTCGCTCGCCCCATGTAAATAAGAAGGCTCGTGAGCAGTTCGAAACGAGGGTGCATAAACGCCTGATCGACATCCATGAAGCGACGCCGCAAACGGTCGATGCACTTATGCAGCTTGATTTGCCTGCGGGTGTTGATGTTGAAATAAAAGTATAACAACTAATGAACTGCAATTCATTTACAAAAGAAGCCCGGGTGAAATGATATGAACGGAGTGATAGGAAAAAAGATCGGAATGACCAGGATATTCGATCCTGAGAGCGGCCAGGAAGTCTCGGTAACCGCCATACAGGTTGGGTCGAATTATGTGTGCCAGGTCAAAACAGATGAAAGAGACGGCTACAGTGCTGTTCAACTTGGGTTCGATCCAACGCGTGACAAGCTGAAAACAAAACCCGAACTCGGACACATGAAGAAGAATGAATGTCCGCCCTTACGAGTGTTAAAAGAATTCGATGCTGAAGGCGAAGGCGTGAAGCCGGGTAATACGATAGGCGTTGAAGCATTTGAAGGCGTTGAAAAAGTGAATGTGACCGGTATCAGCAAAGGTCGTGGTTTCAGCGGAACTGTTCGTCGGCATAATTTCAGCATAGGCCGGAAGACTCATGGTAATCGAAACCAGAGACGACCCGGATCGATTGGTGCAAGTGCCGACCCCTCACGGGTATTTCCGGGACAGAAAATGCCTGGACAGTACGGTGCAACAAAAACGACCATAAAGGGACTGCAGGTTATGGGTCTTGACAAGGAAAAAGAGCTTATTCTTGTGCGGGGTGGTGTTCCGGGGAAAAATAAAGGAATCGTCTATATAAAAATGGTGAAAAAAGCCAGCTAAAAAGGTTTGATGCAACGATGAAGGCGAAAGTATACAGTACAGACGGTACTCAGATAAAGGAGAAGCAGCTTCCTGACGAGATGTTCGAGAGGGAATGTAGCCTCATGCTGATTGCCCAGGTTGTCGAAGGTTACCGTTCCAATATTCGTCAGGGAACGTCGAAAACCAAAACGCGCGCTGAAGTAAGTGGCGGGACCAGCAAGCCGTGGCGTCAGAAAGGAACCGGAAGAGCACGTGCCGGATCGAATACCTCGCCGATATGGGTGCGTGGAGGCAAGGCGTTCGGTGCCAAGGCACGCGATTATTCCACAAAGATTCCAAGAAAGATGAGGAATAAAGCGCTGGCAGCATTGTTAAGCGATCGGGCCAAAGAAGAAAAGGTTCTCATTGTCGATACGCTTACCTGTGAATCACCCAGAACCTCGGTCGTAGACAATATGCTAAAAG
The DNA here is from genome assembly GCA_964589825.1 of uncultured Fibrobacterota bacterium. Classification (GTDB taxonomy): domain Bacteria; phylum Fibrobacterota; class Chitinivibrionia; order Chitinivibrionales; family WJKA01; genus CAZPUS01. The sequence goes on along the minus strand of CAZPUS010000003.1, from coordinate 42,007 downwards.
CGTTGAATATTTCGGGACAAAAAACACTGCTTGTAACCAACGGCGACGCGAATGTATATTTGTCCGCCCGTAATATTAAAAATGTACATAGCAGACCGGTAAAGGAACTTACCGCATATGACGTTATATCCTCTGACAACGTCGTGTTTTGTTCAGAAGAGTTAATCGATACACTTAAAGAGAAGGTGGTGCGCTCGTGAGTAAGCATCATAGAATAATAAAGGCGCCGGTTATTACTGAAAAAAACACATTGCTGCGTGAAGAGAACAAATATGTGTTTGAGGTCGCGTCGCAGGCGACAAAACCGGAAATTAAACGCGCAATTGAGCAGTTGTTCGAAGTGAGTGTCGAATCTGTAAACGTCTCATTTATAAAAAGAAAAACCAAACGTGTAGGAAGATATCCGCAGGGGATGACCGCACGTAAGAAAAAGGCCATTGTTAAGCTTCAGGAAGGCCAGAGTATTCAACAGATGGATGATGTATAAAAAGGCGGTAATATATGCCATTGAAAAAGTATGTGCCCAAAACACCGACATTGAGATACAGAACCGGATATTCCTTTGAGGAAATTACAAAGGATGACCCGCACAAATCACTTCTCAGCCCCAAAAAACAGACGGCCGGACGTAATAACTCCGGCAGCATTATGGTTCGTCGCCGGGGGGGGGGCTGCAAACGGCATTACCGGATAATCGATTTTAAAAGGGATAAATTCGATGTTCCTGCACATGTGGAAAGCATAGAGTATGACCCGAACCGGACGCCTCGTATTGCGCTGCTGAAGTATCTGGATGGAGAACGTCGCTATATTATTGCGACAAAAAACATGAAGCCGGGTGCCCGGATTCTTTCCTCTGAAAAATGTGAGGTTGCCGAGGGTAACGCCATGCCGCTGAAGAATATTCCGCTTGGTACCGAAGTGCACAATATAGAACTGCGCAGGGGACAGGGAGCGAAGATGGCCAGAAGCGCCGGGACGTACGCCATTGTTGTGGCTAAAGAAGGTGAGATGGTGCAGCTGCGACTTCCTTCTCATGAAGTACGCAATGTAGATAAAAACTGTATGGCGACAATTGGGATACCGGGAAACGTAGAACATGAAAATGTTGTACGTGGCTCTGCAGGCAGGTCCCGTATGCTTGGTAAACGACCCAAGGTGCGTGGGGTTGCCATGAATCCGGTAGACCATCCGATGGGAGGGGGAGAAGGAAAGGCATCAGGGGGAAGAAATCCCGTATCTCCATGGGGGATCAAGACAAAGGGAAAGAAGACCAGGAAAAACAAGAAATACTCAAATAGATTCATAGTCCGGAAGAGAAAATAGGAGATAAAGAGGATTTACCATGGCACGATCAATAAAAAAAGGTCCGTTTGTAGAAGAGAGCCTTCTGAAAAAGGTGCAGAAAGCTCAGGATGCCGGAGATAAAAAGGTTATTAAAACCTGGTCTCGTAGGTCGACGATTCTGCCCGAATTTGTGGGAGTAACTTTTTCGGTGCATAATGGTAAACAGTTCGTCCCGGTATATGTTTCGGAAAACATGGTTGGTCACAAATTGGGAGAGTTCGCCCCTAGTCGGGTGTACAAAGGTCACAAAGGCCATCTGAAGACTGATAAGGCCGCACGAGCAAAATAGCGGATATAACGGATACACAAATTAAAGAAGGACAGCACAACTCATGCAGGTTCAAGCAACAATAAAATACTCACGCACATCCCCTCAGAAGGCTCGGTTGGTGTGCAAAGCAGTGAGCGGCAAACTTGCCAGTGAAGCGTTGAATAGCCTTCAGTATTCTATTCGTAAAAAGGTGGCAAAGGATATTGCCAAGCTGGTTAAGTCTGCGGTAGCAAATATGCAGGATAAATACAGCGATACCGCCATAGATCTCGATGAGTTGAAAATAAAGGAGATTTATGTGAACAAAGGACCAATTATGAAACGATTTCGCCCCCGTGCGCAGGGGCGGGTCGGAAGGATCGCAAAACCCACATCACACATAACCGTTGTGTTATCAGATTAAAGGAGGATTCCTTGGGTCAGAAAGTAAATCCGAATGGATTCAGAGTTGGCATTATTAAAGACTGGAATGGAAACTGGTTTTCAAAAGGAAGTATGGCAGATTATATCTACGAAGACCATATTATCCGTAGTTATCTGGATAAACGGTTGGAGCACGGGGGGATATCGAGTATCCGCATCGACAGAACTGCCAAAAAGGTTATTGTGACAATACAGACCTCAAGACCCGGGATTGTGATAGGCCGACGTGGTGAAGAGGTTGAAAGACTCAAGGTGGAGCTGCAGACACTGACCAATAAAGAGATTCAGATAAATATAAAGGAAGTCAAAAAACCTGAAATGAACGCACGTCTGGTTGCCGATAACCTCGCACGACAGATCGTGCGACGCGTTTCATACAAAAAGGCGATTAAGAAGGCGATATCGACTGCGATGCGAATGGGAGCGAATGGGATAAAAGTAATCGTATCCGGGCGACTTAACGGGGCAGAGATCGCACGGACCGAAACGTACAAAGAAGGAAGCATCCCGCTGCATACCTTACGAGCGGATATCGATTTTGCGAGATCGACTGCAAATACCACGTATGGAACTACTGGTGTGAAGGTGTGGATATGTAAAGGTGAAGTGCTCAAAAAGATTGAGCCGAAACAGAATCAGGAACAAGAACCAGAAATGGCCGATGCATAACGTAAAGGGGATCGAATGCTTGCTCCTAAAAAAGTAAAATGGCGCAAACAGCAGCGCGGAAGAATGAAAAGAACCGCCAGCAGGGGCAATAAGCTCGCGTTTGGTGAGCATGGTATACAGGCGTGTGAGCCGGGGTGGATTAGCAGCAGACAGATTGAAGCGACCCGTGTTGCCATCACTCGTATTGCAAAACGTGGTGGAAAAATCTGGATACGGATATTTCCCGACAAAGCCTATACCAAACATCCGGCCGAAACCCGTATGGGAAAAGGAAAGGGGGTTCCGGAAGAGTGGGTAGCGGTGGTTCGTCCGGGAATGATTCTCTTCGAAATAGGTGGTGTGTCGGAAGAGATAGGAAAAGAAGCGATGCGGGTGGCTGCGTATAAGTTGCCTATTAAAGTTCAAACAGTGAGAAGATAATCAGCACAGGAGCGATACATATCATGAAGGCCTCCGATATTAGAGATCTGGGAGACGTAGAGATACACGAACATATCGAGAAGAATGAGCAGGAGTTGCTCAATCTTCGTTTTCAAATGAGAATGGGACAGTTAGACAACAGCAGCAGAATGTCCCATGTTAAAAAGGATATTGCCCGGCTGAAAACAGTGTTGAGCGAAAGAAAAAAACATAAAAATACACAGAATAATTAGTGACAGGTAAATAACAATGGCGACAAATACCGAAATGCGTTCCCGCAGAAAAGTAAGGGAAGGGGTAGTGGTGAGCGACAAGATGGATAAAACCGTGGTAGTATCCGTAGAAAGGAATGTGCTGCATAACAAGTATAAAAAAATCATACGGCTCAGAAAAAAATATAAAGCCGATGATCGTGAGAATCAGTGTGGGATCGGAGATACGGTGCGAATAATGGAAACACGCCCGCTTTCAGCGACAAAACGTTGGCGTGTACAGGAAATAATTGAAAAAGCGAAATAACTGGCTATTACGATCTCTAACTGCGGATTGTGAATAATGATACGAGAAGAAGCAATACTGAATGTAGCGGATAACTCCGGGGCTAAAAAAGTACAATGCATTCGTGTATTGGGTGGCACACGTAAGAAGTACGCCAAAATAGGGGATATTATCAAGGTGGCCATAAAAGAGGCGGCCCCAAATAATCCTATTAAAGAAGGAATGGTGAGTAAAGCGGTCATTCTCAGAACGAGAAAAGAGTTTACAAGAAAAGACGGAACCGCCATTCGTTTTAGTGATAATGCGGTTGCCATTATAAACGATGCGGGAGAGCCCCAGGGGACCAGAATATTCGGTCCGGTGACGAGAGAACTGCGAGAAAAAAAGTTTACACGAATAATTTCGCTGGCTCCAGAAGTACTGTAAAAAGAAATAACTGTAGCCGGAAGCGGAGGAATATGTATGCCTGCACGACTTAAGAAAAATGACAATGTAATGGTTATTTCCGGAGAATATAAAGGCCGGACGGGACGAATCATTAAACTTTTTCCCGAAAAAAAGAAAGCGATTGTTGAAGGCGTCAACACTGTTAAGCGCCACACCAAACCGAGCCAGCAGGATCAGCAGGGGGGGATAAAAGAGAAAGATGCACCGGTTGCCATGTCCAATTTAATGCTTCTTTGCCCTAAAACGGGCAAACCGACACGAGTAGGCACACAAGTGCTGGAGGACGGTAAAAGAGTGAGATATTCCAAAAAAGCAAAGGAGTTAATAGATTGAGTGCTGAAACGGTTGAAATGCCGCGATTGAGACAGAGCTATATGGAAGAGGTCATTCCGGCGTTGAAAAAGCGTCTGAATGTCGACAATATCATGCGTATACCCACCGTTGAGAAGGTAGCCGTAAATATGGGGGTGGGAGCCGCTGTACAGAATAAGCGACTGATAGATGAGGCGGTGTATACACTTACTCAGATTACCGGACAAAAACCTGTTATTACCACGGCAAAGAAGGCGATATCCAATTTCAAGCTTCGTAAAGGAATGCCGATTGGATGTAAGGTTACTCTTCGTCGGGAGCGGATGTGGGAGTTCCTTGACCGTTTGATTGCGGTTACTATCCCCCGCGTACGTGATTTCCGGGGTTTGTCAAGAAAATCGTTCGATGGAAAAGGGAATTATACTTTCGGAATAAAAGAGCAGATAGTATTTTTGGAAGTTGATCGGGATAAAGTTTCGCAAATTACCGGGATGGATATTACTATCTGTACCTCAACCAGCTCCGACGATGAGAGTCGGGCGCTGCTTGAAGAACTGGGAATGCCATTCAGAAAAAATCAAGGGGAGTAATTTGGCACGTAAAGCACTTATAGAGAAAAGCAGGAAAAAACCGAAGTTTTCAACCCGGGCGTATAACAGATGCAGAGTATGCGGAAGAGTACGCGGGTATATTAGAAAATTCGGGATATGTCGGATTTGCTTCAGAGATATGGCCGGAGAAGGTAATATTCCGGGAGTGACAAAATCGAGCTGGTAAACGAGACCAGGTAATGTTAAGTACAATTGGAGTAACGACGACGCTATTTCCAAGGAGGAAGGAGAAGTAATGCTGACCGATTCAATCGCGGATTTATTCACTCGTATTCGTAACGCAGCGATGGCAAAGAGAAGGACGGTGAGTGTGCCCGCGTCCAACGAAAAGAAAGAGATCGTGAGGATCCTGTGCGAAAACGGATTCGTACAGAAGTATGCTTTCGTAGATGACAATAAGCAGGGAGAAATAAAAATTCTCCTTAAGTACGATAAAAATCAGAAAAGTGCAATTCAGCAGATAACCCGCGTAAGCAAACCGTCAAGACGGGTTTATGCGGGATTCGATACTATACCGAAGGCACTCAACGGGATGGGAATAACGATCGTTTCAACCTCACGTGGACTGAAGACAGACAGTCAGTGCCGTAAAGAACATGTGGGGGGGGAAGTACTCGGTCAGGTGTATTGATTGTCGCAGGGGCCGGAGTCTGCAGTGGGGAAAGCAGAACATTAAATATCGTATTGATTGCTAATGAGTGTTTACTAAGGAGTAGGAACGTGTCCCGGATTGGAAAAAGGCCGATTAAGATACCCGAAAACGTGGAAGTGTCCCAGGATGGCGATACATTGACCGTAAAGGGTCCCAAAGGCACTCTCACAAAAAAGATCGCACCGAATGTGAAGATTGAGATACAAGAAAGTGAAGCGGTGTGTAATCCTCCGGGGAAGGGGAAAAAATTCTTTCCCGCATGGGGGATGTCCGCTTCAATACTAAAAGGTATGATTACCGGAGTGACTGATGGATTTACCAAGCAACTCGAGATAAAGGGTGTGGGTTATAAGGCGGATGTAAAAGGGAGCGATCTTGTGCTTTCGGTTGGCTATTCCCATCCGGTAACTATAAAAGGAGAAGAGCATATCTCTTTTAAAACCGACGGGCCGTTGAATGTCGAAGTCGGTGGAATAGACAAAGAACGGGTTGGTGAGGTGGCGGCAAAAATACGTGCGACACGGCCGGTAGAACCTTACAAAGGCAAAGGGATCCGGTATGTGGGAGAACAAGTGATACGAAAAGCGGGAAAATCGGGAGTAAAATAACCTAAGAAATGCGGGAAAACATATGGATAAAGCGAAAAAGAGAATAAACGAACGTCTTGCGCGTGCCAGAAGAGTAAGAAAGAACCTTCATGGGACATCTCAACGACCGAGATTGACCGTACGAAGAAGCCTTAAACATATATATGCACAGGTTGTTGATGATGAAAGCAATGCATCTATAGCGCAGATTACGAGCAGATCTAAAGACGTGGCGGAGCGTATTGCCGAGAAGGGGAAACTGAATAAAACCGAAAAGGCAAAAATCATCGGCCAGATGATAGGAGAAAAGGCAAAAGCCAAAGGCGTAACGAGCGTAGCGTTCGACCGCAAAGGCTATACGTATCATGGTCGTGTCCGTGCACTTGCGGATGGCGCAAGGGGTGCAGGCCTTGAATTTTAGAGAAATGGCATAGTCACTTTTTAAAGGAAAGAGTTGTAATGCAAGAGACGCAAAAACAGTTGCAGGAACGCCTGATTAAAGTTACCCGTGTGGCAAAAGTGATTAAAGGCGGTCGTCAGTTCAGATTTCGAGCACTGATGGCGGTTGGAGATGAAAATGGTTCTGTAGGACTTGCCATGGCAAAAGCCAACGAGGTGGCTACCGCAATCCAGAAGGCAACGCAGGCGGCACGTAAGAACGTAGTGAAAGTGAACATCATAAATGGAACCGTTCCGCATCAGATCGTTGGTCGTTTTGGCGGAGGGAAAGTGTTGCTCAAACCGGCGGGTCCCGGAACGGGAGTGATTGCCGGTGGTCCTGCACGTATCGTACTTGAGCTTGCAGGCGTGGAAAATATTTTGACCAAATGTCTTGGTAGCACCACTGCAGGGAATTTTGCTCAGGCTACGCTTGAAGGCCTCAGAGAATGTGAAACATGGGAAGATGTGAAATTGCTTCGTGCTTCGTAATCAACGAATGAAAAGTGCACTCAGGATAACGACACACATAAGGATTAACTAATGGAAGATAAGATACGTATTACGCAAATCCGTAGCGGAATCGGGAGAATGCAGCAGCATAAGGATACACTTAAAGCGCTGGGTATACGAAAAATGGGAGGGAGTGTAATCCAGCAGGAGAGCCCTTCTATAACAGGGATGATTAATTCGGTAAAACACCTGGTCAGGATCGAGAAGGTTAAAGGAGAATAACGTGATAACGCTCAATACAGTATTCAGCAAAGACGACAAAACGAAAAAGGCGAAACGTATCGGTCGCGGTCCTGGCAGCGGGAAAGGGACCACATCCGGATATGGTCATAAAGGAGCGAGAAGCAGAAGCGGCCGTAAACGTAAGGCATATTTCGAAGGGGGGCAGAATCCGATCTCCATCAAAGTGCCAAAACGCGGATTCAACAATAAACGCTTTCGCACTGACTATCAGATAATCAACTTGAGCGCGCTTTCCGCAGTTGCGGAAACTACCGATACTATAGACAAAAAGACCCTGGTAAACCATAAGTTGCTCGACTCCACAGAGGTGGCGGTAAAGATTCTCGGCAATGGTGAACTCTCGAAAGCGGTAACGATTCGCGCTGATAAATTCAGCAAAGGCGCACGGGAAAAAATCGAACAGATAAACGGTAAAATAGAGGAACTCTAAAAAGTGTTACAGACCTTTGCCAATGCATGGCGCGTGCCGGAGCTTCGCAGGAAATTAGGTTTTACCCTTGCGATGCTTTTTGTCTACAGGCTCGGTGCGCATATCCCGACACCAGGCATCAGCCCGGAGGTGATGGCTGATTTTTTCGCCCAGTCAAGAAATACCCTTTTTGGTTTGTGGGATATGTTCGTTGGAGGCTCGCTTCGACGAACAACCATTTTCGCACTCGGTATAATGCCGTATATAAGCGCTTCGATTATAATTCAGCTTTTAAGTACTGTATTCCCCTACTTTCACAAGCTTCAGCGTGAAGGTGGCGAAGGCAAGAAAAAAATGACGCAGTATACGCGTTATGGTACAGTGATGATTTCGGTTATTCAGGCTATTGGAATCAGTATCTGGCTACAGAGCATACGTTCGCCGCAGACGGGCGTGTCGGCGGTACTGCCCTCGCTTACAGGTTTTAAGTTTACCGTTGTAACGGTCATTACGCTTACAACGGGCACCGTTTTTCTTATGTGGCTTGGAGAACAGATAAGCAATCGGGGAATCGGCAACGGTATTTCGCTGATTATTTTTACCGGTATTATCGCACGGCTGCCCAACGGAATCCTTGCTGAGATTAAACAGGTTATGGCGGGGACGCGTCATCCGTTTGCGGAACTGATTGTCGCGGCTGTGATAATCGGTATAACCGCATTTATCATCCTCATGTACCAGGCGGCACGCAGAATACCTATACAGACTCCCAAACGGGTGGTAGGCAATAAAATGTATGCGGGTCAGAATACGGTTCTGCCGCTTCGACTCCTTATGGCGGGTGTTATTCCGATGATATTTGCCTCATCTATAATGATGATGCCGTCGATTGTGGGAAATTTCTTTCCTGATTCAGAATTCGTGCAGGCGATAATGGCACAGCTGGCTCCCGGAAAAGCGGTCTATTCAATACTTTTTGCCCTTCTGATTATTTTCTTTACCTATTTTTATACCGCAATCATTTTTAATCCGGTCGATATCGCCGATAATCTCAAACGCTCCGGTGGTTTTATTCCCGGCATCCGTCCCGGTAAAAAAACAGCCGAATATATTGACCGTGTTCTTACACGGATTACGCTGCCATCATCTATTTTTCTAGCTTTTATTGCGATTGTTCCGTTCCTGTTTATGGGGACATTTAACGTTTCGTTTTATTTCGGTGGTACCAGTGTGCTTATCGTTGTAGGGGTGGCGCTAGACACACTTCAACAGATAGAATCTCATCTGCAGAGCAGAAATTATCAGGGATTTCTAAAACGTGGTCGTTTGCGCGGCCGCCGTGGTACCGCGTATTAATTACATTATTGAGGATTGGATGGTATGAAAGTTCGTGCATCAATAAAAAAAATCTGCAGAGGCTGCAAAATTATCAGACGCCGGGGAACTGTGCGTGTCATTTGTACCAGAAACCCGAGTCATAAGCAACGTCAAGGATAACTTTAACCTAGGAGGGGAAACGTGGCACGTGTTGCCGGAGTTGATATCCCAAACAATAAAAAAGGTTATATAAGTCTTACCTATGTCTACGGAATAGGTATATCCCGTGCTCGGGATATTTTTTCAGAAGCCGGACTGGATCCCGATCGAAAGATAAAGGATTTAACCGAAGATGAAATCGATAAAATTCGTAGAGTAATAGATGAGGGTTACGAAGTCGAAGGGAATCTAAGAGCGCAGAGACGGATGGACCTTAAGCGCATAATGGATATTAAATGCTACCGGGGATTACGCCACCGCTTTGGGTTGCCGGCCCGGGGACAGCGTACCCGGACCAATTCGCGAACGAGAAAAGGGCCAAAGAAAACGATTGCAGGTAAAAAGAAAGTGACCAAGTAAGCATTTCAACGTATCTGGCATGGAGACCTATAGATGAATAAGTCAAAAAAAGTAAAACGTAAAGCCGATGTCGAGGGGGTGGTGCATATTGCCGCGACATTCAATAATACGATTATAACCGTAACCGACAGAAAAGGCGATGTGTTTTGCTGGAATTCACCCGGCAAATACGGTTTTAAAGGATCGAAGCAGAGTACGCCATTTGCGGCACAGATGGCTGCAAAAGAAGCCGGCAAATTTGCCTATGATGCCGGAATGCGCAAGATTGACATTGTAATAAAAGGTGCCGGAAACGGGAGGGAGAGTGCTATTCGTGCGTTTGCCTCTTCCGGAATGGAGATACGATCTATAAAAGATAAAACCCCGATACCGCATAACGGATGTCGTCCACCCAAACGCAGGAGAATTTGAGGAGAAACGTATATGGCAGTATATAACGGGCCTAAATGTAGATTGTGTAGAAGAGAGGGAAAAAAGCTTTTCCTTAAAGGCGAGCGGTGTTTTTCGGATAAATGTGCATTCGAGCGCAGACCGTATCAGCCCGGTATGAACAAGGCACCGAGAAGAAGAGGTGTCTCGGAATACAACCTGCAGCTTCGTGAAAAGCAGAAAATCCGCAGAACGTATGGTGTAATGGAGCGACAGTTTCGCAATTATTTTCAAAAAGCTGCACGTGTGGATGGTATAACCGGTGAAAATCTCCTTGCTATGCTCGAATCCCGTCTTGACAACATCGTATTCAGACTCGGCTTCGCGCCATCAAGAAGAGCGGCACGACAGTTTGTAAAGCATAACCATTTTCAGGTTAACGATAAAAAGGTTAATATCCCTTCCTGTGCAGTCTCTGAAGGGGACGTTATTTCCGTGCGTGAAAAAAGTAAAAAACTCGATTGCATACACAGCAGTCTGAAGAATGCGGCGCAATTGCCCGAATGGCTCGAAGTAGATAAGGTGAAACTACGCGGCAGTGTGGTGAAATTGCCTGAACGTGATGCAATAGCGCTGGATGTAAACGAACGGCTGGTTGTCGAGCTGTATTCAAAGTAAATCAAGGGGAGAAATTGATATATGATCGTATCTAAACTGTCGATACCAAAAGAAGCTCACATCGAGAAGAAGTCAGACGATACAAATACCGCAGAAGTAGTTGTCGAGCCGCTCGAACGAGGGTGGGGATATACACTTGGCAATTCATTCCGTCGTATCCTTCTTGCCTATGTGCCGGGAGCCGCGGTTTCATCGGTTCGAATCGAAGGCGCGCCACATGAGTTTTCGACCATTCAGGGCGTAAAGGAAGATGTATCCGAGATAATCCTCAATGTAAAGCAGCTGAGCGTACGCCTGCTTTCTCAAGAAGAGGCCATGCTGCATCTTGAAGCGAGTGGAGAAGGCGATATAAAGGCCTCAGATATTGAGCCCAACAGCGATGTTGAAATAGTCAACAAGGATCTACATATTGCGACTATCAACAGTGACTCCTCCTTCAAAATGGAAATGAGAGTTTCACACGGTCGTGGATATGTCCCTGCAGAAAAAAATAAAAAAGAGGATGATCCGGAAGGGATTATTGCGATCGATTCTATTTTTTCACCGATTACAAAGGTGAATTACATAGTTGAGAATACGCGTGTGGGGCAGAGAACCGATCTCGATCGCCTTTTGCTGCAGATAAAAACCGACGGAACCATCGAGGTGGAAGAGGCCATGAAGCAGTCGGCAGAAATGCTTAACGGCCATCTCAGGATGTTTCTGGGACAGGGGCAGGAGAGTGAACAGCCTGAAACAATGGCCGGCACAGAGAAAGATGAGGAGTTGAAAAAAGTACTTGAAACCTCTGTGGATGACCTCGAACTCCCCTCTCGTGCGCATAATTGTCTTAAGGCAGCCAATATTCATAGTCTCGGAGACCTTGTAAGGAATTCTGAATCTGAAATGCTCAAGTATAAGAATTTTGGCAGAAAATCGCTGAACGAGATCAAGGAGATCCTTGACAATTACGGAATTCATTTTGGCATGAATGTCGATGAAATTGTGGGTACTACCAGTAAGGACAATGGATAAACCAGACTGATAGTCTAATCTGAACGAGAAAGCTTAAGGAGCGAAATAGGAAATGCGGCATTTAAAAAAAGGAAAAACCCTGAACAGGTCTTCTGCGCATAAAAAAGCCCTTCTGGGGAATATGGCACAGTCACTTATCGCACATGAGCGAATTATTACCACGCAGGTAAAAGCCAAAGAGGTACGAAGACTCGTTGAACGGTTGATAACCTATGGCAAAAAAAATACCATTCATGCAAGGCGTATTGCATCCAGATGGGTGAGTGACCGCACGTTGCTGAAAAAACTCTTTGAGGATCTTGCGGTGCATTTTAAAGATAGAGAGGGTGGATATACCAGAATTCTAAAATATAAAGAACGTTATGGTGATGGTGCTCCCACCGTAATTTTTGAATTCGTTGGGAGAAGGGGGGAGGCACCGACCAGGAAGAAAGGGAAGAAGGGCCAGGGAAAGAGCCGACAAAAGGCAGCAGAAGAGAAGCAAGCGCAGTCGGGCAAAAACTCTGGACCAAAGAGCGGGGCAGCTCCGGCAGAGGCAGAAGGCGAATCGCCGCAGTTCGGCTCTGCAGAGACCACGGTCTCTGCAGAAGAAACCGACACAAAGCAGACAATAAAAACAGGCATATCGCAAGAGGCAAAGGAATCCGCTGACGAGAATTCGGCAACGAAAGACGCAGAGGATGCCTCGGCAAGTGATGACGATGCAGTGCAACAGAAAAAGGGTGAATAAACCAGGGAAGACTCGCTACGGTAAATAGTCGCAATACAACAACGCAGTAATATAATCAATAACATATTCTCGTGATACACAAATATGAAAGGATCGTGAAATGGCATTAGTACCTATGAAGCTTATTCTGGACGAAGCCAACAAAGGTGAGTACGGCGTCGGAGCGTTCAATGTAAATAATATGGAGCAGCTGCAGGCGATATGCGGCGCTGCCTACGAAACTAAATCTCCGGTAATTATCCAGGTTAGCCGTAATGCGCTGAAATATGCGGATAAGGGTCTTCTTGCAGCTATGGTCACCTGGTTCGCAGAAGAGAAATATCCCGGAATCCCAATGGCGCTGCATCTGGACCACGGCCCTGACGTAGAAACCGTTAAAGAGTGCTGCGAGCTTGGTTTTACCTCGGTAATGCTCGATGGCTCCCTTGATTACAGCAAAAAGGATGAAAACGGGAAAAATCCTGTTCGTTCTTTTGAAGATAACGTGAAAATAACAAAAGAAGCGGTTGAAATTGCTCATAGCTTTGGCGTAACGGTAGAAGGTGAAATCGGTACACTCGGCGGTATCGAGGACGATACCGCCGCCGGTGCCGCCCACATCACCGATCCCGAAGAGGCGGAAGAATTCGTGAAACAGACGGGTGTAGATGCGCTTGCAATAGCGATCGGTACGTCGCACGGTGCATACAAATTCCCGATTGGAACCGAGATCAAACTGGCTTTTGACGTGGTTGAAGATGTGCATGCGCGTGTTCCCGATATCGCACTTGTAATGCACGGCAGTTCATCCGTTCCGTCTGACATGGTAGAAAAAGTGAATAAATATGGTGGTAAAGTTCCGGATGCGGTTGGTGTTCCGACCGATAAAATTCAGGAAGCGATTAAGCTGGGTATGAGAAAAGTGAATATCGACACAGATGGCCGTCTTGCCATTACCGCTGCAATTCGTCAGATCTTTACCGAAAAACCTGAAGCATTCGACCCGCGTAAATACCTTGGTCCTGCCCGTGAAGCGGTAAAAGAATGGATCGTTCAGGAAATGAAGGCCTTTGCAACCGCTGGCCATGCAGGAGAATATCAGCCGGTTACGCTACAGGACATGAAGAAGTTGTACAAAAAATAAAACTTCGGTGCTGAACGAATTAACAAATAGTTGGAAACATGCCGGAGGAAGGAGCTTATTCCTCCGGCCTCTTGTACTAAAAAAGAGTCTGAAACGTTCAATGCCCGGAGATTGTGCCGGGGGAAGCGTGAGATTACTATGCGCGATTTTCTGAAGAATGCGGTGATGGGCATCGTGACAAGCCTCTTTATTGCGTATCCGGGTTACGGGGAGTCAGTTACTATTAATAAGCCACAGGCATGGATTACGCTGCGCTCAAATGAAGTAACAATCGGTGCACAATTTGACACCACGGAAATCGGCGGAAAAAACGTGGCAATCAGAGTGAATCTAAGAGATAAAACGGGCAGAAAACTGGACGGGGTTACAAAGAATGTGTCTGTGTCCTCACTCTCTGAAACTATTGATATGCCGCCTCTTACGGCAAAAAAAATCGGAGGGATGGAATACGCAGAGATCGAATGGCAGGTCAGGGGAACAGACATGAGTGGAACAACTGCTCCCATCGGAATTGCACCACTTGGTGCCGCAGATGAAAAAGATACGGTAATTGCCCGTTTTTACGATGGTAATGCAGACAATTACAAGGCAGATGCGGAGGGGGATAAAAATGTGCTACCCATGAAGAATGGGACGCGTATACGATATGCATGGACAGAAAAGAAAATGATTTTTGCTTATAAGGCTGATACAGGGAAAAAAAGCGATACGCTTGTACTCGCAATTGATGCAAAAAACGGGAAAAATGCATTCCTTTCTTATCCCGACAGATTCGTCTATATAGATATGGCTACCGATTCAATCAGGGCAATGCGTTTTGAACGTGATTTTAAGAAATCGGAAATTGATTACAAACGAGATACATGGAGCAACGAAATTACGGTGCATGCAGATGATCCGTGGGTTGTTATTGCCATCCCCTGGTACGATATGGGAATGGTTCCGGTATTTAACGGACGACGAATAGGGGTATCTGTTTTTGCCAAATCGGATGGATATTTACCGCAGTTTCCGGAATCGGCACAATTCTATATGCCTGCAACATGGGCACATTGTATTTTTACGCGCGAAAAGTGATCACTCTTCTTATACGGTGGTTGTAGCTCAACCGGTTAGAGCACTGGATTGTGGTTCCAGGGGCTGTGGGTTCGAGTCCCACCTACCACCCCATATAAAATAGAGTGCAGGGTACACGAAAAAGGCAGGGATAGGTGAATTTTTCCTAACTCATCCCGATACTAACGATTTGGGATACGAACTATTCTGCCATCCGCACAGCACTGGCATTCTCGGGAATAATGGGTCGATCAGCAAGGTTAAATCTCTTATTTTCGGGAAAGCAAAAAATCGTAAAACTCACCGCATCTTTCATCAACAAAATCGATTAATGCAGCTCAACAAAAGTCGACATGGTTTTTATGTGAAGACAGGGAAATGAGGGTGTCGTTATCATGTGGTTGTCTGCAGAAAAGTAATGATTTCCATAACCGGATCGAGGCGGGAGATGTACTTTTTTAACAGAGACGGCATAGTAATACGAGCCTTTTTGGCCTGTAAAACACGACGTCATCGGCATAGCTGAATGAGAAAAATTACCAGGCGATCGCATACTGAGGTTTCACTTCATCAATGTGGCTACGGCACAATTACCTGGCTTTTGAACCGTGATCCTGACCTGATATGAGCCGGATAAGACGGTGAAAAGGAGGAAGAATGGAAAAAGGATATGTACAGGTTTACACCGGAAACGGAAAAGGCAAAACCACTGCGGCCATCGGATTGGCGGTGAGAGCGGCAGGTGCGGGAAGGCGCGTCTACTTTATGCAATTTGTAAAGGGGCGCCTTTACAGTGAAATCGAAGCTCTCAAAAAACTGTCCCCCCTTATAACGGTTCATCAGTGCGGGCTCGGGAGATTTATAAAGGGAGAGCCATCGAATGAAGATAGAGCAAAGGCCAGCCGAGGCTTTGCAGAATGCACGAAAACCCTCAGGGAGGGAACATACGATATTGTCGTGCTCGATGAAGCGAATGTTGCGGTTTCACTGGGTCTCGTGAGTATAAAGGAGCTTTTGCAGGCAATAGGACAAAAAAATCGTGCCACGGAAGTCGTGATAACCGGAAGAAATGCTCATCCCGATCTCATTGCACATGCGGATCTGGTAAGTGAAATACATGAGGTCAAGCACTATTTTTCCAATGGAGTGGGTGCGCGTACTGGAATTGAAAAATGAATAAACACACAAACCATGTCGGAGGAAAAGGCAGGCCGCGAAAAACCGCGTTGCCGTTCAGGCTTGGATGTACCTCTTATGTGTATCCTGATGAAATTTTGCCCAATATCAGGCGTATGGCTCCACTGGTGGACGATTTTGAGCTGATTCTCTTCGAATCGAATGATATGGGAAATATCCCTGCTAAAAAAGAGATAGATGAGCTCTGTTTACTTGCACGGGATTATGATCTTTCCTACACAATACACCTGCCAACGGACCTGATACTCGGTGCATCGGATAGAGACATGCGGGAGCGAATGCTGACAACCATACACAAAATCGCCGATGCAGTTGCCCCGTTGTCTCCGTATGCGTATGTTTTACATTGTGAAGGGATTGAAAAAGGGGCGAGTGAAGAGAAGAAAAAAAAATGGCAGAGTCATTGCCGCGAAGGTATAGAATGGATTGTGCACAACGCAATTTCGGATCCCCGACTTTTATGCATTGAAAATCTGGGATATCCATGGCAGTGGCATGCCGGCTTTAGTGCTGATGCGGGATGCGCACTCTGCTGTGATATAGGGCATCTTTTGTCAGAAAAAAGCGACGGTTGGCTGGAGCAACTGGAGACGATGTTGCCTTTGACACGGGTAGTCCACCTTCATGGCGTCTCGGCGATCCGAGATCATCAGAGTTTGTGCCATGAGAAGGATAGCACCGTAAGGCGAATTCTTTCGATGCTTCGTAGTTACAGGCATGTCGTCACGCTTGAAGTATTTTCACCACATGATGTATACGGTTCACTGAATATGATTAGGAGATTATGGGATCGATCTTTTTGATTACCGGTGGAGCCCGCAGCGGAAAAAGTGACTATGCGTTGCATGCCTGCAGAAGTCTTGACGCGCGGCGAAAATATTTTATCGCGACAGCCGAAGCCTGCGATGCAGAGATGCGCAAGCGTATTATTGTTCATCAGAATCAGCGCAAAGGTGAATTTTTTACCATAGAAGCGCCATATGAACTCGCCACCTCTATTTCCCAACTCCCTGCAAAAAGCGTGGCGATAATAGATTGTCTTACCGTATGGCTCGGAAACACCTTTTATGCCTATGGTAACGATATAGACAAAGTCCGTCGTGCCGTAACCGATCTGGTGCAGGAGTTTGATTCAGTGAAGCATCGTGTAGGTGTTACCTTGTATGTGGTCACCAATGAAGTGGGCTGGGGGCTGGTGCCGGCCGATCGAATGAGCAGGGATTTCAGAGATGAGGCGGGGCGGCTCAACAGGGAAGTCGCCTCGTGCGCGGACGGTGTCTACCTGTGTGTCAGTGGAATACCGGTATGTATTAAGGCGGAGGAACAATGATACGGCGTCTGGTGTCAGACTATATGTGGAGGCCCTGGGTAAGCACTCTCAGAACACTGACAGTTATTCCGATTTGGGGTAACGATACGGCGCACTTTTGTCGAACGCTTCTTTTTTTCCCATATGCAGGGGCAATTATTGCAGCTATTTTGTGGCTTGTATGGTATGGATGCGGTATTGTCCCCTCTATGCCCGTCGATATATGCGCCCTCATTCTTCTTGGAACAGGGATTGTGATAACCGGTGGCATACATGTGGACGGCTTCGGTGATATTGCCGACGGTATCGGTGCCCGGCACAATCCTGAAAAGATGTTGCAGGTCATGAAAGATTCCCGGCTGGGAAGCTTTGGCGTCATGGCAGTAGTGATGCTGTTACTGGTAAAATGGCGTGTGTACACGTTTGTTTTTGCAGGACACCCCGAGGCGGTGTTCGCCGCAATCATCGTAGCGAGGTGTGTACAGGCGTTGGTGCTTGCACTGATACCGTATACCCCATATAAAACTAATGGTATGGGGGGGGCGTTTACCTGCAGGGGCTGGCTGTCATGGCTAACGGTGCTTCACAGCTGTGCGATCATGTTCGCCGTTGGACTGCTCTGGGGCGTGGAGATATGGGCTTGTTCTCTGGCGGCACTCTGTGTATCCGGTTGTATGTTGCTGTGGATATGGCGGTATCTGCGGGGGATTACCGGTGACTGTGTCGGTGCGATAAATGAAACGTGCGAAGCGGTGTTTCTTTTATCAGCGGTTGGGTGTTTTTCGTTGCTACGTGGGTAAATAATACAGACTCACCGCAGCCTGATCATGCGACAGATATCTTTTTTTGTTCAAATGCTTTTATTTTGTCTGTCCGAAAATTATATTACCTAAAGAGAAAACAGTAGTGCTTTATTGTATTCATCGGATGATATCATTCAGATGAGGGTTTTTATAGTTGAGGAGGAGAAAATTATGCACATACACATGAGAGTAATTACGGGAATACTCGTCTGCGCAGGGATATGTGCAGCCAATCTCAATTCGGGTACCCAGCAGGGTGTGGTACGCACCAAATCGGCAAAAACACTGGGCAGTGCAAGTATGCGTGTGGGTATGGGAACCAATTATGCACAGTCGACCGATTTTTTCGAGTGGAGATCCCATCCTCGCATTTCAAATCTGGACGGGTTAGATAATACCGCAAGTCTGCTTTCATCCAATATTTATTTGACCATGGGTGTCCTTTCCTGGTGGGATATCGGGGTGCAGTTACCGTTTTACTGGGATGGCGTGCTTGAAGAGGATGGCGGACCAAGCGATTTTGCGATTGGGGATTTTGAAATAAGCAGCAAAATGCTCTATCCACCGCCCACGGATCAGCGTCTTTTCTATCAGTCGTATATTGTGGGTATTGCGGCGGATCTTACCGGTATGAACGGTGGCATCTATCCGCGTCATTCCTACTATTATCATTCCGAGGACCCGGAGAAGGAACCGGATGTGTTCAATGCGGAACGTTTTGTAATAAAGGGCGGGCTTTTGTGGACTCTCGATTTCAGGGCTCCGTGCTGCAAAACGCCTCTGCAGCTGCATGTCAACGGTATCGTCAATATTCCTACCAACGGGGATCGGGAAATTACTGGTGATCTCAATGCGGGGCTCGAGTATGTCCCGGCAGACGTATTCACGTTTTTTGTAGAGTATGCCTCGGAGATACGGGCGATTACCGTTATCGAGGACATAACCAATATCCGCCGTGATCCCATGTGGGTGACTCCCGGAATCAAAGTGACTTCACCTACCGGTATTTTCGTCAAAATTGGGGCGGATATCGGGGTATCTGAACGTGAGAAATGGTTTACATGGGGGGAGGGTAGCAACAAAAGGTACCGAACCAGTGTCGTGCCGCAGTGGGGAGTCCAGTTCGCGTTTGGATGGAAGGGCTTTCTGACCGCCCAGGATGCCGATCACGACGGGATAAAGGACGATGTCGACCGCTGCCCCAAGGACGCGGAGGATATTGACGGCTTCGAAGACGCCGACGGATGTCCGGATAACGACAATGACAGTGACGGAATTCCGGACAAAGAAGATAAATGTCCTGACGAGGCGGAGGACGATGACGGACATCAGGATAGTGACGGGTGTCCCGACAGGGATAACGACGAGGATGGCATTCCGGATGTAGAGGATAAATGCCCCAAAGAAGCTGAGGATTTTGACGGCTACGAAGACGGTGACGGGTGTGCTGACACGGATAACGACAAAGACGGGGTGCCCGATTCACTGGACAAATGTATAAACGAGGCCGAGGATTTTGATCGCTTCGAGGATGAAGACGGCTGTCCGGATTTGGACAACGACCAGGACGGTATTAAGGATATTGAGGATAAATGTCCCAATAAGCCCGAGACATTCAATAATTATAAGGACGAAGACGGTTGTCCGGACGAGAAAAAGAAAGAGAAAAAAGAGTGCGATTTTCCACAACATAAAGTGATGCGCGGGGTCAATTTTAAGAGCGGTCACAGTGAAATGACCTTTGATTCGTACAAATATCTCAATCCCATAGTAAAAAAGATGAAAGAGTGTCCCGAGGTGAAAATCGAAGTGCAGGGACATACCGACAGTATGGGAAAACTCTCCACCAATATGCGTCTTTCCCGTATGCGTGCCCAGTCTGTCAAGCAGTATCTCGTATCGCAGGGTATCGATCCTGAGCGTATTGTAGTCCAGGGCTATGGCCCAAAGCGTCCGATTGCGGATAATCGTACCGCATCAGGGCGTCAGGAGAATCGTCGTATCGAGATTAAACGGATCAAGTAGGTACGAGTCGGGTGTGACGTAAATGGGATCCGTGCTGCTGCGTATAGACAAATGTGCGCGAGTTGTAATAGGTTTTGTGTTGATAGTGGGATGTGCGGTTGGAGGTAGCGTGCAGCTTCAAAGAGAAACTAAAGGTGGTATTGCGCTTCGATCCGGTGCCGCCGATAGCACCTACAATGCATGGGTGCTGCTCGATACTGCGGCAATGAAGAAAATATCGATTACGGACGCGCTGGACAAAATAGAATGCCTGGGAGCACAACCCAGGCATTTTTTTTCATGGGCGCTAATGGCAAGTTTCAGATTGCCTGTGCGGTTATACGATTCTTTGGAGGCATTGCCATGGGTACGTGGCATTTCCGCTGTACGAAAGGTTGAACACCGCCTGCCTCAGGAAAAGCCATTGTCAAAACGTACAGGGAGTACGGATGATTCGGTATATGGGGCTGGGTACGAACAGCTGAAAATGGTATCAATTCCCGGGGCACATGCGTTTATATGCTCCACTCGTGGACAGGTGCCGGGCGAGGGAATTACCATCGCTTGTCTCGATGCGGGTTTTGATCTTTCTCATCCATGTTTTGATTCATTGAAACAGAGGGGTGGCATACGTGCGGAAAGCAGTTTTGTGGATAATGAATGTGATTCGCTCGGAGTCGATTTTTGCCACGGGGCCAGGGTGCTTTCACTTATATGCGGGTATCTGCCCGGACGATTTGCGGGTAGTGCATATGGAGCGGAGATACTGCTGGCACGTACCGAGTGTGGAAGCTATGAACGTCATGTGGAAGAGGATAACTGGATCGCGGCGCTGCAGTGGGCAGTGGAGTCTGGGGCGGATATAGTAACGAGCTCGCTTGCGTATCGATTCGATTTCGATGCCGGGGAAGGCGGATACACCTATGATGAAATGGATGGAGCAACGACCGGGATTTCGCGGAAAGCGGCGCAATACGCGCGGCAGCACAATACCATTATCGTGAATGCGATGGGCAATGAAGGCGCAGTTGATGGTCAGGGGAATCCTACTGTGAGTGCCCCGGCCGATGCGCCGGGCGTAATTTCGGTAGGCGGGGTTGACAGAGATCTTTCCTTATGGGATCTTAGCAGCCGTGGCCCCGCAGCGGATGGGCGTATCGTACCCGATCTCTGTGCACAGGCAGATTCGGTCGTGCTTCCCTCCTGCACCGGTGACGGCTATATCGCCGGTTCGGGCACTTCATTTGCGACTCCGGTGGTTGCGGGTATCTGCGCGCTGATTATGCAGACTCAACCTGGTTGCAGTGCAGCGACTGTTCGAAGCCGGCTGTATGAATCGTGTCAATTGAGTCCGTTTCAGGATAGCATCGATGCCGCCTATGGACGTGGGATACCGGATGCATTATATGCATGTACCCACGATTTTTCAGATAGCGCAGCGGTACGTGACCGGCCCCTGGTTCGGCGCAATGCGCATAACTTGTACTGTTATTCGCTGTCGGCTAATAATGGCAACAGGCGAGTGCGGTATGTTGCAACGCTTTCGACAAAAAGTGGCATTCGTAGCAAAGCGCACCAGGCCGTCCCCGGGCATATTCAGGTGAGGCTCTATGATTGTATGGGTACCATGCGATATGAATCATATGAGCAGGTACCTTCTGATAAAATGAGAATCGAGGGTACAATTTCCCTTGGCAATAGTGACGGCGCAGGATTTTTTCTGCTGATAATGAGGTATGGGCAAATCCGTTACACTGCACGAATACCCGTATATTGACCCGAAGGGGTTATTCCGTCTGTAAAACGTCTGCGATATGCACACTAAGCGTGTTCCGGGAAAACATGAATCGGCCAACGAGCATACTGGTGTACGAACATGCGCCAGAATTACCGCTTTTATTTCAGTTCAGGCGCCATAGCACCTTGCAGAGTTCGTTCATTGAGGAAGGTACCAGTTAAATCCCCATCTGAAAGTAAGGCCCGGGAGTGTATACCCGGGCATGTAGGCGATTTTTCTGTTCAAGATGTTATCGATTTTGTAAAAGAGACGAAAACTCTTTATCTGTATTGCAGCATGAAGTCCGAGTTCGTACATAGGACGGGTCCATATTTCGGGATGAGCGGTTGCGCCGGCATGCGATGGGTCGCGAGGGCTCCAGTAGGCGTATGTCAGCTCGAGGGAGAAACTGTGGTTTACCGCCGGACGATGGTTATCGTAACCGACCATTAATGTTGATTTGACATACGGGCGGGTGGAGGAAAACAGCGCTTCTCCGCGGCTGTATAGCCCTTTCCATATGCCGAAGGAGGGCGCAATGAGCAGTGCGTCCGATGGCTGTGTATAGGGTGTGATGCCATGCCACCATGCATGGGAGATGGTGGTACTGTCAATTGCACGGATGCCCAAATATCCGACATTGAGCCAGAACATGGAAGTCGTATACCGGATATCGGTGCCGAAATGATAATACCGATCCAGTAAAAATCCCGGCAGTTTGTATCTCACATCATACGGAACCTCATAACGTGCCAGCCGACGTGCCCCGAATGTGCTAAGTACAAAGCGGTTATAGTCGATGCTCCCGTGCAGATGCCATCGCCAGTCTGCTGCCCTGGTATCTTCAACCCTGAAAAACGAGTAGCCGATCGAGCTCATCGTGTGTGCTCTTGTATTAAACAAAGTCCTGCTGCTGCGGTTTGAGAGGTCAAACGTATGATAATTAGTGTTCCATTCATTTCCGTGATACAGGCTCCTTTGTTCCGAATTCCCCTGGTAGCTGAGCGAGAGGGTATCATTGCGACTTCCCAACCGGGGTGTAATATTCCATGCCAGTCCTCTCCGGCTTCCCCGTAATGCACGTGTTTGTTTGTGCGGCATTATGCTGGAATTATTATAACGAGCGAGAAAGGAGACGGTGATATCCGAAGCCTCGGTGAGCGTAGTGCGAACGTCGGATGCGATTGTGTTGAGAAAGCGTGTTTGTTTCTGCCAGCTCAGCGAATCTGTGGCCAGAATGTCATGCAGTTCGTGTAAATGCTCTCCGTAGGACCAGGCAAACGATCCGGTGGTACGCCGCGACGGATCCCAGAGGATTCGTGCAGTGTAGCGTTTTTCCTCGGTTAGGGGTGTATACCCTTCGTTCATAAGTGTTGTGGTGTCCGCTCCCAGCTCCTTGTAAAAATTATATACATCGCCCGGTGAATGATCGAAGTGTTCGTCTTCGAAATAAAGGTTATATGCGGTAATGCTGAGCCAGGCATGAGGAGTGACGGGTCTGCTGAAGCGTGCATCAAGTACATTCTCGCTGAAGAGGCCGTTTTCCCAGAGAAACGAGAGATGCGGATGCAGTATCTGACGAGGATGAAGGCCAAGACGGATATGAGAAGGTTGCGGTGAATGAATTCCGTAAATTTCTCGTACCGAAAGAGGCGGAGAGGTACCCCGGTGTAGACCGGCTTCATTCATGAAACCCGTCCCACGCGCATACCGGGTGACCGGCGCGGTAAAACCGTATACGAGGCTTCGGTTCAAAGAGGACGAGGTGGTTCGTGTAATCCTGATCATTCCCGGGAGGCGGGTAAGCAGCTCGTCGAGCATGTAGGCATCACGGTGAAATGTCTGGTATGCAGGTATACCGGTTGCCGGGTATAATGAATCGATCCGGGTCGGTTTTGCGAGATATCGCTTAGCCGTTATCCCGGCGATGTTGTTCAGTGAGTCGTATATATTGCTGCAGGAATCGAGCGGTGCATCTTCGGCATGAACGACGATGCCCCAAAATAGAATCAGTATGCAGCACGTAGTATGTATATTAGTGGTAAAGGCCATATGCACAGGTAAAAATACTTAACGCACGTGTTGCCGGAGAATGCGCCATTGTATTTTTACCGGATATGTATACATGTCCGTACTTAAAACAAACGGTATATACTCAGGGCCGTTTGCGGCTGCACCTTATTCACAGAAGGCGCTTGTGTGCATCGCAGTATGGCATATATAACGAGCTTCGAGTAACACAGAATCGGATTAATGGTTTTTTATGTTGAGTTATTTTTTGCAGGTAGCAAGAAACAAAATGTATGGAAGATCAATTGTCGCGGGGATACGTACAGGTCTGCTTCTATGTATAATTGGCGCCGGGCTTTCGTGTGTCTATTTCAACACGTTTTATAATGCACAGAAGGCGTATAGCGAAGCGCGAAGAGCGCATGAGGATGCGCTGGAAGAAAAAGGCGTGGCAGATACCGCGTTCACCCTCCCCTCCGGTATGGAGAGCGATTACGAGAGAACAGTAAAAAAAACGCGGAAGGTGCTTACGGTGTTTTCAGAACAGGAACAATGGCATGACGATGCGCTTTTTTTAATGGGGAAGGCAAAATTTTATCTGAAGGAATATTTCGAGGCAATCGATATACTGGGCCAGCTGAGAACCGATTTCCCGCAGAGTCCGTATGCAAAGGAGTCCTTTCTTTATTCGATAAAAGCGAATGTTCGTCTCGGAAATTATGTCGACGCACTCGAATTGATCGAGACGGTGCGTGCGCAGTATCCTGAATTCGAGAATGATACCCGGCTTTCCGAAATTGCGGCAGAGATCGAAATCCGCAGAGGTTCCCGTTCTAAAGCACTTGCTATACTTAAGAGTGTGTACGATTCCATACAGGACCCGGAGCATAAAGCAAAACTCGCTGTCAAACTGGGTAAGCTTTATATGGCGCTAAGAAAGTATGCAGAATGCGTAGATCTTCTCGAACATGCACCGCGCAAACCGGCTGCAACACAGCTGCTTTTTACATTGGATACCCTCGTAATTCATTGCCATAAACGGCTCGATTCGTACGATGCGGCACTGCAAAAGATGAAGCTGCTCTTAACCCGATATCAACTCGAGGACTATCGAGCAAACCTTCATTATATGTACGGGACGATACTCGTGGATACGGACAGTATAGATGCCGCACTGCAACAGTTTACGACGGTAGAGAAACAGTATCCGCAGAGCACGGTGATTGGCAAGACCTATATGGCAATGGCCGGCATTTATCAGCAGTATAAGGGAGATTTTGATAAGGCGCTTTCGTATTACAAAAAAGCGATTGAGTACTGTAATGATGAAACCCGTCAAAATCTTGCCCAGAGGCGGGTCGACGCGATTAAACTGCTGCAGACATTGCGGGATACCGCACGAGAAGAAAAAGGTGATACTACCGGATGGGGCGAGGAAATGTACCGAATCAGTGAATTGTTCTGGCAGGATCTTGGACAACCAGATTCCGCCTTTGTTCATTTGCGTCGTGTAGCACGCGACAGCATGGTAAGCCCGGATTCTCTTCCCAAGGTTTTATACGCTGCGGGGTGGATCGCGGTAAATGAACTCAGGGATACCAGTGTGGCGGAGAGTTTGTTTACACAGCTGGTTTCACGATATCCATCGAGCGGCTATTCGAAGCAGGCCCAGCGAATTCTCTACGATACGACCACGATACAGACACGTCTTGACTCGGCACGAGAGGCATTTCATGAAGCGGAGCGGCTGTTGTTCTCGGAAAAAAGCGTAAAGCCCGCACTCCGGCAGTATGTAAAAGTATACAACACCTATCCGGACGGTCGCTACGGCCCCCGGTCTCTTTATGCCGCAGCCTGGATCAACGATCATATCCTGGAAAAGAATGTAACCGCCAGAAAACTGTATGAAAAATTGTGTGAGGAATATCCACAGTCAAAGCTATGTACCTCCCGGGTGCAGCCCAAACTTACCGCAGTGGAAGACACACTTCGTATTCTTCGGGCAAAAAAGAGAAAATCGCGCAAGCAGGAGATACCGGATACGAGTACCGCGGATAGCGTTGGAGCACCGTAACGTACGTACCGGACAGAGGAGGGATTCCGGATATTTTTCGTGCTGATGCAGGTTGACTCATTCGGCCTGTCGAATGTCAATATGGTGATGCGTTAAAAAACAATTTTTGTTTTTCTTTTGTATTGCTCCATAATATATATTTCTACCCTAATTCAACCGTTGTTTGGAGAAAAAAAGTTGTGTGTGCTGTTATTGCGAGTTCGGTCAATTACAACCCGAATGGAGCGATTTCGTACAGCAACGCATTAAATACAAGATAGATAATACAAAACCGGCAGGTTGAATGTAATCGGCATACTTTTACTACCAAAAAGGAGGGCGCATATGCGCATAAAAGCATTAGTACTGTGTACAGTAGCGGCATGTCTTATAATTGCGGGTTGTGGCGGTGGCACGCAGGTAAGGCGTATGGATACCGATACCACGGTCGATCTCAGCGGTAAGTGGAACGACACCGATTCCCGACTTGTGGCTGAAGAGATGGTGAAGGAGTGTCTGAATGCGGGATGGTATACACGTAGCTATACGAACAATATTCCCACCGTGATCGTTGGTGAGGTAAAGAACAAAAGTCATGAGCATATCAATGTCGAGACATTTGTAAAAGATCTCGAAAAAGCGCTTATCAATTCCGGACAGGCGGAGTTCGTGGCTAGCAAGTATGAACGACGTCAACTGCGCGAAGAAAAAGCGGATCAGATGAGTGGTCATGCATCCGAAGAGACCATGAAAGAGCTCGGAAATGAGACCGGTGCCGACGTAATGCTTATAGGTGCGATCAATACTATTGCCGATCAGGAAGGAAACAAAAAAGTGATGTACTATCAGGTCAACCTCGAACTGATAGAGATCGAATCGAATAAAAAAGTATGGATGGGTGACAAAAAGATTAAAAAATATATCAAAAAAGACAGATTCAAATTATAATCATTTTTACTTTGACTTAAGCGAAACCGCTCAAGTCAGGTCTTAACCGTATCATTTGGTGGAGGGGAGTGTGCGTATGTATGGCGTGCGGGGATTTCGAATCGCGATTATGCTGGCCGTTACAGCGGTAGCGCTTGCGGTTGTTACCGGCTGTACTACCAAAAGCGCATTACGGCGGGAAAAGCTTTCATCGTTGAGTGAAAAGCAGAAATATTATGAAGCGGTTACCCGCATTCGTAATGACGGCAAGAAGTTCTACGGGGAAAAGAACAGGTTTCTTTTTTTCTTTGATCAGGCGCTTCTTTTCCATTATGCGGGAGATTACGATTCGAGTGCGCGTTTTATCGGCGAATCGCAGCAGGTCCTGGAGGATCTTTTTGCCCGTTCCGTCACCAACGAAGCGCTCTCGCTCATGACCAATGACAAGGCGCGGCCCTATCGCAGCAGACGGTTCGAGAGAATGCTGCTCTATCAGATTGCCGCGTCCAATTATCTTGCCCGGCGCGAAAGCGATGATGCGCTTGTCGAGTTTCGTAAGGCGAATCTCGTATTGCAGGATTTTCAGTCAAAAGACGGACAGAAGAAGAAGTATAACGATAACGGTATGCTTCATTTCTTCGAGGCAATGGCGTATGCGAACGAAGACAAACGAAGCGATGCTGATATTGCCTTGTATCATTCCGTCAAGGCTTTTCGCCAGGGGCCGCTTACACTTCCGGGCCTGGTGGCAACCGAGGCATATGCTACGCTCTCATATGCCGGGAGAACCCAGGATATCGAACAGCTCAAAATACCAGAGCCTTCATCTGGCGCCGGCAATGCTCCGCCCCTCTACGGCGGTCAGAGTGAGATCGTTGTAGTCGGCTACGCCGGCAAAGGCCCGGTTCTTGACGAAACGGTACTCTGGGCGACATATGTGGTTGACGGTTTTCTGTTCGGTCATTATCACAATGCAGAAGGAGACCGGGTCGATTTTAAGTTTCCCGCTCCACCACTTCCCGATGTCAAGAAAAAAAATGGAGAGGGCAAAAAGACCAAGTCCGGTACGACTTTCCATATTAAATTCGCCATACCCTCACCGGTGGTGCGAAGCTCTCAGACCAGGTCATTTGTTGCACGTATCGGTGAAAAAGAGGTGCGCAGTCAGGTGGTATGTAACAACGATGTGTTGTTGCAGACCCACATCGAGGATACACGCAGGCGAACTATCGCCCGCACCGCCATCAGAGTGCTTTTAAGAACCATTGCTGCACAAAAAGCAAAGGCTAAGATGCGCACCGGAAGTGCACTGGCCAATCTGGCGGTTAATCTGGGTACGGATGCACTGTCGAGTCAGCTCGAGCGTGCGGATACGCGAATGAGCATATTCCTGCCAAAGACGGTACAGGTAGCCCGTATTCCGGTGGAGCCGGGAACTCATCGTATCGAAGCCGCAGCTCTGGCAGGAAACAATTCAGTACTGCATACAAAGGCATGGGACAACGTTGAAGTGCGTCCGGGAGAGAAACGCTTCGTCTTCGTCTCTTCGCTCAGGTAGGCACCTTTTACGGTGTATGTGTTCGGTATGCGGGAGGGCAATCTAGCGCAGAGCGTCTTTGAGCATTTCTATTTTTTGCAATGCGATTCTGTTGAGATGGTCGATGTCGGTAATACGGCGGTAGATATCCAGCGCCTTGCGCGGGGTGCCCTGCTGTTCATGGGCAACCGCAAGCTGTAGCAGAATACGTATGTTGTCGGGATCCTGCTCTGCTGCATGGGAGAGGTAGCGTATTGCCTGGGTATACATATCGTTGTTGAGTGCAATGAGGCCTGTTTTGAAATTCGCCTGTATATGTTTCGGTTTAATCTCCAGCGTTTTTTTGAAGCGGGTAAGGGCCTTTTTCTTTTCTCCCTGTGAATAGCAAAGCTCGCCCAGATTGTAGTGGGTATTGTAATCGTGCGGATTGATCGTCAGCGCGGTCTTATACGACTGTGCCGCCATTTGAGGTTGATCGAGGTAGTAGTAGATCATTCCCAGCCGCGCATGTGCCTGTGCATATGCCGGATTAATGGAAAGCAGCTTCCGAAGTGAATCACGCGCCGCTTTATATCGGCCCTGATTCATGAAATAGCGTGCCTGCTGATACCGTGCCTCCAGATCCCAGGGTTCCAGGCGGATCGCTTTTTCAAAAAAGCCATTCGGATCGCGTGCGGTGGAGGAATCGTCTGTTGCAACCGAGGCAAATATCTGGCCCATATAGGTAAGTGCCTCTGCATTATCCGGAAATCGGCTGTTACACTCCTGTATCCGGGAAATACTTTCTTCAATATTGTCTGCATAAAAAAGCGCCAGTGCATATCGTGCGCATACAATTGCGGCAAGTGAGTCGTTAAGCTGCGTCTCGCGCAGTGTGCGAAACTGTGAAATCGCTTTCCGGTCCATGCCGTTTTCAAGCAGCGCGGTTGCCAGCATCGCGCGAACACGGTGATCATCCGGGTTGTAATAAAGGCTTCGTCGCAGATGCGGGATGGCAAGGTGTGGTTTTTGCCTGGCAAGAAAATGTCGGCCAACGCGTTGGTGTGCTTTTATGTCTATAGGCAGCAGGTACGTAACATTTTTCTGCAGCCCGTGCTTTGCGCCTTGTGAGGATGAGGAAAACGGATCGGCGACTCTTATATACAGAATAGACCATGCAACAACCACAAGCCCGAGGAAGACGCTCCCGGAGATGATGGCTATGCGTATAAGCAGCTGCTTTTCTTTTTGTGAGAGTCCTATGTGAAAAGGGAGTTTCATAGTATTGTATATCGGTTTTACTCAGTAAAATATTAAATGTCAGCCGTAAGAAACGATTCAACAGGGATATACATCTGCCTGGTATGGACAAAGGCCGGTGTAATGGCGTATTTTGTGTATATGAAACGACTCATTACAGGAATGCGAATTATTCGCCAATCGGCGCTTCGTCTGGTTGCCGACAATTGTCTTATTTATGCGGCCGCGGTTTCCTATGCGTTTTTCCTCTGCTTTATCCCCTTCCTCGTATTGACCGTGATGGTCTCCGCACTGCTGGTGCAGTCTTTCTATCCTTCCGCCAGCAGTGATATTTCTCAGGCATTGATGCAGTATCTTTCCCGTATCGTACCTGAAGCTTCCAAAGAGATGGTGCGGGATGTGGTTTTTCGCTCTACGCTGCGTAATTCGTTTACTATAGCGAATATGGTTTTGCTGCCGATATTCAGCGGGATGATTTTTCGTGCGCTCGAATACTCCTACCGGCGCATATTTCATCTTCCGCTTCGAAGGATCCTCTGGCGTCAGGTTGTCTTTCCCATTTTTGGTGTTCTGATCATTCTCTTTTTTCTGATGAGCTATTTTCTTATAGGCATTATCCGGGGCGTGGGCTCCGCAGTCGTGGCACGGGTTGAAACATTTCAGCGGATCAGTGTCGCTTCGGGAGAACTGCTTTCTGCGCCGCTGACCAATCTGATATCCGTAATAGTGTTGAGTGTTTTTTTCCTCCTCTCCGTAAAACTTTTTCTCAGCATGAAAATCCCGATACGTGACCAGCTGATATCCGCGGGAGTTTTTTGTGTGACCTGGCTCGGTGCACGATGGGTGTTCAGCATTTATATCCGCTCTATCGCTCGAATCGATCTGCTGTATGGATCGATCAGTTCTCTGGTTATTCTTCTTATCTGGATTTTTTATTCCGCAGTGGTACTGCTCTTTGCGGTTGAGCTGATGTACACGCTTTATCTGCGCAAAAACCCCGATTATCTCGCGTCCCATCCGGCGCATGAGTGATATACGTTCCAGGCAGGTACTGCTGCAGTCCTAACGGTGGTAACACCGGCGGATTTCCTTTTGTTACCCGTGAGTCATTATGAACCCTGCACGAATACTGATGCGCACAGGTATACTCGCGTTATGCGCACTGGTATGTATTGGCGCAGGGATCGAGTTGTTTTTGCGCAGCACAGCGGGGGAGAATGCCATACGGAGAATACTCGTTTCATCTATTGGTGACACTCCCGGCATCGGGATTGCGCTGGACAGCCTCGATGGCAGGGGGCTGCGTGGCATGGATGTATACGGGCTGCGTGTATACATAAGTGCAGATACGAGCACACGGGTAACAGTTGATACAGGGCGGATTTTTTTGAGTCCACTCGCGCTTTTTTCCTACCGAATTCGTATCAGTGAGTTTCGAATGCGGGGGATACACCTGGACGTGTCCAAGAATGATATACGCACACTGCAAAAAGACATTTCCAACACCGTTGATGGTGGCAACGGATATTCATGGCTGCCTCTCCCGCGTATCAGCGTGGATACCTTCTCGCTCGAGCCCATTCAGCTACGCTATCGGGATTCGGCCTCCGGCGTGCATATCGGCTGGTCGGAAGCTGTCTGCAGGGGAGCGATCGCCTCGCTGGGACGCATGAGAGGGTTCGTGCGCATCCCGGAGGCAGCCGTGGTGGTTGATAATACCGCAAAAATCACCATCGATACGATCTTTGCACACGGGAGATATGACGAAGGTTTTTTTTATGTGTCACCCCTGTACTGTCGCACTGACGCAGGGACCATACAGCTACACGTAGATACTCATCCCCCAAAAAAAGAGGTATATACGGCCCGTGTCCAGCTGGAACCGGTACGTTCCCGCATTACAGAGCTGGTTACCCTGCCTGCGCAGGTACGCATTCCCGAATCAATAAATGCCGAAATTGCCATTACACGGCCATTGCAGCCATTGCCACGCCGAATCGATGCGATGCTCAGAAGCACAGGGGCCGGATATGAACGTGTGAATGTCGATTCAATGCGTCTTCATGCAGTATTTGCCGATCGGCATCTCGATGCATCGCTACGAGTAATGGATGAATCGATTGATGCACGCGTATGGGGTCGGGCACGACTTCATGAATCCGCCGGGTCAGACACCCCGGTGGTCTATACCGCACAATGCAGTTGCCGCGTGCGTGGGCAACCTGACGTAATGCGGCAGATAACCGCATTACCGGCGCTTGCAAAGGGGGCATCGGTGCATGCGCAGCTTTTTACCCGTGGACCGTTGAAACCGGCAGTGCCGGAAAGTGTTTGCGTTGGAATGCAGGTTTTCGCCCCCAATGCGAGGACAGATGCCGTGATCAATGCGGATGCACGAAAAAACAAACAAGGGAAATGGCGTCTCGACGCACAAATGCGGGATGCCGCAATGGTGAATGCAGAGGGGCATATCGGTGCAATCGATGCGGTGCAGGGCGAAGCAGTTGTTCATTTAAAACCTTCTGCCGCATCTGTGCTTGGAATTAACGGTGTCAGGGGCAGGGGCGGTGCAGCTTCACGGATCGTTTTCGATACTGGACCCGACATGGTGCAGGTATCCGGTACAATGACCGCGGGAGGGGTCGGATACCGGGGGCTGGATCTGGATACGCTTTATGCGGGATTTGAAAAAAAAGCGGCAGGGTTCTTCTGGCGCACAGGCTACGCTGAGGTCAGCGGCCTTTTTGATAGCGTGCTAACGAGGATGGCTGGTCTCGAGGATTACGCAGCGGAGGGATCACTTGATGTGGAGTTTCACGGACCGGTTACCGAACCCGATGTCCGGGGACGGCTTCGTACGCGCAATACTACCATAGCCGGGATTGCACTCGACAGCCTGGCTACCCGGCTTGACTATCGCGATCGGCGTCTTCTGCTGCAGGGACTCTATGCGCAACGCGACAGCGTCTTTTTGCGGGGAAGGGGCCGTATCGACTTTGGTGATACATTACGTATCAAAAGCAGGGCGGGCGTGGCTACTACCGCGACCGCAGGGGATTGCACGCATGTGTCATACAATGCGAAATTCTATCGGGATTTTATGAATATGGATCTTGCGCTCGATGATATCTACGCCGGCACCTATTCTTCGCTCATTCCCAAAAGAATACATGTCGGAGGATATGCGGATGCATCGTTATCCATATACGGGGATATTGCCCGGCCGCATACACGTCTCTGGCTGCGGGCACAAAAGGTCTATCTTAACAGGCGTCGGGTATTCGATACGCTTACTCTCAACGCACTGGTCGATACATCGATATTGCGGGGGACTCTTTCAGGCTCATATCAACAAGGCCTCGTGACTATCGATGCAGTACTGCCGCTTTCCGAAGAAGCGGCTCTGAAAGCGGATACGCTGGTGCAGCTTTCTGTGGAAAAAATGGATCTGGAGCCGCTGAGCTGCTGCATAGAAAGTACGCTGACGGTGTGGGGGACAGCCTCATGCAATGCACGAATTCGGGGACTGCGGGATATCTACCTTCCTGACGGAGGATTCCGGATTATGGACGCGGGATGTGCAGTGAATCAGGACGATACGCTTTTTCAACGGATACATCTTACGGCACAGTCGTTGCTCAATGCAACACATGCCGACAGCAACACATTTATTCTTGCTTCCGATGCGCCAATACGGACCTCGTACGGCAGTATAGATACACTGCTGGTACGAGCGATGCTGGCGGACAGTTTCGTTCACATCGATACCCTACTCGGATCGGTGGGTAAAGGGTCGATCGCTGCCTCGGCAACGATACCTTTGATCGATACCTCACACAATATCCTGCACAGCGAGTATTTCAGCCTTGACTATGCTGTATCAGCAATTCCTTTGGGTCTCGTGCAGCCGTTTTTAGGGTCCTTTGCCGTAGTTGACAGTGGAGTCGTTCATGCACGCGGAAGTATCCGTTCCAGAGCAGGAAATCGCCACACCGATATACCTGTCAAGGGACGCATTGGAGTGCGTAACGCACGATTTACGCTACAGGGTGTGGATCCCGGAATAGGTCCACTCCGGATGGGAGCATTCTATAATGCGGATACCCTCGTACTCGATACATTCGACTTTGTATGGGGTACAGGGCGTATCCGGGCACACGGGGGAGCGGGATGGTCTCTGCAGCAAGGGCTTCGCAACGCAGGGTTCAATGTGGTTGCCGAAGACGTGCGGCTGAAGAGTGAACCGGTATTTTCCGGCGGGATCGATACAATGTCTGTGTTCGTTGAGGCGAAAACGGATTCGGCAGTGACCGTTCATGGTATGATGAGAACGGCTCCGTCACAACTCGATTATACCATCGCCCGTCCGGTTCCGGATGCAGGGCTCATTCTGGGAGGTGCATCGGATAACCTTGACAAAATAGATGTGAATATACGTGTGGTCATTCCAGATTCATTCGACGTACATGTGGTCCCTGTGGGGCTTCTCGAATATGCAGGAGAAATTCGAACCCGGCTCGGTGGCGTGCTCGAAATAAGGGGCACACCGGCCAAACCGTTCATAGAGGGTAATATCAGGGGAGACCGGGGAACGCTGCGCTATCTTGACAAAGAGTTCAGCATCACCCGCCTTTCCATGATCGCGGCCGGAAGCGATATCAACGATACGCGCATTAGGGTAGGGGCCCGCACGTCGATACGGAGCGGGTCGGCGCAGAGACCGTATGAAATACGCCTCAGACTGGAGGGCACATTGCGTCAGTTGCAGGCCACGCTCGAGTCGACGCCGCCTCTTTCGGAACCCGAAATCGTCTCGATGATCATGACCGGCAGTCCTGACGTCCTTTCAGGTGGAGGGCGGGGGATGGCTGGCACTTCCCGCACTACGGCCCGACGACTGATCGGTTCCCGTATGTCGGCCTATACCGAGAAAAATATTTCGCAGTTGTTCGATCTGGAGGAGGTCTCTATATCGGACAACGTGCTGCAATCGATCTCCTCAGGAGAGGATGTCTCCGTGTCCTTTCAAAAACAACTGACCGAACGGTTGCGCCTTGAGTACTATGGAGAAATCGGATCGGATGATGCGCACCGAAGCGTCATCACCTGGAAGATGCTGCCGCATTTGTATTTCAGTGCAGAACGGGATGCCCGGGGCAATACCGGTGTCGATTTCAAACTAAAACTTCAGGAGTAACTATTCAATTATGTGGCCGATACAAATCAATCTGAAAATACGCGCCATGTGCAGCAGGCGCGTTCTTTTTTTGCTGTTATGTGCCTGCAGCGTTGCCCCCGCATTTCCGTTTTTGAGTGCGCGAAATACGGATGAATATTACGTACGTACTCTTTCGATCGATGGTACCGGTTTTTTTGTCACCAGGCGGCTCAGGGAGATGATGGAGATGAATCCCAGGCCTTTCTCGCGCGTTACGTATCGTCGAAGTGTATTGCAAAACGATGTGCGACGCATTCGGGCCTACTATGTCAGCAAAGGTCATGTGAAAAGCCGTGTGTCGATCGATTCCATACAGAAGAGGCCTGCCACCCGCGGTGTCCGTATCGAACTTTCTGTAAAGCCGGGGCCTTTAACCAGGATA
Source organism: uncultured Fibrobacterota bacterium (assembly GCA_964589825.1). GTDB lineage: Bacteria > Fibrobacterota > Chitinivibrionia > Chitinivibrionales > WJKA01 > CAZPUS01. The sequence goes on along the minus strand of CAZPUS010000003.1, from coordinate 6,845 downwards.
GCGCATATACGGATATCGACCAATGGTGCGCTGGACCTTGACAGCCTGCGAAAACAGATAAGCGCGGACACCGGGAAGGTGCTTACCTCGCAGCGCATAATGGGTGTAAACGATATGCTCGCTAATCTGTGTGCGCGTCGTAACTTGCTGGAAGCGCGGGTGTCGCACCAAATATCGTTTGTCAACGACTCACTCGGTGCGCGTGTGCACTTTATGGTGGATGAAGGGCCGGTTATCGTGACCGATTCGGTACGTTTAAATGGGCTGGAGAAAGTTCGCCCCTCGGTGGTACGTCACGAAATACGGATTTATCCGGGGGAGGTGCTTACCCGTGAGGGTATCCGGAACACGGTAAGCCGTCTTTATGCGACCGATCTTTTTTCGCTTGTATATGTCGATTATCGGGATACCGAGTCCGATAACGGCATGATGAGTACGGATACCGTGCAGCGCGATGTACGTATCTCGCTGACAGAAGCCCGCTACCTTCGGGCCCAGACGAGTGTGGGGTTTCATACACACGAAAACATTCGAGCGCGTGCGGAGACATCCTACGATAATGTATTCAGTGCAGGATATCGCGTCGGGGTACAGGGCGAGCTCAACTTTGTGCGGTGGACCCCCGGTTACATGGCACAGGGCGGTATCGAAATCCCGCTGCGTACGAGTTACGACCTTGAATGGAGTGAACAGGTTTCTTTCCGACGCGAAAACGAGGTGAACTATTCGGGGAGATTCGTGAGTATCGACTCCCGTGTAAGCGCCGCGCTGAGCAATTCGGTTGAGGGATATACGCGCCATCGATGGGAGCGTGCGTTAATAGATACGATTACCACTGTGGCGGATACGCAAGAATACGGACAAACAAACAGTATCAGTTCCGGGGTGGTACACGATACCCGGGACAATACGCTTGATCCGTCCGGTGGACGCACGGCCTCTTTTGATGTCGACTTTGCGGGGCTGAGCGGCAGAAAGGGTAATCAGTTCATTCGTACCCGGGGTCTACTGACGAAATATCTGTCGTTATCCGACGGGATTATTCTTGCAACCGGTCTTCGTGCAGGAATTGCATTTACCCATGGGAGTACGGAGGTGCTGCCTGTGCAGGAGCGCTTTTATCTCGGAGGCGCCGATGTCATGCGGGGGTATCGCTATCATGCACTTCGTACTGAAAGCGACAGCATTGACGGGGCTCCTGCAGGGGGAGATCTTTTTGTTGCGTGTAATCTTGTGGAGTTGCGTATGCAGTGGTGGGGCGTGCTGGGCGGTGTTTTGTTTTTCGATGCGGGTGGGGTATGGAATCATGAAAATACCGGTCAATATGGAATATCGTATGACACCTTTACAAAAGGGCTGCGGTTCAACCCGGGTGCCGGGCTGCGTGTTGAGACATTTATCGGTGTGCTCAGGGCTGATTGCGGGCTGCAACTCAATGCACGAATAAAAAAAGATTTCCCTCTTGCGGTGCATGTGGGTATCGGGCAGGCGTTTTAACGACATGGAATGCAGTGTCAATACAAAGGAACCACGGTGACGCGTTGCGAATTCATGTACATATATGGCGGGACGTGTATACCAGACACAAAGGCGAAAACGTATTTTATCAGTGTTCCGAAAAATGAGACGTAGCAGGTCAGAGCTATGAGGTATCGGGTGTTGGAGCCCTTATTTTTCGGGATACGGCTGTATTATTACTATCGTGATTATTTTACCATAAAAGGAGCAATACTATGCGAAATGTGACTGCAACGGCAATGATAATCACCGTTATGGTATTCAATATAGCGAAGGTGACAGTCGGGGAAGAAACTGCTGATACGACACACGCGTCGGTTTTGTTTGTATACGATATCGAGGATGAGGATTCCCGTTTTTTTATTTCGACATTTCGCAATGCACTCGACCGCAGTTACGTACAATACGAAGAGTGTGCGGTGAAAGAAAACGGGAAAAAAGATGTATCCGGGTATGATCATATCGTTATGTACAGCAGAATAATGGCGTTTAATATGATGTCACCGGTGCGCAAATGGGTCAAATCGGTAAAGGATTTCGATGGCAGGCAGGTTCATCTTTTTGTGACATGCGGCAGATGGTTTGAAGAAAAACACCGTGAGGGGCTTGTCAATGCTTTACAAAAACGGAATGCCGAGGCGGTTGATGCGGTTTCAACTGCGACCGAAGAGATGAGCTCGAAGGAAAAAAAAGAATGGGTGAGAACCCATCTCTTGCACGCATTGAGCGATCAATAATATCCTTCGGTCCATTTGTGCGGGAATTGTTCAGGTGTTTGGTCTGAATGAGGGGAGTCTACCCTGGTGAGTTGTAATTGCCGCTCCGATACCGTGACACAGACGTGTGCGGCTGTGTGTTTTCCTCCCGCAGTCTCCGCATGCCGTTATGCAGCTTTTCATAATGACACTGCAAAAGCGCACCGGTTTTTTCGTCACGAAGGTGCAGGCCGTTACCCAGGCAGAAGCGATACTGGGAGCATGAAGCGCACATGCCGGTTTTGGTCCAGCGACGGTTGCGCATGACGTCGAAGCGGCTGGTCCACACGTCCCAGAAGTCGTCTTTATATATATTGCCCTGGATATAGTCGTCGCGCAGGCTGGGGCAGGCGGAGATGGAGCCGTCTACCAGCACCGAGCCAACTACGATTCCGGCGGCGCAGAGAAAGAAATTGTCACGCGCGATGCCTTCGTAAACGCCCAGAAAACCCTCACAGCCGTAATTGGTACGGATACCGTGGCTGCGTTTTGTCTCGACGATGAAATCGAGTAGCTGCACGAATTGTTTATCCGTGACTTTGAGTTCGTCGTTTTCCGCGGCGCGTCCTTTGGGAAAGACTGTGGTTACGCGCCAGTTCTTTACACCGAGGTCTTTGAGCAGTTTCCTGATGCGTCTCAGCTCGTTGAAATTGCGCCGGTTGGTGCAGGTGATTACATCGAAGATGATACCGTCTGTCTTGGCCGCCAGGCCGATTGCCTTGACCGCACGCTCGAAGGAGCCCTGTTGGCCGCGAAACCAGTCGTGGTTCGCCTGCAGGCCGTCGAGGCTGATGGTCAGGGAACGAAGCCCGGCATCCAGCAGCCGTTCGTATCGCGAGCGGGTGAGCCCGTAGCCGTTCGTTACGAACCCCCAGGGGAAGTTGCGTTTGTACAGCTCGTGCCCGCATGTTTCGAGATCGTCACGCATGAGCGGCTCGCCGCCTGTAATGGCGATGGTGGTTTTTTGCGGGGTCACCTTGTCCTTGATGGAGTCAACAACCCGGAGAAAATCGGCCAGTGGCATGTCCGGCACCGTGGCGTCGTGCAGGCAGTCGCTGCCGCAGTGCACGCAGTTGAGGTTGCAGCGCAGGGTGCACTCCCAGAACAAATAGCGCAGCTCGTGTGCCCGGGTATCGACTGCACGTTTGAGACGGTACAGCTCCAGCAGCACCCGTTTTTTGAGAGGGATACGGGTAGGGTTCATTTGACTATCGGCAAAATCGTAACCGCAGCATCACCGCCGCTGCGAAGCTTTACATAATACGTGCCCGCGCCCAGGCGAGACGTGTTTATGCGCATGTAGTAACGTCCGGTTTGTTTTATATCCTTTAACAGTGTACGTATCAGCCGTCCGCTGCCGTCATACAGACCCATAACGGTTCGTCCGCTGTGAGGTAGGGCATATACGATGTCCGCGTAGCCGTGACCGTTGTCGTTACTTTGTATGTCGGCCCGGCTCACAAACGCTCGGTCTGCCACCGGTTGTGTTATTGCGGTGCCGTGTTTTTCCATAAAAAGGGCTATGTCGGTTCCCGCCGCACCCCGATACCATTCACCGTCTCCGCCCTTGAGACTGTCGGTCGGTATGGTAACAAGCGTATCGGTAGAGTCGTAAAGTCCGCCGTTATCATTTCCGTCGATATCCACCGCGTTCAGTATCCAGGTATTATTCCACGGTGAGCCCTGGACCGTATCGAATGCAAAAGCGCCCGTACTGTCGCTATGCGTGGTATCATGCACGATATCGCTCGCAGTATCCCGCAGGGTGACCTGTATATTTTTGATCGGCTCCTGTGCGTCGCCGGTGCGGATATGGCCTTTGATCGAGAATTTTGCATACGGCATGCCGTAGTCGACTACGCCGTACAGGGGTTGTATACCGTATTCCATGACCGGGTCGCCGGAGGTGTTTTGCACGGCCGCCATGAAGGATTTCAGCGGTGAGGAAGAGGCTTGTTCCTCACCGCTCGTGATCGGTGCCTGCCCGGTGGCATAGGTTACCAGCGATACAATAAAGGTAATGATTATGCTCAGACCCTTGAAAAACGTCCTGCTGAAGTGCCCCGGGACCCGTGCGATATGTCGTGCCATGACGACCTCCTTGGCAAAGGACAGGTAAACGTATCGAATACAATACTAAATATACAATACCGGATACGGTCATGCAACCTGCAAAAGGAGTTGGTGTATACTGAAAATGCCTATAAAATAACCAAAAGCGGCTAACCCACTGAAAATAAAAAAACATTAATAAACAAGAAGTTAATGGCAAACCGCGCAGCTCTCACCACAATCTACGCATCCATCGGTGTCATAACAGAAAACGGTGTATTCACTCACCGCAGCTTGACAGCCAGGACATGACACCGCGCGTTGCGGTGTTGAATATGAAAGCAGTATATTTCATCCCATGCCACATCCCGCTGCGTGTCACAGTACCGGCCCGGCATAGAAGATCCTGTGTTGCAGGAAAAAAAAGAAATACGGTTTCTTTTCACCGCAGTGACCAGGCACGACGGCATTTGTGTACGGCAAAAAGAGTATCCGGCATTGAAAGTCCACTTGACTGATCCTTCTCTGATTTTGTAGACATACCGAAGCCGATATTATCTTTAGTAACGATCAGAGGAGGTATGTCTATGCAGCAGTCAAAAAAGAAGTACGATAAAGCGGTTACGACAGAGGAGGTCCGTATGGCGGATGAACCCGAAACAGTGAAGCGGCAGATAGAAAAGGATCTGGGTGTATACCGGGGAGCCATCCGGCATGAGCACCGTAAGGTGCAGGCAGATACGGATGGCATAGTCTATTGCACGGTATACGCCAAAGGCCTCAAGGAGCCGATAATGAGAATTGCACACGTTGTGGTATTTAGTATGGTATTGCTATGCGTCAGCTCCCGGGCCGATCACATCGAGGTTGCCGATTCGGTCCGTCAAAATACGGTGTGGGATACAGACTCTGTGCTGGTGACGGGCAAGACCGTGATTACGGATGGAGTTATCGTTTCAATTGCCCCCGGCACCCATGTTTTTTTTACCGGTTTTTTCAAACTCATAGTAGATGGCACGCTGCATGCCTCAGCAACCGAAGCAGACAGTATAGTCTTTACGGCGAAAGACACTTCATTACGATGGCATGGGATACGATACTATGCTACGGCCTCCTCAAATGATTCGTCGATATTTGAGTATTGCAGATTCAGCCATGCACAAGGAAGCGGAGGGGCACAGCAGGATAATAATTATGGCGGAGCATTTTATGTGTCGGGATTTAATAAACTACGTATTTCCAATTGTACCGTAGTTAACAATCTTGCGCAGCAGGGTGGTGGGATATATGCACAATCTGCGTCAATAGTGGTAGACAATACCCGGATGTACGACAACAGCGCTTTTTTTGATGGAGGAGGGATATATTGTAAGGAGAGCGGCCTGAAAGTTGACAAATGCGTGTTTTATGGAAACTCTGCGCTCAACGGAGGGGGGATCTTTGCCGAGGGCCTGCTTACAGTACGTATAACACACAGCAAATTCAGAGGTAATTACGCGGACCGTGACGGAGGAGCGGTCAATGCACAGCGTGTTTTTCTGAGCCATTGTGTTGTTGACAGCAATATAGCTGCCGACGGTACTGGATACGGTGGAGGAGTCTACTGTTGGGAACGTGGTGATATAATAAACAATCAAATTACCAACAATACCGCCCTGGAAGGCGGTGGCCTCTACGTTGACGTCCTGGACTCGGATACATGGACCAACAATACTATTGCCTATAACCATGCCTTTACATCGGGTGGCGGAATCTATTTTCGTGCAACTTCTCCTACCTGTAGCAACATGATACTTTGGGGTAATACGGCGGGTTCGGTTTCTTCAGACTATTTGCAACAAGTACACCTGTATGATGCATCGTATACATATGCAGACCCCGATTTTTTTTATTGTATTGTGCAGGGGGGAGTCGATGCATTCGAGGGTAATGGAGCGGGATTCAATTACTCCGGCACATTAACCGATGTGCAGGATGCAAATCCCCTGTTTAATGATTCTACTCATGGTGATTTTACACTTAAGCCGGCCTCGCCCTGTATTGACAGCGGCACTCCGGATACGACCGGATTGATGGTTGGAGCGCTCGACGCGTCTTTACAACCGCGAACAGTGGGTCGAATCGACATCGGTGCATATGAATATCAGGGCCCTACTTCAACGAGAACGATTATATCAAATAAAGGGAATCGGAATGCGAAGTTGATTGTGGAACGCAGTGGCTCTACAGTTATTCGTATCAAGGTTCATTTCCCATATGACAAAAACGTAAATTACGGGGCGGGTATTTACACGCTGCATGGTATGTTGGTTGGCAAAGGCGAATGTGCGTTGCATAAAAATCATTTAGATGTACGTATTAACCTTACACGCGAAGCAACGCCGGCATTGATGGCCAGGGGGATTTATCTACTCGGGATTTATAATCAAAAGACCACACGGTTTTGCTGCACCATGAGATTGCAATGGAAACGGGGACGGAGTCAAATATTTTAATTTATTCTATGCGTGCAGGGGTTCG
>CAZPUS010000002.1:87874-140496 GCA_964589825.1 uncultured Fibrobacterota bacterium | reverse complement strand
ATGCCTGGCAAAAAGGGGAAATCATCTATACCGGGTGGTTCGGCAAGCAGTATACCGTTTCGTTGCGTACCAAAGACGTACTGGGCTATATTTTCTGGTCAAAAAACGTTGCTCCCTTTATTGCACATCCCGCATTTTCCGAGTTAATTGCGACTCAAAACGTGCTGTTTCACTTTACGATAAACAATGCGCCGCAACTGGAGCCGAATGTTGCCCCGCTCGGACAGCGCATTGCGACGCTGCACCAACTGTGCGAACGCATAGGAGCGGATCGTGTGCTGTGGCGATACGATCCTGTAGTCAAATACGTTACTGAAGACGGCACCATAGCGACGACAGAATCGGGGTTTTACGAGCTTCTGCCACGAATAAGAGAATCAGGCATAACCCGCTGCTACTTCTCTTTTATGAGTATGTATCGAAAAACCCGCTTCAGAGATGTCGACTTCAAACACTTTACCCCAAAAGAGATGGATGGGATTGCCGAACGAATGGCCACCGCCGCACAACGCGAAGGAATTACCCTTTACAACTGCTGCAATCCGCGCATACCCGAACAGATCCCTTCGATACAGCCCGCCTCATGTATCGACGACTCACTGCTTGCACAAACCGACCGATTCGACAGACATCGTCCACTTAAATACGCTCCTACCCGGCAAGGCTGTCACTGCTATGAAAGCAGAGATATCGGCTCATATACGTACACATGCCCTCACGCCTGCAGATATTGTTACGCACATCCGCGTATATAGGTTTTTGACTTCGAGCGCGTTTTACATGCTTTTTTTTCTACAATCACCAACACATGTACAATACTGTATCTACAGACCCCTGAATTGATTATTCGTAATTCAGCCTATATCGCAATAATACGACTTATGATCGGTACATGAATAAAAAAATAGGGTTGCCGCGTATTCTTGTTACAAATCTGATCCTGTGTGTCCTGTCTACTTTTTCTTTTTTTTACTCCCGGGAAATATCCGGATACCAAGATGCCGTATTCCCAGCAAAAGACCGATTACCACCCCGAATACAGCCCCGAGTATACGTGAAAAAATGAGATGAAGTATGGCACTTACAATGCCGCGCAACAATTTAAGAAACATCCCTACGATCCGCAAGGGTAACAAAAAAAGCTTTAACAACATACTATCCTCCTATTTTGATGTGAGTCGAATTACACCGTCCCATTCAGGCGGCGGCGGGTTTTCCTTATACATGCGGCAATACGATATTATCTTTCTGCTCGGTGTCATGTTTTTGGGTGCGATTTCACGATACGGCTCCAGCTCATCCGCTTTCTCCAAAATACTTTCTGCACGATCCCATTCTCTGTGATAAAAATACTGAAGTCCCTCACGGTATGTGGAGATAAGCTGCGAACTCTCCTCCGTCAGCTCCCCTTTTGGTGCGATTAGTTCATATACCACGACCGGTTCCGACTTGCCCACTACCATTATTTTGTCAAGCTGCCGGGCTTCAAAGACATCCTTTACATACTCATAGGTAAACTGGCTTATCATGGTATAAATACCGTACTGTTTTGCCGCAGCTTCGAGGCGCGCTGCCAGATTTACCGCATCGCCCATCATTGTATAGTTCATCCGCACATTGGAGCCCATATTCCCGGTCGTGATTCTTCCGGTATTGATACCGATTCTCATGCGCATATTATGCACAAGCAGCGGCCATTTGTCCCCTTCCGACACCCATTTCTGACGCAGCTCTCCCAGTTTCTGCTGCATCTCGAGCGCCGTGGTACATGCCTGATGCGCATGATCGTCCATCGGCATAGGTGCGCCGAAAAAGGCGATAATCGCATCCCCCTCATATTTGTCAAGAGTTCCGTAATGGGCAAGCAGTATTTCAGTCATAGCGCTGAGATACTCATTGAGAAGCTCTACCAGACGACTGGGAGATCCCAGTTTTTCCGAAAAACTCGAAAAACTCTGAATGTCAGTAAAATAGGCGGTGCGAATTCCTTCCTCGCCTCCGAGTTTCGGCTTCTGCTTGTTTTGATACATGCTGTCGATGAGTTCGGGTGAAAGATAGGTTTTGAACGTACTCTGGAGAAACTTGCGATCTTTTTCCTCTGTTATATATCTCAGCACCATAATGGCGGTGTAGGATATGATAATGGTCATTACCGGCCGTGCCACCTCGATCCAGAGGTGGTGCACACCGAACACGGTCATGGCGATTACGAACCAGGCAATAACCGAAAAAAGTGCGAACCCCCCCCCGATAGAAGGTCGAACCATAAACGAAACAAATCCTACCAGTGAGCCGACCAGCACCACAAGAAAAATGTTCTGCCAGAAACCGAGCTTTGTCACGAAAGTATTGGTTAAAATCGCATTCAGCATCGAAGCCTGAATTTCGACCCCCGGAAATTTGTTTTCGTGCGGGGCGGTTTTAATATCGAACAGCGCAGGGGCAGAAGATCCCACCAGAATAACTTTCCCCTCGAGAGACCCCCGGACCATATTGTTCATGACATCGTAAAAGCTGTAGGTAGGAAACGTCTTACCGGAAGGACCGAAATAGGGAATAATGGTCTTTCCGTACTTATCTACTGGTATTTTTACCGGTGTGCCGAACTCCATGCGCATACCCGGCTGCAGCGTACGTATCGCCTTTTCGCTCGTATGACAAAGCTCCCGCAGCACGGCACCTTCAAGAACCGGTATCTCACTTGTCAACTTTCCGTCCCTGTTTCTGATTTTCATATTAAAAAACACAAGGCGTCGATCACCCGGGGACAGGCCGCTCAGGTGAGATGAATCGAGACGCGCGAGTGTCGCAAGATCGACGCGTGTAAGCCACCATTCTTCATATCCGTAGGGAGCCTCAAGTATCCAGTCTATATCCGTATCACGAATAAAACGCACCCCGTCCGACAGGGTAAGCGTATCCCCTGTCGAAAGAGCATGTACCCCGGATAATCCGGCGTCGAGAAGCAGGCGTCCCAGTTCCCAGGGGAATTTGCCGCAGTACATCGAAATATAAAGTCCGGACGTATCATGACCCACTTCGCATAAAGACGAAATGTCGACAGTACTGTCTTTGGGAAGTGACAAAATGGTCTGCGATTTGTCAAGTATGGCCTGAATCTGCGCAAAGGTGATATTCGGATAGGAGCACCTGACGCATCCGGCGCTGTCTCTGGATATTTTAAACGGCTTTCCAAGTGCGAGATACTTCTTGGGCTTGAGCTGAATTTCGTCGTTCGGTGTACCGAATACCGAGGCCGCACTGCGTATGCTCAGGGGAAGATACACGGGAGGATGTGATCCGAACCCGTTCATTGTAGTGATATGACGAACCACTCCGTCCTCATCAGGGGTAATATTCACATAACCGATATCGGCCGCCACATGCGCAAGCCGGGGAAATATCCCCTCTATAATCGGTTTTTCATTGTAGGGGCCGAAATAATTATTGCGTACTTTTGGCTCAAGAGTAATTGCGGATGACGGATGCAGATTCTCGTGCCACTGCATGGTACCCATAGGCTTTACCTGGGAAAGCGCATGCTCCGGGAAGTCAGACATATTTGACATCTGTATCCCAAAATAGGCTACCCCTATCTTTGACGCCGCATGTATAAACTGGTCGTCAAAGTTGACAGAGGCGACCAACTGTTCCTTCTGCTGCTCGCTGAGTATGCGACCATCACTGTTTTGACGGGCGTTTTCCATAAGACGATGCAATCTGGAAATATGGTTCGGGTCTTCCGGTTTGTCAAAAAGTACATCGAATACTACCGCTCCGGGATAATGAGACCGTAGACTTTCAAGAAGCCGGGCGTAATATGAACGGTCCCAGTTATAATAAATGCCGAGTTTATTAAGGCTGCGCTCGTCGATATCCACGATAACCACATCGTCTTCCACCGCCCTTTCCCCGTATTCTCCCTGGTTGAAAAACTCGCTCAATTGCCACACGTTACGCATATCGTAGGTCTGCCACTCGATACGATCAATAAGATCACTGAACAGAAAATGTGTAAAAGCAGCGAGTGCAAGCCCGGTACAACACCCTATGCCGACCCCCTTAAATATTCGTGATCGAAATAACTTCATCCACGACCCCCTCTCTACGGGAATGAAATGTCGATACAACGCTGATGTGGCGCATATAGTACATGAGTATCTATTGCGTCATTATCACTCTCGACTAAGTGACCGGAAGCACTGTCTACGGTCAGCGAATAGCCGGTGAGCTATCTGTATACCTTCAGAACAATAATCATGAGAATGCGTTTGCGATACTATGCCAGATCACCTGACAACACAGGATCCTTCATTATCATAGTGCGCAAATCGCTTTCGCAGTTGACTAACGATAATGTGCCGTTGCACTTTTTAACCGTTTCATGCATACGGGAAAGATATTTCATCTCTTTTTCATATAAAAAAAGCACATCCGATAAGTCGAGAATCACATGCGGTGCATCCACTTTTTTGAGCTTCTCCGCCAGTGTACGCCAAGCCCCTGCAAAATCGGTGTCCTTACGCGTCGGAGAATAAAGCTGCAGATACACCGTCTCTTGAGCATCATCGGCGGTTTCTGATATCGATGTGTATGACTCCTTGCCTTGATCTGCCGCATTTTCTGAACCGGGTGGAGTACCCTTTTCCTCCTGAGTCGAGTGCGCTGCCGTTGTTTGCTGCTGCGACGGCGGAGGTTTTTGAGGCATGCTGCTGAAAAGTTCAATACCGGATGTGTCGCTTTCATCTGTGGAAGCGCCGAGATCCTGTTCATGCCGCTTTTCGTTATCCGCGTTTTTATGGGATGTAGTGTCCCGCAATTCCCCGTCAGCAGCGGTATCGTCGATATGCACAGGAGAAGACTGTTGTTGTTCTTCTTCTGTACCGGCTACCGTCTCGGCTGCGTTCTCTGTTTCTGGTTTTGCCTTACTTTCAGGTACCGAGCTTCCCTTCTCTTCATCCTCAGCATCCTTTTTATTTACAGCTTTCTGTTTGCCTATCCTTTTTTTTATCTTATACAACTCGGTGGTTTTTTTGTCAACTTCATCTTCGAGAAGCCGGATTTTTGAAGAGAGAGAACCAATCAGAAACCAATTGACAATCATACCAATAATGCCTACCGCCACGATGATCGTAGTAATAATAAATGCTATATCGAATGATTCCATATAAATCCATCACCTGCATTATTTGAAAAACACAAACGGTAATACGTTTTTTTTCCTGATCTTATCTTTATAGGTAGACGCTGTTTTTTTCAGTATTCGTTTTTCTTTACCGGTAAGCGATTCCATACCCTCACGTGATATTTTTTCTAGGATAGGATCAACCACTTCGTTGTAATAACGCTCCTTTTCCTTCTCATTGCGCAGCCATTCATTGGTTCGTTCCCGCCTTCTTTTTTCTTTCCGGATTTCATTCATGTGAGAAAAAAGCGCAATCACCTGGGGTGAAAACCTGATATAAAGCAGCGCGACGGCAATACCACCCAGATGGGTCAGGTGGGCGATACCTCCGGTACTGTTTATCGCGCCCAAAAGCGATATAAATCCGATAAACGCGACCGCAAATCTCACCGGCATCGGAAAAATGAAAAACATCAGCACCTGCCTGTTGGGGAAAAAAAACGCATACGCGGTCAACACCCCCAGCACCGCACCGGATGCTCCAATAATTACCGCATGCCACATTATCACGCTGCACAGGCCTGAACCCACGCCGCAAATCAGGTAAAACGCAAGAAACTGGCGAGAACCCCACCGCTGTTCGAGTTCCACTCCAAACATCCATAATGCCAGCATATTGAATAAAATATGCCAGATTCCCACCGGGCTGTGCAGAAACATATAGGTAAAGAGCCGCCACACATGCATTCTGGTGAATACATACTCCGGTATAAGGGCTCCAACGCTGGTGATATATTGGCCTGCACCAGGGAGAATCTGCAGCACATAGACTGCAATATTCGCGATGAGCAACCCTTTTATCATCGGCGGGATCGATCTTCTCGACTGAATTATCATATTTTCCGTTTTTCTACTGCAGTATCCATCGCGTTAATGCACATAATATAAATCGAGCGGTTGCTTTGATGAAAGCTGCGGTGAGCCATGATGCTATTGTGTTCTTAAAAAAATTATGGGACAACCTTGTTGGGTGTCTCATAATTCTCGAGAATATAAGAGTAGTGCGGATTGCAGTATATTTTGCGCACAAAACCGCTCAATTCTGGTTTAATTATGCTCTATACTCTCTGAGCTTCTGCATCGTTCTCTCAACGTGTTCAGGAACAAAAGCGCTGATATCACCACCAAAGCGCGCAATTTGCTTTACCGATGTAGAATTGAGATATGTGTACTGTTCATTGGGCATGAGAAATACCGTTTCCGCTTCTTCCATCATCTTTCTGTTGGTAAACGCCATCTGAAATTCATAGTCGAAATCGGAAAGCGCTCTTAGTCCACGTATTATTACCGATGCGCCGTATTCACGCAGACACCCGATGAGTAACCCTTCGAATCGAACGATTTCCACGTTCGAGACATCCCTGAGTGATTGGGCAACCATATCGACCCGCTCCTGCGCGGAAAAAAACGGCGACTTGGAGGGATTGTCCGCGACCACCACATATATTCGTCTGAACAGGCGCGACGCGCGTTTGGCGATATCGATATGTCCATAGGTAATGGGATCGAATGTACCGGGATAAATTGCAGTAACCATTGAATACCTTTCTTATGCATATGGTAGATCGACTTTATAAAACCTCATCTGCGCGATTTTTTTGCGTAAGCTGCTGCCTTCCACACTGTGTTTACGTACCCGAAAGGGTTGACCCGGCCTTTTCAAGAATTCAAAAACAGCACGGATCGCCACAGCTTTCATTAAAACAACCACTCTGTTCAGGCAAAAAAACACGTCATCCCCGACAGTCACTTTCTGAGTGTAACCACCGCGTTCGCATCCACATGCACCTTTCCATCCCCCCTTGCAGTAATCACCAGATTGGAAAAGGCACAGTACCACTGATGTTGCTGCACTTTTTTCACAAATGCTGCCAGATCCGAAAATGTACCGATTGCAGAAAAGCGGTAGTCGTTACGATAAAATGAACCGTGCCTGGTAGTCGACTGCAAATCGGGGCCCACCAATAATCGAAGATTTGTCTTTCGGGCGATCTTTTCGAAGCGATCGAACACGATCTCCTCATTATCCTTGTAGATGCACTCGGAAAGAGATAAATCGACCGATTCGTCGTCAAGGTCGAGTCCCCACTGCACGTCAGAACGATACCGGTATGCATAGCCTTGCGCATTCGATGCTTTACGAATGTACGAATGTGGTGGTTTTGAAAGGGTAACAAAATGGGAGGATTTCAGAGAGCCGAACATACGGACTACCCATTCCTTTCTGCCGGCATAGCCGCTGCTTTTCACATGGCGGAAGTCGTGAAGTTCGAGTCGTTCCATCTCCACTTGCGAGGGGGTAATACGGGATATGAACGAAAGGGTCTTTCGTGTGAACAAATGTTCGTAACACACCTTTTCATGAAAGGAAAATTCGCTATAGTCAAGCGAAAGCAATCCCGAATCTTTTACCGGATCGGCATCGCTTCGTACATCCTGAACCACATCCTCGACCCCTGAGCGTTTTTTTATCGAAGTGGGGGCATACTCATCAGACTGTCTCACCCGCTTTTGAGACGTTGACTTATCCGATGCAGGAAGTAATTCCGCGATCCGATCTTTTATTTCACGTACCGGAAAGTAACGATACCCCAATCCCACGATCAGGATGAAAAGACATGCGACAACAGCCCACAGGAGTATGCGGGGTATTGGTCGTTTTTTTCGTGCGTTGGATACACGCGTCCGGGATATAAGATTTATCCGTATCATAAAAGCAAATTATTCGGTGGCTGCATCTACCGCAGCGCCGACTGCAATTGGCAAGTATGGGAAATATCTGGCTTTGTTCTTCTCGTCCATCTGTACATACACAGAAAGATTACGGAAAGGATCGAACGCTTCTGTCTTACCAAACATCGAGTCGATATGCGAGTGCAAATGCTGGATTTGGGAAAACAGGGGACCACAATAATAACATGTAAAGTCATCCCCTGAAAAAATATCCCCGTTTGTACTCTCCATGACCGCCTTGCCCCGTTCAAGTGCATCGGTGTATTGCTGTACATTATCCTGTGCGCGTTCGATATTCTCTATTTCATAATCGATACAGTCACCGTTACGGGTAATAACGAAAGTGATCGAATCACTACATGCATACAAAAGCAGCTGAGGCGTGGTGATACGATCGCTGTAATTAAATTCGAACGCGTTTACCAGGGAAAACACATCGATATTGAAATAGACCGGGTGAAGCTTCGCTTTTCGCAGATGCTGAGTGAGCGTGTCTACAGGGTGACGTTTATACGCAGCGGCAAGCAACCTGGTCCGGCTTTGCTCTTCGTCTTGATCGATTATCTGATACCCGCAATTATACTCTTCTACATTTCCGAGTATCTGCTGATCGAGCTGCCATTTGACCATTGCATCCAGATCAGTGGTCGACGCATCCACATCGATTTTTTTGATAACCGCCTTGTTGCCCGGAAGCGACACTGCCACATCGTCACCGGAAAATTTCAGCTTTTTATTCACCTTGCTCAGTTCACGGGAGATACTCTCTTCAGGATTCGTGGAGAGAGGATTGATTATAATACTGCTCACCGCCTGTTCCTGCGGAATGTAGCTTACCATACACAGGAGTTCTTCTACCGTATACAGCCCCCACACTCTTTTTGAATTTTTGCTCATCCGTATAATTTGCAGCTGCGCTCAATTGGGATACTAAAAACAAATTGCGGTTCGGATCTTCTTTACTGTTGCCGGTCCGATTCCTTTTACATCTCTTAAATCATCCGGTATAGAAAATACACCATGTTGCGTTCGGTATGCACATATACGCTTCGCCAGCACGGGTCCGATCCCATGTAATTGCTGCAATTGCTGAGCATTCGCACTGTTTACATTTATGCAGTCTTCATCGGCCGCTCTCCCGGAAGGCTCCCCGGTCTTCTTCGTCGCTGCCGGGTTTATGACGTCATTTCGATCGATCTCCTGCGTTTTTTTCGCTGTGTCACTGTTCAAAAATGCTTCTTCAGCAGTATCGTTCGCGTGTTCCGCACCTTTGCTCCGTATGATATCGACGCCGAATTCTTCGGAAACGACCGCCATATCGTCTGCCTGTGCCTGAAGAATACGCATCATAAGTACGAGCCACGCCACCGCGCCGATCACGATTAACACACCAATACTTCCTGTCCTGACCACTTCGTTTCTCCTATCCCGATATTATTTCCAGAAATTCATCCGCTACCGCAGGATCGAATTGTTTGTTTCTATTCTCCTTTATTATGTCAACCGCTTTTTCAAAGGGCATCGCTTTCCTGTACGGTCTATCCGATGTCATGGCTTCATAGGTGTCACACACACACAAAATGCGCGCGCCATAAGGGATATTCTCTCCCGCAAGTCCATGTGGATACCCGTTACCATCGTAGCGTTCATGGTGATGCAGCACAAAAGGCACCAGCGATTTTAAAAACGGTACGTCTGAAATGATTCGTGCACCGAGTTCCGGATGACGTTTTATCTCCGCGAATTCCTCTTCGGTAAGTCGCCCCGGTTTGTTGAGAATCGCTTCACTGATCCCTATTTTCCCCACATCGTGCAGTAGTCCTGCATATTTGATCTTTTCGATCTCCTTTTCATTGAGCCCGAGTTTTTTCGCCAATACGATCGTATATTTCATCACGTTTTCGGAATGACCATGCGTATACGGATCCTTTGCTTCCACCGCGAGTGCGAATGCACGTATGGTTTTGAGATAGTTATCGCGAAGATTTTTGTACAGGCCCGCATTTTCAAGCGATATCCCGGCCTGAGATCCCAGCACCCTTATTATCTCCGAATCGAGATCTGAAAATGCACCGTTGTGGTTATTACGAAGCACCAGGAGTACCCCTCTGCTGTGCTGCCCGCGGTTAAGAGGATAGGCTATGAAGGATCCGACAGGATCGGGTATTGTCGCAATCTCATCGGGAAGTTGATCACTATCCATACCGCCATAACGTATTTCGGTATTTTTTTCCCGTACAGTATAACAGAGCGAATTCAAAAAATCATGCTCCTGAAGCTGCTGTGCATCCAAATCCCCTTCGAGCTGATAGAGCACCGGATGCTGTCGTTGATTGAAGAGAATGAGCGCCGCCGCATCCGCTTTGGAGAGGCTTTTTCCGTACTGCACAATTTTTGGATTGAGGTCCCTGAAGTTTCGTGTCGATAAAAATTCCTGGGTGACGCTGTGTAATGATACCAGGTTGGAATAGAGGATGTTCTCCTCCAGAAGCTTTCTGTTGGCAAGCGCCCGTTTTACTTTCTCCGCGATTTCCTCGAGATGAAACGGTTTGGTCAGGTAATCGAACGCCCCCTGTTTCAGTGCTTCTATGGCGGTATCGAGCGTAGGATAGCCGGTAGTAAGAAGCACCGGTATGCTGCTGCTGATCTTTCGCACTTCTCGAAGTAAATCGACGCCTGTTACTTTCGGCATCTTGATATCCGATATTACCATATCGACCGAATTGTTTTTGACCGCATCGACCGCCTCCTGTCCGTCATATACGATAATGGTCGTATACCCGTTTTTAGAAAGAAACTGCCCCAGCAAATCGCATATCGACTGCTCGTCATCCGCAATCAATATCGTATATGAAGACGTGTTGTTCTCCATTATGGTACTGCACTCCGTTAGTTGTGTTGTTCCCCGGTTGCACACCACTGCATAAATTGTTCAAGATCCCGGGGGGTGTCTATTCCGAAGCCATGATATTCACTTACAAGGCACCGTACTCTCATCCCATGCTCCAGTGCTCGCAATTGTTCGAGCGATTCAGAGACTTCGAGCCTTCCCTGCGGCAATGCATTGTAACGAAAAAGGCCTGCTCGACTAAATCCGTAAATGCCGATATGTTTCCATGCGGTATTGCTGACTTTCTCTCTGCAGAAGGGAATTGGCGAGCGACTGAAATAGAGTGCTTCATCCACCGCATTGAGCACTGCTTTTACTACATCGCAATCGTTTTTATCATCAGGCGTGGCCGGTGTCACACAAGTGAGCAGTGCATGTTCGTCGATTTCGTTTTTCAGTGTTACTACGAAATTCTGTAAAAGCTCTAGCGGTATATCCGGCTCGTCCGCCTGTATATTGACGACAAATTCGTCCTGCCGGCCCGAAACGGCCTCAGCAACCCTTTCGGTACCACATCGATGCCCCGCATCTGTCATTACCGCTTCCCCACCGAACTGAACAACTTCATCAACGATACGTTCATCGTCGGCAGCAACGATCACCTCGTCGAACGCTCCGGATGCAATTGCACGTCTGTATGGCCACATAACAAGGGGTATCCCGTCTATGCGTGCAAGTACCTTACCCGGGAAACGGGTCGAGGCATACCGGGCGGGAATAACACACACTGTTCGGGTCATTTATCGGGACTCTCCTTGACGGTATTAGACCGATCTGCTCTGTAAGACTTTTCTGGCATTCTCCACCCGTTATCACATTATTTTAAAACCTTGGGGACTGCAAAATAACCGTCTTTTCTTTTGGGAGCATTCTGCAAAATCGCATCCCTGGAAAGAGATCCGCGCGGTTCATCATCCAAAAATGGCTTGTGACGGGGAATAACGAATGCGGTTGGCTCGACATCCTCGGTTGGGACACGATTGAGCTGTTCCATGTATTCCAGAATTTCGTCAAGCTGGGCGGCATATCTGTGCGCCTCCTGTGCATCAATCGAGAGTCGGGCCAGCTGTGCCACGCGTTTTACCTGCGTTTCATCGATCATTTACAAATACTCCTTTGACATAATATAGATATTGTATCATTTGTGACACCGTTATTCAACCATAATTCACACCTGAATTGAGCGGTTGTTTTAATGAAAGCTGCAGTGAGCCGTGCTGCTATTGTGTCCTCAAAAAGTATGGGGCGACTTTGTTGGTTGTCTCATGGGTTTCGATACTATAAGAGTAGTGCGGATTGTTGCAGATTTCGCACACAAAATCGCTTGATTTAGCTCACACTTGTTCCAACCGGGCGTACCACGCCATGAGTTTTCTTGTTTTACCGTCCCCGAATCGCACCGTAATCCTGAGATCCTTGCCGAATCCGCTGGCACTCAACACCTTTCCTTCACCATAATTGTCATGCCTGACCGTCTGACCGGGCCTGTAACTCACATTCTCCTGATTAAATGCCTCGGCAGCGGCATGATCCTTACGTGGGACAGGTTTGTCTGCCTGCACTGCCGATGGGGCAAAAGACTCTTTTTTCCCGTCACTGCCGGCAGACGATGCGATATTGCTGCGCTCCTGGTAGGTATAGAGCTGCTGCGGCACTTCGTCCAGATATCTGGAAGGAAGCATATACATCACCCTGCCGAAACGCCATCTTTTTTCGGCGTAGGAGCAATGAAGCTGCTGCCGTGCGCGAGTTATCCCCACATAAAGCAGGCGTCGTTCTTCTTCGAGTCTGTCGCCGTCCTCAAAGTTGAGTCGCGACGGAATCAGACCGTCCTCCAGCCCCACGAGAAACACATGACCAAATTCGAGCCCCTTTGCACAGTGAAGCGTCATGCAGTTCACCGCATCGGTACCGGTTTCGCTTCTGTCTACCGGGGTAAGCAAAGAGACCTCTTCGATAAAATCATCCAGTGTCCCTTCGGGATGCTGCTCTTCCCATATCGCAATCGAATTGATCAATTCGTTAACATTTTCGAGACGTGCCCTCGATTCCTCTGTGTCTTCACTCTCGAGCATGTCTATGTAGCCGCTGGTGCGCATAAGCTCTTCGATTAATGTGGTGGGAGACATCTTATCCCGTTTTAATTGCATGAGCGTGCGAAACATCTCTGCAAGCTGCGACACTGCCTTGCGTGCTCTGGTACTCAGTCCCTGGGGGGGATGATCCATCACGCTCTGCAGCAGCGAACAATTATTCCGTGCCGCACTGCGCTCCAGCGCCTGCACGCTTTTTGCTCCCAGTCCCCGCGGAGGAACGTTGATTATACGTTCACACGAAATATTATCCGCAGGATTGACCAGCAGCTTCAGATAGGCGAGGCAATCCTTTATCTCTTTTCGTTCGTAGAAACTCGTTGTTCCCACGAGCACATAGGGGACATTGTTTTTCCTGAATACATCTTCAAACACCCGGGACTGGGCATTTGTCCTGAAAAGAATCCCGATCGTTCCGGGCTCAACTCCTTTTGCCATTTTTTTCTGTATCCGGGCACATACTGCATCCGCTTCCTGGCGGTCGTCGTAAAAGCGGCTGAGTACCACGTGCGAATCGGTTGGTGCAGCCGCCCTCAGACGTTTAACGGCCCTGCGCTGATTACCTGAAATAACCGCGTTCGCGAAATCGAGTATCCGCTGACCGGAACGGTAATTCTGCTCAAGTGTAAAAATCCTGGAATCAGGAAAGAACTTTTCGAACGAGAGAATATTCTCGATATTCGCCCCGCGCCAGCCGTAAATACTCTGATCGTCGTCTCCCACCACAAATACCTGATGATGGGCGGCGCTTAACAGCTCGATCAGATAGAACTGTGCCGCGTTGGTATCCTGGTATTCATCCACAAGCACGTAATGGAAAAGATTCTGGTACTGCCGCAAAAGCTCTTTCTCTTTGCGAAACAGATAGACCGTATTGGCGATCAGGTCGTCGAAATCCATCGCCTGTTGCTCTCTGAGCATCCCATTGTATTCCCTGAACACGTTCAGCAACTGCTGCTGGAAATAGCTGAGCCCGTCCGATCGGGCAATATCGTCTGGTCGTATACATCTGCTTTTATAGTGAGAGATCGTACCCATAGCCTGTTTGGGCGTCATACTGCGTTCATCAATCTGGAGTTTTTTCAATACCTTTTTCAAACAGGCCTTCTGATCGTCCTTATCGAATATGGAAAAAGAGGGTGAGTAGCCTGCTGCAGAGGCCTCACGTCGCAGTATGCGTACACACAGTGAATGAAATGTCCCGATCCACAACCCCTCGCACGGCATACCAAGCTGTCCCTCTATCCTCTCTCTCATTTCCCGAGCCGCTTTATTGGTAAAGGTCGCGGCAAAAATATGATTGGGAAAAATTTTCTTCTCACGTATCAACCAGGCTATTTTGGTAGTAAGCACCCTTGTTTTTCCCGTACCTGCTCCGGCGAAGACCAGCTGAGGCCCGCCATCGTATTCAATCGCTTCCCGCTGTGCTTCATTAAGAGTCTCGTGCGTGCGGCGCTGTTCATTATCAGTCGCGAATTCGTTCATTCTATATTCCTGTCGGTTTTTTGTTCTGTTGTATTCTGCTTCTTAAGCGCAGCCAACTCAGGCGCGCGTAGTCTCCGCGCTTCTTGTCTTGTGCTCGATTATAGTTCGGGCCTGATCCGCAGTTATTTTTCCCTCTTGTACCAACGCACGCGCCCGTACGGGTAAAACATTTCCGAGTCGTTGCTCAATCGTATCGTACACCTGCATATCGTCATCAGCCTGTAACAACATACGGGTAATCACCTCATCTTGTGTAAGATACCCGTATACCCCTATACTGCCGTTGAATCCTGTATGTGAACAGAATACACATCCTTCTCCCCGAAAAAGCTTTTGTGACGGGTCAACACCCAGCGCACGCGCTTCATCATCGCGCGGGGTATATGCGCGGCTGCATTCACTACACACTCTGGAAAGCCGTTGAAAAACGAGCGCGCCCAGCAATCGCTGTGAGGCCATCATGGCACTTACCCCGTCATTCATACACATGCGGTAAACCTCGGCCGGATGAAAACTCGAAATACCTGCGATGATCAGACAATGCGACGCGGCCAGCAGGGCACTATGCAGATCATCTGTCGAGCGCAATTCATCGATCAGAAGTACGTCGATATCATGTCGCTGTGCGTAATCTATCCCTTTTTTCACAGTAAGCCCTCTGGTATGATCGACCTGTGTCTGCACAATCCCGGGAATAGGCACCGTAACCGGATCTTCTATCGACATAACCGACCGCGAAGCGGTGGAGATAGCGTCCAGAAGTGAATAGACACTCTGTCGTTTAATATGCTGATCGGACCCGGTAACCAGGATCAGCCCCGCAGCATGATTGGTACACGAGGCGAGTGCGTTGCGAGTATCATCGTCAAAACCGATCTCATCCATACCCTCAGTACGCCCACCGGCATTGACGATATGCAGTACGAATCGTGCATCGTCACTGCGAGGCGATCCGCCGATCGTCGCCACGTGCACACACACCGGCTCATCCGCAGAAACACCGGTGACACAGAGAGTTGATTCACGCACCGACATGGATCGTCCGCAGCTTTTCCCGTCTTGCGCACCGTTAAGGACGGCATATAAAGCTCTCGATTGCGGTGGATCGATATGCTGCTGACGATATAATGCCCCATCGATACGAAAGAACAAATCGAGTCCTGTTTTATTTCCTATACAATGGATAATCGAAACCCCTTTTTCCCGTGCATGCTCTATAATTTTTGAAAGGTTCGTTTCACCGTCTTTCTTCTCTGGCTGCCGTTGACCGTCCGGCACGACAGGATCAGGTCCATCGAGTGAGGATGTGAGACCCGAAGAAGCTTCCCATGTCGTATCGTCGATATCCTCTACATCCCCTGGCCTTCCTTCGTGCGGGAATTGTGCGGCAATGGCACGACGGATCGAATCACGTGTCGCGATCACCGGTTCTATCTCCTTACCGGTGCGGAACCTGATATGATCGATAGTACGGCGATTGGTAGGATCGGCCATGGCAAGCGTTATTACCCCTTCACGTTCATATAGTGGAATTACGTTGTAGCTGTCAACCAGCTCCCGCGGAAACGATACGATGAGCTTCGAATCAAACTCGATATGTTCCAAAACAACGTGTTGTACATCGAGTTGCGCACTGAGCACATCCAGTAGTTTTTCCCGTTCTATCGCTCCTATCGACACCAGGCATTCTCCAATACGCTGCCCTGTCCGTTTCTGCTCTCTGAGCCCTGCATCAAGCTGCTCCATGGTAATTAATCCGTGCTCTACCAGGATCTCTCCGATTTGCTTTTTCTTTTTTATACTGATCAATTCCCCAAGAATTTCACTCAGCTTTTCCGGTGTGACATAGTGCTGTTTTAACAGTAGAGACCACATGTTGGCAGCACCGCTGTTTTTATACGCGTGTATAATTTCCTGATACTGCTCATTGTTGATTACATGCTGCGCATAGAGTATTTCGGCGATTTTTTCTCCGCGTGTTGTCATGCGCGATAAGCCTCCGGATTACTGGATAGACAAATGCAGGATTTCCCTCCCGCAAAGGACTTGTACTCGTGCAGCATTATCGATCGTCTGCACAGGTATACAAAGCGATGACGCTACGATACGTCGTTGCTCAAATTTCCGGCCTGGTCCGGCCTTACCAAGAAAATATTTTTTTTCCATATAGCGCATGTAAAATGCTTTCAGCGCACGCTGTCCCATCCGCCGCATTCACGCGGTGTGCGTCTTCCCTGCGCATCGACCGTCCATACACCGCGCATACCTGATTCGAACCGCCCAAGTGACACGAACGAATCGTCATAAGGGGTAAATTCGGGAGAAGTCGCCATAAGCAATGCGTACTCCTCCCCGCCGTTGAGCGCCCACTCGACGACAGATACACCTAAACGCCGTGCACAGGGTCCCAGCACGCCACTGCAGCGCTCAACAAGCGCCTCTTCGTCGATCAACAGACCGCAGTCGTTAATCGCCGCAAGGCTCGCCCCGTCTTTCGATATCCCGTCGGAGCAGTCCATTACAGCATGTACCCGGGGATCCGCACCGCAGCGTATACCAGTGTCGATATCCGGAAGAGGCCGTATATGTGCCTGAACCAATGCGGGATACTCCTGCAGCGCATTTTCTCTTCCAAACGCCCTGAGCGCGGCCATCCCCGCAGCGCTTCTGCCCGGCAGACCGTGTAGCCACAAAACGTCGTCGTGGCGAACACCGCTTCGCTGCAGAACCCGTGCCTCTGCAGGAAGGGATGCGATAAGCGTGATCCCGATCCACCAGCAGGGAGACGAAGTAAGGTCGCCGCCGGCTATGCCGAACTCCCATCGCGTACACGCTTGGTGAAAACCCTGGTATAGCTGCGTTATTTTTTTTTCGGTATGATCGATCCCGCACGGATATCCAAGCTGCACTATCGCACTGTCCACACGCGCGCCCATAGCCGCGCAGTCGCTCACATTGCCAGCCATGGCCTTGAACCCCGCCTCTTCGAGCGTCATATAGGACAAAGAGAAGTGGACATCCTCCACGCTTGCATCGGCGGTTACAATCAGCTGCTCGTCCGAATTTCCCGGACGCACGGCGGCATCATCACCGATACCGAGTGCATAGTGCTTAAGTGCCTGCGAATTACTCAGACGCTGCAGTGAGGAGATCATGCACTCCTCCCGTGTCGATCCTGCTTTGGAAACGAACTTGTGGTTGCCGCGCGCACGATTATCATTTTCTCCATAACGGTCGCTGTCACGGCTCATACACATACCTCTTTATTCAACCGGTTTGAACGATTCTGTGTGCTGAACCCACCACATCTGCACGGCTCACCGCAGAATTCATTACAACAATCGCTCGGTTTTCATTCAAACGTCATACACAGATACGCCCCATGTGCCCCTGCAGCACAAAACGGGACTGATATCTCCGCAATAGCGCAGAAATATGTATCGTTATATGGTACCGGGGGCACGGGGAAATGGTATTACATCTCGGATATTGTGCATTCCGGTACAAAACTGCACCAGACGATCGAAGCCGAGGCCGAATCCCGCATGCGGGACCCCGCCGTACATGCGAAGCTGCAGATACCAGTCATAATCCTCGATATTCATTCCGGCGGCACGCATTTTGTGTTCGAGTCGTTCCCGGTTGGTTTCACGTTCGCTGCCGCCGATAAGTTCGCCGAGTCCCGGCACCACGCAATCGAGCGCACGCACGGTACGACCGTCCGGATTATCCTTCATGTAAAAGGGCTTGATGTCGGCAGGGAAATCGGTAATCATCACCGGTGTCGTACCGCCGCTGCATTCAATAAGCGCACGTTCGTGTTCTGACTGCAGATCGCATCCCCACTGCAGCGGATACTCGAAGGTACAATCACTTTTTTGGAGTATATCGAGCGCATCACTGTAGCTCATTCGTATAAACGGCGAAGTACGTATATGCGAAAGCGTTTCACGAAGTGCGCACTCGTTCATTTTTTCAAGAAATTCGCACTCCTGATCATTCTCCTCTAACACGGCATTCGCGATATAGTGCAAGAAAGCCTCGGCAGTATCCATATCACCTGTGATATCACAAAAGGCCATTTCGGGCTCCACCATCCAGAACTCGGCCAGATGCCGCGCGGTATGGGAGTTTTCTGCGCGGAATGTCGGTCCGAACGTATAGACGTTTTTCAGCGCGCAGGCATAGCTTTCCGCTTCGAGCTGACCGCTGACCGTCAGGAATGCACGTGTTCCGAAAAAATCATCGGTGAATGAGAGCTCTGTGCCCTCTGTTGCCACCCTGACCGGATCGAACGCAGTCACCGTAAACTGCTCTCCCGCCCCCTCACAGTCCATGGCAGTGATCAACGGAGTGTGTATGTAATAAAAACCCTGTTGATCAAAAAACCGGTGAATGGCATTACTCAGGGTATGGCGTATACGCATAACCGCGGCAATACTCGTGGTGCGTCCCCGCAAATGGGGCATCTCGCGCAGAAATTCAAAACTGTGGCGCTTTTTCTGCAGCGGATACTCTGCAGGTGAGAACGTTATCACCCGGACGCATTCGGCCTGCAGCTCCACCGCCTGTTCCCCTCCCGGAGAACGCGAGACGATTCCGTCAACTTCTATACTGCTTGCGGTGGTAAGCGGGGCAACCGTCTCTTCATAGCCCGACATATCCGCTTCCGCGATTACCTGAATCCCCCGTACACTCGATCCGTCGCTGAGTTCGATAAACGATCGTTTTCTGGTGCTTCGTCGGGTTTTTACCCACCCCTGCAGCGTCACCCGTTCCCCCACCGGCGGATCATTCAACACGGTTCGTATACGCGGATTGGCATTCATACTCTTACTCCGGATCGGTGTGCGGACCGGTATCCGCCGGCTTGACATGAACTGCTCATGAGCCGCGGTGAAAGGAAAACGTATCTGTATATATGGTGCGCAACAGATCGCATTCATCTGCGCAGAGGGTGAGCGTTTCGTTCATCGGGCCACGTTGCGCACACATACGCTGGATATCGTACAGCAGGTGTGAAAATTCCTCCGATTCCATCTCGTTCAAAAGCCGACACACTTCTTTTTCAATTTCCTCATCATTACATGTTTTAACCGCTCGTTTTATCGGTATATCCTCGATACATTCGAGCGATATGCCCCGCTGCGGCTTGTATGTCAGCACATACTCTTCATCGAACACCACCTGAAATCCCCGGACATCAAAATTGGTATCGATCCATACATAGATATAAAATTCGCAGTTTCTCCCGCGGGAGAGGACACGCTGCTCACTCTCGAAAAGAAGCCGGATACGTCCGGGCTGCTCTGCAAATGGATTTTTATACACACGAAGCCGCATTACCGCTCCTGCGCTGCATTGGTAACGCTATTCAGACTGATAATCGATCATCGTGACCGGATTGTATTTCTGCAGTTTTTCTTTATAGTTCAAAAACGGAAGTCCGATAATGGAAAAAATACCGACCGCCTCTCCTCCCGAAAACTCTATCATCTTAGCGACCGCCTCGAGGGTCCCGCCGGTGGCGATAAGATCGTCAATGATCAGCCAGTGTTTTCCGTACTCCAAATCGGCTTTGTGGATTTCCATGGTGGCGGAGCCGTATTCGAGATCATAACTGCATTCCCAGGTTTCACCGGGCAGCTTCCCCTTTTTTCGTGCCAGTACCACCGGCAAACCCGCTTTATAGGCAAAACAGGAACCCAGTAGAAAACCGCGGCTTTCCACCGCAACCACGCCGTCAATCTCTTCTGTCGCGTATCGAGAGACCATGTGGTCGACCACATAGCGGAATGCATCGGCATTGGTAAAAAGGCTGGTAATATCGTAGAAGGTAATGCCTTTTTTGGGGAAATCGGGAACTTTACGAATTACGGCATCGAGATTCATATATGACACTCCTTATGCAGAAAAAATGGATGAGAGTAATGCATACACTAAAAAAATAGTATAGGCCGGATTTCTGAGCTGCATTTGTTAACATTATGTTATTATTTGATTTTTCATACTTTTCCTCCTCATAATCCCTTGCCTGCAGAAGCGGCAATAATGTATACTTTTAGTACAGCAAAGGAGAGTGTCTGCTATGGCCGAATCACTTGTACTCAATTCTGCAGGTCTTCCGGTATCCATTGTTTCGTGGCAGCGAGCCATATCCCTGTACTTTATGGAAAAAGCGGTGGTACTTGCGGAATACCACGACATGCCAATACGTTCTATCAGCTTCTCCATGCTTGCCCCTGCGGTAATCCAGTGCATCCAGTCCGACTACATGCCCCGTCGATTCGTACGCACCCTTCCCTTCAGCAGACGCAATGTCTATGTAAGAGACAACGGGGCCTGTGTCTACTGCGGCAGAAAAGTATCCCTGTCCAATTTCACGTTCGACCACGTGGTCCCCTTGTCACAGGGGGGGAGAACAAACTGGCAGAACATTGTGGTATGCTGCATGCGGTGCAATAACAAAAAAGGGAATAAAACGCCGAAACAAGCAGGGATGTTCCCTATCAGAAAGCCCTGCGCGCCACGTCTTGACAAAGCGGCACCTGCAAACCTGGTAAGCAAAATTGCCGCTGAAATACCGCACGAATCATGGGAGGATTACATCTACTGGAATGTAATTCTTGAAGAGGACTGACGTATGGCAACGCAGCATCCGCACAACATACGTACGAATAGCAACAGGCTTTCAATCCGCATGCACGTTACGGTGTAGCAGAGAGCGCATCTCTTTGAACGTGATAACGTTCAAATAATGAAGAAGCAATGCAGCCGTGGCAAATGAGGCAAGCGATCCCACCGTAATCAGCACCATATCACTGCAAAACCGGTTAATGATTTCCACCTGCCAGAATACCATACCATACCGTATTCCCCTGCACACCGCCCATGCACATACTGCAACCAGCATGGTTTTTGCCATTGTCACTAAATAGGACCGCACTGCGTCCGGGGCGTTATTTCGTTTGCACCACATTGTAAAAAGGGCGAAAAATTGTATACATATTCCGATCACCGCGGCGGCAGCAACCCCTGCAGCCTCAAAATGCGGAATAAACAGCAGATACAACGGAAAAGATACAACCACTCCCGCAGTACTGACGATCATTGGCAAAAGAGTATTCTGCCGCGCAAAAAAACAGCGCATAACGATGGTATTGGCAGCCAGAGCAAATATGCCGATTGCATAAATGACAAATATGTGTGCCGTATGCGCGGTCGACTCCGCTTCGAATGCTCCGCGCTCAAACAATATGCGTACGATGTGCGGCGCAAGCGCGATCATTACTGCGGAAATAATAATGGCTACTACGGAGACCCGTTCTATGAGACGCCTGGAGAGAGACCAGAGCGCATCGTTTTTTTTTTCCGCCGCTAACTGGCTCAAAAACGGATACGATGCGGTCGAGAGGGCCTGTCCTACCAGGGCAACTACGATCATCATTATTCTGACCGCATAATTGAGACTGGCAATCGCACCCCGACTGAGAAAAAGACCGAAAAAGCGGAACAATTCAACCGAAAACTGCATCCCGATACCGATGATAAAGGGAAAAGAAAGAAAAACAAACCTACGAAGATCGGGTGCACCCGGATGCAGCACAGGAGAAAACCTGGCACCTACGCGCACCAGACCGGGTATCTGTACAAGTACACCACCTGCAAAGGAACCAGCAAGCACACCCCATGCAAACCCTTCGATACCGATTGCGGGACCGAGGAATATGCCGCCAAGAATGATACCCACGTTATAGCACAGCGGCATAAGCGCAGGAAGCAGAAACTGCTTGCGCGCATACTGTACCGCCATAAAAAACGAGCCCCAGTATATGAAAAGCTGTGCCGGCAGTACAATGCGGGTAAGCCGAACGGTAAGCGCAACCCATTGCGCATCCCGCATGGCATTGGCTGCACCGGTCCGTGACTTTATCCCCCTTATCCACAGCAGGATATCGTCAGTATATACCATACCCAGAAGCAAAAAAACGAATAACACTACACTGCCGCAGGTAAGGATATTCGAAAACGCATGCCAGGCGCGGTCTTCTTTTCCTGAAGCAATATGCGACTGGAAAATAGGGATAAAGGTAATTGCAAGAAACCCACCCGCAAGAAAATGATTCATGAGCTCGGGTATGAGAAAGGCCGCGACATACGCATCGACCTCGGCGCCGGTACCGCCGTAATGCGCCAGCACCATCTCCCGCACAAGGCCGGTCACACGACTAAGCAGAACCGATGCAGTCATTATTGCAGTAGCCGTAAAAATCGCGCGTCTATTCGATGTAGTATGCACTGATAAAGGTATCCGATAGTCTGAATGAATAACGCAGCCGGAATTATTCGAGGGTAATTACACTGAGCGATTGTGTTACCTGGATCGTTCAATTCTGAAGTAACGAACTATCGGCGACAATGTAATTGCTGATTTCAGCCTGAATGCCCTGCGGCATGTGTGCTTTGATTTCAACCGAAGTTGAGCGGTTTTTTTGATAAAGCTGCTTTGAGCCGTGCTGCTATTGTGTTTTCGAAAATTATGGGGCAACCTTGTTGGTTGTCTCATGGTTTTCGAGAATATAAAAGTAGTGCGGATTGCGGCTGATTTCGCAAATAACATCGCTCCATTCAGGTTCAAGCTAAGCCGCCATTTTCAGTCGGCCTCCTGCAAGTCCCTACCCGATGCGCTTGCCGAATGCGTTAAATGTTGCACTCGCCTGCGTGTACCGCTTGAAACAGATCTGCAGACAAACGCTACACCCATCGAATTCCCTCTTTGCGCACCGAACGAATATCCACCGATACCCTTACTGTCCCTACAAAAACTACTCACCATACTAATGTCCGATCCCACGTCCCAGCATTCTGCACAGTCGCATCATTTGCGGCGTGCAGAGCTCTTCTTCGTGCTCTTTTTTGCCCCTGTACTCGTTTTCTTTTTTGTGGCAACTTTGCGGCTACCAGACTTTTTTGCCCCGGAAGCCGTCTTTTTTGTAGCAGAAGATTTGCGGCCCGTGGATGTACGTGTTGACGATTTTTTGGAAGCGGCGGTCGATTTTTTAGAGGAAGCCGTGGTACGGGCGGTCGACTTCTTGGCAGTGCTCCCGCTTTTTTTCGGCGCTGATTTTGCTGTGGTTGATTTACGTCCGGACGCAGCCTTTTTGGCGGAAGCGGATTTTTTGGCTTTTGTGCTGCTTTGTGCTGCAGTTTTTGCAGTGTCACTCTTTTTGGCTGATGCACTGCGTTTTTTCCCCGCATTCTTTGTACTGCTTTTAGCTGTCGGTTTTGCAGCCGTGGTTTTTCTGGTCGTCTTTTTTGGGGCCGCCGCTTTTTTGCCGGACGTTTTCGTTTTTTTACCGGCTGTTTTCCGGGACGTCAATTTTTTCGCACTTGTTCCGCTTTTTGTACCGGAAGTTGCGCGTTTGGTGGCTGTTTTGGTTGCCGTGGTTTTAGCCGCCGCAGATTTTTTCCTTGTTGCAGCACGTTTTCGCGCCGCGGTTTTCTTTTTGCCTTTGAGCTCTCCGTTTATAATTCTGTAGGTTTGCGACACGGAAAGACCGAACTTACGGGCGATATATTCTCCCCCTTTGCCTGCATTGTAAAGCTGTACAATCTTCTTGTTTCTCTCTTTGTTTCTGGCACGCAGGGAATCGATACCGAACGCCGCACGCCACTGGTGCACCGCCTGCCGGGTGATACCAAAATACTCGCCTATACGCGCATCCGTTTTGTACTTTTTCTGCAGCTGCTGCAGTTTTTTGGGGGTAATCCGCGGCATTGTTTGTCTCCTTTTAAGGTTGACAAAAAAGTAATTAACGTTATATATTTTAAAACAATTGTAAATATAATCTGTTAATTAATATAACAATATAACTATTTGTCAACACTAATGCAAATAATGTCGTCAAACATAATCTGAATTGAGCGGTTGTTATAATAAAAGCTGCGGTGAGCCGTGCTGCTATTGTGTTCTCATAAACGTTGGGGCAACCTTGTCGTTTGTCTCATGATTTTAGAGAATAGAAGAGCAGTGCGGATTGCAGCAGCTTTCGCAAAAAAAACCGCTCAATTCAGGATGTATGCATGTCCGATCCAAGGAGCCTTCATACATGCCCCAAACCGACGAACTGCTCACGAAGCGACGGCATATACACGGAGACCATAGCGCCGCCGGGTAAAATTTCAACATCTCAAGTATACATTATGATACATACCTTTACAGAATTATCTCTTCCAGTCAAATCCTGGGCAGACCACATCGATTCCGGGACCTGGAAACAGATAGACAATCTTTCCACCCTCGAGTGCGTACACCGTCATATCGCTCTCATGCCGGACTGCCATGAAGGCTTCGGCATTCCCATTGGCTGCGTTGTCGCATGTAAAGACGCAGTAATACCGAATGCGGTGGGTGTCGATATAGGCTGCGGAATGTGTGCACTTCGTACCAACATATCGACCACTGAACTGGATCACGACACTATCGCACGTATTATTCACAACATCCGCCGCGAAATCCCGCTTGGCTTCGCGCATCACACTTCGCCTCGCTCATGGGAGGGGTTCAACGATGCGCCGGACCTCGATGCGGTGACACGAGAGCTCCCTTCCGCCGCAAAACAACTGGGAACTCTGGGAGGTGGCAATCACTTTATAGAACTTCAGAAAGACGAATGGAACAACCTCTGGTGCATGCTGCATACCGGAAGCCGCAACTTCGGCTACAAAGTCGCGGCGGCGTATCACAGACATGCGCTCGAATACTGCAATGCACACAACACCCGGCTGCCCACAGATTCACTCGCATGGGTTCCGCTCTCCTCACGTGTAGCAAAGGATTATTGTGCAGCAATGGATTTCACGCTTGCGTTCGCCCGTGAAAACAGAGACCGGATAAAAAAACACTGTATCGCGATTCTTGCCCGTCATACCGATTGCCGAATTCTCGAACAGATCAATATCCATCACAATTTTGCCGCGCGTGAGCGCCATTTTGGCAGTGAATACATGATTCATCGCAAGGGTGCAACCCGTGCATTCAGAGATCAATCCGGTATTATCCCCGGAAGTATGGGCAATGCATCATTCATTGTCCGTGGAAAAGATAATCCGGAAAGCTTTGCCTCCTGCTCTCATGGAGCAGGCAGAACCATGAGCCGACGTGCCGCAAACAAGACTCTCACTCTTGCCGATGTGCAAACGCGGATGAAAGGTATTGTCTGGGAACCTTCTTCGCTCACCAAAAAAGCTGGAAAAAAAACGGGGAAATACGACCTGAGCGAAGCCCCCCAGGCATACAAGAATATCGACGAAGTCATCGCCCTGCAGCAGGACTGCATAGAGGTACTGTATCGCCTGACTCCCCTTGGCGTGGTAAAAGGGTAAACATCCGGCCACCGGGCATCTGTCATGAGTAAAGCGGAGAAATACTATTTTATGAGTATGCAACAATCAGAAGATCAATCAAACAGAAGAAAACATGCACGTGTCGAAGTCGACTTCGTCACCGTAGAAGTCTATTCCCTGGATGGAACACCGCAGGACCCGGAGCTGTGTTATGTAATCAATATCAGTGAGGGCGGTATGATGTTCAGATCCGAACGCAGCTATTCTCCTACGCAGCGGCTTCGTGTCACCTTTTCTCTGAGCGGCACGAATATCATGATAAAGACCGACTGCTCGGTTGTACATTCACATTCTGTCACATCATCAACTCTTTACGGGGTACAATTCAAAAACCTCGGGCTTGCAGAAAAACAGCAGATTCGCGAATACGTTAAAAAACGTGTTTTCGACTCAAATGACTGAGTCCCCTTGCCGACTTTGTTCGGTTAAAGCCCCTTTTCCGCTCATAAAACAACCGATCGAAAATTTAGATAAACAATGCGGCAGCCGTGTTGGTATTGCGTACGTCGGCAATGGTGGTTCACCCTTGTTGAATGCTTGACACATTTCGGAAACGCCGACGCACTGCAGACGGCAGCGGCTTTCGCAACACAATCGCTCGGTTTATGAAAAAGTTACTCGTGCAGCAGTGCCCGAAGGTTTTTCTGCTTCAGCTTGCGTATCGCATTCTCTTTTACCTGCCGCACCCTCTCCCTGGTTAAACTGAGCCGCTCGCCGATTTCATCCAGTGTGTGGGATGTTTCGTACCCGATACCAAAGTAGAGTTTGGTAATCTCACGTTCGCGTTCAGTCAACTCGTTAAGACTTTTGTTCACTCTCTCTTTGAATGAAAGATTCTGACTTCGCTCGTCGGGGCGTTCGTTATCCTTGTCGTGCATCAGATCACCGAGATTCGAATCATCACTGTTGTTCAGCGGCGCATCGAGTGAGACATGACGATTGCCAATCCGGCTGCTGCTTTGCACGTTGTCTTTGTTGAGTTCGAGTTCGTCCGCGATTTCGCTGGTGTCGGGACGCCGTTTGTAGCGCTGCTGAAGCCGCTCCTCGGCTTTTCCTATCTTGTGTATTACGCCGACCCTGTTCAGCGGAACCTTTACAATACGGGATTGCTCCGCAAGCGCCTGAAGTATCGACTGCCGGATCCACCATACCGCATAGGAAATAAACTTGAAGTTCTTTGTTTCGTCGAACCGCTTTGCGGCCTTGATCAGCCCCATGTTGCCTTCGTTGATGAGGTCGGTAAGCGACATCCCCTGATTCATGTAGTTACGGGCAACACTCACCACAAAACGAAGGTTGGCTTTCACCAGTTTATCGAGCGCTTCAGAATCGTTCTGGTGAATTCTCTTGGCCAGTCGTGCTTCTTCCTCCGCTTTTACCGGCTTGTATTTGCTGATCTCTTTGAGGTACAAATCCAGATACTGCTCATCGGAAAGGGATTGTGTCCGCTTCATGTACAACCTCTTCTCCTCTGCGTTTTATAGCGCATTTTGCTATGGTTAACAAAACAATAAAGGAAATTAGCACCTTTCACAAGCATACAAAAAGGCTTCACACCTCTTGCCCGCTGATTTCCCACAATGGTTTCATTATGAAAGTATATATTCATGGAGAAAAATGTGCAATGTTCTTCCATCCACACCTTTATATTACGCACTCTTATAACAATTTATTAAAAACCGAATTGAGCAATTGTTTTGATGGAAGCAACGAAGAGCCGCACTACTAATCTATTCTCGAAAATCATGTATCAACATTGTTGCTTGTCTCGTGGTTTTCGAGATATAAAAGCAGCGCGGATGGGAGCAGATGACACACACAAAAGTCCCTCAGTTTAGGTGAAAAAGGGCACATTTTTTCACCGCAACAGCTCTCTACTCACTCAGTCTCTGTTACAATCAGTTATATATCCTATAAAAGCGAGGCGCCTGTAACCGTCACTTTACCGACCAGGCACACTCTTAATACGTAGTTGTGGGTGTCCCTGGTGGAAAACTTCAGCGCAAATAAATTTCTTAAATATACTAAATATACGATCATTTTTCAACCCTTTTCCACCATACTATCGATTTTGAAGCATGATTCGATAAAACGGATTTCCTGTGTTCGTAACAATTTTTGTTACCAACGCGATAGAATTTCGTGTTTTGAGTGCCTTGTCCCCGCATCAACGTCGCTTTTGCTGCAGGGATTTTTGTTTTTTTCCATCACAACAACACGCATAGTGTTTTGCAAGTTTTTTTTCTGTGACGGAATAGAGCGTCTTCACTTGCTGTTGCGCAAAAAGTGAAATAAAGTGCTCCTGCACCATAAGATCAAACTCCTGAATTCGTCTCATTTTCTCCCCGTTATTTCGTTCCATCCAGTAGGAAAACCGACTGCACGCGTCTTCCCTTCGCTGCAGCGATGTCTTTAGTGCTTCACTTTTCAGCCTGAATTTTCTTGTATCGTCAAATGCACAGTGCACCGCCGCATCCATTGCTTTCAGATATCGCGGATACTGCCGCAGTTTACCCAAACTCATCCACGGATCATAGAGTGCATCCCGATATCCGGTCAGCCATGAACGTAATTGGCCGGCATTTTTTGCATGGACATCTCCTGTACGTTTTTGTGCCATCCGCTCGATTCGTTGACTGCATTCACGGTACATGGTCGCGCTCTTGTGGATAAGCGAAATCACTTCCCTGCCGATTGTTTTGCATGCACGCGAAGTTTCGGCGCACTCGCTTTCGAACCGCTCTTTTGTTCGCACCTGCATTTCACTGTAAAAAAGATCCTGCATAATCAACCCATGAAGCCGTGTCTGAATCTGCGACACATTCCACACCCCCATGCATGCAAGCTTCAACGCGTGGTCAAAGCGCAGATCTTTCTCAAGCCAGGCCAGATCGCGCGCCAGCACGATTTTTTTCAGACTGGCCACACCTTCACGATGGGTGTACTCCGCCTGGTCACGGTCGGACTTAACCACAAGATCGACGCTCTCTGCATGTGCATCGCGGGCCTGGATGCACGGATAGCCGATCAGCGGTATTCCGTTGTTATCCTTTGCCAGCTCGACATACTCCGCAATTGTGCCGAACCTCCACTCCCGGCAGTTACGCATTCCCCACTGCGAAAAGCACGCCTCGTTTTTTGCCGCCGCAACCGCGGCTTCGGACCAGGCCGTTCCCGCCGGCTCACCCTCATTCGCGTGCCGCTGGTGTGCAACACGCATCTGCAGATATCCCGGGATTTTATCCTGCCTGATGTCCTTCGGCTCTATGCGTATACCACATACATCCCACACCGTATCGCATACTGCGACGATAAACTCCTTGCGTATGTCCAACTCGAGTGCGCGGGTCACCTTCACGGCTGTTTCCGATACCGGTACAAGCTCTCTGCGAATCCTTTTGGGCAGAGAACTCAACAGATGAAACACCTTGTCCTGCCACATCGCGGGTACAACCCAGCTAAGCATTTTCCGGTCAACATACGATTTTTCTTTTTCAGTCACAGTGACCGAGATACCATCTTCTTCTGACTGAGGTGCATAGGTATAATCGAGCGCAAGCTTTGTATGCCCAATCGTAAGCTCGTCCGGATAGTGTGTTGCCTGCCGCAGGAGTTGACGACTCACCAGGTTTTCCAACGGCAGATAAAGATGCTTCTGTCCTTTTCGCTGCTGTATATGCCGCCGCAGCTCCCGCACAGAAGCGAGTACCGGAAGACGTTCACGGTAAAACGCACAGATACGCTCCTCTTCGTCATCCGGTTCGGCAATTCTCAGTTTTGCACGGATACGGGTCGCCCGCTGCCTCACTCTGCTGTTATGATGCAAAAAGTCAAAGGTGTACGCAGTATCTCCATTCACAAGCCCCTCTCTGACCAGTCCCTCACGAATAAATATTTCGAAAGCCTCTTCCGGATTTCTGTTGCCATAATATAGGAACGCTTTTTCACTGAGTGTCAGTCCGAACACGGTTATGCGCTCACGCACACGCACATCCCCGGTTTGCGGACTGAACCCGGGATCAAACAACCGGGACCTGCACAGATGCGGCGCCACCTCCTGCACCCACTCCGGCTCGATTTTTCCCGCTTTCCGGGCGAACACGCGGGACGTTTCGACGATTTCATGGCAAATCAGCCATTCAAACGTATTGCGCTTTACACATGAGCCGGGATGCACATAAAGTTTTCTTCCTTTAGCCGCTCTGTAATAACCTCGCCTGTCCCTGCAGGCACAATTGGACACAAAACCGGCAATGATGCATTTATGGATATTCTCATAGGAGGCAAAGTTCGGTTTTGCTCCAGACCCGTGTCTGGCCTCCGAGCGGGAAGACATATGCATTATGCGGGTATACAAATCGTGCCATTGCTGCATTCGATGCCAGGAAAGTGTGTACTCTTTGCAGAATCTGCGTGCCGCCGATGTGCTCTTTTTGTTGCCGTAAACCTTAAGAAACGCGGTGAAAAGGTTGACATATACCATAAAATCGGATCGTTCGTCGCCGAATCGCTTGCGTAGCGCGCCCTTTTTTTTCCCTTTTTCCCCCGAAACATCGAGCGGATCCTGCATCGAAAGTGCGGCGGCGATTATCGCCACCTCATACGAGACATTATACGTACGCGCCATTAGAATCATCCCTGCAAGCCGCGGATCGAGAGGAATGGTTGCCATTTTTTTCCCGCGCGGGGTAAGCCTGTTGTCCGTAGCAATCGCTCCCAGCTCACGCAAAAGCGAATAGCCGTCCGAAATGCGTCTGCTGCGCGGCTGCTGCACAAAATCGAACTGCTCTATGGGTCCCAGTCCCGCATACTCAACTGTGAGTATCGCACCCGCGAGGTCACAGCGCACGATCTCTGCAGGCGTATATTCCGGCCTTGTAAGATACTCGTTCTCACTGTAGAGCCGTATGCAGCTTCCCGGCCCTACTCTGCCGCAACGGCCTTTCCTCTGATCAGCACTTGCCTGTGATACCGGCTCTATCCGAAGGCCAGTGATTCTCGAATTTGGGGAATAGCGCTTTATACGCGCCAGTCCGGTGTCGACCACGTACCGTATACCCGGTACGGTAAGCGATGTCTCAGCAATATTTGTGGCGACTACAATCCTTCGCATATCGCCGGCGGAAAATATCGCATTCTGACGCCCGGCCGGCAGCCTGCTGTAAAGGGGTAACGGCTGTGTGTGCGGATACCTGCGTTTCTCGATACGCGCTATGGTCTCGTGCACGTCTCTGGTCGTGGGCATAAACACGAGTAGATCGCCCTGCGTGGTTGTCGTGACGATATCATCGACCGCCTGCACCGCCGCTTCGACATAATCGGAATCAACCGCATCCTCCTTCGTATTCCGCTCATTCGGCGCATACCAAAGGTCGACGGGGTAACGGACCCCCTCTACGTGAAGCACCGGACATGAATTGAAAAAGGTGGAAAACAATTCCGCATTGATCGTGGCGGAAGAGACCACCACCCGCAGATCGGGTCTTTTGATGCAGGCTCTTTTTACGACACCGAGAATAATATCGATATTGAGATTGCGCTCGTGCGCCTCATCTATAATAATGGTATCGTAGCGACGCAGCAGCTGGTCCCGGTGAATCTCGGATAACAGCATACCATCAGTCATAAAGACGATGTTACTTTGTCTGCTTATCTTTCTTGAAAAACGGGTTTTATAACCAATGTCCGAACCCAATGGCACACCGACTTGTGTACAGAGCCGTTGCGCCAGCGATGACGCCGCAATACGACGGGGCTGGGTAATCGCAAGTGCGCCCTTTTTGCCGAGTCCCGCCTCCACGCACATAAGCGGAAGCTGCGTCGACTTGCCGCATCCGGTATCGCCGGTTATCACGATGACCCGATGAGTCTGCAGTGTGCTCACAATCCGCTCACGAGCGGCATAAATGGGCAGCTCATTCTGATACCTCGCTTCATGCGAAGAAAAATATTTTCGCAGGGTGTCGCACATCCGTACTTTTCATCAGGCTGCAATGTAAGTCTTCTGCCCTGCAGCAGATGCAGGAGAGACATATTGTGCATCCGATTTCGCGAACAAAATCATTGCGTTTTTTGCGGTTTTTCCCGGAGAATATCCCTTGCAAAACGGCATCGATCCTGCTGCCGGCACAGCCCAGACCCACACGTTATATAAAACTGCTGTCCGGAAGCGTCTCTTCACACCATAACCGCAAATCGTTCTTTTTTGTCAACTTTTTGAGCTTTTCAAGCGCTTTAATCTCTATCTGCCTGACGCGTTCTCTCGACATCCCGTATATTTCACCCACTTCCTTGAGTGTCTTCATCCGCCCGTCATCAAGGCCAAAGCGCATCGTAACCACATGTTTTTCTTTTTCCCTCAGGTGACCCATCACATCGGCGATATCGTGCTTCAGAGCGGCGATATCGACTCTCTGCGCCGGATTTTCCGCATTTTTATCTTCGACGTACTCACCTATCGTCGAGTCATCGTCCGCTGCAGTTTCCATATCGAGTGAAAGAGGTTTAAAGGAATATTCGAGACACATTTTCACTTTTTCCGGGGTTAAATCAAGCGACTCGGCGATATCATCTATAGACGGTTCAAAACCTTTATCCGCCACATACTGACGACAGAATTTAATGACCTTATTCACCATATCGAATGCTTTGGTGGGCAGACGAATTGTCTGAGACTTGTCGTTGATTGCCCGGGAGACGGCCTGACGTATCCACCATGTTGCATAGGTGCTGAATTTATATCCCTTTTTATAATCGAAATTCTCCACCGCTCGAACCAGCCCCTTGTTGCCTTCCTGAATCAGGTCGATAATTTCAATCCCGGAATTCATGTAATTACGCGCAATGCTTATTACCAGCCGTACATTCGATTCCACGAGCTTCCATTTTGCGCGCCGGTGTTTCTCTTCCCAGCACTGAAAATCCTTAATCTGTTTTTTGTGCCCGGAAATAAACAATTGTGACTTGAATTTCTTGATAAGCTCCTGAATCTGATTCGAATTCAGCTCAAGTGTATTACACAACTCCAGAAATTTTTTCTGTTTCTGTGCCTTTTTATGCGCAGCATCCTTGCGTTTCTCGTCGTCCTCAGCTTCCTGCACTTTTTTATCAAGACGCTGAATGCTTTTTCCGCATTTTATCGTTTCATGGAAACGGTCATATATTTTTTGTCGCTCCGCCTCCATTTCATCAACCGTATCGAACCCTTTGAGCGCATCGTCGCTGGCTATTACATCGAACACGTCAATCGTACCGTTTACCACTTTCTCTGCAATGCGAAGTACGCTCTCCACCACCCAGTATGAGCCGAAGGTCATTTCATGCAGATGACAACGTGCCTTCTCCATCTCCTTAGCATGCTCGATTTCCTCTTCACGTGAAAGAAGAGGAATATCACGAATATTGTTTATATATGCCCACATCGGATCTGCAGAAAAGGCACTTCTTTTCGCAGAAGGCATTCGACGATAAAAAGAGGTGCTCTTCCCACCGGCAGAGCTCACAAGATTATTTATCTCTATGCGTGAATCGGTAAGCCAGCGGCGCAGCTCTTTTTTCTCTCTCACGGACGAGGCGAGTTCATCAACCTGTGTTTCGGTGACAAATCCCTGCAACCGTGCAAGTTTCTGCAGCCGTTTCTCTTTTTTGGCTATTGGTGTGGTGGTATCGGCATTACTGGTCATATGAATACTCTGTTTTTTCCTGGAGCCACCGGGTCAGCTCTACGTTCTCCTCCAGCAGCTCTTTCTTTGTCTGTTCATTTTCAACCGTTTTAAGCCTGCTTCGTATACTGCGTAATTTCCCCCGTATATATTTTATTTCCAGCCGATGCATTGTGTGGGCGAGTTCGGCTGCGGCATCTCCCTGCACAGGCGGCTGGCTTTGCAGCATGGCACACACATTTTTCATATGCACACCGCGTGCATACTCTACCAGACGCTCAAGCCCATTATTTCGATATGCGTATAAAATAATAGAAAATAGTTCAGCGGAAAAGCGATTTGAAAATATTTGGGGAGATATCCGCTCTATCGCCTTTTCAAAAAGCCCTGAATCCGCAAGCAACAACCTGAAAAAATGACCTTCGATAGTAGACAAATACCTGCGGTAATCGACATTTGAGCGCGAAGCCGCCTCCTGTGTACCACTTGAATTACGAATACGGGATTTTTTCGGCAGGCGCGCATACACCTGTGCTTCGGGTATATTGAGGCGGTCGGCACAGTGCGAAACAAAATAGGATTGGATGAGCGAATCGGGTATTGACTGAATAAATTCGGCAAGATTATCAACGCAGGCGACGATACCGACAGGCGTGGCGAGATCCGCCTCTTCACGTGCACACTCGATCACAAAATCGAACGCAGAGACGGTTTCCGACGCATTGCGCAGGAACTCCTCTTTCCCCCATTGCCGTACAATGGAATCAGGGTCTTCCCCTTGGGGAAGGAGAAAAACCTCGGACGTCATCCCCTTTGCTATGGAGATCCGCGCTGCTCGCTGTGCCGCTTTTTTCCCGGCATCATCCCCGTCGAATACAAATATGATTTTGTTCACGAACCGACGAAGTACATCGATATGCTGTTCTGTAAGAGAGGTGCCGCACGTTGCTACACAATTACGGATATCGTGCTGATACAGCATAAGATAGTCCATATACCCCTCTACCACAAAGATATAGTCTTCCAGGGCCGATGTCTCACGTATTTTGTGTATCCCGTACAATAATCTGCTCTTTTTATAAATAGCCGATTCCGAAGAATTGAGATACTTAGGAGTCGCATCATTATCGAGACCCCGGCCACCAAATCCGACCACTCTCGACGTTATATCGAAAAGAGGGTAAATGATGCGATCACGAAACCTGTCGTAACCCCGTCCCTTTGCATTCTTTTCCACAACGAGACCGGCTTCACGCAGCACCTCGAAGGGAACACCGCGATTTGTTGCAAAATCTAAAAACGAGGTCCATGAATCGGTTGCATAGCCCAGCATAAATTCCTTGACGATGCGGGGATCGAGATTTCGTGTTTTAAAAAAAGAAATCGCTCTTTCATTTTGACGCACATTGGCATAAAAAAACGATGCCGCCATCCTGTGTATATGATACAATTGTTTTTTTGTGACGTGGTTGTGTGTATCATCTGAACCACCTTTTGTGGGTGAGCCCTCCTGACTCCGCGACTGACGAGTTTCCACTCCGGCTTCTTCGGCCAGCATGGTGAGTGCTTCGGAAAACCCGACGCCTTCAATTTCGGAAATAAAGGTGAAGACATCACCCCCTTTACCACAACCAAAGCAATAAAAAATGTTTTTGTCCGGTGTCACGGTAAACGAAGGGCTCTTCTTATCGTCATGAAACGGACAAAGCCCTTTGTAATAATGCCCCGCTTTCTGCAGCTTGACATATCGACCCACAACGGATACGATATCTACCCGCTGGCGCACTTCTTCTTTGGTATTTTCATTAATCATGGTCGATCTCCTGCACGCAACCCCGGTTTGCGCTATACTGTAACACATGCCTCAGCGGACGTACCGCTTCTTTTGCTCTTTTTTACTTAATGTATGTCACTACATACGATTCGTATATTCATTCATACCCGGAATAACTCACCAGAGAAAATACAAATTGTTATTTTATAAAATGGATAAATGCGATCCGAGTTATCTGCATACGCGACATCCTATTCACCCCGGTGCCTGCCATTTGCCCGGGCACGTCCGAATCACATTCATATTTTCTATCTTTGCAATAAAGGAGCTACAGCATCATGGTTTACGGAGAGTATATCACTTTTAATACACAAGGCTACTCCGAT
The DNA here is from genome assembly GCA_964589825.1 of uncultured Fibrobacterota bacterium. GTDB lineage: Bacteria > Fibrobacterota > Chitinivibrionia > Chitinivibrionales > WJKA01 > CAZPUS01. Next base: position 104,883 of record CAZPUS010000002.1, on the reverse strand, counting down.
GTAAAGAATATCACCGATATGGTTTTGCAGATAGTAGCGAATGCATCGATACAAAACGGTGTTGCCCATGTATGCGCGGTTGGCTCAACCGCCTCTGTCTCGACCATAGAATACGAACCGGCGCTTGTGGAAGATCTTCGCGACCTTCTCGACACCCTTATTCCGGAATCGATGCACTCCCGCCATTCCCGCACCTGGGGAGATGACAACGGTTTTTCACACTTGCGTGCCACTCTTATGGGACCGAGTATCAGTGTCCCGGTGGTGGATTCCAAACTCATTCTCGGCACATGGCAGCAGATTATAGTTATCGACCATGACAATCGGCCGCGAAATCGCAAAGTCTTCGTGCAGGTAACCGGAGAATAGCCCCATCATTTTGCCGGCAGCAAGCCACTGCCCAACGGGGAAGGCCGACAATACCTGTCTGCAATGACAGTCGCAGCGGGGTATTCAGGCGTCGTTCCAGGCATTGCGATACCGGATCCGTCCGAGACCGAGACGCTTTTTGGCAGACGGCGGTGTATCATCAGGATACCCGAGGGTAAGCAGCTCCACCACACGGGTCGACTCGGGGATCGAACATATCCGCTTTACCTGCGCTTCATCGTATGAACCGACCCAGCATGTGCCGAGTCCCTTTTCGGTTGCCAGAAGCGTAATGTGGTCAATTATTATCGCACAGTCTATTGGATATGAAAGCTGACCTCCGCGCATGACGTAATTGTCGGTCTCTGCGCAGCATACGATAATGACGGGTGCACTGCGCCACCAGCCCTGATTCCCCGCAGTATCGGTAAGCGCTTCGATTTTTTCTTTTTCATCGACAACGATAAACCGCCATTCCTGAAAATTCTTTGCAGATGGCGCCATCCGCGCAGTATCGAGAATTTCATCGACAAGCGCAGGGGCGACAGGATCGGGTTTATAACGTCGACAGGAATAGCGCGCATTGATAGTCTCTTTCAATGTCATGCATCCTCTCCTTTTCACCGGTAAAAAAAACACATCTGTCTGAGTTGCCTGAAAAAATAGGTTATGCAGTCACCTCTATTGCATGGTTGTCGAGGTATTCCCTGCGTTGTCGATTGTGCCTCGTTCTATTTGTATCATCCCGTTTTTCTCCAATATTGTATTTTTACCCGGAAACAACGTCACGAAAATTCGCCATATCTTCTGCAAGCGCCTTGGTATATGGCCATTTTTTAAGCACGAACACTACCCAGATTCAGCAAAAAACAGCATCCGCTTTTAGCGACATGCAGGTTCAGACCCGGTTCCTTCGCACAGGGAGACGGGCACTGGCCGAAAATAACAACCCGTAACTTGAATTGAGCGATTGTTCTGATAAAAGCTGTGGTGTACCGCACTGCTATTGTGTCCTCGAAATCCATGAGGCAACCTTTTTGGTTGTCTCATGATATTCGGGAACACAAGATTACTGCGGATTGCAGCATAATGCGCACACAAAATCGCTCAATTTAGGCGTAACTACTCAGGAGTATCATTATGCCGGATAAAACACAGATCGAACCGATTTCAGTCACTTCTTTCGGCGCAAAGGGTGACGGACAACACGATGATTCCGACGCGATCCAGAAGGCACTCGATTCTTCCGCATCGGTGGTTTACATCCCGTTTGGGACGTATAAAATAGCCCAGTCTCTTAAAATACCGTCTAACACCTCAATACGGGCACATGCCAAGGCACACCTTTTTCTGGCGGACAATGCCGGCAAAGAAAGCTCTTCGTTTCTTATCACCAATTCGGATCCTGTTAGCGGCAACACCGCCATTTCCATTGAAGGTGGCATCTGGGACGGCAACAGTTGCGGAAACCCGCGGGGTGAGGACGAACTGAAACACAAAGCCTACAGCGGAGTGATAATGAATTTTATTATGGTGAGCGGGTTATCGGTTTCACACCTTACTCTCAAGGATGCGGAATGCTATTATATACGGCTTGGAGAAGTCAGCAATTTTTCCGTTTCGCATATTCTGTTCGATGCAACAAAGCTGCGTCCGAACCAGGACGGGGTGCACCTGGGCGGATATTGCAAGGACGGCAACATCGGCTATCTCAAAGCGGAAAAGAAGCTTATCACTGGCGATGACATGGTTGCGCTCAATGCGGACGACAACAATACGAGAGCTCAGAATATGGGATTGAAATGTGGCCCCATTCGACGAATTCGCATCCATAATATCGAAGCGATCAGCTGCCATTCCTTTGTGCGTCTGCTTTCGGTATGGTCACCTATAGAAGATATCGAAATTTCAGAAATGCGGGGAGGGTGCAGAGTGTGCGCAGTCAATATGGACGCCTGCCGCAACTGCGTCAAACCGGTCGCCCCGCAGCCGGAGCTGGTTTATCACTATGGCGTGGGACACGTGGAAAACGTGTATATTCATGACTGTGAAATATATAAAGCTGTGTCCGAGGAAAAAAACGCACTGTTCGATCTCCATTCTCAGATGCATTCCGTAACTATTCGCAATGTAATCAGACAGGAATCAAAAGAGGAGAAAAACGAGATACCGACACTGGTACTGTCGGATCTGCGACCAACAACCTTTATTGCGAAGAATCTTGCTTCGGAAACATGTGAGTCCATATGCGAGCGTATCGGAAATGCACTGCACATGCGCACATATGCCGTACAGTACGATACAAATGATGACACCACCGATCTGAAGACAGAACTTGACACACACGGTAGCCTCGAAATCCCCCGGGGAAATATCGACGACGTCTTTATTACTTCCAATGTCACCCATGTATGATAAAAAGTAAGACAAAAACAGGAGCATACATGTCCGTTTTTCCACTATTGCTGCATCACTCTGAAGACAATTTTTCCAACGCGGTAGAACAACTGCTTCACTCGCTCGGAACTCCGGACGAAAAGACAATTGATGCGGTACGAGATATCGTGGAGACTGTTCGGACAAAAGGCGATTGCGCCCTGTGTCGTTACATAAAAAAATTCGACGGTTTAGCTCTCAGTCCGGAATCGCTTCGCATCAGCCCCGGACAGATACGACGACAGGCCTCACACGCACCTTCCGATCTTGCCGGCGCACTTAAAGATGCGGCCGTGCGCATCAGGAAGTTTCACGAAAAGCAACGCCCTCGCGAATTCTCGATAAAAACAGCCGAGGGCCGCCTCACACAGCTCATACGACCCGTCGAATCCGCAGGGGTCTATTCTCCCGGGGGTACCACGGGCTACCCCTCTTCGATTCTCATGTGTGCCATCCCGGCACAGATTGCGGGTGTCAAACGCATCGTGGCGGCAGTTCCCTCACGTGAAACGCTTGATCCGGGAGTGGCCTGCGCACTGCTCGAATGCAATATCGACGAAGTCTACCGTATCGGCGGCGCACACGCAATCGCCGCACTTGCCTATGGCACCGAAACCATCCCTGCGGTTAAAAAAATCGTGGGACCGGGAAATAAATATGTTGCCCTTGCAAAAAAGCATGTATTCGGCACCGCGGATATCGATACCATTGCCGGACCGAGCGAAGTAGCGATACTTGCCGACAACAGCGCCAATCCCCGCTGGATCGCACTCGATATGCTTGCACAGGCGGAACACGGATCCGGTGATGAAAAAGCGCTCCTGGTAACGGAAAGTGCCTCGCTGGCCCGGACAGTACAGCGTCTGTGCAAAGAAGAGATCGAGCGAAGCCCGAAGAAAGAGACATTTACCCGGCTGAGCACTCATGCCCTTACCTGTATTGTCTGCGCGTCCCGTAAAAAGAGCCTCGCAATGGTAAACCGTTTTGCCCCGGAGCATTTACAGATCATGACCGCCGCTCCGGAAAAGGACCTTAACGGCGTGACCAATGCAGGTGCGATATTTCTGGGGGCGGAAACACCGGTTGCGCTTGGAGATTATTATATCGGTACCAATCACGTGCTTCCCACCGCAAGAGCCGCGGCATTCTCTTCCGCACTCGGTACCTACAGCTTTCTCAAACACATTCCGGTTGCCCGTGCATCAAAAAAAGGAATCGCCGCGGCATGTGCTCCCGTGGCAACAATAGCGAAAAGTGAAGGCTTTGTTCACCATGCATTCAGTGCACAGGCACGTACCGGGGAGTACCCTGCAGACACATAAACACCATTTGCCATATCACCATTAGCCGTATCACGGGGTGAGCAGGGAACACAGAAACCGCACCGCAGGTCCCGGCTGTGGTATATCGAAATAGTATCGCCAGTAATTGACAAACGTATCCGTAATTTGCGCTTTTTGCGCAGGATCGAGTGTTGTCAGCGCCGGGGAAGGTACGATCCCTTTTTCCATACAATATTCGCGGATAATCGCAGGGATGGTTGCGGACTGTGACTCGCAATTGCACTCGCTGCAGACTATACCGCCTTTTGCATAGTTTACATACAAAGCCGCTTCGGCCGACTGCTTCGCTGCGCAATGCGCACAAAAGGAAAATGACATCTCTATCCCGAGTATGGAATAGAGGTGATACAAAAACTTCCATAAAGAACACGGAAAAAGATCGGTATTATTCCCGGCATCGAGAAGAGAAAGGTACCGCGAAAGAAGCCTGTACAAGGCGGGTTGTCTGTCGTGAATTCCGACGCTTTTTATAACTATTTCAAATATCGCATCACGCAGCGCACTCCTTTCAAGATCGGAGCGCACATTGAGATAATAATCACAAGGCGTAATCTGGGCCGCGGTATGCAGCTCCCGTTGTGGTTTATGATAGACCTCCATTTCGAGCAGCATCCCACGTTCCACACAACAATGTCCGGGCCTGTTCACCCCTTTTGCAAGCACATGAACAAGCCCCAGCACCTCGGTATAACAGTGTAATACCGCACTCGTTTCCCCGTAGGGATATGTCTTGAGAAGTATCGCCCTGGTGGTAGTAGTGGGAGGCATTGCATACGATCGGGATTTAGTCCCGGGGATCGGCATCAAACGGGTTCGAGCCGGATCGTCTGGGTCTGAATATATTCAACCAGTTCCAGTTTTTAATCGAATTGGGAAGATTATATTTCTCCTGGTCTTTCCCCATGGTTTCGGGGTTGACCGCACCGAACGACATAATGGTCTTTATACCACCTTCGATATTCATATTAAGTCGTATCACATCCTGCTTCGGAATAAAAAGAAGAAAACCGTTCGTGGGATTTGGAGTGGTTGGTATGAATACACTCACGAGCTCTTTTTCGGTCTTTTGGGAAATTTCCCATTGATCCTCTGACGTTAAAAAAGCAATACAATACGAATCGGGTTTGGGAAATTCGATAAGAACCGGCTGCGAAAAAAACTTCTTTTTCCCGGAAAACGAATCGATTATCTGCTGTACACCCTGATAAAATTTATTCAGCAGCGGTATACTGAGAATAACCGAATTGCCAATCTCGATAATTTTTTTACCCAGATACCTTTTCGAAAGCCACCCGGTAAAATAAGCAATTACAAGTATAACGACGATCCCGAACCCGGGAATCCATTGTTTGGGCGCTTTCTGGAAAAAGGAATGCACCAGCACCGGTAATACCGAATCGGCGAGACTGAAAAGCTTGATAAATACGTACAGCGTCGTAACAAGCGGCAGTATCACTAAAATACCGGATAACACATTGCCCCACACGTGACGAAACGGATGTCGTTTTATATCATTTTTCATTATGGTAGTCACCTCTGGTTTTCAGGAAATTTAAAAATATGCTCGTCCTCTTTTGCCATCCCCAGCTTCTCTCGCGCCATTTTTTCGATAAATGCGGTGTCATTTTTAAGCTTTTGAAGCTCGGTTTTCAGAGAATCGACCGCGCGCTCCAGCTTTTCTTTGCGTTCTCTTTCCCGAACCAGCTTCATCCGTGCTTTATAGACACTCATTATGCCGCCCGGTCCGGTGAAGGAAAAATACAAAAATATCAGAACTCCCGCCAGTACGATCCAACGACCGATTTTCTTTTTTTTACCGTTTTTTCGCACAGCCATACAATCTACTTCCTCATAAACTGTTGCCCTGAATGTTGCGTGATAATACCCTTGAGTTCCATCTGCAGACATACCGAAAGGACCTCACCGATACTGCGTTGAGATCGACCGGCAATTTCATCGGTTCGTAACGGTGTATCCGACAGTATATCATAGATGCGTTTTTCTTCATCTGTGAGCATCTCTTTAACATTCTCTGTGTGCTGTATGCCGGATTCCGGCTCTGCTGCTCCACCTTTGCATGCGCCTGGTGTATGACCCTCTCCATGTTCTGTAAATACCGCTAATGCATCGATAATATCGGCTGCATCACGCACCAGACATGCACCCTGATGGATGAGATTGTTCGTTCCTTCGCTGCTGGGCGAAAAGACCGATCCCGGTATTGAAAATACATCACGGTTTTGCTGCAATGCATACCCGGCGGTAATAAGCGCCCCGCTTTTTTTTGCCGCTTCTACCACGAGAGTTCCATAGGAGAGTCCACTGATTATCCTGTTGCGTCTCGGGAAATGATAGGCCTCGACCCTGGTGCCGAACGAAAACTCGGATATCACCGCACCGTTTTGGGCTATTTTTTGTGCAAGCGCCCTGTTTCGTGTCGGATAGACCCGTTCGAGACCGCACCCGCATACCGCAATGGTAGGAACGTCCGCATCAACGCATGACTGATGGGCAATAGTGTCGATCCCTATGGCAAGACCGCTTACCACAGGTATACCCCGTTGCGCGATGGCTTTTGCGACGTACCATGCCGCTTCCCGGCCGTACTCGGTGGGATTTCTGGTCCCCACTATCGCAATCGACGGAATATGCAATACGCCGGGATCTCCCCGTACATACAATACCGGCGGACAATCCCCGATTTCTCTGAGCAGGGCGGGATATCGATCATCATCCACCGCAATGGCATGTATTCCCCTTTTTTTACATATTTCAATCTGCCGGCGGGCAAATTCTTCGGTCTGCTTCCGCTTCAGCTGTTCGATACATATACAAGGTATGCCCGGAATATCTTTCAGACGCTTTCCGGATGCAACATACAATGACGTAATATCGCCGAATTGCTCGATCAGTCTGTATAAACGACGTGCACTCAATCCTTCGATAGAGCTGATTGCAATCCATTGCATCAGCACATCTTCACTAATACCACATGTCAGAGTCATAGTTCCTGCCCGTTTGTTAAAATGAAATTATTTATGCATGCACATACACATAACCGCATTCATACGCAAAGCCGTACGAACACCCTGGAAAAACATACCGTTATACGGTAAAAAACTACCGTCGCCGGAACCGGATTCGATTTCTATGCGCCCTTTTGCTTGACTCATGATTATCGGAGACACAGAAGCAGTGCGGATTGCAGCAGATTGCGCACACAAAATCGCTTCAGCTCAGGTTAAAATACATTATGGAACAGTTCGGTCTCTTATCCGGATTAATAACGAATACAGCACATCGTATTTGGCTACGTACCCGGCTGCGATGGGGGCTCCGCGATGATTACATCTTGCGACTATTGCACCGTATTTCGGAACACACATCTATGCATGCATAAACGAAGCACGTTCATACATGCCCCCGATACGACGAACTGGTCGACGAAATGGTCACGGCGCAATGTCATACACACGAAGAACATAGCGCAGACGAAAAAACACACTGCTTCTACCTAAATTGAGCGGTTGTTTTGATGAAAGCCTCGATGAATCGTGCTGCTATTGTGTTCTCGAAAAGTATGAAGCAACCGTGTTGGTTGTCTCATGGTTTTGGTGAATATAAGGGTAATGCGGATGGCTGCAAATTTCACAAATACAATCGCTCAATTGAGGTTCTACATACCGCAAATACCCGAACGACACCCCCTGCATGACAAAATGGTATATTTTAGGTGAAACCTGATTCACTTCAAAAAAGGGGTAACCGGTGAAATGCTTTGAAATACGAAAGTGCTCGGATAAAGAACGTCAAAAATGCTACGTGTGGCGCAGCTTTAAGGAAACTCCCGACGATTTTGAAAACATAAAATGCTGGGTGTTTAAAAACGTCTATGAAGAGGGAAATAAAGACCTATTAAAAAAATGTCTCAAGTGTAAATATTACGAACTCATGAACCGCAATTCCGGCATCTCTTCCGATAAGGACGATACCAATATCAGTGTAATCAAATGCGAGGGGGTGCTTAACAACGAAAAGACACGCGGACTTTCACAGACCTGGGAACAGGTCAAGGAGAAAACCGCCTTCAAGGCGATTCTCGACCTCTCTGAAGTAAACAATATTTATTCGTGCGGTCTTGGCGTCATAGTCAAGATACATCAGGAAGCGAAAACGAAAAAAGGGCTCCTCGTTATAGTGGGTCTTACCGGGTATCCAAAAGCGATCTTCGAAAGTACCAAACTGTCGCGCCTGGTTATTATGGCAGATACCGTCAGCGAAGCCCGCGATATTATCAGAAACGAAACCGAACCCGCCCGCAAAGAGGAAAAACCACGCAAAACCGTTCCTCCGGAAGAACGACCTCCCTGTTTTGAATACTGGAATAATCATAACCCGAAAAACGCAACTGCATGCGATGAATGTTTCCATAAACAGCAGAAAAGCGATTCTCCCTGCTGGATTGTGGAAGGCGAAATAGAAGGAGTGAGTTTTCAGTATATCAATGAAGAATGCGAGGAGTGCGAATACTACAAAAAATTCGGTTACTCTTCGCTGTGAGTGCTCTCTGGCTCAGAGTCGAGTCGATTCTTTATTCGCGTAGCGAGTGATACTGGAATCCCCTTTACAGATGCGATTTCTTCTACCTGAGCACGGGCGATTTTCCTGACTGAACCGAAACAGGTAAGTAGCGTGCGGGCTCTGCGCGCTCCGACACCCGGAATTTGTTCGAGCTCGCTTTTATTATAGCGTCTGCTGCGCTGAACACGGTGGTAGCTCACCGCAAAACGATGCGCCTCATCACGAATACGCTGCAACAGAAGTCGCGCAGGATCGTTTTCCCCGAGACAAAGGCCATGTGCTCTGCCCGGCAAAAACACAAGTTCCTCTTTTTTTGCAAGTGATAGTATATACGGTGCATTTTCATACGTCTCTGCTGCCTGCAACGCAGCTGAAAGCTGTCCTTTGCCTCCGTCAATCAGCAAAAGATCCGGAAAAGGTTCTCCCTTTTGCTGCAGGCCGCGCAGCCGACGTTGCACCGCATCCCGCATCATTGCGAAGTCGTTCTGCCCTTCGATGTGCTGCATTGAATATCGTCGGTAATGAGTTGAATCGGGACGCCCATCGGTAAAACGAACCGATGCCGCCACCGCATTATCGGTACCCAGATTCGAGATATCGAACGCCTCGATCACGCGTACTGCATCGGGAAGAGAAAGGGCACGGGCCAGCGTCTCGAGCGCGCGATCTCGTTTTTCATGCGCACCCGCGATATTCTGACAGTACGTACGGGCATTTTTCTGTGCCATTTCCACGATTCTCATTTTTTTTCCGCGCTGTGGTACATGAACGTGAACCGTACTGGTATATTGCTTTTCGATCCATTTTTTCAGCAGTTCGGGATTGAAGCCCTCCCGTGCGGGTAACAATATCTCAGCCGGCGGCGGCTGCGGCATGGATCTGTATATGCGTACGAGGATATTGTCATGCCGGGCATCACCCATTGCCCATCGATCGCTCTCAAACGTAAAACTGCGTTGAGACAGCAGCACTCCTTCATTGAACGAAAGCATGCTCACACATACGTTTTGTTCGTCACGATACACCCCGAATGCATCGCAATTAAGCGAAGGCTGGTGTAAATCGACATTCTGGTTGTTTTCCACCTCAGCCAATGACTTCAGCATATCCCGATAACGTGCGGCGCGCTCATAGCGGTATTGAACAGCAGCCTCTTCCATTTTTTGCTTCAGTATACGCCTGACTTCCGTACGCCGACCCTTAAGAAATGTTACACACATATTGACGTGTTCACGGTATTGCTGCTGCGATATTCTTCCCGCACACACACCACTGCATTTGCCGATCGAATAATTGACACAGGGCCTTTTAATTCCCCTGGCCGGCAGCTTTTTGTTGCAGGTTCGAACCTTGAAGACATCGCGTATCATGCGCAGCACTCGGCGCATATGCGCCGCATTCGTCCAGGGACCGAAATATTCTGCGCCGTCGCGGTTTACACGCCGGACAATCTCTATTTTCGGGATCAGCTCCTGTACCGTTACTTTCAGATAGGGATAATGCTTGTCATCCTTGAGGTCAACATTATACCGCGGCTTATGGGTACGTATATAATTTGCTTCGAGAATCAACGCCTCTTCTTCGGTTGCGGTGACCACGATGTCGATATCGCACAGGTGCGCATGCATGAACGGAATGCGTATGCGATCGTCGCTGTTGCCTCGAAAATACGACCGTACCCGTGCCCTGAGATCGAGTGCCTTTCCGATATAAATCGGCGTCTCCTCACAGTCCTTCATTATATAAATGCCGGGCTGTCTGGGAAACCGGCCGACTTTTTCTAAAAGCGAGGCTCTATCCATACAAGTCGAACCCGCACACGCTCAGTGTGCATACATTTTTCTGTGCGTACGATCAACCTGCAGACAAAATGCTTCGATACGCGAACTCACGATTTGCGGGAAGGGATTGCCGTCGGTTTCGACCGATAAAAACGGCAGTGTATCGATACCGTCATGTACTGGATTATGACGCCCGTTTTTCTTTGCGTACTTTTCGTCAAGCTCCATCTTACGATCCACATTGTTCTCCGCGGTAAGCACCGCTTCGATTACTCGTGTCGGCATACAGGCAAAGGGACCCACGGAAATCACGCCGTCGGCTGAATGTAGGATCTCCTTAAAAAAGCCGCCTGCCACCACGATCGGCTCCCCGGTAAAGCGCACATCGAAAAACTCCTGCCCGTATTGCAGAATCTTTTTCATGTCGATCTTTTCGTATTCAAAAAGCCCGCTTTTGGCAAATATCTTTTTAATACGGCGTTCATATCCTTTCTGAAGCAGTTGCCGCGCATAAAACTCGGTTGCGCCCTTGATATCGAAATCGGAATCGTATACATTATAGCGTACCATATAATCGATATATTTGAGCCATTCGAAAAGATGTGCCTTTTTGACCACGATATCCTTCTCCACCAGCCGGTCTATCAGATCCTGACAGGCGAAGTAGTCCCGACGCACGAAAATTTCACCCAGAAGCGCCACTTTTTTGGCATCTGCCAGCGGATAGCGCAGCGCAATGTCGGATACTCGCTTCGCCACATCCTCAAGAAGTCCGTACAACCCTTTTGCCCGTTTGGTACGGTAACAATCGACAATACGCTGCCATTGCGCATCAAAAAGCTCCATCGCCGCATCACGGTCTTTTGCGAGCACCCGGAGTGCATTTCGGATATCCTCCATGACATCCGAAACTATAATCCCCTTTAGTATATTAAGTGCATCATTTACCGGTAATCCCGCATACGAATTTTCGGTGGTAAGGGAGAGAAAGGCCACATTTTTTATCTCGTGCTTACGTACAAGCTTTTTGAGAAACACATTGTACTGAGTAAAACGGCAATTACCCGCCGTAGTAGGCATGAAATAGACCAGAAATTCATTCGGGTCCCTGCGCTCCTGCAGATACTCCATAAGACCGCCGGTAGTTAACAGAAGAGGCAGGCATTCCTTCCCCGAGGCCTCGGCGCGTCCTTTTTTCAGCGTATCGTATGAATAGACGGGGACCGCACTGGCACGCATCCCCGCACCGGTAAATGCCGCGCTTATCATTTCGCTGCCCAGAGGACCCATTGACGGGAACACGACATGCACCCTGGAGTCATGAAAATCGACCCGTTCTCCCTCAGAAGAGATGTATTTGGGTTTATTGTTCTCAATGACCACCTCTGCAGGCGTAAAAGAAGACGATACTTCATCCGGCTTTTTGAGGACTCTGAAACGCTCAACGATATCAAGAAACGCCTCGATGCGCGTATTTACCCCTGCATCGGCGGTATGACTGTCGAGCTCGAGCGTAAGTGATGGTTTCATACCCATCAGGCTGCGAAAATACCCTACCAGAAACGAATCGGGACCGCAGCTGAAATTGGTGATAAACGTGGCAAACAGCTGTGGATGGCGCTGTACGAATCTGGCGGTTTTGATAAGCTCCTGCCCCACCGCCCAGCACATATCGGGTTCGGGTTCTTCATCTTCGTAGGGCAGCATATCCCATGGAATGATGTAGACCCCGCGTGATGCAAACTTGGTGGGGATCCCCATATTCGCTTCGTGCGCAAATGCGTTGTAGGGACGCCCGAAGAGCACCACTGCGTAAGAGTCCGGATCCTGCGCGAGCTGATCGAGAAACTCCTTCCCTTTTTTCTTTAATTCGCGTTTGAATTCGTTCTGTTTTTCAACGCCGTTGAAATAAGCGCTTCGGGCTTTTGTTTCGTCAAGGCCCATCTCTTTTGCCGCCTCGACGAACCGATCGGGCTGAGTATCGAGTCCCTGGGAAAAATCGAGCTCCGGAGAAACCCGCCTGGTCTCTGTTGCGATGTTTTTGAATGCGCTGCGCAACCAGTAGATTTCGCTCTGCAGAAGAAGGCACGTGCAATTGTGCTCCTTTTTATAACTCGCACTCTTTTCCACATACAACTCAACTATCCGTGGCAGAAAGATATACTCCGGCTTCTTTTGAAGCAGATTGTAATAACAGCCGTGTGCGATCTCACCGGGATAGCAGAATGCGCTGCGCTTGCGCTTGGTTCCTTCGCTGTCCACATCGTCCGAAAGCGTGATCCGTGCACCTGCATCGTGCAAAAAGGTGCTGTAGAGCGGAAAATACGTATTTGTAAAGTAGCTGCGGCTTATGCCGACATCGGGTCCGTCGCGGTTATCGTCGCATGCGGCGGCATAGTCGTGAAAGACCATCCGCTGACGCATGTCGATGTAGTTATACCGGTCCGGTTCGTACCTGATATTGTGTATCTGATTGTAATACTTGTTGCACGCACCACCAAAGGGGTATTTCTTTCCGTTGATGATAAGCATATTTATCTCGCATCCACGATCACATTTCTCCCTGCCGCCATTACAGATAAAGCTCTTGCCATATTCGATCTCTCTCTGCTCCAGCTCCTGTAAATCATAGGATGTCGTTTCAGCGAGTCCTTTTTCGATACGATGTTTCCATTCGAGGGCAACGCCGAACGCTCCCATGAGTCCCGGATTGGGCGGTACGATTATTTCCCGTCCCACAAGATTGGCCATAGCCAGGGGTACCGCCTTGTTATAACAGACACCTCCCTGCATAAAGACCTTTTTGCCCACCCGGCGCTGTCCTTTGACGCGGTTAACATAATTCATACAAATCGAGTATACCAGCCCTGCCACGATGTCTTCTCTGTCAATTCCCTCATGGGTAGCCGTTTTGATATCGGAACTGATAAACGCGGCACACTGATCATTGAAGTTTGGTGGTTTTGCTGCGGCCCGTGCAATATCTTCTATCTCGCGGTAGCTTATTCCAAGACTCTCCTGGGCGGACTCTTCGAGAAACGAGCCGGTTCCGGCGGAGCACGCCTCGTTCATGGCATAATCGGATGGCACACCGTTGGTCAGATAGGTGTATTTTGCATCCTGCCCCCCTATTTCGAAAATAGTATCCACACACGGATCGAAATATGCCGCGCCGGTTGCATGGGCGATGATTTCATTTATCACGCCTGAGGTCTGGGCATGCAGTCCCGCGATATAGCGTCCGGATCCCGTAACCGCAACACCCTCGACCTTGACTTCTGCGCCGACCTTTTCGCGAAGAGCCTTGTAACACTGCCGCGATGCGTACACCGGATTACCGTTGGTGCGCAAATAGATAGAAGCGAGAACAGCATCGTCACTGCGGCGCAGCAGTACGGCCTTGGTGGTGGTCGAACCGACATCGAGGCCCACAATACACTCGTCACCATCACTCGCCGATGCCTCCGGATGCTGCTCAAAGCGCACCATGTCCTCGCTTTCCCGAATTGCGGGAAGAAAAGAAAAAGAGGTAGAGCCTTCTATAAAAATATGCTCCATATCTATATTGGCACGATGACGCTCGGTGAGTGCATACCATGCGGCACCCATGGCCTCGAAGGCGGCCCCGTGCTCGGGGATGTAGAGTGAATCGACCTTCCTGCGAAGCGAATCCATTACCACTTTGTTTTTTGTCACCCCGCCTACTGCAATAACACCGGTACGGTCCTGTTTTTCGAGCAACTCCATTACTTTTTCCGACATCATCTCGCATAACCCTGCCGTAACCCGCCCGACGGGAATTCCTTTGTTGAGCGCATGCGTACAGTCACTTTTACAAAACACCGAACAGCGTCCTGATACACGATAGGGCTCTGACTGCGACCCCAGCGCAAGCGCTTCGTCGGGTGTGATATCCATCCGCCGGATCTGCTGCAGAAAAAACTCCCCCGTGCCGGACGCACATTTGTTTCCGGTTTCGACCGTGCGAATTTGGCCTTCTGAGCCGAGTATGTAGACCACGAAGTTCTCGGCTCCCAGGCTGGCGATTACATTGTACGCACTCCAGTCCTTCTGCGTTGAATGGATACGGATAAATTCGAACGCCTTTTCTACCGCCTCAGGTTCGGTTATCGATTTTGCATTGATGATATCGCGGAATTTACGTCCCGTAATCCCGACGTAGTCGTAGTGCGCAATGTCAATTTCGTGCAGCATCTGCGCAATAACCTCACGGGGATTACTTTCGTGCGAGCGGCTGAACACCTTACCGGTACGTACGTCGTCCTTGTCTTCAATAAGCTCACATGCGGTTATATTCGATGCACCCAGACAGAGTCCGAGGGATTTTGCGTTGTTGCTCATATACCATCCGGTCCTTTTATAAAGAAATAGAAAAAAGAAAAACGTAAACCTGAAACGGGCCTTTTGTGTACGCAAACTGCTGCCACCCTTACTGCGCGTGCGTTCCCCGCACTTAATGCGCCAGCCGGAAAGGGTGCCTCCGCATTCCCGATAACGCAATAAAAACATGGCTCACCGTAGCGTTCATCAAAACACTCGCTCAGTTCAGGGATAAAAATAGTATGCGCAGCCTTTGGTTTGCTACTACCCGGCATTGTAACAATAACGCTTTTACCGGTAAAGACGAACAGATGGCTGTAGTACCGACGCCATAAACTGCCTCTGCGGTATATATAAAAAAAGTGCCGTCATCCCCTTCAGGGACGCGGCACTTGGTTTTATAACTTCGTATGTGGGTACAGATTATTGTACGGGGCTCAGCACCGCCGTATGCGCAGCGTTACCTTGTTCCGAACGAAGCTGCATGTAAAGAATACCGCGATTCTTTACCCGCTGCGGGATTGAAACAACAAGCCCTGACTGCTGCCTGTCTATCGCGGCATCCACTACGAGCCGCCCCTGCGCGGTATAGAGCTGTATGCTGCTGAAACGGCCCGGATGCAACCCTGTAATAAAAAGCTGTCCACGCGCCTGTCCGGAAACCCGTATGCGAGAATCCCCGCCGGGCTGCTGATCGTTTTTTCGCACCATCACCGGCGCCTGGAGGGTAACATTGTAATAGGTGGTATCCGAGGGGAGGTCGACTTCTTTTGCATACGGTTTGTATTGTTCGGCCTCGACCGAAAGAGAACCGCTGGCACATGTACCGGGAATACCGTCAATCGAATAATCCCCTGTGGCGTTCGACGTATCATACAGGGTGAGCGAATAGTCCGTGGTATGTACTTTGAGTGCCAGTGCAGCCCCCTGTACCGCATTTCCACCAGCATCCCGGACAATACCGGACAGTACTTTCTGCTTCTCTTGTGACTCGGCAAGAAGAATATACGCAGTGTCATTTTCATTCTTTTCCACCGCTCTGGTTACGGTTTCGGGCGAATAGCCGGCATGCGCCGCCGTGACCGAATACGATCCCGCGATCACACGGGAAAATGCAACCCAGCCGGAGCCGTTTGTAATCCCGGAGTACGAGGTATCCAACGTACCGCTCATTTCAGC
The DNA here is from genome assembly GCA_964589825.1 of uncultured Fibrobacterota bacterium. Classification (GTDB taxonomy): domain Bacteria; phylum Fibrobacterota; class Chitinivibrionia; order Chitinivibrionales; family WJKA01; genus CAZPUS01. The sequence goes on along the minus strand of CAZPUS010000002.1, from coordinate 88,853 downwards.
GGTTACAGAAGAATTCTGAAGCGGGTCCTGGTTGTTCTCTGTGCCTACAAACACATAGAGATTACCTTTTGAATACTCCGATAGTACAATATCGACAACAGCGGTATCATTTTCCGCAACTCTTATACCGCTGCTATCGCCCGGATAATATTCTGCAACAGAGGCCATGACCGAATATGCACCAGCTTCGTTGCTATTTGCATACAGAGAATCGAAACGATAATCACCGTCTGCCGCCGAAGTCACGGTGTCGAGGTAATCCCATGAATTACTCCCCCCGCCGGCACGCTGACGCAGTATTACCGAGGCATTCTCAAGTCCTTGCTGATGTGCCGAATCGGTTATCGTTCCCATAATCACTGCATTTGCCGGCTGCAGTGGAGTCAGCCCGAGATTTACCGTGGTGGTCTCACCTGCCGCAACACTGAATCTTGCCGACGTATCCTCTTCAAATCCTTTTTTGCGCACGCCGACATGATACCTGTTCGCCGCCGGGACGCTATCGAAAAAATATACCCCTTCAAGATTGCTGTATGTGGTGTCGAGAAGGGTTATCCCGCCAGAAAAGTCACTTCGGCCCAGCAGTACCATTGCGCTGTCGATACGCTCACCATTGTCCGCATCAGAAACCGCTCCTTCTACAAAACCACTGTTCTCTCCTGTGACGGGTTCCAGGGCGATATCTGCACGTGTATCCTGATTGTCCTCCACCTGCACGGTCTGGTTGTTATTCACATATCCGTTTTTCTGTGCCCGTAGTGAATACCATCCGTTTTCCACTCCTTCAAACGAATATACCCCATCCGGATCCGTCACCGTATCCTGTACTGTATCGACAGTTCCCTGTTGCCCAATAGTAAAACGGATCAATGACACACTTGCTCCGGCAATGGAATCTCCACTATTCGCATCGGTCACCGCTCCGCTTACCGTAGCCGCCGTGGCCATACTGCAAAACGCCAGCATCCACATAATAAAG
>CAZPUS010000002.1:84524-87774 GCA_964589825.1 uncultured Fibrobacterota bacterium | reverse complement strand
CTGTTATGATCTTTTTTGCAGTGTGTTGTGTATTGACCCCACCGCGATTTCCTCCAGATTATTGTTGAAATGGGGTTCACCGCAGCGATGCTTACAGCAATCGCATAATTCCGGTGGAAACACGTGTGTTCCGGATGGTATTTTTCATGCAGGTAACTATCGCACCGCGTATTCACCCAGCGACACGGGAGGACTTTTTATGTCGTTATCAAAAGAAGAAAAAGGGCTTATTTCAGAAGCGCTGCAGGTCTATATTCAGCTTGCCGGACAGCAAATGTCGCAACAGCAGACACAGCAGATTGCTCAAGTCGTGCAGGGCATAATGAAAAAGCTCGACACTCTCGGCCAGGGAGGTGCCGGGAAAAAACCGGCCGGAATCACGGATGAATGGTATAAGCAGGTGTGCAAAAAATGTGACAAACTCGGCCCTGAAGGATGCAAAGAAAAGGTGACCGAAAAATACCCGGGTAAATGCGATCCGATACTCAAATACGAGCATCAGAAGCAGAAGAACCGATAATCGCTGCGATACCGCCCCCGGCGTCATCGCCCCCGGCGTCATATCGAGCATGCGCGCAAGCGCGCCGGCACAGAGACATCTGCAGCAGAGAAGGGATACAATCCTTGCTCGCGGCTCTACGGCAAGGGCTTTGAAAAATGGTATGTTCAATTCTTCCATACGTTTTTTTATTTTAGCTTGCGCTAACTTAGTTTATTGCAGAGCTTCTGCGCACGATCTTTACTGTCTCGGATACCGACAATCAATCATTGCGACATTCCAATGGATCAGATCGCTTACGACGACAAAAAAAATTATGGAGACATACGATACCAGCATGTAGTCGATATTCCTTCTGCACTGTACTTGTTTTTTTCGGACGAGGTATTCTATTTTATCTTTAACCTTCGTTGAATCGGTCGATTCCGATAAAAAAAGATGCGGTGAGCCCCGGTGCTACGGAATGCGCAAAGAACGCGGGTCACCTTTTTTTTAGTTTTTATGTACACCTGTACCGCAGCAATGATTACTTCCGCGTAATTCGTACCCGGAAGTGTTCTATTCAGATATGCTGGTCACCCGCATAGTAGGCTCTCACCTTCTGTGCATATAACCTGAATTGAGCGGTTTTTTCGCAAAATCTGCTGTCATCAAAACAACTGCTCTTTAGGTGAAAACAAACCCGAAAAGGCTTCCGGGTGTGTTTCTACGCATTGGGATAACGGTTATCATTTACCCTGACAGGCGTTCATGCACCGGACAATGAACAAAACGATATCATGATTTCCCGTTATTATTCTCCGTCGCCACCTCATCGTGCCAATATCGAATGCTATGCCTATTATTCGATTGACGAAGACGAAATACCATGCGACGGTATCCGCTGCGTACCAACCGGCTGCCCGGCACTGGTCTTCAATGGCGCTGATGAATTTTATGTGTATAACGAAACCTATCCCGACGGCATACGACAACACGGAAATTTAATCGTCGGACAGCAGCAGAGATACTATACAATGGTGCCTGCCGGGCGCTTTCACCACGTAAGCGTACTATTCACACCTGTGGGGCTCTACAATTTATTCGGCATACATATCGATTGCCTCGTAAATAATGCCGCACCACTCGACGCATTTATTCCCTCTTTGGCACAACAGACACACTCCATCTTTCACACGCCGAAAACAGTACATAACCCTCAGAGCTGTATCGCGTGTTTTGAAGATCTGCTATCCGTACATTGCCGTTATTCTCAAGATGGGACAGGTGCACTGATCAACAGGGCAGTAAAGGACATTGTCTCCACCAAAGGAATAATAAGCGTGGGGATACTGGCCCGCAACGCTTCGATGAGTATACGCAATTTCCGAAGAATTTTTTTGAAAGTGGTCGGCCTTTCTCCAAAGGCATATATCAGGCTTATCCGTATGCAGCATATCCTGCGACAGCTCAAGCACAGCGATTTTTCCATGCAGCAATGGTGCCGGATCGCCCTTGATTTCGGCTTTTACGACCAGACGCATTTTATAAAAGAATTTAAACGCTTCTGCGGGATGTCACCGGGCGCATATCTATGTCATATCAAAGACGATACCCATTCCTTTGAACGTTTTCTGGTCGCCCCCTCTTCATTACATTCTGGATGATCCGTTTTTTTACGGGAAATATCGCATCGTCATAAATCCGCATTTGTCCCTTTTTTACTATATCCTCATATTTTTTTTTGGTATATTTTTTACACCGGCATAACTGCACAGGCATGAATGCAAATAAGGCGCTGCTGCACATTGCGCAAAAAAATAGAGAGGCTTTCCTACTTACTCTTCACATAATAATGAAGAGTAACGGCTGCGCGGGAATGATAACTTGTCGCGCTGCGACGCAGGCCGACATGATAACCATATCTACTACTTTTTAAGTAAAGGGGGTCTATATGACAAATCAATCTTATTCTCTTATGCGATCACTGCTTTTCATGTGCGGTGCGGCAGCAATCACATTAATCGCGTGTGACCTTTTTTCGCCCGGCGATGACGGCGACGCACCGGTCATAACCATTATCGGGCCTGAAACGGACACCCTCGGCATATACCATACCTACATCGACTCGGGAGCGACAGCAACCGATGCACAGGATGGCGATCTGAGCAGTGCTATTCAGGTAACCGATAATATAGATACCACACAAACCGGCACGTATTCCATTGTTTACAAAGTGACCGACAGTGACGGCAACACCACCACTGCGACAAGGGTCGTGGTCGTGGTTGATAATACCATCGGTATCACCGCTTCGTCCTGTCCCGCAGTGTACGACTGTACGTCGGTCACCTATACGATATCGGGCAACCTTACCATCCCCTCCGGTTGCAATGTCACCTTTGGTCCCCACACCAGGATTGAAATACTCGAACGACTTACTGTAAACGGAGAACTCATTATCAGAGAAGGTGCCCATATTCTTCTTGATGAGGCAAGTACCATTGTGGTCGATCAGGGAACAATAACGGCACAGGGTAAAGATACCGCTAACATTTTGTTTACCAACTATTCTTCGGGGAAATACTGGGGACAGGGGCAGGACGACTCCTACTGGTACAGCCGGTATGCGTTGCGTCTCAGCGCTAATGCAAATGCAAATTCATCTCTCTCATATTGCGTTTTCGATTCAGCCACCACCGGGATTCTTGTTGAAAAAGATGCAATCGCGATAACCAACTGCACGTTTACAAATTGCGCATATGCAGGCAT
>CAZPUS010000002.1:61679-84424 GCA_964589825.1 uncultured Fibrobacterota bacterium | reverse complement strand
AAGATGCAATCGCGATAACCAACTGCACGTTTACAAATTGCGCATATGCAGGCATCTATTTCGACGACTGCGGGCCAAAAGACTCTTCTTCGTTTATGAACAACCAATTCATATCGAATGGAAAAACCGCACGTTTTTTCCCGCTATATCTCGACGCCACCTACCTCTCCCGGCTTTCGGGAAGCGCGACGTTCACCGATAACACCGTGGATGCGGTCGCCGTTACCGGAGACGACGTCACCACGTCTGGTTCATGGAAAAAGCTGGCGGTTCCCTATGTATTCCAGAATGACGTCTCCATCGATAATGCAAGCGGTGTTACAATTACCGTACATCCGGGAACTGCATTCGAATTTAATGAAGATGTTACGATCACAGTCGATAATGCAACGTTTATTGCCGAAGGGAGTGCAGACGACAGTATCGTTTTTTCAAGCTTTGAACACGGCAAATACTGGGGGCAGGGAAAGGATGATTCGTACTGGTACAGCCGATACGGGCTTCGGTTCACCGACAATGCCAACACCAACTCATCGCTCTCGTACTGCGTTTTTGATTCTGCCACTACCGGTATTTATATGGAAAAAGACGGCATATCAATATCGCATTGCACCTTTACAAATTGCGCATATGCAGGCATATATTTCGACGACTGCGGGCCAAAAGACTCGACCGCTTTTATACACAATGCCTTTGTTTCCAACGGAAAAACCGCACGTTTTTTCCCCTTGTATATCGATGCGACCTATCTTGCACGACTCTCCGGCACCGCTGTTTTCACCAACAATACGATAGATGCGGTCGCGGTTACCGGAGAGCAGGTAACGGAATCGGGTACATGGAAAAAACTGCCCGTTCCCTATGTGTTTAATCATGATGCAACGATAAATAATACCAATGGCATACAAATCACAATTGAACCCGGGACGGCTATAAGACTGCTTGAAGATGTGACCCTGAGCATTGATCACGGAACGCTCGTTGCACAGGGCACAGCAACCGACAGCATTACGTTTTCGAATTTCGAACACGGTAAATACTGGGGCCAGGGACAGGATGACTCGTACTGGTACAGCCGTTACGGGCTTCGGTTCACCGACAATGCCAACACCAACTCATCGCTCTCGTACTGTACATTCGACTCTGCGACTACCGGTATCCTTTTTGAAAAGGACGGCATAACGATATCACACTGCACGTTTACAAATTGCGCATATGCAGGCATATATTTCGACGACTGCGGGCCAAAAGACTCGACCGCTTTTATACACAATGCCTTTGTTTCCAATGGGAAAACCAGTACATTCTTCCCCCTGTATATCAAGGCAACGTACCTTTCACGCCTCTCCGGTACTTCATCTTTCACCGGCAATGCGATAGATGCGGTTGCGGTAGAAGGGGACGAAGTTACTGAGTCAGGCTCGTGGAAAAGGCTTGTTGTGCCCTATGTATTTACCGAAGAAGCAACTATCGACAACACCAACGGCGTCGAAATAACAATACATCCCGGCACCAGATTCGAATTTCAGGATGACGCGTACCTTGCCGTAAACCACGGCACCCTTATTGCAAATGGCACCGTAACCGACAGCATATGGTTTTCTACTTATGAAAACGGCGTTTTCTGGGGACACGGAGAAGCGGACAGTTACAATTACAGTCTTTACGGATTACGTTTTACCGATAATGCAAATGCAAACTGTTCGGTTTCATACTGCGTCATCGATTCCGCAACCACAGGAATCAACAGCGATGAATGCCTGGTAAATATATCGCACTCTACTATCAAAAACTGCATGATATACGGTATATATTCGTATGGTACCGGCAATACCAACATCGATTACGCATCGATCACCTTTTCCAACAACGGAACCGGCCCGTATCTGCACGAAGACTGATCCCCTGATTCGACATATTGCGTTTCTTTGTGAAAAAAACAGGCCACGAGCCTTTTAAGGAACGTGGCTTTTTTCCCCTTCGCGTACGGTCTCAGATTACATCAGTTCTACGTTGTGCCTTAAAAATAAAACAGCAAACTGTACTTGCAAATATACACATGCATGCCCTCACGCCGGATATATGAACCTTCATGGTATAGTGCCGTGTTTCGGAAAATGCATGTGTGCATATCTGAGCCAAGCGAGTTCATACATGCCCGGGATACTGCCAACTGGATACAAAGGCAACGAGATAGACTCAAAGCGTGTGGCACACACGCGTAAAAATCGGGGGAAGTGAGTAAAGACGGATCTGTCATTTTCCCGGACACGACAGAGAACACGACAATTCGAACCTTTGCACAATCAATCCTGCACGACAATAAGATAATACTTCTTTTTTCCGCTCTGCACAAGTATATACGTATCGTTCAAAAGCGCGTCGGTACCGATTTGGGCCCCGATATCGTTCACTTTCTCCTTATTGATACTCAATCCCCCGGATCGCACCAGACGCTTCACCTCACCCTTTGATTCGAATATACCGCATTTCATCGTTACCAGCTCGAGCACCGCACTCCCACTTTCCAGCACGTCTCTCGAAACCGTATATCGCGGTACCCCTTCAAAGATTTCCTCGAATGCTTCTTTTGACAAATGCGACAGTGTATCCCGGGTTCCTTTTCCAAACAGTATCTTCGATGCCTCAACCGCCTGGTCATATTCCTGCTCGGAATGGACGCGAACCGTCATCTCCTTTGCCAGCATCTTTTGCAAAAGACGTGCATGGGGTTGCTGCCCATGCTCCCGGCACAACGATGCGATCTCTTCCGGCTCCCGCAAAGAAAAGATTTTAATGAACCGTTGTGCGTCGTCATCGGAACAATTCATCCAGAACTGATAAAAAGTATACGGCGAGGTCATCCCGGGATCGAGCCATACCGTCTCACCTCCCGCTGTTTTCCCGAATTTGGAGCCGTCAGCACGTGTTAACAGCGGAGCGGTAAGCGCATATGCCTGCCCCTGCACTTTACGACGTATAAATTCGCACCCCGACGTAATATTGCCCCATTGATCAGAACCGCCCACCTGCATCACACAGTTTTTTTCGGTATATAGCCGGTAAAAATCATATCCCTGAAGCAACTGATACGAAAATTCGGTAAAACTGAGGCCCTGCTCCATGCGCTGTTTGACAGACTCCTTTGCGATCATGTAATTGACCGTAAGCGTTTTCCCCACTTCACGCAAAAAATCTATGGCACCGAATTGACTGAGCCAGTCGTAATTATTCACGATCTGCGCCGGGGCTGACGGGTGGGCAAAATCGAGAAACGAATGCATCTGTCTCCTGAAATTATCAAGATTCTGACGGATAACTTCTTTGGAAGAGAGTTCCCGCTCTCCCGTCTTACCCGAAGGATCGCCTATCAGCGCAGTAGCACCCCCCAGCAACACCACAGGCGTATGACCGTGTTTCTGCAGAAAGGTAAGAAGCATCAACGGTATGAGATTGCCTACCTGCAGGGATGGAGCGGTGGGATCGAAACCCGAATAAACCGCTATTTTTTCGGAATCGAGAAGTTCATCGCTTCCCGGGATAAAATCTTCCACCAGCCCGCGCCATTTGAGCTCTTCAAAGCACTTCATATCTGTTTCCTTGACTATAGTTCATACTATCTTTCTTAAAACACTGACCAAAAAATACCTCTGCGCGCCTCTTATTTTCCATTGCAGTGTAATTTTCGCCAAAACCTTCTACCAATGTTGTCCGGAGAAATAATGCTGTGCCTATTTTTTCCTAAATCGAACGGTTGTTTTGATGAAAGCTGCTGCAATCCGCGCTATTCAGATTTTTGATACACCAATACGCTATGCATACATAAGCACACAGGGATTCAGTTGTCTACCGGTCGAAGCTGCATACAAAAGATTATTTTTTGTCGATACTGCCCCGTTGTTCCGATAAAAGATGGGGTGAGTCGTCCGCCATTTTATTTTCGAAACTCATGAGGCCCCTGCGTATTGTTTCATGGCTTTGCAGAATTAAAGAGCAGTGCGGATACCCCGCCGATTGTACCTGCAAAATCATTCAATTCAGGTTCCAGCTATCGCTTTTTTTCATTATTACCACCGGAAAGACAGGCTCCCATGGAAACCGAGGCGTTACTACAGAGCGCAGAGGAGGCCTTACGCAAGGCGGCCACAATCGTGCTCGATTACTATCAGAACGTTGCAATAAATACCAAAGCATCCAACAACCTTGTGACAGAGGCGGATATCAATGCTGAAAAGGCGATCGTTGCGCATATCGGAAGCAGCTACCCGACACACCGTTTCCTCGGAGAGGAAGGGGCCTATGATTCCGACACCAGCGCAGAAAACCTCTGGATAATCGATCCACTCGACGGGACGAATAACTATGCACACGGCATCCCCGTGTTTTCCCTCTCTATCGCATTCGCACACCGTGGAGAAGTCATCTGCGGGGCGGTCTACGATCCTGTACATGACGAATTGTATACCGCCGCACGCGGAAAGGGGGCATACATGAATGGCCGTCCGATCACATGCGCCCCGATAGATTCTGTCCAGGATGCCATTGTCGCCTGCGGCTTTCATTACGACAGAGGTGAAATGATGAAAAAAACGATCGATACCATTCACCGCCTGTTTACCGTCAACATCCGCGGTATACGTCGTACCGGCTCTGCGGCCCTCGATTTGTGCTGGGTCGCAACTGGACGTTTCGACGCCTTTTTTGAATACAAACTCGCTCCCTGGGATTTCGCGGCAGGAAAATGCATAGTGGAAGAGGCGGGGGGAGAATGCAGAGATAAGTACGGATCTGCGCTTACGCTTGACTCCGAAGGTATCATATCGACCGCCCCCGGTATAGCCGATTCGATTATTGAATCGGTACGATGGAGGTAATAAACAAGGACTTATGGGTACTTTTCGTATATCATTCTCTGTTATCGCACTTTTATGTATGGTGCATCTTTGCAGCGTTTCTGCGTGCGAACTCACACTCGCACGGCTGCAGTACTCAGGGGGCGGCGACTGGTACGCGGATCGGTCCTCATTGCCCAACCTGATCAGGATGCTGCACGATTCGACCCGCCTTGCGGTGTGCGACACCGTGGCGACGGTAACGCCCGATTCCCGCGACCTCTACCACCATCCGTTCATCTACATGACGGGACATGGCAACATTCGTTTCAGCGAAAACGATGTCGTACATCTTCGACGTTACTTTTCACGCGGTGGTTTTTTATGGGCAGACGACAATTTCGGCATGGACGAATCGTTTCGAAGAGAGATAAAAAAGGTTTTTCCGAATACTGCTCTGCAACCGTTGTCCTCGGACCATCCGATCTTTTCCGTCCGATTCGACCTTCCCGGACTTCCCAAAATCCATGAACACAACGGCGAACCTGCACAGCTCTATGCACTCTATCATAACGATCGTATTGCCGTACTCTATACCTTTTCGGCGGATATCGGCGACGGCATGGAAAATCTTCGTGTGCACAAGGTCTCCCCGCATCTCCATGCACAGGCTCTCAAAATGGGTACAAATATCGTGACATGGTTCTACGAACAATAATAACCGCGACAAGCGCTGCGGTACCGATAACACACAGTCATCTCACAACAGCTGCGTTCCTATGGTATTTTGGTGTTGTGTCGTATTCGATCGTCTGCAATTGCTGCATCGAACTATAAGGAGTGGAGAGCACTCGAATACCCGATATGCGCTACAAACACACCTGAATCCATTTCATACGTCACTGAATGCCCCCTGCTAATTATACTGCTAATTGTCCGACTTATCTCCTGCAGAATAGAAAAAAAATGACAACCGCTCAATCACATACCGGCTCCCGGGATCAGGTGCCCGCGCAGGCTCTTACCAGGTATCTTCGCTCCTGCAGGAAGAAGCTGATATGCAAGCGCACCGCCTGGATATGGTTGTGGATTGCCGTCTGTTTCTGTGCAGCCCATATTTTCATTCACCTTGCGTTTGCAGTATTTCCATGGACCGTCCTGCCCCTTGTCTGGGACCTTACCGTAATTAGTACCGCAATAGCGCTGACTGCAGCGGTACTCGATGCACTCCTTATCCGCCGTCCATCCCTGAATCACATCGCTACGATGCTCGATACGGCATCCGGGCTTGATCATCCCGGATTGCGCATTGCGCTCCAATTACACCAACGCACTTCACACTCCTCCCGCTCCCTTGCCGCACGATATATTGCCGACACCGAATCTTCACTTGACATGTATCCCCGAACAGTGGCGGTTGCGGGACTGCGTAATGCCTCAATTGCTGCGGTGCTGCTGATACCGTCAGCCGTATTCGTTACTCTCGTCACCTCTGAGCCGGTATTTCGTTACTGGAGGGAACCGCTTATTTCGGGTTCGTTCAGTTACCGTATCTTTCCCGGAACGTGTCGCATACCCTCACACCGCGACACTACGCTTCGCTTTGTCCCGCGCACAGAATTCTTTTCGAGAGGTGTCCTTCACACGAATTCGCTCAACTCACCTGTTGAGAAAACAAGACTTCTTTTTGCAGATTCAAACGGCACTTTCTCTTTTCGCACCGATACACTTACCCATTCCCTGGCGTACCGGTTTACCGCCGGAGCTCATACCAGTAACCCCGAAACACTCTATGTCGTGCAGCCCCCCCGAATGCGGCGTCTTTCAGTAATCGTACATCCGCCTTCGTATACCGGCCTGGCACCTGATACGCTGCCACCGGGACAGGGATCGTTTTCCGCGTTTGCAGGCTCGCCCGTGCGCATCGCACTCGCATCCCACTTTCCGCTTTCGGATGCCGGGATGGTATTTACCGACGGCGACACCATATCACTGCAGATTCAAGGTGATACGGTACTCGACACTATTCCCCTGCGTAAACGGGGTGAATACCGGTTCGTACTGACGGATACAATCGGACAGCACGGGGGCTCCGACATCCGATTCCGCATTGACGTTCGAAAAGACCTGCCGCCCTCGGTGCGCATCACGTCACCGGGACGCAACATAACACTCTCCTCACCCGCAAGCGAAACACTTACCGTCAACGCCGGCGATGACTTTGGCATTTCTTCGGTGCGGCTTCACTGGTGGCATCATACCGCAGATTCCGCCACGGTCCGCACACGTGCACTCCGTAATATTTCCTCACAAAAAAAGAACGGCGAATGGCACTCCCGGCTGTTCTGGCATCTTGACAAAATGACGATTTATCCCGGCGACACTGTTTTTTATACCGCATGCGCTACCGATAATGCGCCGGCCCGACACCGCAGCTGCAGCGACACCTTCTGGTACCGTCTCCCCACCCTTGCACAGATGCATGAAAAAATGGCCAGGGATGAAGATGCACTGCACCGTTCACTCTCTTCGGCGCAACATGAGACTGAGCAAATCGAAAAAGAGCTCTCACGAATGATACGTGAACAAAAATGGAACAAAAAGCTTTCATGGGATGAACAACAGGTAATTAAAAATCTCGCCTCCAAAATCACCTCACAACGCGACTCGCTCAATGAAGCACTGCAGTCATTTCAGAAAAGTGTCACACGCCTGAAAAACGAAGGTACGCTGAATGAAGCACTGCTTGATAAAATGGAGCAGCTTCGCAAATCGGTTGAAGAAATTACTAAAGAATTCGGTGACTCGGTCCTGTTCGATATGCACTCAAAAGACAGCCTTCCCGGACATCGCGATCTGCGCGAGGCCCTTAACCGCATGCAGCAACAGCTCCCTGAATTATCCGAACAAATCGATCATGCACTCGAGTTCCTCGAAAAACTGAAAGCGCAACAGCGCCTCGCCGCACTCTCGTCCCGTGCGCAAAATCTGGCGGCATCACAAAAAGAACATGCCCGGCAAAACCCTGCATCGTACGATGCCGATTCAACAGCACGACAAACGCAGCAGCGTATCCTCGATTCGGTCGGCACACTTCTTGCCGGCGTTCGTGCGTATGAATCGTCGCAATGGAACACAAAAAGCAGTCTATTCCCTGCTCAACACCGCGTCGATTCCGCCCGTGCAGGGATACAACATGCACTCGATGCCAGTACTCATCCGGGTGCCGAAACGATGAACCGGATGAGTGCCTCCCTTCTCGGACTCTCCAGCCAACTCGAAGCGCAAATGACGCATTCCATGGCTTCCAAAATGCAGCAGGATCGCACCATCCTTCTCGGGATGCTGCGTACTACGGTACATCTTTCCAGATGGCAGCAACAGGTGATCTCAAAAGCCGGACATTTTCTTTCATATAATAACGAAGGCGGCAGCCACGCGGAGACGCAAGAGGTAAAAATCTCCCTCAGAGAGCAAATGAGTGCGCTGCGTAATGCGCTTGCCGCCAATCAGGAAATGATCGATAGTCTCTCCGCATTACCACCTTTTATTACGTCAACGCTAAGAGGGCAACACTCACGTGCGCTCGACATTGTCGACAGTTCACGCGCCGCAATTGGTCAGGGACCCGACGCACGCACTGCAATCCCCCTCAAGCGATCCCGTACCGCACTGCACATGCTTGCACGCACTATTTATGTGCTTATCGACCGACTCGATGACTCTATGCAGAAAAGCTCCATGGCAATGCAGCAGTCGGCCGGTATGATGCAGAAAATTTCCGGCTCTCAGGCAGCACTCAATGCCATGACCTCGCAGCTGCTTAATAATATGATGAAAAAGGGAACTCAGGGGATAGGGAATCAAGGAAAATCCCCCGCTTCCTCCAGCACGAAGAAAGGAGCCCGGCCTGGAAACGAGGGAATGCGAGTACAGGCCAGAAAAGAACAAAAACGTATTGCGCAGAAGCTCGAAGAACTCGCACGCCAATACAAAAAAGAGGCTCGTTCGGATAAGGCACGACACGCCCGCCGTCTTAAAGAAGAGGCGGAACGCATTGCACGGATGCTGCAGGATCCCGCGAATAAAGAGGTGAAAGAGCAGCAGGAAAAACTCCTTACCCGCATGCTCGAAGCGTCATTGTCGGTACATAAAAAAGGCCGCGGCAGCGACACACGAAAAGGCGAAAAAGCAACCGAAACCTTTACAGAGGTCAATGCGCGTGAACCGGACCTGCGCCGGAAGCAGGGTACAGATGCAGTGCAGGCCTATCTGGAACTTCGGAAAAAGATACTTGACGGAAACTATCCATCATATTATTTCAAAAACATCCGCACGTACCTCGATTCTCTCGGAAATATTATCCTTAAAGGAGAATGATATGAAAGACGTTATCGGTGTAATAGGGGGCTCACAGGCAAACCCGGACGTATGTGAACTTGCCGCCGGTATCGGCGAACAAATTGCCCGTAATGGATGCGCTCTTGTGTGCGGAGGGCTCGGCGGGATTATGGAAGCGGCATCCCAAGGAGCAAAAAAATATAATGGAACGGTCCTCGGTATTCTTCCTTCTTCACAAAAAGAAGATGCCAACCCGTATGTCGATTTCGCGATACCTACCGCCATGGGATACGGACGAAATATCCTGGTCGTAAATACTGCAGATGTACTGATCGCACTTCCCGGCTCGTACGGAACATTGAGTGAAATGGGCTTTGCGCTCAACATGCGCAAACCGATTATTGCACTGCCGGGCTCATGGAAGCTTATGAATGCGGGTGAGATAGAGCCCCGTCTGCTCACACCCGCACAAAATGCAAAAGATGCGGTACTGCTTGCATGTGAGAAACTCTCCCGAACACAGGGGGAATAGAACGCCCGAACTTCGCAGAACCCGGAACCGATACTGTTGCCTGTATACACCGGTCGCTTTGGACGCTATCGTAATGTATTCGATCAATCCGACATCGGTTTACCGATACGGCTAAAACGTTGCGCCTGCTTCTTTGCTATTTATTCAAATGCGACGGTAAAAATGTATTTTATCTGTATAATCGTTGTTCTTTTACCACAGCGAAGATTCATCAGTACATTCTTTTTTCCTTCAACCTGAACTGAGCGATTGTTTTGATGAAACATGCGGTGAGCGATGCTGTTATTGAGGTTCCGGCAATGATGCGTCGGACCTGTTGGGAGGCTCGTTGTTTCCGGGGACGCAAGAGGAGTACGGATGGCAGCAGGTTTCGCATACAAATCCGCTCCGTTTAGGTTCAACGCTCATTAATGGTAATGTATGGACTCATCCCGGGTACCACTTCGCCACACAAACCCTTTTTTAACGCTCTTTGCCGCGTGGTACGCTGTATGCATTATGTGTGCGGGAATGGCCCATTCTCGAACGAGTATTGCCCTTTTCCCTGCACAGGGTGCCATTAAAACTGATGCGCACGTATGGCTTGAAAGCGCATTCAGCGAATACCTTTTTCACTATCTTCGCGAGACAAAAAATTGTCAGGTCTGGAATCCCGAATTTCTTTTCCGTGTCGATTCCTCCGCATGGCGTATGGATCACGACAGCCTTTTGCTTGCCCACAGGGAACGATGGCTCTGGAATGCGGCTATAGGCGCAAACTTTCGTATACAAAACGACACGCTGTTTTTCAGATTGAAGCTTGCCCGATTTACCGATAACAGGCTTACCAAAGAAACATTTACCGCAAAAGGGCGGCTCCGCGATTTCACCCTGATTATGAAGCGTCTCGGAGAACGTGTGACCTCCACTCTTGCAATGGGTGCATCGTCTCTTTCCGGTGCTGCCGTAACAGCCGATAACGCCTGGAAAGCATACACAATGGGGCTCTACCATGAAATGCGACGCCGGTACAGCGCCGCACTGACTGCGTATTACACTGCATCAGGTGATAACCCCCGCTTTTCACGCCCGTATCTTCATCTTTCGCAGATTTATAAAAGAAGCGGCTATTTCGATTCTTCCGGTATCTATATTAAAAAAGCGATGTCGTGTCCTGACGCAGGCGATATCGTCTACAGCGAGTATCTCTCTTTTCTGGTGCGGTCTCATAAGCTGTCAGCTGCCGAGTCCTTTATGCACTCACGTCAACAGGCGCTCGATGCCTCTGCTGAAGGACTCACCGCAATTGCCAGATACCATCTTTATCGCGGCAACTTCGACAGGGCAAACATCGCACTGACCCGTGCACTCAATCTCGGTCCTTCGGTTTTGGAAACACAGGCATTGCTTGCCAGGCTTTCGGTACGACAGCAAAACTATGCCTATGCATACGAGCTGCTGCGCAACCTGATCTCCCGTCGTCCGGATTACATCCCTTACTATTTGCAACTGGGAAATGCTTACAGACGCGAAGGCGATCTGATGGAATCACTCAGCATCCTCGAACAGGCCCGTGACAGAGCTCCCGGCCACAGTGCTGTACTCAACAGCCTGGGACACACCTATTTTGAACTCGAATGGTATGATAAGGCCCTCGCAGCTTTTTCACAGGCAGCAACACACGATGACGATCAGGCACACACGCTGATCAACCTTGCAGTCGCAACGCTTAAAAGCGGAGATACTACCACTGCAGACAGTCTGTTTCGTAGAATCGCGCAAAAAGACCTTGCAAGCGCGCTCACTAACAGAGCCAACCTTTACATGCGGGATAACAAAACCGCAAAGGCGATAACACTGTACAGAAAAGCCTTGAAAAAAGGCGAATCGAGCTGGAAAATCCTGTATAATCTTGCGCTCGCCTACACCAGAGCGGCTAAGCCGGAAAAGGCGCGCGAGTATTTCCTCAAACTTCATTCCATGCAGCCGGGAAACACCGAAATAACGATGTATTGCGCTCAAACCGCACTCAGGCTGGGACGTTACGACCGGGCAATCGAATACTACGAAAGTATCCTCAATAAAGAACCAACCAACAAGCAGGCTTTGCTGTCGCTCTGTGACGTATTATGGAAACAGAAACGGTATAAAACAGCGGTGTCCCGACTCGAAAAGTATCTCGAATATGCACCGCAGGATCCATCTATCCTTCTTAAAATCGCCCGGACCTATCTTCATCTTGAATGGTACCAGGTGGCAACCATAAAGTACCGGGACATCGTAAAAACATATCCGGATCACTTAAATGGATATCTTGGCTGGGCCAATGCCATATTGCATAACCTCAGAGAAAACAACCGGGGGGAATGGGATATGGCGATCAAACTGGCCCAAAAGGCCCGGGATATGGCTCCTGAAGAAAATCCTCATATTCATATGATCCTCGCAAAGCTTTACCTGTATAAACAAAAGAATGAAAAAGCCCGTTCTCATCTGCAAACCGCGCTTTCGGCATCTCAGAAAGACACTCCACTGAAAAAAGAAATAACCGCATTACTCAAAGACGCTTTTTAATACCGCAGATAAAAATGAAAAAAACAACAGTTTTCATATTACTCGCCTGTATCCTGACGGCATTGCACGTACATGCAGCGCATCCATCGGATAACGAAGGGGATTCAGCCGAAATAATAATCTCACCGGCAAAACGGTATCATTCATCAGCGCTGTATGTACGTCTCTCCTCATCCGCAGCGCGCATGATCGAATACCGCATAAACCATCGGCTCGAGTTCACTGAATACACACGTCCACTCGCAATCGACAAGCCCGGTGAGTATATGATATATGTCCGTTTTAAAGGAGAACGGAGTACGACAGATTCAGCACGTTTTGTATACGATACCACTGCGCCCGAAATCAGACTCATGCCTCCCCCGGGATCCTACGATTCACTTGACATTGTACACATTGAATGCAATGAACCCTGTACCTTTTATTACGCATCCGGCGCCTCGGCCCGATACCGTCCCCTCCCCTCTGATACACTCAAAGTAAAAAATTCTCTTTCCGGGTGGGTCAGAGCGACAGACAGAGCAGGTAACGCATCCACACCGCGCCGCATTCATTATGTGAACGACACCTCCTCTGCAACAGACATTGTGCAGGATTCCATCGTTCCCCGCTGGATGGATACCACTGCGCCCGAGATACGTGTTGAACCGAAACCGCAATACCATAACAGTGTGTTCCACATCACCTTCTCCGCAAATGAGCATGCACGTATCGAGTATTCGATCAATTCAAAGGATTCAATGCAACGCTACTCCAGGCCAGTTACCGTATCCACCCCCGGAACACACACCCTTTACTATAAAGCCGAAGATGACTTCGGCAATACCACCGCCCTCGATTCCGTACAGTATATACTCGATAAAACCGCCCCGTCGCTCAGCTTCGCCCCTCCACCCCGTCGTTACAAGGACCCGGTGACGGTACGCATAAACCCCTCGGAAAAAGTAATGCTGTTTTTTTCTCCCGGAAAATCAGGCCCGTTTACGAAGATGGATACGGATACCATACGCATTTCGGATTCTCTTGACGCGTTTATCGCAGCCAAAGACCGTGCAGGGAATAAATCTAAACCTGTGCATATACGATACCTGATAGGTATCCCGGATATCGAATTTTCATTTTCTCCGCCCGAGGGCATCTACAACACACATCAGACAGTCACCATATCCGCAACCCCGCCGGAACTAACCCTGTTCTATTCGTTCGATCCCATGACCCCAAAAGCATGGTTTCAACGTTATACAAAACCGGTTATTCTTCCTTACGGCACATCGACACTGCGATGTTATGCACAGACAACAGACAGTATCGCATCGGACATGGTAACCCGCTCGTATACAGTGGATACACTGGCGCCACGTATTCATTTTTCTCTCGATGAAGGTAGACGATTCGACAAGATACACATCCAAACACGAGAGCCGGCCCGAATTTCCTATTCAATCACCGATTTTCTCGATATAGCAAAAGACAGCCTATTGTATAACGAACCAATTGCCCTTGAAAAACGGGGTAAATGGCGCATCAGGGCCTGGGCCCTTGATAAGGCGGGGAACCGATCAAAAACAAAAAAGATAACAAAACAGTACGATCATACCCCCCCAATCATCACTATTTTACCCGCACCCCGAACCTATACCAAACCGGTTGTCATTCGATTGCGCAGCAATGAGCGCGCGCATATTTTTTACACCACTGACGGGTCGGTTCCTGATACGACCTCTTCGCTGTATAAAGACTCTCTCAGAATATCAAAAGAAGGAGCTACCATTTTAAGTTTCATGGGAAAGGATATTGCAGGCAATCTGAGCGAAGTCAAACAGCACCGCTATACAGTGGATACCAAACCTCCCAAAGTACGATTTGAAATAATGCAGGATATGGCTACGAGCCAGTACCG
Organism: uncultured Fibrobacterota bacterium; assembly: GCA_964589825.1. Lineage (GTDB taxonomy): Bacteria > Fibrobacterota > Chitinivibrionia > Chitinivibrionales > WJKA01 > CAZPUS01. The sequence goes on along the minus strand of CAZPUS010000002.1, from coordinate 70,266 downwards.
AATAACCTTTTTTTCGGAACCGGATGCCACAATCCATTATGCACTGGGACAAAGCAAAGTGTCTCGCCGTTCTCCACGTTATACCGAACCCTTTACTGTAAAACCGGGGCAGGTCATTCACTGGTTCGCGCTCGATTCAGTTGGTAATGCCACTAAAATACGCGACATAGACGAAGTCGCTAACCCCATTGTCGCCGCAAAACCCAAGGGAGGGCTTTACAATACACGAATAAGCATCGGGTTCCGTAAAAAACACGGAACCAAGGTTTTCTGGAGACTGCTCCCCGACTCATTATTTACTCGTTACCGCGATTCGATACGGCTCGAGGAAAAAGGTTTACATACGCTCGAATACTATGCATTAACTCCTGAGGGTTCCAGGAGTCCGATTCGCCAGAATAAATATGTGCTCGATCTTAGCCCGCCGATTCCTACACTCTCACTTGAAAAAGGACGCGATGATACCGCTATAGTGACCATCGCATGCAACGAAAATGCGAGCATCTACTATACCCTCACCCGCAGTAACCCCTTGCACAGTCCTTCAATGAAAATAGCGGGAAATAAATTCCTGACATCAAAGGCCCGCATCCGTGTTGACAGAGGGGATTCACCTCACCTTACGTTCCTTGCGGAGGACGCGGCAGGAAATTTTACCAAAACACATCATATCAACCTCTCCAAACCCGCACCGGAAGCAAATCTTCCATCCGGAAATGACATTGTATACAATAAAGCACTTACCATTCGTCTGAGTGCGCTGCTGGAAGGCTCCCGCATTTTCTACGCCAGGCACGGACATGTACCCACCACCGATTCAACATTATACACCAAACCGATCCCACTATCCTCTTCTGATACTATTATTGCATTCTCGGTTGACCAGAGCGGAATGCGCGGTGCGCTTGATACTTTTATCTACCATATCGACCTTCCCCCTGTCGCTCGTTTCTCTGTGGTTACCGATAGCCCCTCAGTGAATATTCCCACGGTTTTCGATGCCTCCGAAAGCCGGGACAATGAATCGTCGTCATCACAGCTGCGATACTGCTGGGATTTTACCGGAAACGGAGAAGACACCACCAGTTTCAGCGCTTCACCCCGTGCGTCGCATCGGTATACAGAAGGCGGTATTTACGCACCGACCCTCATCGTAAGAGACCCGCAGGGCAACATCGAACATACCCGGCAGGAAGTATTTGTACGCGGCAGATGTCCAAAAGGAATGGTCTACGTTGCACCTGTAAACGGTGATGCATACTGTATAGACAAATACGAATGGCCGAATACCACAGGGAAAGAACCCACTCACGGCATTACATGGTTTGAAGCACGAATGCGGTGCGAACAGGTCGGGAAACGCCTCTGTACGCCTGAAGAATGGAACTATGCCTGTACCGGCAGACAACGGGCGCTGTATTCGTACGGCCAAACCTTCCAAAAAAACAACTGTACAGTAGACGGAAAAAAGACGACTGCCTCCTCGGCATCTTCTTCCTGCAGAAGCGATTTCGGAGTATATGACATGGTCGGTAATGTTCGCGAATGGGTAAATACAGTCGAAGGGAATATATCGGCAACCATGGGAGGCAGTTACATGTCGGGGAGACGTGCGGGTTGCAGACAACGCACACCGGAAAACATGAGTACTACAGGAAAAGAGATCGGCTTTCGTTGCTGCAAGTAAATGACGGAAACTACGGTATATGAACTTCACACAACTACACTATTGTCTCATTACACTCTGTACGCCTGTAATACGGTGTGCCGTCATATACACGGCATTATTGGCCTGCACTGCGGTGGCTTCTGCACCATCAGGAAACCTGAAATGGGTACTCGAAGAATCAATCGATGAAAAACAGGTCATCGCACTCCGGGATTCGGTTATTACGCAACAAAAAATGCAACGTGCGTTTACACTCTACGATCAGGGGAAATACCAGCAGACATCGGATATCCTCAGGAAATATCTGCAGTACAATATACCAGGCAACGGAAGAAGCCTTTTCACTCTGATGCTGGGGGAGTGCTACCGGCAGCTTCATATTTCTTCCAGAGCGATCCGTATGTATCGTACCGTTGCGGATACATTCACAGAACCAAGGTATAAACCGGCCGCACTATTGCGTCTTCTTCAGACTGCCTATCGTCACAACGAGTTCGAAACCGCACAGAGCATTCATTCACGTTTTGCAAACGAATTTGCGGATCACCCTCTTATCAATTCAGCTCATTACATCCTCGCAAAGTTTCACTATCATCGTGGTAACTACACACGCGCGATCGATATACTTACCCGTATACCCTCCACCTCTCAACGCGCATCTCAGTCGCTGTTTCTCAAGGCACTGTGCAATATGTCGTTAGACAACCACGATCAGGCGATTATCACCCTCAACTATATAAGAGAGCATAGCAGTGACGCCCCTATGAAACAAGCTGCGCTGCATCTGATCGGCAATATCTACTATGAACAGGAAAAAACCGAACCGGCACTCACTTACTACGAAAAAATCCCCTCTTCATATACGGATTATCAGCACGTACAACTGCAGCTCATGCGTTGTTTAAAATCACAGGGCAACATCGCCGAGGCAAAAAAAATTGCGGAATCGTATATAGAAGCCCATTCATTTACCGCACCTCTTTATTTTGACTATGCGTCGGAACTGGAAAAAATATACCGCTCAGAAGGCTTTCAGTCCGAGGCATACAGACTGGCTGCCACTGTCAATACCGCGATACGACGCGAAGGTATCCGCGTCAACCTTTACCAGGAAATTAGAAAAAATATCGAGCTTATCAGCGAATGGAACAGGATCCGTAACAATGCTGAAGCCGAAGGTGACAGCTCTCTTTTGCGCACCGCAGATAAGAATATTAAACAAATCCGTCAGCTGAAAAGCTATTCTGTTTCCCTGCTACGGGAATTCAGAGATGATACGGGACAAAGTATCATGCCGGTAATCGCAATGCAGAAATATCTTACCGAACTTAAAACTTCTATTCGCATGTATCGTGACAGTATAGATACGTTACAGCATCTGCTTTCTGATATCAAGGGCGATTCCGGATCGGAAACCAGCAGCTTATACGATTCACTTATGCAAGAAAAAAAATATGCCTCAAGCCGTTTATCCGAGATTCTGCGTACCCGTAATGCATTACAAAATCAATACGCAGAGAGCAACAATTCCGCGATTCTGAGAAGTGAAGAAAAAAGCATTCAGTATATCGACTGGGCGTTTCTCAGATATCAGGATCTGAAGCAACAGCTCAAAGAAATAAACGCGCATCTTGCCCGGCAGGATACGACAACGACCGCATCAACTACAAAAAATCCGGAAGTACACTACAGCGATGCATATCGGGATACCATTGTCAAATCGATAGACACCATGCGAAAAACGCTTATCGCCATAACCAATAATGTACTCGATTTTTATCCCCGCACTTCGTACAATGCTGAGCTGCTGTTTCGTCAGGCCGAGCTTTTTTATGATCAGGCGGAGGCTGAATTCAGCACAAAAATGAATACATACGAAAAGAAACTCGCCCAGGGGGCATCACAACGCCAACTCGAATTTCCCACCTATGACATGGATAACGTGATTGCAACCTACGATGAAATAATCCACACCCATCCACAGCACGATCGCGCGGATGATGCCTGTTTTTTTAAAGCTCTCGCACAGCAGAAAGAAGAGAGATACGCACAGGCCGCCCGCAGCTTTACGTATCTTATAGAGAATTATCCCAAAAGCAGTTATTATGTTGAAACCAATATCCGTCTGGGGCAATACTATTTCGATCATCCTAAGATAGATGGAGGCAAGGGATACGAGCTGGCCAAGGAGGCTTTTATCCGTGCCGTTGCCTGGCCCGATCATCCAAAATTCATTACCGCGGTCTATATGCTTGGATGGACCTATTATATGAAAGATGAATACGATAAAGCAATTTCCACGTTCAAGTACCTGATCGAAAAAGTCAATCTGGACTTCAGTGTTACCAGAAAGAATAAAGGGAAAACTGAAAATCCGCTTCTTCGAGAAGAGGCGATCGATTATATCGCTATCAGCTTTGATGAACAGAATGAAATCGAAAAAGCAATCTCGTTTCTCAAACTTATCGGTAACAGGGATTACGCCGGACGTGTACTCTCCCGCATTGGTAAACTCAGAGAGGAGATCCACGACTTTCCTATGGCAATACGGGTCTATGAACGGCTTTTAAAAGAATATCCACTCTGCAGGTATGCACCGCATGCCATGAGTAAGCTTATAAGCCTTAACCAACGCATGGGTAATACCCGCAAGTCAATGGATCTGCGAAGAGCTTTCTTTTCGCACTACCGTACCGGTTCCGACTGGCGCCAACGCAATATTTCAATCGATTCCGGAATCGTGGCAAAAACGGACTCCCAGGTAGTAGCGAACGGTTTTTATCTTGCGGATCGTCTTTACAAAAAGGCAAAAGAATCAAAAGATACATCTTTGTTTCGCAAAACCATCGGGCATTACTCGCGTATCGTGTCCCATTATCCTCATACAGTGCATTCACTCGATGCACGCTGGAATATCGCGATAATTCAGGATAACCACCTTCACGAGTTTCAAAACGCAAGTACCAATTACATAATCTACAGCCAGGATAGTCTCGCTCCCAAACCAAAAAGAAAAAAAGCTGCAATGAATGCTATCGCTGCACTGCAAAATTTACAAATACCGGATTCAACAGTGCAGGAAGGAAAACTTGATTCCGGCGCCCTTGCACTACTCGAAGCGACAAAAAACTATGTGACACTTTTTCCACGTACCCAAAAACGCATCGATGTACAATTTATTGCAGGTTCGATTTATTATAATCGCAGTATGTATGCCAATGCAGCCCGTACATATAGAAGCATCATATCGACCACCGCCCGTGATTCCAACTTTTACTCTGCATATGTGCTTCTGGCCCAGTGCTATTACAAACAGGATAATCTGCCTAAAACAATCTCCATTTGTGAAAAAGTATACACGGAGGCCACCGCTGGCCCTGTCCGTAAAAAAAGCCGCATGCTGCTTACGCAGGCGCTGTTCGAATACTCCCAGGTATTGTTCGATGCCGGAAAATTCAAAGAAGCGGGAGACGGTTTTTCGAGGCTTTACACGAAATTTCCCGAAAGTGAGTACGCGGATGCCGCGACATTTGCCCATGCCGAATCATACGAAAAACGAAATGAGTGGAAAGACGCGGCCGGTAAATACCTCTCGCTTGTAGAAACATGGCCGCAGTCAAAACTCGCGCCGAATGCACTCTTCAACGCAGCGCTTGACTATGAGGAGGCAAAGGACTTCAAGCGCGCTGCCGATGCGTACAATCGGATACTCGATCGTTATCCGAAGTCGGAAAAAAGCAAGGATGCACTTTTCAACCTCGGTTTTTGCTATGAAAAACTCGGTAAATACGACAAAATGGCACAGGTCAACGAACGATACGCAGAAAAATATCCCGGTGAAAAGGACGTGCGCCGGATGTTGCTCAAAGCCGGGGAATTTTATATAAAAGCACAAATGTATGAAAAAGCACAAAAAGTTTATAAAAACTTTATCCGACGCGCGGGAAACAGTCCCGACGTTGTTCAGGTGTATTTTATGCTCGGTACAATCGAAGCTGAAAAGGATAATCGACAAAAAGCAATATCGCTATTCAGGCAGGCACAGAGGTACAATCAAAAATTGCAGCAACAGGATGCAGTATCACCAAACAACCGATATGCGGCCAGGGCATCATTCAGAATTGCACAGTACTATCGGGACGAATTCGAATCAATTGACATTCAACATGATAAGGACAATATCACCAAAAAGTCGGATGCGCTCAAAGAGGCGAAAAAAAGCTATACCCGAACCGCAAAATATTCGAGTGCACATCTTTTTGAATCGCTTTACCGCATCGGGCATATGTATGAATCATTTGCCCGGGCATACATCCAACGTCCGGTAAAAGAATCCGACCCGGTCCAGGAAGCGGTAACCAAGAGCACGCAATACAAAGAATCGGCAACTATTCTCGATAACTCCCTCCCTGCCCTTCTTAAGGCAATTAAAATAAGCAATCAGCTCGATTCATTAAATGCCGAACAGGTTCAATGGGTCGATTCTGCCCGTACGCATCTTTGCAGCAATGCAGAACAGGCCGGTATTTTACGTACCAATGCTATTGGCGTCATTTATGAAGCACCGGTACCTCAAAATATTGCACGAGATCTTCTTTCATATTTCCAATACCAGGTGCAACTGCATAATCAACTACGCAGCAGCAAAGTCACCGCACGTGACTATTTTCTTACTACCGCCCAAAAACTCAAACGTGCAGGGGTTTCTGCCTCATGTTATCAACCCTGTATGCGCCGGTTCTCAGAAATCAATTATAAAATACCCCATGATTTCGATGCGCTCGCACAAAAAATCCGCGAAACCAAAGATTCCATAACGTCCCTTCCGGCCGAATCCCAGAACCAGGATCTTATCTTCCACCTGGAGGACATTGCATTCCAGATGGAGGACAATGCACTTTTCGCATATGAAGATGCTCTTGCCCTTACAAAAGAGCACGGTACGGACGATTCCCCCTGGCAGAAAAGAATTATACGGCGTCTGGCGCACCTCAGTCCTGAAATGTACGGCGGGCGTTTTTATTTGTCAACCACGCTTACTACAGACAAATTATGGATAGCCCGAAACGACAGCTCGCGGGGTTGGAATACAGAACCGATTCCTGCAGGAGGATGGAAAAAGGCAAAGAGATCCCGATGGAAATGCAGATATGCCGCGCTTTCCTCTCCTGCCATATCTTTTGGTAAACGAAACTTTTATGCACGTCGTGATTTCGTACTGGAGGGTAAACCAATGGATGCGGGCCTTTCCTACTCCTTTATGGACACGTGCATCCTTTATGTAAACGGTGAACTCGTATCACAGCTTAACTCACCGCCTGATTCATGCATTACCGACAGCATAACCGACATTGCCTCACTTTTCAGTGCAGGCAATAATTTTATTGCAGTCCGCGCCGCATCTTCAGATTCCTCTGCACCCTCTTTCTCCCTTGCATGCCGTTTGATGCTCGACACCTCACATCAACTGCCATCAAAACCGACGGCCGCTCAAAAAATAAGAAATCAGGCCCTCGGGAAAGCCGGGGTCTCAGATACGGCCACAACAGATACGACCACCGTTGCCGCACCGACTGCAACCGTTGACGATACCCTTCAAAATGCATCGGTCGCCGATTCGGTCACACTAAACGGCGGATGGGGCACACAAAAATATAACACATCCTTCCAGGTACAGCGCGCAATCAGCTCCTTTAAATCAAAGGAGAACTATTTTAAAAAGAGACTCGCCCGGGAAAAGAAAAAAATCGAAGAGCTGCACAGCAAAATCGAGTACATCAATGCACTGATATCCGGACAACCTTCCCAAGATACCAGTGACAGCAACGAGTTGAATGGATCGACACCCCAAAAGGATGAATCACACGAATCGAAATCTTCGGAAAGGGGTAATAACCCGTAATACGTCATCCCCGGCTCGCGCTATTCAGCCCATAAGAAGCGGCTGCTTTAATGCGCATCACTCCAGTTAGCACCAGAGTGTACATCGACTTTCAGAGGAACATCGAGCTCATATGCCTTGCTCATATGCGCTTCAACCCATTTCATGAATGACGAAGACTCCTGCGCAGGGACCTCGAAAATAAGCTCGTCATGTACCTGCAACAGCATATGTACGTGGGGATAGGCTTCTGACAGTTCATCCTGTATACGACACATCGCGATTTTTATTATATCTGCAGCAGTACCCTGCACCGGTGTATTCACCGCGTTACGTTCCGCTCCCTCGCGTATCCGGCGGTTCTTTGAATCGATTTCGGGTAAATACCTCCGTCGTCCGAGGAGGGTTTGCGAGTATCCCCTGCGCCGGGTTTCTTCGATGGTGGTAGTAATAAAATCTTTGATAGTGGGAAATTGTTCAAAGTAGGTATCTATAAACTCCTGTGCCTGCTGATACGATATCTGAAGCTGCCTTGACAAATTGACAGGTCCCATTCCATACATGAGTCCGAAGTTAATGGTTTTTGCCCGTCGCCGCATTTCGGAATCGACCTTGTCGGGGGCGATCCCGTAGATCGCGGATGCCGTATGTGTATGGATATCCTTATCTTTATTGAACGCGTCTTTCAGCAGCGAATCCCCGGAAAAATGTGCGAGTATTCGCAGCTCTATCTGAGAATAGTCCGCAGATACCAGTTCACAATTTCCTGGGGCCACGAATGCTTTGCGTATTGCACGCCCCGCCTCACTGCGTATCGGGATGTTCTGGAGATTGGGCGAGTCGCTCGAGAGTCTCCCGGTTGCGGTTATTGTCTGATTGAATGATGTATGGAGCCGTCCGTCGATATCGAGTACCTGCCGGGGTAATGCCTCTATATACGTGGAGAGAAGTTTTTGAAGTTCACGGTACTCGAGCAGTTTTTCGGCGATAGGATGCACTCCCGCCAGTTTCTGCAGAGCATTTACATCGGTCGACTG
>CAZPUS010000002.1:44636-61669 GCA_964589825.1 uncultured Fibrobacterota bacterium | reverse complement strand
GGAAGCTCGAGTTTATCGAAAAGCACTTCACTAAGCTGCTTCGGCGAATTGACATTGAACTTCTCTCCGGCAAGTGAATGAATTTCTTTTCGCAGCTCATCCAGTTGTGACGAATATTGACTCCGAAGCGACTCGAGCAGTCCGGTATCCAGATAGACCCCGTACCATTCCATTTCGCCAAGTATCTGCACAAGCGGCATCTCTATAGCAGAAAATAATTCAGTCATATTCTGCTCCTGAAGACGAGGCTGCAGCTTTTCATAAAGCTTGACGGGCACGATCACATCTTCACATGCATACGTGAGCGCCTTGTCAACAGGTACATCGGCAAAAGATTTCTGAGCTTTTCCTTTTTTGCCGATAAGCGATTCAATCGATTGCGTATGGATTCCACACCACGACTCGGCCATTGCATCCATCCCGTACCGTCTTTTTCCAGGTTCCACAAGATAGCCGGCAATCATTGTATCGAACCATATCCCCTGCATTACAATGCCCCGATTACGAAAAACCTGGTAATCGTATTTGAGATTATGGCCTATTTTTCGCACGTCGGGAGAACTCAATACCGGCTGTAGTTCTTTACATACCGCATCTATATTGAGATTGCACTCCGCTCCTTCTCCTTTATGTCCCAGCGGAATATAATACGCACTTTTCTCGTCTACCGCAAGGGATATGCCCACCAGCCCGGCTTTGCGCGCCACCACACTGTCGGTCTCAGTGTCGATTACAACCCATCCATTGTCGCTGATACGCCCGGCAAGATCGCGTACCTGCGCAATGTCCTCACAAAGAATCGAATTAAACCGAAGGGTGTTTCTCACATTAATAAGAGGATGATTGAGGAATGAGGTGAATTCCATTTCTTTAAAAAAATTGGCTGCATTCTCCACATCGATATCCTTTCCCGCAAGCTGATCGATCGATATCCCCTCTGCAGCCCCGGGATCGAGCGTGACAAGATGAGAACTCAGCTCGATCTGTTCCCGGTACTCTTCTATTTTTTTCTGAAACCGCTGTGTGCCGGCGAGTGAAGGCTCATTAAGCAATGCATCGAGGCTGCCGGCACTGGAAAGTATTTTCACGGCGGTCTTGGGACCTATACCGGGAACACCCGGCACGTTATCGGAGGAATCACCGGTTAGTGCAAGGTAATCACGTATTTGAGAGGGATAAACCCCCATTTTTTTATATACTCCCTCATGATCCATTTCATCGGGCGCCCCTTTGCCCCCCGGGATCAGCATAGTGACCGAATCGTGTATAAGCTGCATCAGGTCTTTATCACCGGAAACGATTTTAACATCCAACCCCTCTGCACTGCCGCGTTGTGCCAGACCGGCAATCACGTCATCCGCTTCATAGCCCGGTTTCTGCACTGTATGAATCCGCATAAGCTCGACGACCCGGTAGATATGCGGCATCTGATCGAACATATCCTGGGGCATCGCCTCCCTGTTTGCCTTGTATTCTGAATAGTATTTATGCCGGAACGTAGGCTCGGACGAATCGAATACCATTGCACAATAATCCATCGGATACTGCTCCAACAGTTTTAAAAGCGTCTGGACAAATGCGTATATCGCCCCGGTCGCTTGCCCTTTGGAATTTGTCAGATGGCTTCGTATCATTGCGAAATACGAACGATACGCCATTGCATGTCCGTCAATAAGAAACAGGGTCTTTTTTTTTCCAGTCATCCCTTACCTTTTATTCCTGTGATGCTGCCGGCAGCTGGGTAGAAAGATAATCCGCGACTTTTTCCAGCAAAACCTCATCACCATAACTCAGCCCGTTAAAAATAAGCCACAGGTAGGGATCGTTATCGTACCATCTGCGCCGCTCAAGATCCAGTGGAAAATCGAATACGAAATTTTCGAAAAGGCCTCCGTCGTGTTTTTTGATAATCTTCATGATATGCCGCACCAGTTTGTCTCTCTCTTTAGCATTCATACCTTTGAACTGTTCAAGATATCCTGCCAGTCGTTCATGTTTATCGTACCATCTGTTGCGCATACAACATACTCCTTTAAAAAAATATAACTATGACGTTTCGGCCCCGGAAAGACGCAAATGAATCTTTACACGTGCAATCACTTCGTATTTGTTAAACGGTTTTATTATGTAATCGACCGCACCGAGTTCGAACCCGGCAATCTTGGACTGAACATCATCGCGTGCAGTGATAAAAATAACCGGTATGGATGCGAGATCAGACTCTTTTTTTATGCGCGTAATGAGATCGAAACCGTCGACATCAGGCATCATAACATCGAGCAGAATAAGCGACGGGGACCGTGTATGTGCCGCCTCTATCGCCTTATCGCCTTGCTCGATGCACTCCACGTCATACCCTTCTCTGTCGAGTATCCGTTCCAACACCGATCGCGTCACCATATCATCGTCGATCAGCATGATATGGGTCCTCTTTTCACCCATATTTCCTCCTCTTTCTATGTTCTTCTCCCAGTGCCTTGAAAAGGCTCCAGCACAATAATACCATTATAACGCAGAAAGGCAGTGCTGCGGTTATGGTCATCTTCTGCAGGGCGTCGAGTCCACCGATAAATATAAGTACCGCCGCAAGCGATGACTGTGTAATACCCCATATAATTTTTTTCATTCTTGAAGGATTGAGGTCGCCATTGGAGGTCATCATACCAAGAACAAATGTGGCTGAATCGGCCGAAGTGACGAAAAAGACCACCAGCAGAACGATCGCTATAATCGAAAGCCCCACAGTGAAGGGATAGTGTGAAAAGACATCAAACAAAAGAAGGGATACATCCTGCTGCGCAGAAAGATCGATCCCGTCAATGAGCGGCAGATGAAGTGCCGAGGCCCCGAATACACTGAACCATATAAACGTGAGCAACGACGGAACCAGCAACGCGCCGAGAATAAATTCCCGGATTGTACGCCCCCGTGAAATTCTGGCCACAAAAAGCCCGACAAACGGTGACCATGCGATCCACCAAGCCCAGTAAAACAACGTCCACGACTTGCTCCATTCATAGCCAAGAAACGGGCTCGAACCAAGGCTCATCTCAAAAAAACGGTTTATATACTGGCCGAGAGTATTGGTAAATGCATTGCATATATAGGCGGTAGGGCCGAATACGAACATAACCGCAAGAAGCAGCGCGGCGATACCCATATTCGCCCTGCTCAACATCTGTATCCCTTTATCAAGGCCTTTAATGCTTGAAAACATGTACATAACCGTCACGACCGCAATAATTATCATCGTGACACCGAGTGTATCGGGCAACGGAGTGACCCTGGCAATACCGCTCTGTATCTGCAGCGCACCGAGTCCCAGCGACGTGGCAACACCAAACGCGGTGGCAAACACCGCGAGGATATCGATGCAATAGCCTCTGATCCCGTATATCTTTTCACCCCACAATGGATAAAAACACGAACTGATAAGCGGCGGCATATCCCGCCTGAATGTAAAATAGGCGATACTCAGACTCATTACGATATAGATAGCCCAGGGTTGGAATCCCCAGTGAAAAAAACTGTAGCGCATCGCGAATTCGGCTGCATTGCCGCTTTGCGCAGGGATATACCCCGGAGGCCTGAAATAATGGCTCAGCGGCTCGCCCACTCCCCAGAAGATCAGTCCGATTCCCATGCCCGCGGCAAAGAGCATACTGAACCAGCCGAAATAACTGTACTGCGGTTTTTCATGATCCTTTCCCAGTTTTATCTTTCCATATGGGCTTGCCGCCAGCACAATACAGAACACCAGAAAAGAAAAGGCCGCCAGCATGTACCCCCAACCGAAATTGGCGATAATCTGCGTATGAAGTATATCGCTTACCGATGCGAACCCTTGCGGCGCCCATGCACCCAAACCAACAATACATACTACCACACTTAACGATACAACGAACACGACATGTTTCACAACAGCGGTATCTCCTTTTTGTAATTATAGATGCAGGGAAGCATATATGTATCGACCCGGCTCAAATATCAGGGAACCACCAGCACACTGCATTCCGACTTGTCGGCCACGGTCTCGCTGGTCGAGCCGAAAACCGTGCGTATCGACGTGTCATTGAAACGACCCATCACTACCAGGTCGGCCCGCTGTGAATGAACGGACTCCAGAATTCGTTTTTTGGGACTGCCGATTACCGATTTGAGACGTATGGACGGAAACCGGGTTTTATATTCTTCACGGAGATTTTCGAGTTTTTCGTTCACTTCTTTTTCACGTGCCGACTCCGAATCAGGATCACCCGCGCGTTTGCCGACGTGAAGTACGGTAAGAGAGTCGGCATATGGCGCAAGGTTTTCGATGAATGTCCATGCACGCGAGGCCGCCTCACCAAAATCGGTGGGGAAAATGATCGATCCGAGTTTCCCCTCCCTCCCCTTCTCGATTTTGCGCAACCGCTTGTAGATAAATACCGGGCGGTACGCCATGCGAACCATGTCCTTTGTCGTACTTCCAAGCAGCGTATGATAAAAGAAATTTTTGTTCCGCCAGGGCACATACATGCATTCGACATCCCGACGCTGCGCCTGCTCGATCACGGTGGTTGCAACATGTCCTTGCTGTATATCAGTATACACCGTAAGGTCCTCACTGACCTGAAGCTGCTCACTGCGTTGCGCAAGCCTTTTTTCGATTTTATGACGATTCTCGGTCCCTGAGGAGAGTACATGCAACAGATGCACCTCTCTGCAGTCAAATTGATACACGAACCTGATCATTTCATACAATTGGGCAGTCGGCTCAGTAAGGTCCACGGGCAGAAGTAGGTTCGAAAACACGGACTGGTCCTTTCTTTGCTGAAACGCTGTGGTCTGCGACCTGCACTGTACGCATTTCAACCTGTTACATAGAGGCTAACATTCTTTTCCTGTTGCGTGATTACACGGTAAAAAAGCGCCTGCCATCAAAAAGGCCCGCCTTTCATTTCACGCACCCGATACGACAGTATAGCGGGGTACATAAGCAGGTAATAAAAAAATCATACAAACGTGTCGCACCCATGTGCCGCACTATCGCCTGCGTATAAAAAAAGAGTCCCGAATCGACGCAACAGACCACGTTATCCGGGCAAAAAGGGGGCACAACAAAGCTAAATATACAAAATCACTGCATCTTAGTGGGATATTGTATTTTTTACGCTCGTAAAGTGACGCTGTTGCAGTACGCTGTGGCAGCATCATCCTGCATAAAAGGCTTATACGATGAAAATACTTCCATGCAACCCGGATAAGACGGTAGAACAAGATGATACCCATATAGATACGCCATTCATGGAGGTATTCCCATCCCGACACAGTGACGAGGCGGCACCTTCACCCGCAGTGCTGATTTTTCCGGGAGGGGGTTACGGATTTCTCTCCATGGAAAAAGAGGGCTACACTCCGGCCCGTTTCTTCAGCGCACATGGCTTCACCTCGTTTGTGCTCTGGTATCGCCATAGTCCCTACAGACACCCGCTCCCGTTCTGTGATGCCGGTGAGGCGATACTACAGCTTCGCAAAGAACATAAAAAGTGGAATATCGACCCTGCGCGCATCGGGTGTCTTGGCTTTTCAGCGGGAGGACATCTTGCCACCACCCTTGCCACGCATTACAAAGACGCATCAATGGATGATGAGCATCACACAGGCGACAAGGACAGCCTTGCGCATATGGGTGCACGTCCTGATTTTCTGCTGCTGCTATACCCGGTCATCAGCATGCGCGAGCACGAGTACGCACACATGGGGTCGGTATACGCGCTTCTTGGAGAGAATCCTTCGCCCGCGTATACCGAGTACCTTTCTACGCACACGCAGGTAACTGCAGATACGCCACCTGCACTCCTTGAACACGGTGCGCGTGACAACGGGGTGCCCATAGAGAACTCGTATATGTTCCGTGACGCTTTGCAATCCCACGATGTCCCGGTGCAGCTTTACGTTGAAAACGAAAAAGAGCATGGCTACGGATTCAGCGAGACAACCGGAACGCGTTGTATACAATGGGTCAAAAAAATCGGGATATTGTAATACCACAAATGTGACGTGATTCATACATTCGTTAAAGGAAGCAGCGATGGCATCTCATAAAACCACCTTACTCACATCTTCCATGCTGCTGTTTTTTATATCCGGATTCACCGGACTGGTCTATGAAATCATCTGGCAGCGGATGCTGTTTCTCGTGTTCGGAGAAAGCATTTTCGCCACGACAACAATTCTTGCAACGTTTATGGCGGGGCTTGGCATCGGCGCCTTTCTGCTGGGACGATTCGCAGACCAAAAATCGACCGCACTGCGACTCTACGGCCTTCTTGAAATCGCAGTAGCACTGTTTGCCCTGCTTTTTCCCGTGATTCTTTCAGGCGTATCACATTTTTACATTTCTCTCAGCCGTTCTTTCGAATTCAGTGCGTATACCGCCAATCTGATAAAATTCCTTCTGCTCTTTCCCGTGCTGCTTATCCCTACTATCCTTATGGGCGGCACCCTTCCTGTTATCACCAAAGCGGTCACTCCTGACACACACCAACTCGGACCGCGTCTTGCCGGCCTGTATGGCATCAACACATTAGGCGCCGTACTCGGATGCAGCCTTACCGGTTTTTACTTAATATCGATGCTGGGGACCGTCACCACTACGTGGATTGCGGCAGGTATCAATATCGTGGTGGGACTTTCGGCAATCGCACTCTATACACGGACACGAGACGATTCATCCCCGATAACAGCGAACACGTATGCCCAAAATTCTGAAAGGGGACAAGGAAACCTTACCACGGTATCTTCGTGTAGTGATGCACAAAAAGCCCGGCTCATTCTCATCGTCACTCTGATAAGCGGTTTCTGTGCACTTTCGTATGAAGTAATCTGGACACGTATGCTGCAATTCTATATGGAACAATCGATATACGCGTTCCCGGCAATGCTGACGGTATTTCTGGCAGGACTCGGAATAGGAAGTCTGCTTTTCACCCGCATTTCGATCAAAACGCATCGCCTTTTTATCCTCTGGGCCCTGCTTCTTGCTGCAGCCGGTATAACCGCAGGACTCACCGTATGGCAATTCAGTGCTCTGAAACCATTTGTCGTCTCGTTATGGAAACCGGGTCTGACCACCCCCGATCTTGGCGGATTTCTTATGCGCGCGCTTGTGCCCTCGGCTCTTATAATGGGGCTTCCGACAATTTTGATCGGCATGGTGTTCCCGGCAGCAGCACGTCTTTATTCCCGCAGCATTACCACGCTTGGTCACAGGATCGGAAGCGTATATGCCACTATGACACTCGGTAATGTAATCGGGTCGATTGCTGCCGGTTTTATTTTTCTGCCCCTTTTCGGATCAAAATACAGTATCCTGTTGATTGCGCTGTTACAGCTGCTCGCAGCCGTCGGCGTACTTCTTTATATGCAAAAAGGAATAACACGTGTGCGCATTTTGGGCTGCAGTCTCGCGGTGGCCGGCGCGGTTCTTATTACGGGTATTACTTTTTCGTACAACAAACCGCTTTTTTTCTACTCTCCCGCTTATGGCGGCATACAACGTGAGAACAGAATCCTTTTTCATAATGAAAGCCCTGCCGCCACCGTCGTAATAGAAGAAACCTCTCCGTTTCTTGTCACGAACAAACGCTATAAACGGCTTGAAATTAACAGCATCACCGTTGCCGGCTCATCACCCATGCTGCGTGTTACCCAGAAAACACAGGGACATTTCCCTCTGCTTCTTTTTACGGCACATACGGGTCGTGCACCTGATAATTGTTTTATCCTCGGCATGGGAACAGGGGAATCATCATATTCCATTTGTACACACGACATTGATCGTCTTGACTGTCTGGAACTTGTACCGGCAGAGAAAGACGCGCTGCCGTGGTTCTCGGACATCAACCATTCCATTCTCGAAAACCCGAAATTTCATCCCACCTTCGAAGACGCTCGCAGTTTTCTTCTTCGCACGCCCCGAACATATGATATCATTGAAAACGATGCGATTCATCCGAGTGTAAACATCACTACGTATACAAAGGAATATTTCGAACTCTGTAAAAGGCGTTTAACCCCGGACGGTATATTTTCGAGCTGGATACCGCTGTTCGACTTATCCGCAGAAAACTGCAAAGTAATGATACGTACCATGAGTGCTGTGTTTCCGCACGTTATGATCTGGTATTCACCGCATTACAATAACAAACATGCTCTTCTCATGGGTATGAAAAAACCACTTGAAATAGATTACAATTTTTTTACAAATGCGCTGCAACGTACACAAGTACACGAAAGCCTGAAAGAATTCGGCCTCGACAACCCTTATACCATACTCAGCAGTTTTATTGCAGATGAATCGACACTGACCGGGTATGCCCGCTCAGCTGCGCTCAACACCGACCGGACCTTCTATCTCCCATATCATATCCCTGTACAGGACCATGCCGGAGACGAAACCGTGCGTCAAATACTCGGGGATATGCTCTCGTTACGAGTACCGGTTTCACAATTGATGAAAGGCGAAAGCCTGCCGCAGGGGTTCGATTCACTTCTTCACCGCCATACAGATGTGCACCGTGAATGCACCAAAGGCGTTATGCACACTTTTGCCCGGAATTATCCCCGGGCAATACAATCCTTTACAAATGCATTAGATATTTTTGTACGGGATACTCATTCTGAATCCAGCCGGACAAACAATCCTCATATCCAATGGCTTCGCAGAAATGCCTCTCTGCAGCACTACTGCGCCACGGCACGTGCTCATGCAGCACGAGGTGATCTTGATGCGGCACGCCACCAGCTGCACCGGGCCTTGCAGATAAAGCCAGACGCCGCAATTGTATACAATATACTCGGTAATGTCTATCTGCAACAAAAACAAATAGCAAAGGCACGTACGGCATTCAACACTGCGGTCGATATCATCCCCGATTTTGCCTCACCGTATTACAATCTCGCCTCAATCCATTACATGAGCGGTGATTACCTAAACGCACGCCGCTACTGCGACAAGGCACTTTCAATAAATCCGAATTTTGCCCGTGCACAAAAACTCGACGCACTGCTTAAAAACGAACCTTGAAAACGGCTGATCCCATGACTGAAACGACAAAGAAAAAAACCAACCGTATCGTACTTCTCGTCACGTTATTGCTGCTGATAGGCGCACTCATACCGATTATACGTTTTTTCATCGTCCCGATCGTTCTCGCGCTCACCTTCAGCGCGCTTTTTTACCCGCTGTATCATTTTATGACAGGGATGTTTAAAAACCGTATTATCGCGTCACTGTTGTGCTGTATTATCCTGCTGACCGGAATGCTGCTTCCCAGCTACCTGATTATCCATGTTGCCTCCCTGCAGAGTATCGAACTTTACCATTCGGTGGAGCCTAAAATCGAAGCACTTGGAGAGATGAGCAACGAAGCGCTGTGGGGAAAAATAAAAGAGACCAGACTGTTTCGTATTCTGCCCCTTGACAAGCTCGATATCAACATTAAAGAAATCGCAAAACAACTTCTGAGAAATCTGGGAAGCATCGGGACTACGGTGATCAATAAAACATCAACCGGTGTATTCAATATCATACTCAGTTTTGCCGTTATGTTCTACACCATGTTCTTTTTCTTTCTTGACGGCGAGAAAATGATCAACAAACTGAAGCATCTGATCCCGCTTCGGAACGAATATATCGACACCATCCTTGAGCGCTTTCTGCGCATATCCCGCGCCACAATTACCGGAACACTCGTGGTAGGCATCGTGCAGGGCGCACTTGCCGCACTCACCCTGCTGTTGTTTGGTATAGACACATGGCTTATCTGGGGAATTATTATGGTACTGCTGGCCATTATCCCCATGCTGGGGACCTGGCTGGTCATGATTCCGGTATCCGTGGTCGAAGTAGCGATTGGTCATATCTGGGTCGGTATCGGGATACTGGCAGTCAATACCGTCATTATCGCCAACGTAGACAATGTCCTCAGGCCCAGGCTGGTGGGACACGGGGCCAAAATCCACGATCTGATCATATTTTTTTCCATGTTGGGCGGCATCGGGGTATTCGGTGTCATGGGATTTATCGTGGGCCCGGTAATCGCCGCACTCTTTGTCGCGGTCGTCGATATCTATCAGGAGGAATTCAGTGAAGAGCTGAACGGATAAAAGGAAGTCGATATCTTTCTCTGCGTATTGACTACAGGTAAAATTCAAAAAGGCACTGCCACACTACAGGATACTACCCGCAGTTTACGCATTCAGCAACGGCTCGATACAGACTTACAAAACCACTTCACCGCCCGTTTTCGTACCACACCACTCCATCACCGGTATACATTGCCGATGCGGCAATGATGTCAATATCTCCGTCACCGTCGATATCCGCACCATAAACCGACGAGGCCCCGGTACCAAAATGATGCGGTACAAATACCCCTTCCTGCGTCTGCTCAAACCACACGACTTTCCCCGGATGACGGGAGGCTGATATCACATCGATATCCGAATCGAAATCCATATCGGTTGCAAATACAGTACGTGCAGAATTGACCTCATCCGATATGAGTTGTGCCGTAAACCGCCCCTTCCCTTTGTTCTCATACCATATGACCTTATCGTCCTTGTTGGATGCAGAAAATGGATCAATATCTCCGTCACCGTCAATATCGGTCGCATACACGGCCCATGGTTCTTCAATTTCTTCGGTAATCGTATGTGCATCAAAATTGCCTTTTCCGTCATTTCGCAGCCAGTCGATCCGTCCCCCCTTCTCATACGCGACAAGAATATCCAATCCGCCGTTACCGTCCAACTCGGCGGAGAACAAATCCTTAACCGAGATTGCCCCGGTTTTGATAACAGTAGATGAAAACTGCTGTGTACCATTGTTTTTATACAAAATAAGCGTACTGTCTGCGGTAGATGCACCAAAAATATCAACATCCCCATCGCCGTCGATATCCGCGGCATGTACTGCAGATGCGCCGTCACATGCAGTATCGACAGGATGGGAGGCAAAAGACCCACTGCCGTCGTTTTTGTGCCAGGCAATTTTATCATCGTATTTAGAAGCAGAGAGCACGTCCATATCTCCATCCTTATCGATATCAACACAATATACCGCCTGGGCACCGTCAACGCTTTCGGTTACTATCCGTGGATCGAATAGACCGTTGCCGTCGTTTGCATACCACACAATTTTTTGTTCGAGCTCCTGTGCCGCAACAATATCCATATCTTCATCCCCGTCAATATCCGCAAGATAAATCGAAGATGCCGCCGAGGTATCGACAGTATGACTCGATTGCTCAGAAAAAAAGGCTTTAACCGCTATGGATGCCCCGTCATAGCCGAGATTCCCTTCGTTATCGGTCACACGCAGACTACACACAAATACAGTTCGTTTTAATGGTGTCATAATTGAGGTGTCTCCATTATCGACACCGGTCCATTGAGAATCTCCGCATTTCCACTCATATTTCACTATCTTCGTCTCATCCGTGCTTTTGCTGCCAGAAAGAACCACCGATTCATTAAAACCTGCAACCGAATCGGCCAGGGCCAGGGCCTTGGGCGGGCGAGTCTCGACCGTCACGTTCTTTACATCATAATTAACATTTCGTTCATTATCTTTAACACGCAGGCTGCACACAAGCGTCTGCGCCTGTGAAGGAGCCACAATCGTGGTATCCCCGTCAGGATCGCGCTGCCACGGTCCGGTTCCTACTTTCCATTCATATGCGACAATACTGTCCTCATCGATACTCCTGCTGCCAATAAGGCGCAGCGTATCGTTTATACCAACCGCCGTGTCACCTCCCGCACGAACCACTGGCCCCATCGCATCAACCGTAACTCTGATAGTATCATAACTTAGATTTGCTTCATTATCTCTCACACGAAGCACGCATATCCATTCCTGTGCGGTCGACGGTGCTACACGTACCGTATCTCCCCCTTTTACACTGTGCCATTGTTCGCTGCCGCACTTCCATTCAAATTCAGTGATTTCCGTTTCGTCACTACTGCCGCTCCCATCCAGATAAACCATATCGTTAACACCAACCGTGGTATCATTACCTGCCACTGCGACAGGCGCACGTGTCTCTACCTGAATCACAACCGTATCATAGACCTGATTGTTCCCGTCATCCGTGACGCGTAGAATACACGGATATTTCTGTGCCGTCGATGGTGCCACGAGGGTGGTATCCGCAGATTTCGTCACGATCCAGTCCCCCTCACCCAGTTTCCATGCATATTGTTCTATGCGCCCGTCAAACTGATCCGATGCCTCTGCATGCAACGAAAACGTATCATTGATTCCTGTCGCGATATCCGATGCATAAAGCGTATCTATACGGGGCAGTGCCGATCCCGACCCCACCGTTAGAGTCTTTTGGCTTCCGGCATCCTCTTTGGTAAAGGTGACAATGCCCTGGCCTGTGATACGATCATTTCGGTCACGGATCTCCACAATAACATCACAACCTTTACTCCCCTCGGGCAACTGAAGCGCTTTAATCGAAATCCGGGCAGTATCCGTTCCGTATCCAACAGCCGATGCCCATAACAGAAATATCAATAACCGTATTACCGCCTTTGTGTGCAGTATGTGCCGTAATGCTCCTTTATACATTTTTTCCCCTTTTTAGATTTACTGTCGGTAGCGACTCTCGCTCCTGTTTCACAGGCTAATCTCTACAGCTGTACAAGTATACATTATTGCCTCATTCACCTTCAAGCTTTGAATACTCGTTCCCTGCACACAACGTACCCAAAGCGCGAAGGACATGCCAATGTGAATAGAGCACGGTATGCGCTCACGTATGGTACAAATCCTTCGGGTGTATGAATAATGTACCCATGCACAGGCACCACTGGAAAATATACAGCATATTCGGGAAAAAACCTTACCTGCCGCTGAGAACACGCCTGATCCGCGTATGCGGATAATAGGCACCGAGTATTTCGACAAAACGCTGTCCGGCCCGTGCACGGGCGATTGCACCCACCTGGCACATCCCCACCCCGTGGCCATACCCGGTACCGGTAATGATTACTTTGCGGGACGTTACGTCCGCCGACGTGATACGTGCGGAACGCAGAATGGGATAGCCTTTTTCATCTCTTCGGAGGATAAAACGGATTTTATCGCCGCCAAACGTATACGTACCGCGGGTGGTAGTGATCGTCATCGATTTGACACGCCCGCCCGGTGTGCGCGCAGTTATCTTCATGGAGCGGATGGTCCCGCGAAGACCGCGTGAGGGGTAATATTTTTTCGAAAACCGTGCGGCAATTTGCGACAGACGCGCAGTGCTCCACTGCTGCGTCCATTCAAAATAGCGCGATCCCCTGCAGAAGCATTCGCCGTTTTCATTGGTATCGGTTGATGCCGTCAGGTAAGGCTGCGGGGGTTTGTTCCAAACCGCTTCGATATTGTCGGTTTGGCCGCCGCAGGTCGAATGATAGTAGGTATGGGCAAGGCTGCCGTTATACGCAAGCACCAGCCCCGCCGTGGCGGCAACCGCCTTGCTCGATATTGCGGATTCGGCATCCACTCCGCCATAGACCTGATCCGCAACACCCGGGTATACGTCAAAACGGGCGGTGCGACGATCGAGAATTCGTCGATAGGCATAGGTGCGGGCAGCCACGGCCTGGGCTTTTATCGCCTCCAGGGCATTCTGTCCCGGATGACCTATTTCTCTCGGCACCACTCCCCTGAGATACGATTCAACCAAAAGATAATTGCAGATACCAAACGCTGCGGAAGTGCTGCCCGACGGGATGAGAATAACCGAGCCACGATATGATTTATCGCTGTATTCAAAAAAATTATGGGAACTCACCGCACGCAATGTGCACGGAAGCGATACCGTATGCCCGTTAATTGCGACCCGCCCGGGCTTTGCCTGTTTTTCAATTCGTATGCCTCCCTGTAACGGGGTAGTGACATCCGTCTGTGCGGTACGCACCTTCACCTCGCGTACCGAATAAAGCATACAGTGCGAAAGCCGCTGCTGCAGCAATACCCGGATCCGGATATCCGGTACTTTACAGGATACACCGGTTGCAGTTTTTTTTTCGGTTTTTATATCTGGCTTGCTGGAGGCTGCAGCCGAATCATCTGCCAAAAAAGCGATTGAAAAATCCGCCGTTGCCTTCTCTTTTTGATTTGACGAAGGTGCGACAGCAGGTTCCAGCCCGGGAATCATCCCGCTGCAGCCCATACAGCAATGGAGCAGGGCACACACCGTACACAGGCGCACCCACTCACGCACAATATTATTTACCCTATTGGTCCACACTCGCATCTGTCGGGTGTCTGCATCGGTGTGACGGAACAATCGCTCGGTCCAGGGTGTATTATCTGGCGCTTTTTGCAAGTTTCTTTAATTTACCCGCTACCATATGTCGCTGCATGGGTGCAGCCCTGTCCACAAATAACACACCGTGCAGATGATCTATTTCGTGCTGAAGCGCCCGCGCAAGAAGCCCGTGCGCATTTTCTATATCGTATCTGTTTCCCTGTGCATCGGTGGCACGTACATGAACCTGGGCCGCCCTGGCAACCGGGAGCCTGATATCGGGGATGCTCAGACATCCTTCCTCGTCTTCTTCGGTCTCCTCGGAAGCCCACACGATTTCAGGGTTGATCAGCACGTAGGGCTCCTGCTCGCCCATGGTGATATCGACCAATGCAATCTGACGCGAGGCATGCACCTGGGGGGCGGCCAGTCCCGCACCGTCTTCCTGATACATCACTTCTTTCATTTGCTCGATAAACTCACGTACTGATGCATCGACCGTCTCCACAACCGCCCCCTGCCTGCGCAGTACCGCTTCACCATAGAGGGCTATACTCTTCTGGACTGTTACATCTTCCATACGGCATCATTTACCCGTTAAAAGGGATAAAACCCAGACTGAGTGTTGTGTGTACCCAGTTCGGGTAACATCGATTACGACTTATCTTCTTCAATCTCCGATGGCTTATCCGATTTCGTTTCACTCTTCTGATTTATTACTTCGGATATTGCGCCCTTGCGCAGATCGACCGTGGTATTTTCCGCAATTTTAAGGCGCACTTTATCGTCTTTCATCGCCTGTACCGTCCCATAGACACCGCCGATGGTCAGCACTTTTTCACCTTTTTTGATACTCCCGATCATCTCCTGGCGTTTTTTCTGTTTTTTCTGTTCAGGACGAATCATCAGAAAATAGATGATGACGAACATCACCAGCAGCATGGGCAGAATACTCATTATACCGCCTTTGGGATCGGCCCCATTCTGTGCCATCACACCGGTAACCGAAAGCATAACAGCGATAACCATCGTTCGAAACATAGCGTGTCCTTTCTAAAGACAAAAAATGCATGATACGCGTATCGCGCACACGCGCGAAATTATAGTTACGGCTGATTCAGCCAGTAAACCTTTAGAATAAAATACTTTTTCTCACCCGTAAAATCAATAACAGCTGAATTGAGCGGTTTCATACACTGATTATGGGGCTAATCACCGGGCAGCATACCGGGTGAAGGCTACAGTATCTGCAACTGTGCGTGCAGTGCCCCGGCCTCTTTTATCGCCTGAAAAATCGCGATCTCGTCACGCGGGGAGACACCGAGTGAATTGAGCGCCTGCGCCAGGTCGGCAATGGTCGTACTGCCGCGCAACACCACCATTTCCGGGTTTTTCTCCTCCACTTTCATCTCGGGTCGTGGAATAGTTGCGGTCTGTCCAAGCGTAAAGGGTCTGGGCTGTACGGTCTCGGCCCTGTTGACGATCTCGACTTTTATTCCTCCGTGCGTAACCGCCACCTCCGACACTTTTACTTCACCGCCGGCCACGATAGTGCCGGTGCGCTCGTTGATTACGACCCGCGCACGGTTATGTGTGGCAAACGAGACATTTTCCACACGTGCAATAAACTCCGGAAGGGAAACCGCAGCCGCATTGACCGCACCTCTGGTGATAAGGCTATAGTTGAGCTGCACAGTCCCCGCATCAACCGCACGCGCGACCTTTCCTGCAGGGACATCTTCAAACTCTTCGTCTATAGCATCCGCCATTGCGACTGCTGATGAAAAATCGGGATTCTGCAGCGAAAGATGAAGCGCATCCGCATCGA
Source organism: uncultured Fibrobacterota bacterium (assembly GCA_964589825.1). Taxonomy (GTDB): domain Bacteria; phylum Fibrobacterota; class Chitinivibrionia; order Chitinivibrionales; family WJKA01; genus CAZPUS01. The sequence continues at coordinate 45,541 of CAZPUS010000002.1, read as the reverse complement.
GCGTTGAAAGCGCATACTCCTGCTGGATAATCGCACCGTCGGGAACGCGTCCCACCGTCACATGGTTTTTCTTTATGTGACTCAGTCCCCTGTTTCGAATATCATATCCACCGGTGGAAAGCGGCCCCTGTGCAGTGGCATAGACCTCACCGTCCGGTCCCTGCAAAGGCGTAAGGATAAGGGTTCCGCCTTCGAGGCTTCTCGCGTCACCGAGGGAAGAAACGGTCACATCGATACGTGTACCGCTTTTCTTGAACGGCGGCAGGGTCGCATTCACCATGACCGCAGCCACATTCTGGGTCCGCATATATTTATCCGGCAGTTCTATGTCGAGGTTTTTAAGCATATTACGTATCGTCTGCTCGGTAAAGACGGTGTTTCGTCGATCACCGGTTCCGGAGAGTCCGACAACCAGTCCATAACCGAACAGCTGAAGGTCTTCGGTTCCCGAGACCGTGGCCACATCTTTGATACGAACGTCCATCTGCGCGTGCACCGCTGCGGTACACATAATGATACCTGCAACGGCTATCCGCATAAAATGCTGCATTCTCTCCTGTGCAATAGAGCGCATAACTCAAAGTCCTTTTTGAAGTTAAAACATCCAGTTAAATAATCGTGCCAGGGGGCCGGGGCGCTGTGCATTCGAATTGACCCCTTTGCCGGAGTACATGATATCCGCATTGGCGATATTGTGTGAAAAGACAACATTTCCGGGAGCGATATCCGCGGGTCGTACTTTACCCGATATGGTGATTATCTCATCCTCGTTGTTGATGGTAACCTTCTTGCTTCCTTCTATCACCAGATTACCGTTGTCGAGCACATCGACCACACTCGCCGAAATTTTCGCGTTCAGGCTCCCCCTGCGGCTGGTATTTCCTTCGCCGTCATACCCGATTTTA
>CAZPUS010000002.1:0-44626 GCA_964589825.1 uncultured Fibrobacterota bacterium | reverse complement strand
TTATTTCCCGCCCCAAAACCGAAACTGGGCAGAAAACCGAACAGACCCGATCCACCATTACTACTGACATCGATACTGTTCTCTTTTTGCGTGTTGGTGCCGCTTTTGGAATCGGCTTTTGCCGACTCGTCGATTATTACGGTAAGAATATCGCCCTGGCGCATTGCCCGGTGATCGGTATAAAGGTTCTGCATCCGCGCACCGGACACAAGCGTCCACACACCAAGCAAAACAATTACGGCACTCACACGACACATCTGTATTCTGCTGTTCATAATCGGGCTCCTGATTGAAGGCTTTTCACTGTTTCGGAGTTTATCACTTCCGCTTTTATCAACTTATTCGAACGTATATTCTGCACCCAGATACGGTCTCCGGGCCGGCCGTTTTCACGGGCCCGCACCTTTACGGATATGGCAAGCGAGGGCCTGCTGACCGTACACTGCACGATCCGGCCTTTCTCCACCACCGGCACCGGTTCCATGCAGGCGTCACTAATAATCTCTCCCGGTGCGATACTACGGGAAGCCCGAAGGGTTGAAATGTCTTTTCTGTTCTCGTAATACTTTCTTCTAAAATGAGTTATATCTTTCACCTCATAGGTGACATCCGATATTTCGAGCCTGGTATCTGCAGGAATTCGTTGTGCAGCGACCAGCACTTTTTTCTGTACATAGACACATACCCGGCATGGTACGCGCAACAGATTCCCCTGCTGACGCAGCAGCAGCGTTACCTGTTCGTTTCCTCGCGGGTATTCCGTACTAAGGCCCGTCACGGTCACGCTGCAGGGTTTGTTCAGCACACGCAGGGTCCGCGAGGTATCGTATACCTCTATCCTGACATACGAACTGTCCCATGACATGCGCTGCCGTATGTAGCGCGCTATCCGGGGGACGAATTCACCGAGGCTGTATGTGGTATGTGCGGTCGCAATATCGGTCACTTCCGCACCTGTCACAGTAAATTCATACGACGGATAACGGGAGGAAAGCACATACGATACCACCCGACCGGCACGGAGCCGGCGGTTGTATCCCGCCGGTGCAGCACTACCGATTACGGTCTGGGAGAGTTCCTCACCGGATGACACCCCTGCAACCGAGGCCACATCGCCCAGGCGTATACAGGTATCGTTCACTGTTGCCGACGAAGCAAACCGCAGCGTAACCGTTTCGGCATACACATATACGCACAGTGCAAAAGCAATCGCACACAAAAAGGTTGATATGAGTATTCTATTTTTCATATTATCAGCGTTTTAGACGATTAATAACATCCATCATGTCTTCTGAGACCTGAATCGATTTCGATACGATTTCATACGAGCGCTGCGCGGTTATCATATCAACCATCTCGTCTACCAGATCGACGTTCGACGCTTCGAGATATCCCTGCTGAACCAGCCCCATCCCTTCGTTACCCGGCAAATCGACAATAGGCTGTCCTGATGCTTCGGTCTGGGTATAGAGGTTTCCTCCCACCGACTTCAACCCGGCCGGATTAACGAATCTGGCAAGCTCGAGCTGCCCTATCTGCGTTGACTGATCATCGCCCGGCAGCTCGACATAGACCCGCCCCCTGCTGTCTATCTGCATATTCTGCGCATCTTCGGGCACCACGATCTCCGGTGCCACCGGAAAACCTGAAGAAGTCACTATGGTGCCGTCACTGGAGAGATTGAACGATCCATCGCGGGAATAGGCGGTACTGCCGTCCGGCATATAAATCTGAAAAAAACCTTCGCCTTTTATTGCCGCATCCATATCGTTTCCGGTCTCCTTGAGAGAGCCCTGGGCAAAAATGCGCTGTGTTGCAGCCGGTTTTACCCCAAGACCTACCTGGATGCCTGAGGGCGCGACTTCTCCTTCGAAATTGCGCACTCCCGGCTCCCGCAGCGTCTGGTACATAAGATCTTCGAATTCCGCCTGCTGCTTTTTAAATCCGGTGGTGTTGACATTGGCAAGATTATTCGACACCGTATCCATGTAGAGTTGTTGTGCCTGCATCCCGGTAGCCGCAGTATAAAGCGATCGTATCATTTCTATCTTCTCCCCACACTCCCGGCGCGCACGGCGCCTGCTGTTGACGATAAATCGCACGATTCTCGACGAAAGCCTGTCAATGTCGTGTCTTTTATTTGTTTTTTTATCATGATGTTACACTTTTCTTCTCATGTTGTTTACAGCACTGTTTATCTGATTCTTCCTACCTGGTTCACCGCTTTGTCGAGGGTCTGATCCTGTGCGCTCAGCGCACGCTGGTCAGCCTCGAAATTGCGAAATGTGGCAATCATATCCACCATATTCTTTATCATATTGACATTCGACTGCTCGAGATACCCCTGCTTAACCGAAAATCCGGGTGATGCGATCACCTTTTCCGCAGGATTTTCCGGTATGAAACGATTTGAACCCTGCTTGAGCATTGCATACGGCTTTTTAAAATCGGCAATTTTGAGTCGGTCTATCAACTCCTGCCCCTGATAGACCGCACCATCGGAATGAATGCGTATATCTTCATTTCCGCGAAACCTGATATAGCCGTTTTTCCCAAGCACCCGTGATCCGTCACCGCTTACCAGAAACCCGTCCGCATCCATCGAGAAATTTCCATTCCTGGTATAGGCGACCCCGTTTTGCGGGGTCATGACGGAAAAAAAGCCGCTTCCCTGAATCGCACAATCGAGCGGATTGTCGGTTTTACGCACCGTCCCTTCCGAATAGTCCGTATAAACCTCGTCTGTTTGTATCTCTCTGTTTACAAACGGATTCAGCTCCTCGTCCGTCATATGACGGCTCAGCGATTTCGCGAACGTATTGCTCTGCTTGTACCCGGCGGTATTTGCGTTTGCAAGATTGTTACTGATCTGATCCTGCTTCTGCATCAGCGAGGTCATACCCTGCGTGGCAAGATAAATTCCCTGTATCATGGTGTCGTTTCTCCTTTTCTTTTTTCCACCACAATACGTAGCACAAATCGTGCCGAATAGCCTTTCGACATCTCTTTTTGTTCTATGTCAAATTGTTATCCGATTCGCCTCACATTTTTCTTCTCTGCCCGGTTCTCCCTTTTCAGGCATATTTTTCCCTGCAGGGTGAAAAATATGACGCCCCGGCGGCACATATCTGCGTTACGAAATTCTGCCCGGATGGGCCTCAGTCGCCCAGTGGCTTATATCCCTTTATTCCCTCTAAATGCAGCACCCTTTTCAGTGTTGCGTAAAAACGACCGCGTATGCCGTCCTCGCCTTCTCCTTCAATCGCGATCGAGCCTGCCGACGCCATCTCGTGTCCACCTCCGGCTCCCCCCAGGTCCTCTGCAATAATTCGTGCATACGCCCCTGCAGAACGATCCCTGTTTGCACGCATGGAGAAAAAAAGTCTGTTGTTGCAGAAGCCGGTACATACCACCCATTCGACATCACGAATCCGGGAAAGCAATTCTGCTGCTTCTGATATGTAATCGGGGGTCTCTATATCACGGATATGTGCGGTAACGATGCTTTTGCCGTACATGGTCACCGATGTGGTCATATCATGCATCATCTTCAGGTATTCCATACTCACCCGCGGGTTCTCTATGGCGAATAACGCATGGTAATCCAGTCGTGCAAAAAGCGAACGAAACATCTCCAGGTCTTGTGAAGAGACCGGCTCTCTTGTGGCGAGCGTGTCGGTTTTTACCCCGTAGTACAGAGCAGTCGCTACCCGTGCCGTCATCTCCATCTGCGATTCTTCGATATACTCAGCGATAATCGCCGATGTCGCAGCACTTGTGGTGCGTAAATCGTAAAAACCTTCATGCGACTCCCCGCCCCCTTCCGAATGATGATCTATCACTGCATTGATGTGCACGTCTACAGGGATGGAGACATTGCCCTGTCCCGGCGATGCATCCACTAGAATGACACGTTCGTAATCGCCCCATTCGATCTCAGAAAGATGGGTCATAGGAATTTGGAGACGATCGACCATCTCCCTGTTTTCCGCTCTGCCGATATAGCCGCTGTATACTATCCGTAAACGGTTCACCCCCCAGAATGAAAGTAACTCATACAGTCCCAGTCCTGCAGCGATACAATCCGGATCCGGATAATTATGCGTGACGATTAGTGCCGACTCTGCGGGTAGAACAGCCTGTTTAAATGAATGTAGCACGCTCTTGCGCCCCTTTCGAGCTCATAGCCGCATCTGCCTGCGACCCGAAATGATTCCGGTGATGGCCCAGTTGGTAATTGCAAGTACAATCCAGCCGAAAAATGCGGCGCCAAATCCCGATATGGTAAACCCCGGTACAACCCATGCAACCAGCCCGAGAATAAGCGCATTGATAACAAGCACGAAAAAACCGAACGACAACAGCGTAATCGGCAGCGTAAGAATGACAAGCACCGGCCGCAAAATGGCATTGAATATCCCCAGAAGAAGTGCCACGAATACAAGCACCAGGGGTGTCGAATACCGGATACCGGGTACAATATAGGCAGCCACCGCAAGACTTGCGGAACTGATAAGCAGACGCAGCAGACTCTCTTTCATAAAATACGCTCTCTCTCTCTTTAGAAATGTGCATAGCTGAGTTATCCGGGAAAAAACATCCCGACATACTCACGGTTTTCCCGGACGATTATTGTGCCGGTTATTCATATAAAAATACGGTACGCACCCGCATACTGCCAAATACCCGGCCCCGGCATCACGCGATATGTATTTTTTTCTACCTGAACTACGTTATTTCACAAAAGGACCAGTATGCGTTTTTTTCTCGTTATTGTCATTTTCGCAATTGTATCCCCGGCATATACACAACAACCGTGGGTATTCGACGTTACCGCCTCCGCCACTGCCCAGCATACGTATCATTCGGACAACTGGGAAGGTTCTTCGCAGGATGCACTCACCTGGACATGCAAATCCAAATCGCGTGCGCGTAAAGCGCTCTCGTCGCTGGTAAAAAACAAAAACACGCTGCAGTTGTCGTTTGGGCAGACCATGACTAAAGATAAAGACACCTCCTGGACGCAGCCGCAAAAATCACTCGACCTCATCCAGTTCGAGTCACTCTTTTCCTTTACACTCGACGCCTGGGCAGAACCTTTTACCGCGCTGAAAATGGAAAGTCAGTTCGTAGACAACAGGACTTCGACCACAACCTGGCACCTCAATCCCGTCACGATTCGGGAAACAGGGGGTGCCTCCAGACACTTTATCAGCGGGGACAAACTCTCTCTCACTTCACGCCTGGGTGGTACCCTCAACCACGATATCGACCGCAACACGTATGTATCGGAGGCCACAGGAGAGAGCTACGACATCACACACGATGCCGGAATAGAGACAACGCTGCTTATTGATGCATCGCACAGCGACGAGGTAGTGGTCTATACAACGAAGCTGAACATATACCAGGCACTGTTAAGCTCCGAAAGCGACACCCCGGATAGCGCAGGTATCGCGAAATGGCGTTATCCCAGAATGGACTGGCAACACTCATGTTCCATTAATTTTGCCAAATACCTGATGGTCGAAATTTCGGCAAATTTGCGCTATGATGCGCGTATAGACTCCCGAATACGCATACAGGAAGGAATCTCACTTGGGGTAACCTATACGTATACGAGGGCAGAAGACAAAAACGGGGAATAGTTCCGCTTTCCGAACCCGCCTCTGGTTTTATCCTCACCCCGTGCACCCCTGCATCAGCGCACAAGGCCGTTGCGCGCAAAATAATCCGGCTCTTCTATGAGCCACCAGTCATCGAATCCAAAACCAACATGCAGACCGAAGCGGTGCCCCCCGACCGGCTCTTCCCGACTCAGTCCGTAATCCCACCGCAATGAAACTGCCAGCGGATACCGATAGAACGTCTGCCCCTGAAAGCGCAGCTCTCCTCCTACCGAATGCAGAAAATCCTCAACCCGGAATTCCCGCATACGTGAGATACTCGGCCAGCCCGCACCCGCAGCATAATGAAACGCACCGTATATTTTGTTGGCGTAGAGAAAGCCGAGTTTTGAATCGATCTCTTTCACAACAGGAAACAGGTACGAACATTCGGCATGCGCTACCGCGTTCCCGCTTACCACACCGCTCGTGTACGGGATGGAATCGACCGTATCGACATTAGCCATTTCGATGTCGATCTCTGCGGTATCACGTTCAAAGTATGCATAGCCCGGATGTTTCCACAATGCCGGTTCATAGTAATACGGAAAACGCTGCTCATCCGTTCCCCTGGTACGCCAAAGATCGACACCGGCAGCACCGACATCGGCTATTATTACATGATCTTCGGATAAAAACGAAGACGCACCCAGTTTGAGGTTGCCGCGCAGATAATGATACATATACACGTCGTAATTCTGACTTCCGTCCGGGTTGAACGCTTTTTCATCATCCACAAGACTCTGTGATTCGAAATTGTACAGCAATTTTGCATACAATCCCCGGGGTGCGATGTCCATCGCACGCTCCGGCACCTTTTGCATCGATGCGGCATATCCCCCCAGACGGAACCCTTTGATGATATTATACCCGAACGTGTACGGATCCAGATAAAGCGTGGCATCCTGGCGGCTATAGCTTCCGAAAAGATAAAGACCTGAAATCGACGCCATGCCACCGGAAAAACCGCCCCTGCTCCAGTAAAACGGTAGTATTATGCGTGCGAGTTTCGGTGTGATGGTGTAGGGCAGTTCCTGCGATCGCCCTTCCCGTTCATTGAAAAACACATCTTTGCCCGCAACGGCACGCTGAATATAGTCGAGAATTACCGGTATGGGAAAGATATCGAACCGTGCATTTATACTCGTATAATACTCGGAGAGCGGGTTGATAAATCCGTGATCTGGATTAATAAATGCATGAATTTTATCCGGCCTGAGCAGGAACATCCCGTTGAGCGACACACCGGTTTTGAGCCCGGATACCAGAAACGGATCAAAGAGATTGAAGGCAAACCCGATTTTCCACGATGTCTGGCCTTTGTAACGATCATTGTTCTTTGTTACCACCTCCTCGCCCAAAAGAACCGGCATGAAAAGCGCCTTGGTGGGATAAGGACGATACGGACGAGGCGCGGCAATAGAAAGCGTGGTATCGTAGCCCGGTTTGCAGCAAAATGTCTTTAACTCCACCTTTGGAGAATCGAGGGCGGTCTTCTCTACCACTGAGAGCGAATCGATATAGTAGATCCCGAAGCCCTGAGGATCATAGTTGACATAGACCATTCTGGTCTCGTCGTGAGAAATATCGGGCGAAAACGCACCGCCTGATACGTTCGTAAGCCGCTCGATCGAATCGGCACCGAATGTATAGCGGTAAATGTTGAATATGCCGCTTCGGTCGGATGAAAAATAGAGACTGGTACCGTCCGCGTTGAATCGTGGGTCACGCTCGTCGTACGCGGTATTGCAAAGGACTTCCATTGTGCCGGTAACCGTGTCGTAGATGCCGATTTTCCTGCTCAACGTATCGATAAAATCAACGGCGATGTGACGACCGTCCGGTGACCAGTCAATGGAAAAAATGCGCTCGATATCGTTGGTCAGGGAATCGGTCGTCGGGAATCTCCGAAGCCTCTTTCCCGTGGTATCGATAATCCACAGCTCGTACATGGCGGTTACATGCTTGGCACATGCGAGTCTGTCTCCATCAGGAGAGAATGCGGCCACATGCAGCCATTTTTTCTCGGTGATCTGACGCTCGTCAGAACCGCGGAAAGGATGAAAACCCTTTTTTTCCGCAGGGATGGAATCGATAAACACGTCATATGTCGTCATCGCACCTTTATCAGGCGCAAGTTTCGATTTTTTTGATTTTGCGGCTGTATAGGCAATGGTACCGCTGTTATCGTGTATCGAATAAATCCCGTTGATTCCGGCACTGCGCATTGTAATGCGTTCGCTTTTTTCTGATGAATCGGCTGCGGTATCAGCACTGTCCACAAGCGCATACGAATAAAACCTTCGATACGAGTAATCGGCACCCCCGTTGCCTATATAGAAGATGGTCGAATCGTTTGGAGAAAAGCGGGGGTAATAATTATCATAGCCCTTTTCATTGATTTTCTCACCATACACCTGTGTGCCGATCTCCTGTACCCGGTCTCTGTACTCTCCGGTGAGGTGTGACTTCCACTCATTGTACAGCTGCCGGGCGGGTATACCGAGCACCGCTTTGATACAGGCGTCAAAATCGGTTACACCGATACGTGCACTCTCCCGAAGCATCGAAACGAGTGCGTCGTCCCCATAGGTTTTCGCAATGTAGCGCACCATCGAAAAGCCGTGGTTGTACGTTTTTTCATACGCATCCCCTCTGCCGGTAAACACATTCATATGCGGCCACGACAGCAGCGAATCGGAAAGCGCCAGCGTACGGAGAATCATGTCCCGATGTGTATCGAACTCCTCGGTCCCGTATCGGGTCGCTTCATACTGCGCAATCCCCTCAAAAAACCACGGGGGCAACACCGATATCGGATAGACGTGTAATGCCTCCAGCGCCATTCGTTCATTAGGGTGATCAAAAAAACCGAACTCGAGCATCGGAACATTGTGCGAAAATTTATGGCTGGTATAAATCGAGACAATATGTGCATACTCGTGCGTCACCACGTTTTCGAGCCAGTCATGGGTACCGCGGAGATTGAATTTGATGGGATTGACCGAGATGATGATCTGATTGGTGACATCGATAGCCCCGCCGTTGCCCCGCTCGTCATTGACTACCAGTGCTTCGGTTTTGTGTGGAATGACGATATTGTACTCATTTTTATACACCTCGTACAGGCGTTCGAGGATGGTCGCCACCCGTTTTGCGTAGCGCTGCAGCCCGGTATGATAATGAACATCGAAATGCGCGGTCTGAATCGTATATTTATCAAAATTGTAGGCATTGAGTATATCACGTCCATACCCCGGTATCCGGAATACAAAAAAAACGAAACAACATACAAAAAAAAACCGTCCGTGAGATAATCTGGGTTTCATAGAAAGTACTCTACAGGTCTATTTGATAACCGCCATTTTCCAGTATTTCACCACACGCTCCCCGCCTGCAACGTCAACTTCGAACCTGCAGCGATACACCCCCGACCCGAAATGACGAAGTGACACTCTCTTTTCGCTTGCCCCCTGCCAGTTATTTGCATATTCCGATAATACGTCCGCCTCTGGACGCCATGAATAGACATGCCAGCCTGCATACGAGTAGATGTCGAGTTTTATTTCGTGCGGTTTGCCGGGAAGCCGGAATCTGAACATCGCATACTCCACACCTTTTGCCGGATTCGGATAGCTGTAAAACTCCATCTCCCGGGCAGAGGTCTTTTCCGTTGTGCCCGCCGGCTCTCTCCAGGCAAAGGAGCGCGCGTGCGTACGTCCCACCTGATTCCATACGACTGGCCGCGTATTGCTGAGATTCGCAAGATCCCAACGGTAGACGAATCCGTTGTCGGTCAACATGACCAGTTCCTGCCGCCCGTCATTATCCATGTCGTCGATCATTGGAGCGCTTGCGGGAGATGCGCCGACACTCAGCGGCCAGTATGACTGCCGGGTGGGCCCCGTATTGGACAACTGCGACACGAATACCGGCCGCAGCCCCTTGCTGTTCATCACATCGACGTAGCCGCCGGGCATCACTATATCGGTGATCATCGAATCGAAAAACGTATATAAGGTATCCACCAGCGACGTCGTAAGCCGAAAACTGTCGGGTCTGTTTTCCCGGGTCCGGTAATAGACCATGGTACTCTCCGGGTCGGTCTTTTTCACCGCCGAAGAATCTATATCGAAATATGCGAATGTGGCGTTTTCTCCCGTAGGCGGGGCAAACAGCACAAACGGCTCATCCTCCGTATCCTTTACAATGGCAGGCGCGCGTACAAGGCTGCGGCGATAATACGCATACCGGGTATCGAGATATGACGGCCACTGCTGCAGCATTACCCCTTTGTAGTTACAGGCATAAATGCCGTTGGTGCCGCCGATAACGATATCCGGTAACCCGTCCCCGTCGATATCGGCGATCGAGGCACTGCTGCCGTTTTGGGGATATCGTGCACGGGTTGCATCGGACCTGGTATAGGGCGGATCGTATTCCGTGGTATAATAATTGGCCCAGTCCTGCGGCATACGCGACCACATGGGGGCAATAGTAAGGCTCTGCGTACCGGCATCATATTCCAGACACCACAACCCCTGCCTGCTGTCCGAAACCACTATCTCCACAGGATCGTCACTGTCAAGCTGCGCGGAAACCAGCGAATAGGGTGCAATACCCCCGTGAAGCGTCACTGTATCCATCACACCCGCTGGGGACACCGCATGAACAAGCCCCTGCTTCTGCACGCATGCAAATGCGCCGGGACGTGTCGATACGGCACAGAGCGCGTTAACGGATGCGGTTGAACGAAGCGACACCGAATCGTCTATACCCGCCGCAGTTGCGGTATACACACGTCCCTCGTCTGTTCCTACCGCCCATTCACCGGTACCGATTTCACATACATAGGTGGTCGCGGTGGCGGAAAGATCAAACTTCTCGGTAACGAGCGAATCGGCACCGCCAACGGCTGTTCGAATGGTATCTACACGGTATATGGCAGATGCGGTGGGTATATAAAGACTGCTGGCAATAACGCTCGGAAACGCAATCGCCGGGGCGGGCATATCAAATGCACGTTCATATGTCACGAGTCCCGAATCGAGCCGCATACTCCCCCATTTGTGAAGTACCTGCATATAATCGAGAGTATCCTGCACGCTCCCGTAGCCCCGACCGGCGGTATCAATGACGTACACTCGTCCTTTTTTATCCGCAATTATAAGCTCCTTTGCCTCGTCCCCCGTACAGTTGTACAGTACCGGCTCGTAAAAAACCGAATCGGCGGAAAATTTCCGCGGCCATCCTCGCAGGGACATTGCATGAAGCCGGTCACGTGCATCTTCATTTACCGGCTGCCGCTCGGCAACCCGCGTGACCGATAACCTGAATAATGAATCGGCATAATTGATCACGTACGCACCATGTGCATACGAAATTTCCCGGCCTATCCCGGTGTCGGAACTTAAAGGTGCCAGGGAGAGTTCCAGTCCGGTATACCCTCCGTCATTGCTTTTTGTCGCGGGACGCGTCCAGGGGCCGAAATAGTCGACCCGCGGGCCAAACTTTTTCTTTTCAAATGCCCGGTGAGGGAACACATCGTCTGCACCGCCGTAATCAAAAAGTGCCTGATAAAAAACGTCCTGAAACTGAATACCGAAATCGGTAATACCATCCGCCTCCACCAAATGAACTCCTCTGTAGAGGGAATCCGCGTTGATGGTGTTATACTCGATTCGGTCGCGTATGATGCGCTCGTCTATATGCCACACCAGCACACCGGTAGCGGGAAGACTCACATCGAAATTGCGTACCTGCATGATCACGTTGGATGCACCCACGGTCTGTTCCACTACCGCATCGAGGTCGACATTATACGGATAGGCGGCAATGTAGGTCGAATCGCTTGTCGTTGACGTATCGATTGTAAAGGGGGTTCGGCCCCGATCCAGATTGCGCTGCCTGTTCTCTACCAGGTAGTATTCATATTCGTTTACAGGGACAAGCGCCATAGTGGTATCGTCCTGCCCGGACGCACTGATGGCACGTATACGGTGAGACGATGAGGAGTCGGGCGGGGCAATCACCGGCCTGTCCCATCCCATAAAATGTCGCGTCCATGCGGAAGGCCACGGCGGAATAAAGCCATATCCCGAAGAATAACCGGCAAAATCCATAATCCCGAACGCTCCGGTTGCGGAAAAACCGCTCAATGTATTGTATAAATCGGGTATACCGATCGCCCGTGCCACCTGGTTGACCATTATTCCGTGTATTCCCCAGTTGAGGCTGTCCTGATTCGATGTTTCCGATACCATCATCACTTCGTCGATACAGAACTGCTCCCCTGCCGAACTCACACACACACCCGCGGTATCAAGGCCGACGGTATCTTTATATGCCTCGAAAAAATCCCGGTTGATAAACGCGTCTATCATGTCACCCGGCGTATCCTGCCCGAATGCGCCCTGCGTGCCTCCGTCAGTAAGGTAGGATGCGCCCGCATGAATCAACATAAAAAGAACGGGATGCCCCTGCATATCGACTATTTCACCGTTTTTTACGGCAAGTGAATCGAGCCAGGAATTCTGAGAATGACTTGCCGCCTCCAGAAGTGCGTCCCGGGTAAAGGTAATAAGCCCCTGTGTCTTTCGTGAATAATAATCGTTGTAGCTCTCCTTTTTTCTCTTTCCCGGAGGAGAGTAGTGTGCCATTACGCTGTCGACACGATAGAGGGGCTCATCCCCGGGGAAAATCGAATAGCGCAGGTGAAGCCGCCCCGAAGATATCCGATCGTAATACTGCCTGACAAATTCGAGCTGATTGCTGAAGTACTCATAGTCATGGGGCAGTTTATCGTATTTATACGTCCCGTTCGTATAGTAGCGCTGTTCCTGTTTTTCGTTCGGGATGCTGAAATCGAACGAGCCGAATTCTCCCGTTCCTGTAGTGGTGGCGAACGTATCTCGTTTGAATTCAACCCTGAACGCAAATATATGAAAGGTATCCTTTACCGCTTCCATATCCGCGGGTGCGGCGGAGAGGTAGTGCTTGAGACGTTTTGCACACCGCTGCTCGGAAAAGCTGTTAAAAAGAGCTGAGGCTGCAGAGGCGCCTGCCTCCGAAATACACAGACACGCGATGCACGCAACAAAAAGAATCTGGATTACACGTCGCTGTTTCATGTATACACCGTAAATTATATGTGGTGGAATACTGCCTCACCGCACGCCGATTACACGCTAGAACCTGAATATAAGCGACCACCTGTTCTGCCCGTGTCTCACTCCGTAACTTCCGTTGCGATGACTCTTATCCGCTCCGGCCAGTTTCATAACGTCGCTGAAAAAGCCTTCCGGCGAATAGATATATGAAAAATCGAAGTTAAGATTCTCGTATCGTATTCCCAATCCGATAGTCAACTCGTAGCGCTGTCCGATATAATCGAAGAGAAATCCGCTCCTGAGCGCCATCATATCCATGTACCATCCTTCGGCACCTACATTGACGATAACCTCTTCAAGCTCCTGAATCCAGGTACTGTCACCGGGCTCGACACCGAACAAATCGGTATATACCGCTTCGTAAAACGGATCGGGTCGTTTATCGATGTAATTGGTGGCAACGGTTCGATGCAGATCACAAAGGAAATTGGCATCGAACGGAGATTCGGTTTCAAGCCTGTAGGCAAAGCCGAGTCTCGGAGTAAACGGAATAGGATCGGCCTCTTCGCGTTCTTTGTAAAAAATCGACGGCCCCATATTCAACAGTGCAAACCCGATATCAAACCCTTTGAAAAAAATATTGCGACGCAATATCCCCGCATCGACCGCAAAGGTCTGTCCAACCCCCTCGCCACTCTCTCCCCACCCCGGTGCCAGCGCGCTGTTGACATACTGCAGATTGAGACCCAGCGCCAGATTCTCCCGAAGCGGAAGTCCGTAGGAGAGGCCGAAAATCCCCTCCCAGGGCCTTACTTCACCTTTTACTGTTCCGTCTTCGGTACTGATCTCGACCGGACCGAAACTTATATAGTTAAGATGAAATCCAAAGGTGCCCCAGTTTTCCGTAGGATAGGTCACGGTAAAATATGAATGCCACATTCCCTTGAGCTGTAGTTTCGGCAGCAACGGCTCATAGAAAAGAAAAACCTGGCGGTCGGCATAATCGTATTGATTGACCGCTTTACCGGTTGCAAACCATACATCCTTGCCGCTCACCGTAATGTCATATACGTTATTGCCTTCGAGTACATTTTTCGAATGATACGACTGCCATTGTGGTTGCACATAAGAACTTTTTTCGCCTTCTTGCTGCTGATTGTACTCTGCAGTGGAAACACGGTATTCGATCGCTCCCTTGTTCGTACCAAGCCATACATGTCCGGGCGCATATTCGGCAATGGAATAGACCACACATCTGGGAAACTTATACCGTCTGACCCCCCCGCTTTTTATTACACTCACACCATTTTCCCCGCCTGCCCACAGCTGGGATCGCGAATCGTAGAGCAATGCGGTTATTCGCTGCGACAGTAATCCGTCGGCAGTATCTATCTCCTCCCATCCGTTCTTTTTCTTTAGCACAAGCCCGTGATTGGTTGCGATAAATATCTGCTCTTTCTCACCAAAACAGACCGCATTGACACGTTTGTCCCCGGCAGTCTCCAATTCATCAAGCGTATAGCTGGACCACGAACCATTGGCATATATTGCAAAACCATAATCAGTGCCTATGGCGACTTTGTCCGAACCCCCTCTGGCAATCGCGGTAATATAGTCGGACGGCAGCCCGTCCTTTACCGTATATTTGTCCCATGAGGTCCCGCGGTGACACCAAAGACCGCTAGGAGTTCCAGCCCATAAATCACCGGTCTCGTCTACCTGCATCGCCGTAATGCTGTCATTCATGACCACCGAGAACGGAATTTCGAGTTCGAGCATGTCGATTATGCGACGATCGTCTTTTTCAATAATGGTTACCACCGAATCGATAACGTCCGGAAGAACCGTTGAGTCTATTGTGTGTGAAAGTGCTGAATAGATGCTTGACGAATCCCGGTAGGATGGCGCGAGATTCAACACATGATGCGCAAGCGTTGAGGCGGAATCACTGTGCTGTGTGTACTGTATGAAAAGGGTAGAAAGTGACTCGTGGTGTTGCATTTCGATTTCGTTGCGTTCTCTGACAACCCGCATCGCATCCGTCAGTTTTTCCTCGTTATCGATTCGAAGATACGACTCTATAATTTCTTTCAGTGAATTGTCACCTTCTTTTACCAGATAAACCTCATAATCGAGCCATTTACCGTTTCGGTATTGCACGATTCCTTTTCCAGAACCGGCCCAAACGTCCGAATCCACGGAAAACGAGCTTTTTTGCGCAGATGCGACTGCGCTGAAAGGCAGGTGTGAAGATTTTTTTAAGTGGGAATGCCACGCATTGGCAAGTGGACTCAATCCCATTCCCGCCGGATTGAAAAACGAGGCGTTCGCATCATTGGCAAGACCGGTGAAGGCTTCTCCCAGACCGGTGGCTCTCGCTCCGGGAGGAAACTGAAGGGTGATTACGGCCGATTCGAATGCGGGAAACACCTTACCACTCAGAACGATACTTAGGAGCAGCAGTGCATGAATAATTCTTGTGAGCATAAATGGCAGTATCTTTTCTCTATTGGGTCGTTTCGTCGGATGATGGAATTCTGACGGTGCGCTGCCAGTCGGGTAGCTCGGGGAGCATATCACCCGATATAAATGTTCTTGTCTTTGTGGAATCCACTCCCGTCTCTTCATCTCCCTGGTAACGGATGAGGCGGCAGCCGCATCCCAGATGTAAAGGCGGGATCAGTCCCGGATAACGAAAAATCTGCTCTCTTGATACGAATTTATTGTGTACATGAAAAAGATCGCAGACCGGATCGGTTCTCTCCGAATGATATCGATAAAACTCAACTCCTTCCCGGTCGCCGTCCTCTATCTCTTTGATATTCTGTTCAAGACGTTCCTTCCACTCTGTGACAATACGCTGCCTTTCCTCTTCGGACAACGTGTTTCCATCTATATCTTCGTTTATGCCGGACAAATATTTTCGTATCTCCTCCTGCGACGGCTTATGCTGCGCGATATTCTCACGCGGGCTTTTTCTGACTATCGAGTATATGCCACTGTGATGAATCAAGGGCTCGTTTTCACTCGCGTCTTCTTCATTGTTTTTTCTCAGGCCGATATTGAATGCAATCAACATCAATATCGCAAAAATCACTACTCCCGAAAGGGCTATGAACAAAGTCATATCGCCTTACTCCCGCTAAAGGGTTACTCGTGTATTACATATACGCGATGACCGCATCGCCGAAGCCGGAACACGTGACCGGCGTGATCTCCTCTGCCATCTGGCGAGCAAAATCATATGTCACCTTTTTATTTGCTATTGCCCCTTCGATACCGTTAAGAATGGCGTCGGCAGCCTCGTACCATTCCATATACCGCAACATTCGTTCTGCAGAAAGAAGCAATGAGGAGGGATTCACCTTATTCTGTCCCGCATATTTAGGTGCGGTACCGTGTGTGGCTTCGAACAGCGCATGTCCGGTGGAATAGTTAATGTTCGCTCCCGGTGCAATACCGATGCCACCGACAAGTGCTGCAGCTGCATCGGATATGTAATCACCATTAAGGTTGGTCGTCGCCACCACATCGAAACGCTGCGGTGCTTTTATTATCTGCTGCAAAAAGTTGTCCGCTATCACGTCATTTATCAGGATTTTTCCGTTATCGGCCTCTTCGTAATCGGACGTTATATAATCACCGAATTCCTCCTTCGCGAGCTCATAGCCCCACTGCATAAACGCCCCTTCGGTAAATTTCTGAATATTACCCTTGTGCACGAGAGTCACACACGTGCGCTTCTCTTCTATTGCATAGTAAACCGCTGCACGCACCAGGCGCTTTGAGGCCTGTTCAGAGACCGGTTTGATGCCAATGCCGGTATCCTCAGGCATATGCCAGCCGAATTGTTCATCAAGAAATGCAAGAAGCGAGCGCGTGGATGCCTCACCTTTTTGCAGCTCCATTCCTGCATACACGTCTTCGGTATTTTCCCTGAAAATAACCATGTCGACTTTTTCAGGCTCACGCAGCGGGGAAGGGGTGCCGGTGAAATAACGCACCGGTCGTACGCATGCGTAAAGATTGAGTTTCTGCCGCAGCGCGACATTGAGTGATCGTATTCCCCCGCCGACCGGTGTACTGAGCGGAGCTTTTATAGCGACCAGATACGTACGGATCATATCCACCGTCTCTTCAGGCAACCATTCTCCGGTCGTATTAAACGCCTTTTCCCCGGCAAGAACCTCTTTCCACTCGATCTGCCTGTTCGAACCATACGCCTTGCGAATCGCTTCGTCCACAACTTTTCTGGTCACCTTCCATATATCCGGTCCGGAACCATCTCCTTCGATAAAGGGAATTACCGGATTATCGGGAACCACGAGTCCTTTGTCGGTCATTGAAATAGTATCTGCCATAAAGTACTCCGCGCTTTCGTTACAGGTATGAAAAATCAGCTTCTGCCGGCAGCCGCCGATCATTGGTTACCCAACCTGGTGAACCACCGGACTAAAATCTATAAAAATAAGTTATCTGTTATCGGCATATCAAAAAAATACTACCAAATTGTCCTGTGTGTTTAAAAAAACGGGATACCATATATGTAACCGGCTCTATTGACATTGAGAGTGGCTTTTGTTATCTTTATAATCATAACGCGGGAGTAACTCAGTGGTAGAGTGCAACCTTCCCAAGGTTGACGTCGCGGGTTCGAGCCCCGTCTCCCGCTTTTACGGGTACAAATCAAAAAGGGGTGCTCCCCCTTCTGCGAATATATAGCTGGTCTACTGCAGCCCGTGGCGAAAGTGTCACCAGATAACGCAGCGCATGCGCGATGTCGTCCGGATGTAAAAGCGATTCCCGGTCGAGATCGGGACGTGCACCGGCGATAAAGTCGGTGTCAACACCACCGGGCAGGATTGCCGAGACCCGTATCCCCTTTTGCTGCATCTCTCGTGCAAGTGATTTCGTGATCCCCATAATCGCATGCTTGCTGGCACTATATAGCGACTGCTGCGGATATCCCCGGAATCCCACCACGCTCGAAATATTGATTATACAGCCGCTTTTACGAGGGGCCATAATTTTAACCGCTTCCCTGCAGCATAAAAAAGTGCCCCGGGCATTGGTTTCCATCACGCGGTCGAAATCCTCGCCGGACATCTCTTCCAGCGGACCGAATGTGCCGATTCCCGCATTATTCACCAGCAGATCGAGACGACCGTACCATGTTTTGATGCGGTTAAAGACCGAGACGATCGATTGCTCATTCGCAACATCGAGGGTTTCTGTATGGAGCAGATGGTTACCCTTCGCATCCGCGATGCCGGGACATGTACCGCTGCGCGATGCGGCAATGGTCTCCATTCCCAGTTGTGTACACGTAGTACACAGCGCCGCACCAATCCCCCGGCTGGCGCCGGTTACAAGTGCAACCTTCCCCTGCGCATGTTCATCATGTTGGTGCTTTTGCATTCGAGCTACAATCCCTGTGAGGGTTTCATTTTTGGTGTACGTGTCATACCGTACTCAAATCGTTTCCAGCCGGCATACGCGATCATTGCCGCGTTGTCCGTGCACAGTGCACGTGAAGGCAAAAAAAGAGACCGGGGGAATACCTCACGCGCTTTTTCTCTTAAAGTGCCATTGCACGCGACACCACCCGCCAGTACCACCCGTTCTACCCCGCTGCGTACCACTGCATTCTGCAGTGCATGCAACAAAGAAGACACTACCGCCTCCTGAAAGGCATGGCATACGCGCGCAGTATTTACCGTCCCGTTTTCCCGTTTTATCGATTCCACATGATACCGCACTGCGGTTTTTAAACCGGAAAAACTGAAATCCATCCCTTCTCGTGAAAGCTTTGACACGGAAAATCGCAGGGTGTCTTCACCTTTTTCAGGCTCGTACGACCTGCTGCATTTTTCGATTTCCCTTCCCGCGGGATAAGGAAAACCCAGCAGTGATCCCACTTTGTCAAAGGCCTCCCCGGCAGCATCATCCACAGTAGCACCGAGCATTCGATACTCGCCAAAACCATCGACCCGGTATATTTCGGTATGCCCGCCGGAGACGATCAATGCCAGAAAAGGGTATTCCAGGTGCGGATTATCGATATTCACGGCACATATATGACCCTCGAGATGGTTAATACCAGTTACCGGAATAGTGTACGCCCTCTGCAAACCCCAGGCAAAACTCACCCCTACAAGCAAGCCACCTGCCAGCCCGGGCTGATCGGTCACCGCGATCCCGTCAATATCGCTGCATCCGATCTCTGCAGTATTCATAACGTGGCGTACAAGCACATCGATCTTTTCCAGATGCGCCCGGGACGCGATCTCGGGCACCACCCCTCCATAGGATGAATGCATCTGTTGCGTATATGTATCGTGCGCGATTATATCTCCGTCCCTGACCAGCGCGGCGGAGGTTTCATCACAGGAGGTCTCGATGCCAAGAATTATCATATAGCCAACACGATCTTTTTTACCCTGAACTGAGCACTTTTACTCACGGAATCGCTCGTTCAGGTCGTATTCCCCCGTACTTTATACAGGTTCGCTATTTCTTCGGATACAACCGGATTACATTCGACACCCGTGCACTGCCGCGGGAAAAAAATGGGCTGCCCCCGTTGAAGGGAGCAACCCATATATAAAACACTTAATGCCTACACATCACCGCGATATCGCACATTGTATACAGTTGGCGTACAATGGGCGTGATGAATAACCCCTCCGCTACTCCTGCGCCGGCTGAGCAGCATCCCCCTGAATCTTTTTAACCACTTCTTTTTCGGACGCATTCCCACTCTCTTCCATAGAAGCCTTGGGAGAAGTTTCGGGAGCATCGTCCGCTTCAGTCTCTTCTGTCGCTGCGGTTTCTTCCTTTTCGGGCAGTTCTTTCATTCCTGTTTCTACAGGACCCACATGGATGGACGGCCAGCGATCATTACCGGTATGGAAGGTAAGACGTACAAAATCTTTCTTTTTGTCCGTACCGATTTTCCAGATATAAAGGTCGTAATCTTCGGTGTCGTGCTGATGACCGCCACGGCTTGCGCCCCACACCATCCAGTTACCGTCATTGCTGATATAAGGGAAATATTCGTGTGAGCGCCGACCGGGCAGGTCCATAAACTTCACTTCTTTGGGTACGCCGAATACGCCTTTTATCGGATCGGTCGGTTTTCCATGTTCATTCACACGAAATGCGAGAATCTCGGTTCCACCGTTACCATGGCCTTCGTTTACGCGAAGTACACGCTCATCGGAGGGGAACCATATAATTTCGCATCCTTTTCCTGTGCTGTACCATTGCTGTTTTTCAAGATTGAAAATTCCGGTCTCCCGATGAGTCCCGCGAATGGTTCCTGCAAGAAATTTACCATTATGCGAAAGCTCGGGCTGGCCGCAGTAGGCCCCTTTGCCAAAATGCTTTTCTGTATCGAAAATTTCTTTTTCTTCACCGCTTTCGAGCGATTTTACGAAGACTTTGGGTCCACGGGCAAAAACGATTGAATCTCCACTGGGACGCCATGTGCCGAATGTCGCATTTTTAGCGACCTTGTGCTCATCGGAGCCGTCCGTATTGATAATCCATACATCCCATTTGTTGTTGAATTTGTAATCCATCTCTTCCACCCAGCCGAATCTGCTGCGCGTAAAAACCACACGATCGCCACCGGGCGAGAACATGGAAAACCAGTCAACATTATCGGGGCTGGTTGTAAGCGCCTTTTTATCCGAACCATCCGCATTCATAATCCAAATATCATGGAAATTGTTTTCACGAGAGGTCGACCAGACAATCTTGCCATCGATTGTGCCCTTCAATTCTTCAAGTGCCTGTTTTTCTTCAGCAGATGGCTGCTGCTGCTCACCGGTAGGTGCCCCCTGCCCCCATGCGAAACTCACGCAACATGCCAGTGCAATACCACCTGCCACAAATCTTCTCAAATGCATACATCCTCCTTAAACACAATGGTTAATAATAACGTACAATTTATTATTCACTTACTCTTTCGAACATAATTAATAAATATACTATTTTGCACATCATTTTATTTATTGTCAGGCGACCAACCTGTTACCTGAGGCCGGCTCCGCCGTGTCACGATAAAAGCCTAGCCCGTCCATTCTCCCTGCATCGGTTTTTTCCCGCATGCCGGTGGAGTTTACCTGGAATAGGTACCGATCAGCTGGGCCGTAGAAAGCACATGACCCTCCATTGCCGTCTCTATATCGTCTTTTGTCTTTCCTGAAGAAAGCCCCAGAGCGGTATCGAGCGCGTAGAGTTTGAAAAAATACCTGTGTGTACCGCCGGGAGGACACGGTCCGCCGTAGCCATTCTTATTGAAATCGTTTTTACCCTGAAATCCGCCCTGTGGCAAAGAGTCGTGCTGCGGCACGGCCTCCCCGAGCCCTTTAACCGACACAGGTATGTCATAGCATACCCAGTGCACGAACGTGCCTATTGGCGCATCCGGATCGTCTACGATTAGTACAATGCTCTTTGCACTGTCGGGGACATTACTCCACTCAAGTGGCGGTGATATGTTTTCACCATCGCATGAATATTTTTTGGGGATTGCCTCATTGTTTCCAAATACGGGAGTTTCCAGATGCATACTCATAGTCTCATTTCCTTTGCCGTATACGGTAAAAATGATTAATACACTACTTACAAAACAACAAATACTAACTCGACTGGCGAGCACGGGACACACCTCTTTCATGCGAGCCTCCTTTTATCATTTGAGCTCGGTTTAGCACCCGATAGGTCTGTGTAATCGATAAATGGAGCCGTTTCGCGATAGCGATCCCCGACATGCCATTGCGATAAAGCTGCAGTATCTCCTGATTTCGTTCCTGTTGTTTGTCCCGCACCGAGGGTATTCCATATTTCTTTCTCTGCTGATATACCGCCTGCCTTGTAATACCAAGCATCCGACCGATGGCCGTATCCGATTTGTACCTTTGCTGGAGTCGCAGTAACTGTTTTTTGCTAATACGTGCCATAGACGCTCTATCTCCATATTTACCCGGACACTTTGCCGCTTACCGCATCTTTTGCATATACCTTGAATTAAGCGGATGTGTAAGTACAAACTACGGTGAGTCGGGCTGCTGTTGTATTTTCGAAAATCATGGTGATACGTGTTGGTTGTGTCATGATTTTTGGAGATGCCATAACAATGTGGATGGCAGTATATTTTGCAATCAAACTCGTTCGACCCCTGTAGTGCATAAAATATTTTCATACCATACAGATACGCAAATAGCATCATTTCTCTTTACTGATATAGTCACACCGCAATCGACACGATGAAATTCCTCTCCACCTCCCCCCGAACTAGCGCGCTCACCTATTGCTTTTATACACTGACAGGCATATGTACCTTCTTTTTTCTGTATTATCCCCTCACCAATACCGATATCTGGTGGCATCTCGCATCGGCACGGGAGATGCTTTCTCAAAAAAGCTTCCTTTACTCCGACCCCTTCTCATATACCCCGCATGACTCGTTCTGGATGAATGTACACTGGCTTTTTCAGCTGTGTATGCTGGGCATAAAAAAAGTAGCGGGGATACAGGGACTCGTTATCTGGAAAGCACTTACCGGCACCATAACAGGTATACTCTTTGTGTGGGCGGTCCCCGGGAAAAAAGAGAGAATTGCCGGCATGCTTTTGCTCTGTGTTCTTGTTTATGAAATCAGGTGGTTATGTGTGGTCAGACCCACCATGTTCACCCTTCTGTTCATTGCCCTGTACATGTACGCACTCGAAAGATACCGGATCCGTAAACGCGCGGTGTGGCTTTTTATACTCCTACCGGTACAGATCGCATGGGCGAATATGCAGGGGCTGTTCGTGCTGGGTCCGATTATCACTGCAACATATCTATGCGGAGAAGCGCTGGAGTGCATAAGAGACAACTCATTGTCCACACTCTTTACACAACGAAAACGGTTTTTCCTCTCTCTTGGCGGACTTCTGCTGGTCGGCATCCTTGTCAGCTGTATCTCCCCATACGGATGGCATATGCTGCAGTATCCGTTCCATATATTCGGTCGCATAGACCCCACCGCACAACAACTCTATTCGCGCAATGTCTCTGAAAACGCCCCGCTTTTTTCCCTTCTATCAAGCCAACCGCGCTACGTGATCGCGTTGTTGTTCGTTATGGGAGCCGGTACAGTCGCTTTTCTGTCAAGTCTTTCGCGTGGTATCCGGTGGTCGCATCTTTTGTTATGGGTGGCATTTTTGTATCTTGCCGTAATCGCAAAACGCAACATCGCCCTTTTCTTTATGATATCCCTTCCAATACTCGCTTCATGGAGTTCCGGCCTCTTTTCATTCCCGCTTTCATTTCGTGAATTCGTAAAGACGCCGGGGTTTTTAAAGAAAAAACTCGCGGTTCTCCTTTTTTCCGCATTGACGATACTTGTCCTATTCAACACTTATTCGCATGCGTCAATGCATGTCACAAGTTCCCTGAAAAGACCGGTGTCGCCTTTCCGCTACCCCATAAAAAGCACCTCGTACCTGAAAAAACAGACCGCGGATTCTGTAAGAATCTTTAACTCGATCCGCTACGGCGGTTACCTGATCTGGGAATTATACCCGCCCCAAAAAGTCTATATCGACGGACGTCTGATTATCCGAAGCCCGGACTTTTTCCGGTATTACCTTACGGTAGTGGACTCTCCCGAGCGGTTCGACGCTGTACGCTCCCAATACAATATTACCCACGTGGCCGTCCCCACGGCAGTAATCACCCGCTACACACGGCTTGCACAGCATCTGTATCACCGGCCTGAATGGTCGCTCGTGTATGCCGACGGAACTGAGGCTTTGTTTCACTACGGCAACAGGCCCCAAGGCATCGATTTGTCATCTTCCACTATCGTTGACAGCATCGTCGGCGTGCTACGCGACCGATGGAGCCATTCTCCCTTTATCAGAAACGAAGCACTGCTGCATCTGGCGCACACGCTGCAATTATTCGGGGAACATACACATGCACGGCGTGTATACCGGCGAATACGGGATTGACGCCTCCTGAATCCCATATGTGAAAAACAGAAAGCGATTATGGAACTTACCCCGCTACAACAGTGGGCCGTGGCCCAGCTGGTTTATGAAGACGTACTGTGCGAACTTGACAAAGAGTTCACGCACCTGCAGATTCCCTATATGCCGATCAAGGGGGCATATCTGATTGCAACAGGGCTGGGGGAGCGGCTTTATGAACGGCGTATGGCGGATATCGACATATTAATTCCTCCTGTGCACTTTGAAAAAGCTCTCTCCTATTTTCGCGCCCATCCCCGGACATCGATACTTCCCGGTTCCTGGCCGAAGAATCCAAAAGGATGGGCGTTCGAATTCAGTTTCACCTATCGTTATCAGAGAAATGATATCGTTATTGACATCCACAAATCACTGAACTATCCTGAACGCTTTGCGTATAAAACGCAAGACATCTTTTCACGAGCGCACGCCAACGGAGTGTTGTGCAAAATTCCGAGCCGTGAAGACGCGCTTCTCGTTACCATATGCCACCGACTGGTACATATTGGCATGGGAGTTCCTGATGATTTTTTTAGAGAAACTAAACTGCTTACACAACAATCCGATTTTTCGTGGTCACGATTCTGGGACATTGCCTCGGACAGCGGCATTATGCCTTTTGTCTACTATATTTTCAGATTGTGTCAGAAACGATATCCCCTCTCACCCCATTACCCACGCTCGTTCATCTACCCTGAATTATTAATGCGCGTACCTCACATACCCCTATGTAGCAAATACCGGGATATAATTCGCCGTATTTTTTTAGAACTGCCATTTTCACACAAACCGGCAAGGCTCGTAATAAAAAAAATACTTCGCCTGTTATAATGACGCTTCTCCCTCAGCGCATCCCGGAGGCGCAAAAACCGGCGTAGGTTCTGTACACTCGGCTTTCAATACATTCGTATCGTTTACCGCAACGATGATGCGGGGTGTTTCATATTTCTCTTTTTCCATAACCGTTCTTTTGTTTTAATCTATTTAACGATGCATAATTATACCGATACATTTTTTCCGCATCTTCCTTATCTTCGGAAAAGCTCCGAATATATATAAAAATATACAATTAATAGTTTGTATTGTCAACCGTTGATATCCACCTCTTTGATCGGCAAGTTCTCCTATCACCGCATCAACCGATACGGCGTGTCTGGTATCGCTGTTATCTGCAATAAACGTCGCTCTCGTTTCTGTATGTGATACAAGACGATGAATTACAATGTTACTCTCATGTACATACGCATAGCACCTGCCATTGTGCAACGGAAAAACCGGCGCTCTGAGTGATACCCGGTCTCCGGATTGCAAAAAGGGCGCCATTGAAGTCCCTTCAATTCTAAATTTCCGCTTTAACTTATCAGAAAACAGAAGTTTTAATCCCTGTAATGTACATGTTTGATCAGTATCATTCATCCAGCAACTCTCTGACGGCCAGTGCATAATTACATGCCTGCGGTTCAGCCTTTTCCATCCGTCCGGTCTGCGAATGAATGCGTCCCGGGCAAATAATGCAAAAAGCTTTATATTCACAAGAACGACATGGGCTAAAATCGTTTTTTGATAATTTTTGTAATGCCAAATACTCCTTGGATGAAAGAAGTATTTCTCGAAGCGTTGTAGTATAATCGCGAACAATATTTCCAATGTTCAGGTTTAAAAATGAAAGACAGGGAGAGATATCTCCCGTCGGACGTATGCCCACCCCCGTACTGAGGCCCGGACACATCTGTTCTTTTGCTTTGTTTTCAAGTGCATCACGCATTTGTGTCCGGAGATTGTTTTTTGCCTGCAAAGGAAGCTGGGCAATATACGTTCTCATAAAATCGATATCCGTGCTCCTCCGCCACAGTTTTTCCGACATGTGTACCCCTTTAAATTTAAAGGGCGAATGGGTAATCACAAAGCCATTTTCCTGACAACGTGTTATCGCAGAACTCAATTGATTCACATTTGTATCAAGAGCTACAAAGGAAAACCTGACCATAATGCCCTGCGTGCGAAGCCGTTGAGCATTTCTCATCATTGCACGATAGGCACCCGCAACACCAAGATGCATATCATGCACCTCCGGATCAAAAGAAAAAAGAGGCATCTTAACTTCTTTAACCCACAATCTATGCTCCTTTAAAAACGCAATGTGGTCATTATTGAGCTCGATGCCGTTCGTATTGATCCTGATATGATAAAAATCTTTTTGCACCGCATGTAACAGGATATCGATCAAATCACTTCTTACAAACGGTTCTCCGCCTGTGATGAGCAAATTCATGACACCATTGTCAGCCAGTTTATCCAGCACATGCTTCGAATTTATGGTATCAAGCTCTCCTGCCGCATTATGGTGAGGAAGGAAACAAAAATCACAGTTTGCATTACATCGGTAGGTGATTTCGTAAAAAGCACTCTTAGGATACCCTCTTTTCCCGAGAGAATACAATTTTTTGTCAAATTCATCCATACGTTAAAACATGCCTTATTCAGCTGTCGGGGATCTGTGGTTTCGATTCACGTTATAGTATCAACACCGCGTATCTCCCGCCGGCAGAAAATGAAAGAAGCACACGCGTTGTCATCTTGTTATTTGCTACATACCCCATTGTCAGGATATCTTGTCAATAATAAAACCTAAGTGACGTAACTCTTCGATAAATATACCGACATCGGATTGCGCACGTTCTTTCGTTACTTCAAAACGGGTGACAAGGGAATTGATGATGTCCATTGTGTCCCGATTCTGCTGTAGTTGTCTGAAAATTTCTGCACCTGTTTTATTAAATGTACATACTTTTCCGCTTTGCCGATTAAGAACAAATAGTTCTTGCGCTATTTCTTTTGTAGATAATTCGTTGCTTAAGCGATATCTCATCATTCGCCTTCTTTTTTAATGATATCGGATAAAAGAGCTATACACTCTCTTTTATCCGAGAAATGTAGCGTACGACACGTAACGTCGGCAACACACCGGGCTGCTGCATCCATCATTTGAGAGGTAAATTCCGGCAGGGCTGTAAAGGTAACCGTATTTGATACAAGGTATAAAAACGCCTTTCTGCTGTCAAGCGATTCCGTGTATGTTTGTTCGTCCTTTTGCAAAAAAAATATATTCGAAAGAACATTGTGCATATCCATGCCGGGTTTTATGTCACTCACCCGAAAATATGGCGTGGGTATGACGTGCCACTCCCCATTCCTCGGAAGCAAAAAATTGTATTCATCGTTTAGCACTTTAATTGAATCAGATCGCAGCAGATTGGCAACTGTTGTTTTTCCACTGCCTGAGGGACCTGCAAATACCAGTGATCGAACCCCGTTTTGAACAGCGCAACAATGAAGAGGAAGGCCCCCCTTTCTAATCATATCCAACGACGCGCAAAACCGTACTCCGGTTGCTATGGCTTTTTGACGAAGCTGTAGTTGTTCACATTTGATTTCAAGCAGGACATTGGGATTTTCACCTATCTTATATATGGTATTCTCTGCAACAATAACGGTAGTGGATTTGTTATTACAATTTCCATATCGATATCCACTTCGATGAAGATTCAACTTCTCAGGAAGTGATATCTCTCCCGGTGCGACAATAGTTAATGTATAATCTGGATCCGCTTGCGTATCAGCGAAAAACACACCAGCAATTTCAGATCCTCCTGCATCACATGGAGTATCGAATCCATCAGCCTTATTCTCAATTTTTATTACACTTGCCCCAATGCGGCAATACGTTGCCATTTTCTTTTCTGACATGTCTGACATGAAAGGTTTTTTCCGCCATAAAATGAGTACAGTAAATACAACAATAAAATACGAAACGCCCCGACGAATAATGGTATTTATAACACAGTTCAGTCGTATCCGGATAAACAAGGCATACAGCAATCCGCATTTCGTAAATGTATACAGTTGTGCCGGGCAAAAGTTCGATCCACCCAAAAGGACTCAACAGCTCTTTTGTCCGGACACGACTAAAACAGGTAATAATCCTCGTCCTTGTGCTCGGATTGTTTTCAACCATGCATCACTGATATGATAGCCTTGCCTTTTATATACCCCGGGCGTATTATCTCTTTATCTACCCTACCCGTTCTCGTTACTCACCTCTGCAAATAAGGCCGGAACCTGCCACATATGCACCTATAATTTTCAATATTTTTTGCACTCCATCAGAGGGGACCTTCCGTAACACAATGAACAACAACTCACTCTAATTCATCAAAGCAAGAACATTCTGGGGTACCATATTCGCCTGTGCAAGCATAGATGTACCCGATCGTGTTAATATTTGCTGTTTTGTAAATTTCGAACTCTCCGTCGCAAAATCGGTGTCCCGGATAGTACTCTCCGCCGCTTGCTGATTAGCGCGTGAATTCATCAAATTATTTACATTGTGCTCCAGCCGATTAATATAGGCTCCTATCTGCGCCCGCATTGTATTAACTCGCTCGATTCCAGTTACATGGCCTGCCCGATCCATAAGCTCGTCCGGTTCTCCATCTATCACATTCAGAAGGAACTGAAGTTTGCTCTGCACGGTATCCCCCTGCAGGTCGGCATCACCGGCCATTAAGTTGTCAAAGAAATCACCCGTATCCCATCCGAATGCATTGCCGTTTGTTTCTATTAAAGATGCTGCATTTACACCGAATGCCGGCAACGCCAACAATCCAGTGGCATCAATCTGACCAAGCTGTATTGTAATCATATTCGACGCGCTTTTATCGTAAGACTGCGCACCCACTCCACTGTTAAATGCATCTACATCTGCATCCGAATAATTCGCTCCAATCATCATATTGAAATGATGTGCACTCGCGTCATCGAGATCACCAAATACTGCATCACTGTCGTTATCCCACACAGTTCGTGCATCAGCGATTTTATGCGGTGTTTCCCTTGAACCAAGGTTGCTCGGGTACTGCGTAGAACCTGTTGTCTGTTCCGGAGTGGCGAATATTTGCATGCCATTGTAATTAGTTACCGCGGCTATACGATCGAGCTCATCCATAAGCTGACTGAATTCCTGCCCCATGTACAAACGCTCCGTCTCTGTATAGGTATCGTTTTTTGCCTCAATAACCAGCTCACGCATACGCTGAAGAATGGTTGCCTGCTCCTGTAGCGCACCATCCGCTATATTCAAAAGCTGTATGGCATCCTGCGTATTACGCAGCGCCTGTTTCATACCACGCACCTGAGTACGCAGATTTTCGGATACGCCCAGCCCCGCAGCATCATCGGATGCCTGGTTGATTCTCAGTCCGGTCGAGAGCCTGGTGAGGGTTTTGCTTTGCGCTCTGTGCGTCTTATACAGAGCACTCTGTGTGATCATCGACGAGATGTTGTGATTGATTCTCATAATCCAACCTCCGTGTTGGAATTTCTAGCTGCGAAGACCTTTTTCCATATCCTTACGGGGTCTTCTGTCGTCCCTGTGTATGATACTGCTATTACACTATATCGGTCTCAGCGACTTCCACTTCAGTTTTTTTATGCATCAACCGACGATTTTTGCATTTTCCCGGTAGCTGCATACCACCTTCTATTCAGTATATCGGCACGATATATTGAAAACTTTAGTTTTTTTCCTGAACAAATAATTTTTGCCTGAATTGAGCGGTACTTTTGATAAAAGCTACGATGAGCCGTGCTGCTATTGTGTTCTCGAAAACCATGGGGCACCCTTTTTGGTTTTCTCATGATTTTGGATATTATAAGAGTAGTGATGATTGCAGCAGAGGCGTACACAAAATCGCTCAATTCAGGTTTTGGGTTCTAATCGCCCGGTTCCCTTCCTATTCTACCTCGAGTTCCGCCTGCGCATCGACCACATCACGGTTTACCCGCTCAATTGCCGCATGCATCTTATCCCCGATATAATAATCGGGAAGCCGGTCCCGCAGGGTGCGCATGAGCTGTACCGTCATGCGAAGTACGCGTATGATATCGCCCTCGTCCAGCTTCAGAGAGGAAAGCTCGCTCAGGTTGGCGCCCCGTGTCCATAAAAGAATCGGCGCTGCCAGAGAAAAATCCATTTCGGATATTGGAACCGCGATGTTGCATTTTTTCTCCTGGGCCCTCACTTTCCTGATCACTTTCTGCGCATTGAATTCAAAATGGATATCACCCGGCTGGTTTGTTACCGGTTTTCTGCTGTCGGTAATAAGCGCACCCAGGATCACCGGAATATATTCCACCTCGCACTCGTCAAAGCATCGTGCATAATAGAGTTCGGCCAATTCAATCTCGTAGCCGTTCAGATATGATGCGAGTGTCCCTTTATCGGTAAGAGACAGTCCTTCCAGATATCCTGCTTTTTTCAGAAACGCGATGCGGTTTCTTATTTGTCCTTCTTCACGTTTATAGGCTTTACTCAATGAATAGGTCCCCTGCCGGTAGTTTTTAAAACTCTTTTTAAAAATCTCGATCATCTCATCACCAAAACGACTGTACAAATTGAGAATAGTCGAGTATGACGCGCTGAAGCGGCTTTTTATCTTTTCGTTCTTTCCGTACAGGACACGCTGAATCTCTTTCGGGTTTGCGGTTTCCGGAATCACCAGAGAATAGACATACCCCACTTCGTCCATGCCCCGCCGTCCGGCCCGTCCCGCCATCTGGGAAAATTCTCTGTTCATCAGATAGGTCACTTCGATACCGTTGAACTTTTCGAGCGCATCAAAAACCACCGCCCTGGCCGGCATATTGATACCGAGGGCAAACGTCGACGTACAGAACAGTATCTTGATCAGTCCCTCGCCGAAAAGCCGTTCTACTATATCCTTTGCTGCGGGAAGCATCCCCGCGTGATGATATGCACACCCCTCCATCCATAACGCCCGCAGGCGCCGTATCTTTTCCATCTCCTCGATATTGTACTGATGCATATAATAATCGGCTATTTCCCCCGCACGTTTTTGTTCATCTTCATTGAGCAGTTTGAACCCCATGCAACGCTGGGCATTGCGCTCACACGCCTTTCGGTTGAAACAAAAATAGAGCGAGGGGACCAGCGATTTGTTCACCAGATGCCGTACCACCCTCTGCGGTGAGGGAACCACCTTCGAAAAACGCTTCCGCTCTTTTGGCGACTTCTTGGCGATCTTTCGTATCTTCTGGAGGTTTACATATCCATACTTGGTGCTGTAGAGATATTTTTTCAAAGGAACGGGACGCTGCGTTTCTTCAATAACACAAAAGTCTTCATTACGCACATGCGACATCCATTGGGACAGCTGACTAATATTGGAAATCGTTGCGCTCAGGCAGATAAAACGTATCTTTTCAGGTGCCAGAATAATACACTCCTCCCATACCGTTCCACGTTCGAGGTCGTCGAGAAAATGGATCTCATCGAATATTACATACGATATCGCGTCGATACGTTCTGCATTCTCGAATATAAGATTGCGGAATATTTCCGTGGTCATTATCAGCACGGGTGCGTCAGGATTTATTGTCACGTCACCGGTCTGAATCCCCACCTTCTCAGCACCAAAGCGGTGCCGAAAATCTCGGTACTTCTGATTCGACAGCGCTTTAATCGGTGCGGTATAGACGATCCTTTTGCCTTCCTCGAGCGTTTTCTCAACCGCATATTCGGCAATAAGCGTTTTGCCGCATCCTGTTGGTGCGGAGACAAGCACCGATCGGTGATTGTCAAGTGCCTGTATCGCTTCCACCTGAAACTCATCCAACGTAACGCCAAGATATTCCACTCTTTTTTTCCTTTATTAAATTTTACTGCAACAGCAGCTAAATTTGTAGTATTTTACGTATATACGCACTCACGTTTTCACCCTTACTATATATAGAAAGGAGTATGCATAATGATGCTACGCGTTTTTTTCGTATTCTGCACTGCAATTACCTGTTCGCTCCCTGTAAGGCTGTATGCCGCCGACATACGTCTTACGGAAATATCGGTAACGCCCTACGGCAGCGTTAATCATCTTACATTTTCCATAAATAACTACGAAATAGCGATAAACGACCGCGGAAAAATTACGGGGATATCCGTCTACAGCTTGTCGAATAACGAATTCGAAATCAATTACTATCCCTCTATGATTAAAACCAACGGAACAAATTCGAGCGATCTCTATTACCGCGACACACTGATCGACCGCATCGGTGATATCGAATTCAGATACAGCCAGCAACAGACGTATACCCGTATACATGAAATAGCAAATATCGAGTTCGAATATTATTCCACTTCCGCAATGGAATTCCGGGTAAAGGAAATTCACAATCTTGCGGGCTGGGACAAACTCGAATTTATCTACACCAACAATTCAGGAAAAATAAAACATATCGGCAATACCATGTTTTCTTACGAATCCGGAGATAAAAGAATCACCGGATTCGAAAAACGTTTTTTCGATGAAGAGTATCCTGCGGTACGCATTGCAATTGAAAACCCCCTTGATGCTGCGCTGAAATAATCCCGGTTCCAGATAACCTGCGCAAAACTAACAGGCCCCGGTCTTTTATGGCGATTCAGTGGCCGTGAATTCGCATTCCCTATACTTTTAGTCTCTCACGGATGTATTTTTCGTGCATCCGACTTTAGTAACACATGGCCGTTGCCCATAAGTAGCGGCACGCGTCCTTCACAGAGATCATGTTTGGTTTTTATTTAATGAAAGGCAGTTATGCATCCGTACAGAACTCACACCTGTAATGCATTGGAAAAAAAAGATATCGATTCGCAGGTCCGCCTCTCGGGATGGCTCCATAACCGTCGCGACCATGGCGGTGTTCTTTTTATTGATCTTCGGGACCATTACGGAATTACCCAAATAGTGGTCTATCCAGACAATCCTCATCAGTACGACATCGGCCATATCCCCAAGGAGACTGTCGTCACATTCTGCGGAACCGTCATTGCCCGTTCACCTGAAAATGTAAATCCTGCCATGAAAACCGGTGAAATCGAGGTAAAAGCGGATACATTCGAAATACAGGGAATGTGCGAAAGCCTCCCTTTTTCGATTTTCCCCGAGGAACAGGCACCTGAAGAAACGCGTCTTACGTATCGATATGTCGACCTTCGCCGGCCCGGACTGCACCGCAATATTGTAATGCGCTCACAGGTGCTCTCTACGATACGCCGGGAAATGGAAAAACTCGGGTTCCTTGAATTTCAGACTCCCATTCTCACGAGTTCCAGCCCCGAAGGAGCACGCGATTACCTCGTGCCCTCACGCGTGCATCCCGGAAAGTTCTATGCCCTGCCCCAGGCGCCGCAACAGTTCAAACAGCTTCTTATGGTTGCAGGTTTCGACCGCTACTTTCAGATCGCTCCCTGCTTCAGAGATGAAGACGCAAGAGCCGATCGCTCCCCCGGAGAATTCTACCAGCTCGATATCGAGATGTCGTTCGCCACGCAGGAAGACATTTTTTCCACGGTCGAATCGGTTTTGCATCATGTGTTTACGACGTTTTCCTCTCTCGAGTCAACTAAACCGCCGTTTCCGCACATACCATATGCAGATGCAATGCGCAAATACGGCACCGACAAGCCCGATCTGCGCATCCCCATCGAAATAGAAGAAGTCGGCGACATCTTTGCGGATTCGTCCTTCAATGCATTCGCCGATGCGGTAAAAAAAGGGAATGTGGTTCGCGCCATCCCGGTATCCTCGATCGCGGACAAACCGCGCAGTTTTTTCGACAAACTGGTTGATTATGCGCAGTCGATCGGTGCAAAAGGACTCGCCTACCTGGTTTGGACCGAATCAAAGGTGAAGGGACCGATTGCAAAATTTCTCGATGACGAAAAGATAGAATCTCTCGCCTCCCGTTGCGGGATGAAAACCGGAGATGTCACCTTTTTTGTGTGCGACACTCCCAAAAACGCGAACCGAATCGCCGGTGAGCTTCGCTGCAAACTCGGTGAGGTGCTTTCTTTGATTTCACAGGATGAATTCAGATTCTGCTGGATTGTCGATTTTCCGATGTACGAATGGGACGATGAAAACGAATGCGTCATGTTTTCTCATAACCCTTTCTCCATGCCGCAGGGCGGCTATGACGCACTCAATCAAAAAGATCCACTCGAGATAAAGGCATTTCAGTACGATATCGTCTGTAACGGCATTGAACTTTCCAGCGGTGCCATCAGAAACCACCAGCCGGAAACCATGTATCGGGCTTTTGAGATCGCCGGCTACTCCCGGGAGGTGGTTGATGAAAAATTCGGCGCGATGATCAATGCGTTCAAAAGAGGGGCGCCTCCCCACGGTGGTATTGCCCCGGGAATCGAACGTATCCTCATGCTGCTTGCCGGAGAAAAGAATATCCGCGATGTTACGCCGTTTCCGATGAACCAGCGCGCACAGGATCTTATGATGAACGCACCCGGAACCGCAAACCCGCAGCAGCTCAAGGAGCTGCATATCAAAACGATAGAGCCTCCTGCACCCGATCCGGAACAATAACTCAGCGAAGCGCCTTTTCTGCCGCATTGCGAATGTGTGTTTCTTTGCCGGTACCTGCGAGCTCACGCAGGAATTGATCCGCAGACGTACTCCCGGTTTTTCCAATCGCCTCAACGAGTGCGATCTGCAGCGCAGTATCGCGGATAGAATATAAAACGTCACGTAACTCGTGTACCGCGGCGGTATCCCTGGCCATCGCTTTTGCGGCGCATATACGGGCATCCCAGGTAGCGACATCTTCGAGCATCGATACCGGCTTTTCGCGCGAGAGTACTTCCGCAAGGGCTTCACGGGCTTTTAAACCTCCGATTTTTCCCAGTGCTGCAGCTGCATTACAACGAATCGACTCATGCGCTCCCTGCAGCAAGATCTTTCGAAGTATGACGACACCCTTCTCATTCATGCGGACACTCTCAGCCAGCGTGCCGACTGCCGCAGCCGCTTCCTGGGCTACGAGATGTGACACTTCTGCTGCAGGCTGCCCGGAGTGAGAAGAAAGATAACGTTGCATAAGCCGCAAGAGCGAATCCCGGGCTTTACGGGATCCGGTTTTTCCCAGGGCACGCACCGCTTCGCGACGGATATAGACTGAGCTGTCGTGAGCTGCCAGAGAACAAAGGCGGGATACCGCATGTGCGGAGGCGTGCGTGCCAAGAGCTTCTATTGCATACGAACGCACCGTATACGAGGGATCCACTGCAGCATCCGTAAGAGCTTTTTCATATCTGTGTGCCTGCGCAGCGGTAGCGAGTCCGTGTACCGCTGCTGCCCGTATCCATTTGTTTTTCGACTCGAGCATCGTGAACAACATGTCGGGATTGCCGTTCCTGCAGCATGCGTTCAGCGCGGCAACGAGCGTATCCTTTGCTCCAAACCATACCGGCGGCTCCTCTTCTATCAGACGGCGCAATGGTTCACACCCCTTCACAGCACCGGTCTTT
This sequence comes from uncultured Fibrobacterota bacterium, assembly GCA_964589825.1. Taxonomy (GTDB): domain Bacteria; phylum Fibrobacterota; class Chitinivibrionia; order Chitinivibrionales; family WJKA01; genus CAZPUS01. The sequence goes on along the minus strand of CAZPUS010000002.1, from coordinate 9,441 downwards.
TTCAATCCACGTACTGCGGCGAGTACCACCGATGTGTCGGTATCATCGAGCAGATAGACGAGTCCGGATATGGCCCGATCCCCACCGAGCGTTCCGAATGCGTCCGCCGCAGCGGCCCGTAAATCGGGTGATCCGGCATGTACAAACGGCATAAGCGTGCGTGTCTCTTTGGAAGAGGCCAGTTTTCCCAGTGCGCGAATCGCATGCAGCTGTACGATCTTTTTTTCTTCCGTAACCGCATTCTCCAGCAACCCGATACTGCCGCTATCCTTTAACGACGCAATGACATCGGCTGCATACGCACGGCCAAACAACGACCCGTTTTGAAGTATCCGCCGCAGTCGCGTCGTATCACGCGGTGTTGCTGTTGCGGCTGCCACCTGGCTCAATAATTCCCCGTGAACCCCGGCTCCCATCGTGGCGAGACTGTGATACAGCTCTTCACGGCACTTTTTTGCTTTTTTTTCGAGGGCAGTCCGGCTCGCCTGCTGCACATACGGCTTTACATCCGAAAGACCCTTTACAAGATGCGATATTGCTGCACATCCGCGGGTCTGCCCCAGGGCCCAGGCGGCTTTTACTTTGGTTTTGCTCCCGGCATTATGAAGTGCCGAGCCCAGATTGCGCACCACGTCGAATCGATTTTCTCTGAGCGTGATTATCAGTTGCCGTGGCGGTGTATTCTTTATGATTCTTTGCGCCTGCGCATAGCGAAAAAGGGAAAAAAGCAACCACAACAGCAGCAGGGCAACTGCCGCGAGTGTGACGGGGACAATATGTCTTTTGAATAATTGCAAAACGCTATGCATGTCTCTGTTTTTCTATACTGTCAGCCGGCGGATGTTTCCGGGTTAGGATAATATAAATACGGCTGTCACTATTAATGTATTTTTCCTGAATTGATAATTTGTTTTAACGTACACTGAGTGTTTGTGTTAATGAAACCTGAATTGAGCGGTTGTTTTGATGAAAGCTGCTTTGAGCCGTGCTGCTATTGTGTTCTCAAAAATTACGGGGCAACCTTGTTGGTTGTTTCACGGTTTTCGAAAATACAAGAATAGTGCGGATTGGAGCAGATTTCGTAAATAAAATCGCTCCATTCAGGTGAAAGTCGCGGTGAGCCTTGCTGTTATTACATTCCCGGCATTGATGGGTAGGCCTTATTGGTTGATTCATTATTCTGTGGGGGATGCAAAAAACAGTGCCAATGGCAGCAGATTTCGTGAATACAACCACTCGGTTCAGGTAAAATAAAATACAATTGTTTCTGCACCACCAGACAAGGTAATCAATTTTGAACGTTTCATCTCTTAAGAAAAAACTCAGCACACCGTATGTATGGGCATTCACCACGTATTTTACCGAAGGCTTCCCCTTTACGTATATACGCTCCATATCCTCTCTTTTTTTCCGTGATATGAACGTAAAACTGGAGTCAATCGGCCTCACCTCGCTGTACGGGCTGCCCTGGGTATTCAATTTCCTCTGGGGTCCTCACGTTGACAGATACGAAACCAAGCGGCGCTGGATGATCGGGGTACAGGGAGCCATCACATTGTTGATGCTCACGGTCGCCCTCTGCGTACCGTTCGATTTTGCCATACAGGCGGTCGCGATTCTCTTTTTTATCGGTGCGATATGTGCCGCCACACAGGACGTTTCGATCGACGGCTACTATATGGAAGCACTCGACAAGGCGGGTCAGGCAAAATTCGTGGGCTACCGGGTAATGGCCTACCGAATCGCCATGATGACGGGAACCGGAATCATCGCGACCCTCGGCACCACCATCGGCTGGACCGTTGCGTTCTGGGCCGCAGCGGTGGTATTCGGACTCTTTTTTGTGTACCACATTTTCTTTCTGCCCCGGGCGGAAGCACCAAAGGAGCCCATCAGCTCGCTTGTACACGCTTTTTTGAAATTGCGCATACTTCTGAGTACCGCGGCAGTCGCAGCCGGCATTATCTCCGTGCGCGTTTTCTACACCTCATCCATATATGGACGTATCAAACAGCAGAATCCGTTCCTGCAGAAAATCTACTTTTCACACTGGGTGGCGATCGGTTTACTGATTGCGCTTATCACACTGCTTCTTCTCAGAAAAAAGATTAAATCGTCGATTGCACGTCGTCCGGGCTCTTTTTATGCACAGGCCTTTCTCAATTTTATCGACAGAGAAAAAATCGGTGTTATATTCACTTTCATAATTCTGCTGCGTGCAGGCGAATTTATGCTGACGACAATGATTGCACCATTTTTCGTTGATCTGGGAATTAAGGTACACTATGGATGGCTCTCTTCCGGGGTAGGACTGCCATTTTCGATATTCGGCGCCATGCTTGGTGGCTGGATGATATCACGATGGTCACTCAGGAGGGTGATGTGGCCGTTCATTCTTCTTCAGAACGTCACGAATCTCGTCTACATGGTACTTGCGTTCAGCCTGCGCCGGTTTATCGAAATCAACACCGGGGCTGAACAGGTGGTACCGATCGGATCCGGAAATCTTTTTTTCGTGGCGTCTGTTCACGCATTCGACCACTTCGCAGGTGGACTCGGAACTGCGGTACTCATGACATTTCTTATGCGAATCTGCCGGGCACATTTCAAGGCGGCACACTATGCCATCGGTACCGGGTTCATGAACATAAGCGGTGTATTTGCGGGTGTGTTCGGCGGATTTTTGTGCAGCTGGTTCGGCTACGGATGGTACTTCGGGATCAGCTTTGTCTGTTCTGTCCCGGCAATGATTACTATTTTCTTCCTCCCTGATTTTATTTTTACGCAAAACAAAGCGCACGATCATGAGTGACATTTCCGCTGCATACACCAAAGAGCCAAAAGTACTCAAATGGAAAGAACGCATTCGGACACAACAGTGTACCCTGCGTTCCATGCAACCGCTCGCGCTTCTGCATAAGCCGAACAACGAACTACTATTCGGGTTATTTACAACCGAAGTATACGACAAAAAGGGCCATCGCTTTCCACAATACGTGGTGATACGCGGAGATGCCTGCATTATCGTCGTGCTTGTCATTCACGCATCCACCCGTGAAGAAAAATTCGTCATGATACGCCAACCCCGTATCGGCAGCGGCAAACACAGTCTCGAATTTCCCGCGGGCATGCTCGACCGTCATGCCGACGATCCACTCTTTGTGGCTCAAAAAGAACTTACGGAAGAAACAGGGCTGACGATCCCTCAGGAGTACTTTTCCCCGCTGTGGGAAAAGGAGCTTTACTCCTCGGTAGGACTTCTCGACGAAGGGATACATTACTTCGGCTGCTGTACCGAGGTTGACGATGAGACCTTCGATGCACTGGAAGGGGCACAGACCGGCTGCGCCGGGGAAGATGAACGTATCACCACGACGCTTCGTACACAACAGCAGGCAATGCAGGAGGCGAGTACTACCCAGACGCTTCTGGCCTTTACCCTGTTTTCATCCGCACGAAACTCTATGACACCATATCCGTACCCGCAGCATGGCCACGGGTAGTACGGGTTACTATTTCACCTGCAACACATTAGTTACGAAAAAAGGAGCAGACGATGCAAAGAGAGAGATGGGATTCACGGCTGATATTCATTTTCGCGGCAGTAGGCAGTGCGGCGGGACTCGGCAATCTCTGGCGGTTTCCCTATCTTGCATATAAATACGGCGGCGGTGCATTTCTCATTCCGTACATAATAATGCTTTTTGCCATAGGGATCCCTTTGCTTATGCTCGAATTCTCCATCGGGCAACGTTTTCAGAAAGGCGCCATAGAAAGCATGTATGCGGTCAACCGCAATTTCGGGGGATTCGGTCTTATGGGCATTATAAACGGCTTTATAATCGTCACCTATTACGGGGTAGTCATCGCCTGGGCGGTCCTTTTTCTTGTTAGTTCGTTTCGCGTGACATGGGCGGGCCAGGAGGTCACCTTCTTTTATGAAAAAATACTGCGTATAAGCGACAATATCGGTACGGTAGGCGGCATAGAGATACCGATACTGCTCGCTCTGATCGTTGTGTGGATCCTCATCTATTTCAGTATATGGAAAGGAACGCGGTCCGCGGGGAAGGTAGTAATGATCACCATGCCGCTGCCGCTTGTACTCATAGTGGTACTTGCAGTACGGGGAATTACGCTCGGAACCGGATCGATGATCGGTATCTCCGCCTACCTTATCCCCAAGATCGGACGCATTTTTTCGGATATCGAAGTGTGGAATGCGGCAATAGCCCAGATTTTTTTCACGCTGACCCTCGGCTTCGGGACCATGATCGCCTATGGTTCGTATAACGACAAAAAATCGGAACTGATACAGAGCACCTACTGGGCAACGTTTCTCAACTCCTCCATAAGCCTTATCGCGGGCTTCGCCATTTTCGGCACCATCGGATTTATGAGCTACAACATGGCACAGGAAGGTATTCCGGCACGTCACCTGATAGAGTATCAGCGCAGCAGGGGTATAAACAAAATACCCGAGCTCAAACCCTATGTAAAACAATATACGCTCGACGATCTCCGTGCGCACGGACTCGAAATCACGCCGTCGCAACTGCAAAACTATGACATTAACTCCCCGAATGCAATTGACTATGCCGACATTGCCGCTATTCAGCGGGATAACAACATTGTCGCATTTCCCGCACTGACACAGCAAAAAATCGATGCGCATACGTCACGGCTCTTTACCTATGAATATGTCAACGATTACGATATCGGGTTAACGAAAAAAGAGATTTCCAGATATCATATCCGTGAAGCGAAGCTCGCCGGCCCGGGCCTCGCGTTCATTGTCTATCCACGGGCCATTGCCATGTTCAGCCCGCAATGGATCGCCGCGGTATTCGGTATATTGTTCTTTATTACGCTTATTACCCTTGGAATCGACAGTTCTTTCTCGCTCGTGGAGGCGATCAGTACGGTCGTGGCGGATGAAGTACACCGAAGATCGGCACAGGTCAACCGTTCCCTGCTCGCTCTGATGATCTGTCTGCTCGCGTTTTTTATGGGCCTTCTTTTCACCACCAACGCCGGGCTTTACTTTCTCGATCTGATCGATCACTTCGTGACAAGCTACGGACTTGTATTCGTCGGACTGATACAGGCGGTCGCGGTAGGATGGTTTTTCGACATACGCCGTCATCGGGAATATATCAATTCCACCTCACCGGTGACACTGGGCATGTGGTGGGAAATCTGCATCCGCTATATAATACCTCTTGCGCTTGTCTATATTTTTATTACACAATTCATCCAGGATATCCGTACCCCATACGGCGGCTACCCCTTCTGGGCACAGTTCATCGGCTGGAGTGTCCTTGTCGTTCCCCTGCTTCTGAGTATCATGTTCTCCATTTATCTGAAAATGATACGAAGCAATAAATGATCGCCGCCTGAGCAGAACGGTTATTTCGATCAAAGAGTGATGAGAATATAAGAGTACTGCGGATTGCAGCGGATTGCAGCGGATTGCGCACATCTCATTGCCCATTGCTGCACCAGCCGGTTCAGGTATCATTTTAACAAGCCGGTCATGCATCATCACCCTTGCCCATAACCTCTGCGATTTTCTGCGAGAATTCCGCTTTTGTAAAGGGCTTCTGAATAAATCCCTTTACCCCTTCATCCAGGATTTCTTCCGCTTCGCCTTTTATGCTGTACCCGGTGGATAAAAGGGCCGGCACGTCGGGATTTATATCCCGCATGGCGACAAACGCCTCCTTCCCTCCCATAACCGGCATCACCATGTCGAGAATTACACAGTCAACAGTGGAATGGTGCTGTGAAAAAAACTCGACCGCTTCGGCCCCGTTTTTGGCTGTCGTCACCTCATACCCGAGAGTGTTAAGCATTTTCTCTCCCACGTCACACATCATCTCTTCGTCATCGACCAGTAGTATATGGCCCTTGCCTTGTATACTCTGCTGCGTTCTCTTTTGCTCGTTCAAATCGATCTCCTTTTGCTGTACAAGCGGCAGATATACGGTGAAAACACTGCCTTGCCCTTCTTCGCTCTCCACCTCTATCGCTCCATTATGATTCTTTACCGTACCGTATGCCGCGGAGAGTCCTATTCCGGTTCCCTCTCCGACCTGTTTCGTGGTGAAAAACGGCTCGAAAATATGCGCAACGATCTCATCCCGCATGCCGGTTCCGTTATCACGTATCATTATCTTTAGATACGATCCGCTCGTGAGTTCGAATGACGATCGTGCGCAGAACGCCTGATCCAGAAAGACCTCTGCAGTATTAAAAGTAATGCGCCCTCCGTTGGGCATCGCATCACGGGCGTTAATCGCGATATTCATACATACACCCTGCAACTGGCCCGGATCTCCGTTCACGATGTGATTTTGGGCATAAAGCCGCATATCGATTTCTACGCGCTTGTCGATGCTTTGCTCCAGAAGTGTTACCACTTCTTCGATAATTACGTGCATATCCACCGCGATGTTTTGATATTTCCCTTTTCGGGCATAGGCCAGAAGCTGTGCGGTCAAATCGGATGATCGATTTGCCGCAGTAATGATATTGTCACAGTATCGAATCAGATTGTGGTCATGGTCAACCGATTCACGAAGCAAATCGGCAAACCCCATTATCCCGGCAAGCTGATTGTTAAAATTATGGGCTATCCCCCCGGCAAGCTGTCCTATAGCCTCCATCTTCTCGGTATAGCGCACCTGCTCCTCCAGCCGTCGCTGTTCGGTAATGTCGGTACTCACTCCGCATAACGCCTGCGGAGTGCCATACTCGTCAAACACCATATCGACACGGCTGTCAAGCAGCACCCGGCTGCCTTCCGGGGTCACGTTTACCACCTCTCCACGCCAGTGACCTTTGTTGCGCACAGCTTCCAGAATTTCGTGTTGTGTAGCGCCGATACGAGCATCACTGCCGAACATCGAAATATGATTGCCGACGATTTCATGTTCTCCTTTGCCAAACAGCCGGCATTCCGCCTGATTGACATACGTAATATAGCCGTCGAGATCGGTTACCGTGACGAGATCGTGTATCTGATCGAGCACCCGGGCCTGCATGCGCATACGCTTTTCTGCTTCGATCCGGTCCGATATCTCACTAAATACCGCGACAACCCCCTCGATGGCGCCAGACGCATCCCGCATGGGTGCGGCATTGACCGAAAGCTGCAGTTCTCTTCCGTTCGGCGCGGTAATCGCATACCGGATGTCGTGCACCGCTTCGCCGGTTTTCATTACTTTGTGAAAAGAAAGCTCCTCATCCGGAAAGGTTCCTCCACCGGGTGAGGTAATATTTCGCACAATATCGTCATAGTTGATCTGTTCTATGCCGCCGTAGTCCTCATCTCCCCACAATCGTGTCACATTGCGGTTTGCGAACCTGATTTTTTTATCCGTAGAAATAACCATTATCCCCAGCGGTATGGCATCGGCGATATGGACAAGCAGCTCATGTTCTTTGCGAACACGCTCCTCGGCCGCTTTTTGTTCGGTAAGATCTTCATATACCGCGACTATTTCACCCGTAGATAGCTTATACACCCGATTATCCCGCCAACCCGAAATACGACCGTCATGGTAAAAGGTCACCGGATGTTCGACAGGCTCACCGCTTCGCCATACCTGACGCATCACTTTTAAAAGTCCGAACGATTCGACCGCTGGAAACACCTCTCTAACGCGTTTGCCCAGCAGCGTCTGCTTATCGACATTCTCTATTCTCTCTACCGCCGCATTTACCTCCACAAAGGTAAAATCACCGCCGTCGTCTACCGCCCGGTATATTGCCACTCCGCTTTTCATTGTATCGAACAGACTCCTGAACCGCTCTTCACGTACCATCAGTTCCTGCTGCATCGCATACTCGTCGGTCACATCTCTGAACACCAGGACTACTCCGCGTATGGCACCCTCCTCATCTTTTATCGGTGCCGCACTGTCCGCGATCTGATACTCACTGCCGTCAGCGGAGACGAGCACCGTATGATTGGCGAGCCCCCGGATTTTTCCTGTCTCGAGCACCTTTTGTACCGGATTTTCACATGCAATACGCGTTTTGGCATTGATAATGGTGAACACATCCGAAAGCGCCCGTCCCCGTGCGGTCTGCGGTGCCCATCCGGTCAGGGCGGATGCGACACGGTTTATATGCACCACATTCCCCTTCGTATCGGTCGATATCACCCCGTCACCGATTGAATCGAGTGTGACCCGGAGATTTTCTTCACTTGTGCGCAGTTTCTCTTCGGCATGCTTTCTCGCGTTCTCGTTATTGATGGTATGAAGCGCGAATGCAAGATCGCCCGCGATTTCCTGCAGCAGTTCGTGTTCTTCTTCATCGATCACGAACTCCCTGTGCATCGATACGCTCAGAATACCGTACAATGTCTCATCATGCTGAATACGCATCACCATACAGCGCTCGACATCCCCGTTGCACGCCAGCGGACAGTCGGGACACATGGCACCAGGCTGTTGTACCACTACCGGCGTTGGTGAGTCAATGGTACGATGCATACAATCGGTAAGACCCTCCTGTTCGAGCCGCTGCCGCATAGGCCCGAATGCGTCGCCGAATCCGTTTTCATAGAGTGAAAAGAGCTCGCGGGTTCCGCGTATGTGTGCGATCCAGGCACCGGTATAGCCCTGTGTACCTGTAAGAATGGCGCACGATTCTCTGAGCAGCCGCTCGCTGTCGGTCTCCCTGGTAATGAGCTGGTTGACATCCCTGATTGCACGAAGTACCCTGTTGAGATGCACCACCCTGTTTCTTGAATGGGTAATACGCCGGTTGAACACATAGGTAACGATACCCAGAGTAATCAACATGCCTGAAACCAGCACCCGCATCCATATCTCATGGTGTTCGATCGCCAAAAGCATGGCCGGGAACGAGCCCTTTGAAAAGACGAATGCATCGAGCGCACTTTCGAGAATCCAGTAGGCCGCCACCACGCCCAATACGACGATCAGATGACGGTGGCCTTTTAAAAACCGCAAAAGCTGGCCGGGCAGATCCATTGTATTCCCCCTCCTCAGGTAATCGCCACAGTAATCCTTTACACGGGAGTCTTCACTGAACCATGAGTAAGTCAAACATAACCGAATGGCTGTTCACTCATCGTCACCGCAGGATTGCTGCGTCCGAAAACGCTTTTTCCACAATTACCTCAAACCTGAAATGAGCGTTTGTGTGCGCGAAATTTACTGGCATCCATACTGCGCCGGCATCCCCGAAAATGATGAACCAACAAGGGTGTCCCATCATTTTTGAACACACACTGCCAGTACGGCTCACCTGATCGTTCATTAAAACACGCCGCTCGGTTCAGGTTCAAATACATTATTGGATGTATTGCCGCACTGCTGACTGGCGCAGATGTCATTGCAGGGAACCTGCCCATACAGCAACATCCAGGGAGGGGGGGGGGGGGGGGGGGCGCCCGGGCGGCCA
>CAZPUS010000001.1:99766-179430 GCA_964589825.1 uncultured Fibrobacterota bacterium | reverse complement strand
ATTTTGTCGATACAGGGGCGATCAGTACGGTGTCGAATACGCTCAGCTACGGGCTCTTTCATTTTTTCGAATCGTTGTGTGTATTCGATTACGATACCTCGGCACAGCGTATCAATGCCATGGCGCAGCAGGGAATCGAGGGCGAGAGATTCGCACAATTCCATGAAAGGTTTCTCGATCTCTACCGTGATTTTGCCGAGAGTACGGTCAGTGAGGTGAGTCTCACAAAAAAAATGATGCATACCATCAAACTGGCGGTACACAGTGGTATGCGGTTTGAACGTGGTATGTTCGCGATTATAAAGAGTCTGATGTATCTTGACGGTATGGTGCTGCGGGTCAATCCTGATGCTGTCCTTTTGCGCGACATGCGCCCGTTTATCGAGGACTTTAGAAAGGTAATCGGCTGATATGTTCTTAACATAGAAGCGGATACGATTTTGGTTCGCCTGAAAATCATTTGATCCGGAAACGCATGGGTAGTACCGGATTTACAATACACACAGGAGGCACATTATGAAGTTTCATGTAATGCTGTTGGCAGCGGCTATTTCAGTCAGTCTTACTGCTACCGTAATCCGTGCACAGGCGCCGGTACTCATTGACCATACGTGTACCGATGTCGAGGCGATACCCCTTTCCCGGATGGATTCCGCCAAAAGCGCGCTGCATATCGGGTATGGGCATACTTCGCACGGGAGCCAGATCACGACGGGCATGCAGGCACTGGAAAGCTATTACACGGACGGGCGTTTTGACTGGAGCCATGATGGTGGAGACGGACAGTTGCATCTTTTCGAGGGTGCGAGTTACGGGGACGGTGCACTGGATCATGATTGCGGCTATGCCGGATGGGATGACGAAACGCGGGAGTATCTGGATGCGAATCCCGATTGTAACGTAATTATCTGGTCCTGGTGCGGACAGGTAAACAGTGTCGATCTTTCTTCACATTATCTGACACCTATGTCGCAGCTGGAAAGCGAGTATCCGGAAGTGACGTTCGTATATATGACGGGACATCTCGAAGGACTAGGGCCGGACGGCTCGCTGTACACTGCAAATCAGACGATTAGAGATTACTGTGATCAGAACGACAAGGTCTTATATGATTTTGCGGATATAGAAAAGTATGATCCTGACGGAGAGGTAAATTACCAGGAGTATTTTGCGGATGATCAGTGTAATTATACACCTGAGGGCGGGGGGACTGCCAACTGGGCGGATGAGTGGCTTGCTGAAAATCCGTCTCATCTACTTACCGCTATAGAAGATGAATGCGGCAGTTGTGCACATTCAAGGTGTCTCAACTGTGTGCGTAAAGGGGTGGCCGCATGGTGGCTCTGGGCACGGCTTGCCGGCTGGGATGATAATACCGACGGTGTGAAAAGAAGCGCTGAACGCAATGCTCGTTTCAACAACGGGCAATTTATTTACATAAATGGTACTGCACTTACATTCCGTCCACCCGACGCAGCATCGGCGTACACGCTGAGAATCGTTTCACCGAATGGCGCGGTGCAATTGCCGGCAAAAGAAATAAACGGAATTTATCATCTGCAGCTCAAGCCCCGGTTTCCCAGTGGTGTCTATATGGTATCGCTCTCATCGGTCCGATATAGCGCTGTCCGTACGGTAGTGGTGCCGTAAAAAACGTTGCGGTATTTGTCGTTTCGCAATCCAATATGCGATGCGTTGCCTGTGGGAGGATACGCGGGTTATGAGCTTATGGCGTTGAGAAAAGTTTTTACAGGCCGTGGCTGTTGCGTACTATGCCACAGAAAAAGGAAAAGGGACGCACGCGCAGTGAATGGCGCAGATTTTACATATAAAATCGCTCCGGTTACGTTTTAATTTGAAAAAAACGATATTGTTCCAATTTGAAACGTTTTATTTTGAAACATACGCAGGGTGAGCTTTCCTCGGGGCGCATGAAAGGCATCGATGGGGCATCAGATTTATAACATGTTGATAAATAAAATGATGTAGACATCCCGGTATGGTGCACCGTATCATTTTTCCGTCATTTCACGGGGGCAGGATGATATTGGCATGGGGTTTGCTTTATTTATACATTCTAAATGTATGTAATTGTATAGTACGCCTAAGAGCGAATAATAAACATTACATTTTAATTACCAACCTTATTAAAGGAGGAGTTTGATGAACGTTAAACCGTTGGCCGACCGGGTGCTGATTAAACCCATGGAAGCGGAGGAGAAGACTTCAGGTGGCATTATCATTCCGGATAATGCAAAAGAGAAACAGCAGAAAGGTGAGGTCGTTGCGGTAGGAGACGGAAAAGTTGCTGACGACGGAAAGAAGATTTCGATGTCGGTGAAAAAGGGAGACAAGGTGCTTTACGGCAAATATGCCGGCACAGAAGTGACTATTGAGGGTGAAGAGTATTCGATTATGCGTGAGAGCGATATTTTGGCGATTGTATAACCGTATAATGAGGATATTCTGAAAATAATCGTAACACGACACAACTTCAATAAAAAAGGAGTAACACAGCTATGGCTGCAAAACAGTTTTCATTCGATGTACAGGCACGGGATAAGCTGCTTGCAGGTATTGATACCCTTGCAAATGCAGTAAAAGTGACGCTTGGCCCCCGGGGGCGCAATGTAGTACTTGATAAAAGCTTCGGCTCTCCTACGGTAACCAAAGACGGTGTAACCGTGGCCAAGGAGATCGAACTTGAGGATAAATTCGAAAATATGGGTGCGCAGATGGTGAAGGAAGTGGCATCCAAGACATCCGACAACGTGGGTGACGGAACCACCACCGCAACAGTGCTTGCACAGATCATTGCGCATCTGGGCATTAAGAACGTAACCGCCGGTGCAAACCCGATGTCACTGAAGCGCGGTATCGATAAAGCGGTCGAAGCGGTGGTGGCACAGCTGGAGAAAGATGCGCGCAAGGTTTCCGGTAAGGATGACATTGCACGCGTTGGCGCGATCTCCGCAAACAATGAAAAAGAGATCGGTGACCTTATTGCCGAGGCGATGGAAAAAGTCGGCAAAGACGGTGTGATCGAAGTTGAAGAAGGAAAAGGTACCGAAACTGAACTCGAAGTCGTGGAAGGTATGCAGTTCGACCGTGGCTACATCTCTCCCTACTTCGTTACCAACCAGGAGACCATGGAGTCTACGCTCGATGATGCCTACATCCTTATTTATGACAAAAAAGTGAGTGTAATGAAGGATCTGGTGCCGCTTCTTGAAAAGATCGCGCAGCAGGGTCGTACACTGCTTATTATCGCAGAGGACGTCGAAGGTGAAGCACTTGCCACGCTGGTGGTCAACAAGCTGAGAGGCACGTTGAAAGTCGCGGCTGTCAAGGCTCCGGGATTCGGCGATCGCCGCAAAGCGATGCTGCAGGATATCGCGGTGCTGACCGGCGGGACGGTAATTTCCGAAGATACCGGCTTCAAGCTCGAAAATACCACGCTCGATCAGCTCGGATCCTGCAAACGCGTCAGCATGGATAAAGAGAACACCACTATCATCGAAGGTAACGGTAACACCGAAGATATCAAGGGTCGTATCACTCAGATTCGTCGAGAGATCGAAGAGACGACCTCCGATTACGACCGTGAAAAGCTGCAGGAGCGTCTTGCCAAATTGGCGGGCGGTGTCGCAGTGATCAACACCGGTGCGGCCACCGAAACCGAAATGAAAGAACGCAAAGCCCGTATCGAAGATGCATTGCACGCGACCCGTGCGGCGGTTGACGAAGGAATCGTTGCCGGTGGAGGAGTTGCACTCGTGCGCTGTATCGAAGCACTCGATAAGGTAAAAGCGGAAGGCGACGAACAAATTGGTGTCGATATGGTTCGCAGAGCGATCGAAGAGCCGCTTCGTATGATCGTTGCGAACGCAGGTCTGGAAGCGTCAGTGATCGTGAATGAAGTGAAAAACAAAAAAGGCAGCGAAGGGTTCAACGCCTATACCATGAAGTACGAAGATCTGCTGCAGTCGGTGCCTGATCCCAAGAAGGTAACCCGGTCGGCACTCGAAAATGCAGCGAGTATCGGCAGCCTCATACTGACTACCGAATGTCTCATCGCCGAAAAGCCTGAAGAGAAAAAGGATGAAGGCGCAGGAGCCGCTGGAGGCGGTATGGGCGGCATGGGTGGTATGGGTGGCATGGGCGGCATGATGTAAAAATGCCGCAGAGGTTTTACAGAGAGTACGGAGCGGAGGTCCGTGAAAGGGCCTCCCTCTTTTCCCGGGATTAAACAATGTAACGATTCCGCAGGGTAGCGGAAAATGGGACGCCGGGAAAAACAAAACAATGCCAGTATATGCACCAGTGTAGTGAGAAGGAGCGATCGGCTATGGCGAGATCGAAAAAAGAAGAAAAAAATAACGTACACCATCAGGCCGAAGCGTCACACGAAGAACCCCGCGACGAGCCTTCCGTAGAAGGAGGCGAAGGAGCCGCTACGCCTGAAGAGCAGGTGTATGATGTATCGCAGGATCCCCAGGGCGACGCGCCGGAGGTAAAGGATGTTGGTGATCGTGTCGAGGAACTCGAGCGGGAAAACGAGCAGTTACAGCAACGGCTCCAGGAGCAGAAAGACAAGTATGTGCGTCTTATGGCGGAGTTTGAGAATTTTCAGCGTCGAAAAGACGAGGAACGCAAACGACTGGTCCGCTCGGCGAACGAAAAGCTTATCGAAGAATTTATCGTAGTGAAGGAGAATTTCGATCGTGCGCTCGAGTCATCGAAAAATGCCACGGATGTGGATTCGGTGCGTGACGGCATGCAAATGATCTATTCTTCGTTTATGGATATTTTTTCCAGACACGGGGTGGAAGAGTTTGCGCAGATCGGCGAAGAGTTCGATCCCATGTATCACGATGCATTGATGAAGCAGCCGCATGAAGAAATCGAAGAAGGAAAAATCTGCAATATCTACGAAAAGGGATACATGCTCAACGACCGGGTGCTGAAGCACGCGAAAGTGATCGTGTCCGAAGGTGTTCCGGATAATGCACATGAAGATGAATGATGAACCGAAAAAAGAGAGTAAGTCCTAAATTGAGCGATTTTATTTGCGTAAACTGCTGCCATCCGCACTACTCTTATATGCAGGAAAACCATGAGACCAACCAACAAGGTTGCCCATATTTTTCGATAATACAAAAGCAGCATGCCTCACCGCAGCTTTAATCAAATTCAGGTAACACAACCATCGAAGATACATTACTTTACAATAGAGAGCGAAAGGAGTGAATTATGGGTAAAATAATCGGAATCGATCTTGGTACTACCAACTCATGTGTCGCGGTTATGGAAGGCGGAAAGCCGGCCGTTATTCAGAATGCGGAGGGGGGCAGAACGACCCCGTCGATCGTGGCATTCGGAAAGAACAACGAACGCCTGGTCGGCAACATCGCCAAACGGCAGGCGATTACCAATCCGGACAATACGATCTATTCCATTAAGCGGTTCATGGGAAGACGCCATGAAGAAGTGCAGGAAGAAGAGAAAATCGTATCGTACAAAGTGACCGGTGAAGGAAGCGATACCGTAAAAGTCGATGCCGGCGGTAAAGAGCATACACCGCCCGAGATATCGGCTATGATTCTTCAGCATCTGAAGGAAGCGGCCGAAGCGCATATCGGCAGCGAAGTGACCGAAGCGGTTATTACGGTCCCAGCCTACTTTAACGACGCGCAGCGTCAGGCGACCAAAGATGCGGGCCGTATCGCAGGCTTCGATGTCAAGCGCATTATCAACGAGCCTACTGCGGCCTCGCTTGCGTATGGCCTTGACAAAAAAGGCAATGAACTCGTTGCGGTATACGATTTCGGCGGTGGAACGTTCGACATTTCCATCCTCGAAATCGGCGACGGTGTGTTCGAAGTTAAATCGACCAATGGTGACACGCACCTTGGTGGCGACAACTTCGACCAGGTTTTGATCGACCATATCGCCGATGAGTTCAAAAAGGAAAACGGTATAGATTTGCGCAATGACAAAATGGCGCTGCAGCGTCTCAAGGACGCGGCCGAAAAAGCGAAGATAGAGCTTTCGTCCGCAATGCAGACAAACGTCAACCTGCCGTTCGTGACCGCGGATGCCAGCGGCCCCAAGCATCTTGACGTAACCGTCACGCGTGCCAAATACGAGTCGCTTATTTCCGACATGGTGGAGCGTACTATTCCGCCGTGTGAACAGGCGCTCAAGGATGCCGGTGTAAGCTCTTCGGAAATCGCCGAGGTGATTCTCGTGGGAGGATCTACCCGTACGCCGCTTATTCAGAAACGTGTGGAAGAGTTTTTTGGTAAAGCGCCGCACAAAGGTGTAAACCCTGACGAAGTGGTCGCTTCGGGAGCCGCGATTCAGGGAGCGGTACTCAGCGGAGACGAGTCGGTAAAAGACGTGCTGCTTCTTGATGTTACGCCGCTGTCGCTTGGTATCGAGACACTCGGTGGTGTTTTTACCAAACTTATCGAGCGAAATACCACCATACCTACCAAAAAATCGCAGGTCTTTTCAACCGCGGCGGACAACCAGACCGCGGTGTCGATCAATGTCTACCAGGGTGAACGTGAGATGGCCAAAGACAACCGCCACCTCGGTAAGTTCGATCTGGTCGGTATCCCTGCCGCACCGCGCGGTGTACCGCAGATAGAAGTGACATTCGATATCGACAACAATGGTATTCTTCATGTCTCTGCAAAAGACAAAGCGACGGGCAAAGAACAGTCGATCCGTATCGAAGCATCAAGCGGTCTTTCTGAAGAAGAGGTCGAAAGTATGAAAAACGAAGCGGAACAGCATGCGGAAGAAGACAAAAAACAGAAAGAAGCGATCGAGACCAAGAATCAGGCTGAACAGCTCGTCTATACGACCGAAAAAACACTCAACGAAGCGGGTGATAAAGTCTCGCAGGACGAAAAACAGAAGATTCAGGCGGCCATCGACGATCTGAAGGAGAAGCTAAAAGGCGACGATACCGAAGCTATTAAACAGGGTATGCAGAACCTTCAGCAGGCATCGCACACCATGGCCCAGCAGATGTACCAGCAGCAGCAACAGGCCGGTGCACAGGCCGGCGCATCCGGCGCGCAGCAGGATCAGCAGGAAGCCGGCGGCGGTGAACAGCAGCAGGGTCAGCAGTCTTCCGATTCCGGAGGAAGTGATGACGACGACGGTGCCGTTGATGCCGACTACGAAGAAGTGAAATAGTCGTTCGTACCAGCATTGCAGCAACAATCACAGGAAAACCGTTCCGCTATCGCCGCCGTGCGTATGACGGAAGGTTTTCCTGTTGTTTCTAATACCATTGGTTTGTTCATGGCGCTGTAATGATGATTATATAATGAGCGGCTTCAGGCTACTGGTGTATGCGTTTAACGCAAACGTATTCCCCTGTTGAAAGCGGGGAAGGGTATGGTCGAAGAAGCGATACACAGGCAGAATGCTTCACGATGTATTTTTCATACGTTTTACAAAAAAAAATGAATGTGATTTTTATCTGAACCCTTTATGCGAGATTGGTAACTGTATGGCGAAACAAGATTTTTACGAAGTACTCGGTGTATCCAAAGATGCAAGTCAGGAAGATATAAAACGCGCATACCGCAAGCTCGCGGTAAAATATCATCCTGACAAGAATCAGGGAAACCAGGAAGCCGAAGAGAAATTCCGGGAGGCGACCGAGGCATACGAAGTGCTTAAGGATCCGCAGAAGCGTCAGCAGTATGACCAGTTCGGCCATGCGGCCTTTGATCAGAGCGGTGGCGGCGGTTACGGTGGTGCCGGCGGATTCAGCGGATTTGGTGGCGGAGGCTTCGGTGGTTTTGATATATCCGATGCACTGCGGGCATTTATGCGCGATTTTGGTGAGGATTCTTCGTTTGGTGATATGTTCGGGTTTGGCGGAGGGGGAAGACGCAGTTCGGGCAGGCGCAAAAGCAGTGCGCAGCGGGGACGCGATCTGCGTATAGAGTTGACCCTCACACTGCAGGAAATCCGTAACGGGGTGACCAAAAAACTGCGAATAAAGCGGAACGATCGCTGCGGCGGATGCAGCGGTACCGGCTCCAAAAGCGGAAAAAAGAAAACGTGCACAAAATGCGGCGGCAGCGGAAAAATGCAGCAGGTGTCGCAGTCGTTTTTCGGGCAGATAATACAGGAGTCGGTATGTCCCTCGTGTGGCGGTGCGGGCGAGATGGTGGGAGATCCGTGTGGAAAATGCGGCGGAACGGGAAGAGAAAAAGTACAGGATACCGTGGAGGTCGATATCCCGGCCGGTGTGTCCGAAGGTAATTATCTCCCGGTAAAAGGCAAGGGTGATGTAGGTCCCAACGGTGGGCCCGCAGGAGATCTGCTGGTATTTATCAAGGAGAAAAAAGATGACTTTTTTGAGCGCCACGGAATGGATATCTATTGCGAAATTCCGGCGACTATGAGTGAAGTCGCTCTTGGTACCACAAAAACTATCCCTACTCTCGACGGGAAAGTTAATCTGAAAATACCGGCCGGTACGCAATCGGAGAAGATTTTCCGGCTGCGCAACAAGGGGCTGCCGCAGCTGCACAGCAGCCAGTACGGGGATCAGCTCGTGAAAATTCATGTGCAGACACCTGTGCATATGAGCGGTGAGGAAAAGGAGCTGTTTAAAAAACTGCATCAGATAGAAGAAAAAAAGGAAAAATCGGACGGCGGCTTTTTCGGTAAGGCGAGAAGCATTTTTGCATGAAGAAGATGGCGCTGATCGTGAAGGAGGAAGCAACACATACAGTGCCGATTCAACGCAGTCCGGTGGCGTAAAAATCGCGTATAAATAAAGAGAGATTTGATGTCAGACACGATCGCGGTTATCGATTTCGGAGGGCAGTATACCCATCTTATTGCAAACAGAATCCGCCGGTTGCGCGTATACTGCGAAATTGTTCCTCCTGAAACACCGGTGGAGACACTCGGCTCGATGAGCGGCATTATCCTTTCCGGCGGGCCCCACAGCGTACTCGATTCCACAAGCCCGATGATAGACTCTGCGGTGCTCGATACAGGCATTCCCATACTCGGTTTGTGCTATGGACATCAGCTACTTGCATCCCTGCTGGGTGGCCGTGTGGTGAAAGGCGACAGCCGTGAATACGGCAGTGCGCAGATACAATTGCAGGAAGGCAATAGCGAGCTGTGGAACAGACTGCAGCGTGTGGAAACCGTATGGATGAGCCATGGTGACAGCGTGGAATCGGTTCCTGAGGGATTTCGTGTGCTTGCGGCAACCGACACGTGTCCGGTTGCGGCAATGGGAGATCCGCACCGGCATATATACGGGCTTCAGTTTCACCCCGAGGTGACTCATACACCGGATGGAATGACTATTCTCGATAATTTTTTGTCTATATGCGACTGTACACGGGACTGGCATGCGCGAGCCTTTGAGCAACAGCTTATTGAAGCGATACGCCACAAATGCAGTGATGACAAAAATGCCTACCTGCTTGTATCCGGAGGTGTGGACTCCGCAGTATGCTTTGAACTGCTCAACCGTGCACTGGGGCCTGACCGTGTCAAAGGGCTTCATATCGACAACGGGTTGATGCGTCTTGACGAGTCGAAAAAAGTAAGAGAGTATTTCAGCGAAAAAGGGTATCATAACCTGGAAATCATAGATGCATCCGGGACGTTTCTCGAGCGACTCGAAGGCGTGGTGGAGCCGGAGCAGAAACGCCGGATAATCGGCAAGACCTTTATCGATATAAAAAACGAAGCCCAGCGTGAACGGGGGCTGTTGGGGTCGCAGTGGCTTCTCGCACAGGGGACCATCTACCCCGATACCATAGAGAGCGCGCGGACACAGCATGCGGATACCATAAAGACCCATCATAACAGAGTCGCAGAAATTCAGGAGCTTATAGACCGTGGAGAGATAATCGAGCCGCTTGCGCTGCTGTATAAGGACGAGGTGCGCGATCTCGGCCGTACCATGGGAATGCCGGAAGAAATACTTATCCGCCATCCCTTTCCGGGTCCCGGTCTTGGGGTGCGGATATTGTGCGCGGAGAGTAACCAGAGCGCGGTGGATGCAGCAACCCGTCAAGAGACTGAGCAGGTTGTGCGCGATACCGGGTATTCGGCGACAGTGCTTCCAGTTCGAAGTGTGGGCGTACAGGGCGATTCGAGAAGCTATGCCCATCCGGTACTTCTGAGCGGAGAGAAGAACTGGGAAGCGCTTTCCCGGATTTCCACTACCATAACCAATTCCATCGCGGGCGTCAACAGGGTCGTGTATCGTATATCGGGGGACACGGGCACGGAGTACGTACCGGTAAAGGCGCATGTGAACCGTGACCGTGTGGCGCGGCTTCAGAAAATAGACGAGGCGATAACCCAGTTGCTGTGGAAATACGATGAATACCGAATAATCTGGCAGATGCCGGTGGTATTGCTGCCCCTCGTAAACGATGCAGGGGAGGAGTGCGTGGTGCTTCGTCCCATTGTGTCGCGGGAAGCGATGACCGCCAATTTTTATCCGCTTGACGAGCGTCTGCTCGATGAGATCCGGTATGCGGCAGGCAATATACCGGGTGTCGGTGATATATTTTTCGATGTGACACATAAGCCGCCGGCAACTATAGAATGGGAGTAGCAGGATGGCATACCGGCTTCGAAAAAGCGAAACCGTCAATGCGGGAGTAAAGAGAATTGCGCGCGAGCAGATTCTTTATGTGCTTAAGGAAGCGGACAGCGGCAAGCTCTCGAATGCAAAAAAGGTGCATCAGCTGCGCAAGCGGTGCAAAAAGCTGCGCGGACTCATACGAAGCGTGCGTGGCAGCTTCGACAACCCGCAAACCTATTCATTCGAAAATCAGTTTGTACGAAATGCGGCGCACATGCTTTCTTCCACGCGCGATGCGGACGTGATGATCGAAACGCATGACAAGCTTGGACATCGGTTTCGTGACAGTATCGATTTTGCCCGCTTCGCTTCGATCCGGGAGCAGCTGGTCGCGCATCGGGATAGAATAGCGAGGTCTCAGGGCGGGGAGGAGCTGTCGGGGGAGAATAACGAGACGCCCCTTGAGAGCTTTGCAGAAAAGATGCGGCAGATGCTGCGAAGGGTGGATATATGGTCTGTGAAGTATCGTGGTTTTCGTGCACTGCAGCAGGGGATAGAGCGAACGTACCGTCGTGGCAGACGGATGCTTTATCAGGCATATGCCACCCAGAGTCCGGATGCGTTTCACGAGTGGCGAAAACGGGTAAAATATCATCGCTACCACTGCAGGATGCTCACGGGTGTATGGCCGGTACTGCTTTCCGCACGATGGCGTGAAGTGGTCAGGCTTTCCGATTTTCTGGGTGACGAACATGACTGTACCGTGTTGTACGAGCATCTGCAGCACGATAACGATACGGATTCGAATGTAATGGATTCCTATTTCGAACTGCTGCAGAAACGCCGCCATGAATTGCGGGAAGCGGCGAAGTGGCTCGGTAAACGTGTCTACATGGAGTCGGCAGGGGATTTTATTTCACGTATGGAGACATACTGGGACGCCTGGCAGTGCGAGCGAAGGATACCCTAACGATACTCAGAATTCGGCACCGAGAGAGAAATAGTTTTTTCCCTCATATAAAGTCGAAAAATCGGTTTTCCATGCGCGGTCGAATTTGAGTACGAATAGACCCAGATTGACGCGCAGTCCGAATCCAAGTCCACCGAAGATATCGTTTGGCAGGGGTATATGGGTATATTCATCCTCGGGAAACCAGGCATTACCCACATCCGCGAAAAGGGAACCGTTAATATAGCGTATCTGCATCCGGGCGGGCCATTCAATCTTGATGGTATTGACAAAGGGGAACCGGAAGGCTACATTGTAAAGCGCATACTTTGTGCCGGCGAGTGCAAGATAATTCCATCCGCGAAGCGGGTATACCTGTTCCGAATAGGTGGATGACTGCGCATACTCATCGTAATGCGCAAGGTTTATATGGTCTTCGAGCGACCAGTAGAGCCAGTTTTGCAATCCTCCCATGAAGTATTGACGTCGGATGTCCTTATCACCCAGGGGCAGTGATGCACCCATCGCAATGCGCTGTGCAAATACGAACCTGCGCATAAGATGATAATAATGCCGGGCATCGATACGGGGGGAGATAAATGCGCTGCGTGTTTTCTCCACGGGGGGAGAAAAGAGAACCGAGGCATGCGCGCGCATACCGTTTACCGGCCCGGTGATTCCCCATACGATATTGTCGAATGCGTAATGAGCACTGGGCATTATCACCTGATACGAAAGGCTCGTATCGGTCACAAGCACGTCGCGCTGATAATCGATCGCATAATTCTGCTCGATGTGGCTGTAGTATACATCGAGACCTGCCCGTGCGAATAGCGAAAACGGGTAGCGTATTGCCATGCTGGCGCCGTATTTGGTCTCATCGACCCACGCGATGGAATTGGAGAGATAATAGGGGTAGCTGCGACTGTCGTAAAAGCCTGCAGTCGCGAAATCGGGACGGTATTTCAGAAGGTGATACGAGCCGAAGACGTAGCCTGTCTGATCGAGCGATCCCTGCAGATCCGCAGCAAGCTGAATCCGATGGTTACCGAGCAGGTCGCTGAGTACCAGTATCCCGGAGCCACCGTACCCGTATGGGACGGAGAGCCCGACACCGAGTGCGGCCATGTCGGGAGAAAACTGGAGGCGATAGGGATATACTGCTGATGTATCGCAGCCATGTTCACCATGCACCGTATGTGCAGATGCGGGTGAATCAGTGCGTGCCGTGGTTGTCAGCGTGTCGGGAATGGGAATAATAGAGTCCTGCTCTGTGACTTCGATGGTGTCGGTCAAGGGAAGCCGGGTAGAATCCATCACGGTAGCTGTATCGGAGCTGTTGCGCGTCACATGTGAGGTGCGTTTTGAAAATGGCAGCGCGGAAAAAAAATCAATGTGTGGATCTGTTTTTGCTTTTTGCCATTTGGTAAATTCCAGCGCCGAGTCTTTATAATGACGGGAAGGTGTATCGATAATCCAGACATCCCAGCGCTGTTTCTGAAAGAGTGTAAATGTCACTTTGTCGGCAACCGGTGAATAGTCGGGATTCATGCATCTCCCGATAAAGTCGGTAAGTGCCTGTGCTTTTTCCAGAGCGTTGAGCTCGCCGCAGTAGATGTTGTGGATTCCGTTTTTATCCGAAACAAAAAAAATAGAATCAGTGCCTGCAAAACATGCCTGGGATTCGTTGATATTCGGGGTACCGGTAATGTTGACAGTCGAAGTGTCATCCAGGGTGAGGATAAAGATGTCGGAAGTGCGGGTGGGCGTGCGTGCGGGATTTAAACGGGTATGGTTGCGGGACTTTTCAAAAGGTGCGTAGGAAGTGGCATGGTACATAATTGATGCACCGTCCGGGGAAAAATGCGGATCCGCTTCGTACATATCGCTTTTGGTGATCCGGTGTGAGGAGTTGGCGGAGATGTCATATACGTAAAGGTCGGCATGATCACCTGCAAGGCCGGTGTATACAAGCAAATTTCCGTCCGGCGACCAGTCGGGAGACCGGATAAAATCGAGGGAAGGGGTAACCGTTTTTTCGATACGGTCTTCAGCAACGTTATAAATGCGGATATGATCTCTTCCGTGTTTTTTTGTAACGAATGCCAGCTTCTTTCCATCCGGCGACCAGCATATGCCGCTGCGAAACGGGTGAAACGATTCAAAATACCCCGCATAGCCGAATTGATTGATTTCCCGCAGTAGTTTGTCGTTTTCGAGGTCACGAATCACGATTCTTGTGTAATCCTTCGAATCGGTGAAGAAGGCGAGTTTTTTTCCGTCCGGTGATATCCTTGGCTTGAGGTTGTACCGGCTGTTGTTTTTTTCCGCCGAGGTGATTTTTAAAGCGATTTCTTCGGCCCGGATGCGTTTTCCAAGCTCAGGCCAGTAATTCTGTTTAAGCTGTGTCTTCCATTCGTTGCCAAGGTAGGAAAGAGTGGTATCGTAGACTTGCTCCAGGGAGGTGGTGACGTTTTTGTTTTTTCTGAAACGATGCAGAAACTCGAGGAAAGTAGAGTCGGAACGAATACTGGCAAGAAAATAAAGAAAAGACTGGCCGCCTTTGTACGCCATATATCCGGAAGAGAGGCCTGGTCCGGGAGATGGCATTCGATCGAATACCGCTTTGTCCATAAGAAACATGTCTGCATCGCTGTCCCAGCCACTGGAAAGAAATTCGGCGCTTCCTTCGGCAAACCACAGCGGAAGATGAATGCCGGATGAAAACATTCCCTGGTGTTCTCTCATAATGCCAAACTGAAACGCATGCACGAGTTCGTGGCGTAACACGTGGTCGAATTCGGTGTATGAGCCGTTAAAAGGAACTACTATGCGATTTTTCAACCGCTCGGTAAAGCCTCCTACACCTTCCGGCAGTATCGAGGAAATAACATTTGTCTGTTGAAAAAAATAAGGGTTGGAATAGAGCAGCAGGGGGAGAGGGTTGCGGTGTGTAAAATGAAATAGTGATGACAGCCGGGCATATTCGTCCTCCATTATTTCACACGCATTATATGCAAGTCGTGTGCTCTCTTCATGAAAGTAAACATCGAACGATTCGCTTGAAAAATAACGCCAGGAAAGGGTTTCATACTGGACTTTGTTTTTCCCGAAAGTCGTGGCGGTAGCCGTGACCGGAAGAAGAAAGGTAAAGAACCCGAGCATTGTCCGGCACATCATTCTGCGGGGGAGACGGTTTAACACCAACCATAGTATATACATCATAACATCCTTTTTGATTTGAGGATTACATGAATCCTGTGGTAAGCATCTCCGGTGCGCGTACTATCCCTCCACCGCGGAATAACTTGACAATTCATGTGCGAAATAGTATCATAAAAAGGAAAATAACATATTAGTAGCCGGACTGTAGGCCTTTTTCTCCACGAGTAATGATATGGGGACATGGTCTTTTGCAGGAGAAAGCGTGTGCAGGCAGCAGATTCAAAAGGGAGAGTAAACATGGGACCGGAACCCACGGCAGAAAAAACGGTGTGCTGAGAAACTGCGGTTACAAGTGTTTTGACGGCATGTGTAACTCAAAACAAAATTTGCATTTGTGTGCAACGAAAAATATTTTATCTATCAAGGAAGAAGAATTAGAAAGTGATGTGGTCTTTCACACGTAAAATAATCGAGAATGCAGTTTTTTTTCTTGTTTTTTAGTATATTAGGACATTAGTAACACAGAATCCTTACAAATTTCTAACATTTTTTAAGTGCGAGAAATAACGCAATCAAAAAAAATAGCGAGGAAAGTACGTGCCATGGAAATAAGAAAATGGTTCAGAATGATGTCCCTTTTTGTGTTGTGCAACGTGCTCGTGACTTCCCAGGCGCAGCAGGCGCGAAAAATTCTTGTCCCTCATGATTTCCCCACGATTTTCAAGGCGATTCAACAGGCATCCGCAGGAGATACCGTTTATGTTAAAAACGGTACCTATCATGAGAACATCTCATTAAAACCCGATGTAATACTCGAGGGACAGGACAAGACCAAAACAATAATCAACGGAGGCGGAGAAGGACCGGTCATAGTTGGAGCAGAAAATGCAACCATCATGAAATTTACGATAACGAACGGTGAAAAGGGGATACTGTGTAAAAATACCCGGCCTGTTATCAAGCGCAACATAATACTCGACAATAAAGGAACCGGCATACATGCAATTATGTCGCTTCCTCAAATAGAGAACAACATTATTTATCGTAACAAATGGACAGGTATATTCCTCGAATCTGTGCGTGGCACCCGTACCGCGATCGATCATAACGTGATCGTCGAGAACGGCTATTGCGGAATCTTTGCGGCGCACCATACTGCGGTGGCGATACATAATAATATTATTATGGGCAATAAACAGTATGCGGTTTTTGTGGGGCCCGGTGCCAAGAAAACACGTGTCGTTTATAACAATATCTATAATAACCGCGCTCCTTTCAATCCTATCGCACGGGTTGATAAAACGAATATCAGCAAGGATCCGAAATTCATATCTCCCGGATTTCCGAAATTCAATTATTATGTAAAGCAGACATCGCCATGCAAGGAGCAGGGACAGAACAATTCGGATATCGGGCTGATGCCGGCTGAAGTAGTAATGCAGCTGAGCAAGGATGCGGATGGAGACGGCATCCTCGACGATATCGATCAATGTCCCAAGGTTGCGGAAGATATGGATGGGTTTCAGGATGAGGATGGATGTCCCGATTATGACAACGATAATGATGGCATTTACGACAAAGATGACGCCTGTCCGGATGAAGCGGAAGATAAGGACGGGTTCCAGGATCAGGACGGCTGTCCGGACAACGACAATGACAAGGATGGCATCGTTGATGATCGCGATAAATGTCCTAATAACCCTGAAACGGTTAATGGATTCAAGGATAAGGACGGCTGTCCGGATGAAGAACCCAAAAAGATCACAAAGAAGCTTACATTGCGGGGCGTTCATTTTAAAACAGGAAGTGCCCAGATCCTTAAAGAGTCCTATCCGGTACTTGACAAAGTATTTAACAGCCTTGAAGCGTTTGAAAACAAGAAATTCGAAATCGCCGGTCATACCGACAATCGGGGTGGAGCCGATTATAACAGGGTGCTTTCCTATAAAAGAGCGAAAGCGGTGAAGGAGTATTTCGTAGAGCGCGGTATCTCCGCCGATCGATTGATTGCCAAGGGTTATGGCGAAGACAAGCCTATTGCTACCAATGAGACTGCGCAGGGTCGCGCGAAGAACAGACGTGTAGAGATCGTGCCAATCAATTAATGTATTGTTGGATATAAATAAGGATCATAATCGTGAAAAATATGAAAAGAAAAGCCAGCAATTTATCAAGCATTTCAGGGATCGTATTAACTGTTGTGCTCCTTGCGGGAAGTTTGCAAAGAACCATGGCGCTTGAGGCCGAGGGAAGTGGTGGATATCCGGCACCATATCTGCAGTCGGACTGTTACCAGAAACTTTCGGACTATACGTCTGCCCTTGTCAACCCTGCGCTTCTGCATGGTGTTAATCAGTACCATTTCGATGTCGGTATGTACAGCTGGGCTGGTTTACTGGCGCCGTGGGGGTACAAGCAACTCGGGTTTTATGCTCCTGTACGAATGAACCATACATTCGGTATCACCGCAATCGCGGGGGGCGCGCAGATCAAGGAACGGACAGAATTCAACGATGATGACGTTTCAATGATTCCGTTCGGAGATTACTGGATCACTGCGAATTATGGGCTTAAAATTCTTCCCTGGCTTATGGCCGGTACAAATCTTAAATTTTGGATTCAGAACCAGTACAAAGAGTGGAAAGTCAGTAAAGTGCCAGGTATCGATCTTGGCGTTTATTTCAATCCGATTGATCACTATCTGTATGGGGACCTCGGTTTTAGTGTCAATCTGCAGGATGTCATCCCGGCTCAGATCGAATGGGAGTCTATAGCAAGCTACCCCGTTACTCCACGGATGCGTACGGGAATTCGTTACAGCGCATTCAACGACATACTGGTTGCGGATGTCGAGGTGGTAATAGATAATATCTTCGGAGATATCTGGGTGAATCTGCTTGACAGTCTTGAAAATGAGTCTGCCCCTGTTATCCCTCGTTACGGGGCACACGTGAAATATGAATTTATTCCCCAGATATGGCTCAAGGGCGGATGGACCAATAATAATATCTCCTACGTGGGAGTAAAAACAAATCTCATGTTTCCGCTGCCCGAGGCAATAAACTATAT
Source organism: uncultured Fibrobacterota bacterium (assembly GCA_964589825.1). Taxonomy (GTDB): domain Bacteria; phylum Fibrobacterota; class Chitinivibrionia; order Chitinivibrionales; family WJKA01; genus CAZPUS01. The sequence continues at coordinate 161,647 of CAZPUS010000001.1, read as the reverse complement.
CGTTGCCGATTTTGATGTCGGATATGCGTTCAGTGGTTTGTTGACCGATATGGGGGTTGATCCCAGAGGTTTTACCCTTATGGCCAAGATTTCGGGTGACGTCGGACCCACCCGCGAGCAGCGTGAATCACGGCGGCTTTATAACCAGCTGATTGCAGAGCCGCAGAATGCCTACAACGAGGCCATGAAATTGTACGTTGAAGGCAAGTATTGGGAAGCTTCGTTTGCTTTCGGCAAAGTGATGACGCTCTTTCCGAATTTCCATCTTAATGATAAGGTCATGTATTTCATGGGTAATTGTTATCGGTTTCTTCGCATGAAATCGATTGCACACGATATGTACAGCGAGGGGCTTGACAATTATTCGGCATCTCAGATGCGACCTAAATACCTCTACGGGCTTATGCAACTCGATTACAGCGAAGGTGATTATGAGAGTGCATTGAAGCGGCATGCGTTTATAGTCAATTTGTATCCTGATAGCGATATCCGTACCGATGCGGATTACCTTGCCGGTGAGATCTATTTCACACAGAAGAATTACGAATCGGCCAGGCGGCTTTTTAACCGGCTCGAACCGGGTGACCCGGCATATCTTTACGCACAATATACGCTTTCGATTATCAATATAGAAGAGGAAAGACCTAAGGCGGCCATGCAGAATCTGCAGTCGATTGTGCAGGATACAAGCATGAAGCAGGATCACCTACTTCTTATTGATGCAGCCAACACAAAACTTGGTCACCTCTACTTCGAACAGGTTAAATTGCGACAGGCGGTAGAAGCATACCAGAAGGTCAGTGCATCTTCCCCGTATCGTGAAGAAGCGCTTATCGGTATGGCGTGGTCATGGATAAAGGTACAGAAGCCGAAGTTATGTCTCAAAGTACTCACTCCGTTGATTAACAATCATCCGGAGTCGCCTTTTCTTCCCGAGGTATATCTTCTGAAAGGGTATGCAAACATTTTGCTCCAGCGCTATACTACGGCAAAAGAGATGCTTGATAAATGTGTCGAGCTCTGCAATGATGATTATATCACCGACTCGGACCTGCAGCGGCGCAAAAACATGTACGAGGAAACGGTCGATGAGTTTGAACCGGTAGCCGAAAATATAAAGAAGAATGCGATGACCAGACCGGTGGCACAGACACTTAAGGAGCGTGAGCAACTGGAGCAGGAGTATGAGGATTTTGCGCAGAAGGATGAACAGTTTTTTGAGTACACCCTCAAGGCCAAATCACATACGAAGTTTCTAAGACGAAAAGAGAAGATTCTTGACGATGCGGAATACGCACTTGCCAGAGCCGAAGAGATGATGGCAACGCAGAAAGAAAGGGAAGTAATCGAAAAACAGAAAGAAGAGGAAGAGAAACTTGATGAAAAGATAAAACAGCTCGAGCAACAACTGAATGAATCTGAAGAGTAAGGCTGTGTGCGATACCGGGAGAAACACCAGGAGAACAATAGTATGAGTCAGCCATGTCGATGTGCCCTGCATACCAAACGTCCCGGTAAAAATAGTGCTAAAAATATCTGTCGCCCGAGAAAGATACCTTTTTTGTTTGAACTGAACGATTGTATTCGAGAACGTTGTTGTCGTCCACCCAGCCGTTGCGTTTCCGGAGGGAAATATACACATCCATACAATTGTCCCGCTATTGGCCAGAGCACAAAAAAAAGTACAGTTTCCTGCACTTTCATCAAAGTGACCGCTTTGTTCTCGTTTTACACGTTTTACCCAGCCAGGAAAGAGTTAGTGTCCGGTGCGTGAAGGAGATGCGAAACAAGTGGTTGCGTTTGTTGCGCAAGAAAAAGGAGGAAGAGTGACAATACGGCATGACCACTGGCAGTCTCCTTAAATCGACAAGGCGAAAGGGAGGGGAACTTCCGCTGTGTCGGGATTAGTGCGGATTGCAGCAGATTCCGCGGACAAAACCGCTCAATTCAGGTATAAATAATATTGCACGAATACACGAAGTATAACCAAGCGGATGCCAGGCAATACAAGAGCTTTCAAAAAGAGATGTGCAGGAGGGCGATGAAGGAATGGCTGAGGTGATGTGATACAGCTGAATTATGGATATTATTTGTAATTTGTTCGGGGACAGTATTATTTTTATATAAACGGAACTTAAGCGTATAAATTAATTGAAATAGATTTAGTTTTTCATGTGTTAATGCTATTGTGGAGAATGTAGAGAATGAGACTCAATAAAAAGTTAGCCGGATACGCAAGATTATTCATGTGCGTTGTACTGGTATTCGGTGCAGCGTCAACATCGTACGGATTATCCAAGGAAGAAAAACTGAAGCGAAAGCTGGAAGCGCTCAAACGCAAAAAACAGGAGCTTAACCAGGATATGCAGCAGAAGCTTGAGCAGGAGGTGCAGGCTGATCAGGATTACAGCGAGGTTATTGCAAAATACGAAAATATTGCTCAGGGCTGCGATCAGAAAAAAAACACTCGCTGTGCACGGGTATTGATAACATTGGGCAAGTTGTATTACAAAAAGGCAAAAAGTGACTTTATAGAAGCCCAAAAAGAGTTCAGCAAGGCTATGGATGAGTGGGAGCGGACTCAGCAGGGACCACGGCCTCAAAATCCAAAACCTGATTATTCAAAAGCGTTTGAGATGTATAACCGTGTGCTCGAAGAATATCCCGATTATGAAAAAGGCGATGAAGCTGCTTACCAGATAGGACATATAAGTCTTTTAAGCGGACAGTTCGACCGGGCGGCCGAAGCGTATGAAGAGCTCGTTAAAGAATGGCCGCAGAGTCCGAGAGCCTCGTATGCTCATTTCCATCTTGCTGATTATTATTATAACCAGCGAGATTATCCCAAGGCTATTAAGCATTTGGAAAAAGTTGAAGAAAAAGATGTTAACATAGAAGTATGGGAGATGACGCATTATCGTAAGGCGGAAATGTATTATAATCAGGCAGCGTTCGACAAAGCTATAGATCTTTTCTTCACTTATATTGAAAAATGCAATTCAGGGGAATACATCAAGAAGGAGTTTATTGGCGAGGCAAAGGAATTTCTCGCGATTTCATTTTCCGATATTCCAAACGGTCCGGAACGTGCGGTTAAGTTTTTTAAAAAGGTAGGGCACCGGCCCTACGAAGCCTATGTGATGTATACCATCGGTTTCAAAAACCGCAAGCACGGACAGTATGACAAGGCGATAGAGGCGTTTCATACGGCCTTGGAAAAATACCCGTATTACCGGGAAGCGCCGATTGCGCGACAGAAGCTTATAGAATGTTATATGATTCAGAAAAAACCGGAAAAAGCGAACGAGCAACGCAAAATACTGGTTGATAATTACAAATCCGGAACCGAATGGTACGAGAAAAACAGTAATGAAAAAGCGGTGATCGATAGATCCAGGGAACACGTCAAAAGCGCATTGTACAATATGGGAGTTTACTATCATTCAATGGCGCAGAAGGAAAAAAAGCGTTCCCTTTATAAAAAAGCACTTGAGCGATATCACGATTACATGGAGCGGTTTCCTGAGGAGAAATGGCAGAATTACGAGTTTACGTATTATAGTGCTGAAATATATCATACGCTGAAACAATACGAGAAGGCTGCCGATTATTTCTGGGAAGTTGCAATGGCGGAAATATCGACCTTTCCTGAATACAAGGCAAAGGTAGACAGTTTTGCCTACCAGGATGCGGTCGAGTACGAGAAGAAAAAGCAGAAAAAACAGAAAAAAGGGCCAAATGTAATACCTCAGAAAGATGCGGGGTATAATGCAATAGTGGCGCTTAATACGCAGCGAAAAAAGATAAAAGCGGATAAAAAACTTGATGACAAAGAAGCGTATGAGTTGCCGGTTACGCAGAAAATGCTCAGTCTTATCGAAAAATATAGAGAAAAGTTTCCTGAAAGCGAGCACGTATCCAAGGTTGTTTATACTGCGGGAAACATCAATTACCTTGCGCAGCGCTATGAAGAAGCTATAAATAATTTTCAGGCCATCGTTGATCATTATAAAAAAGCTGATGTATTTATCGATGCGTACAAGATGCTTGCCAAGGCATTCGTGAAACTCGGTAATTACGAACTCGCTATACAGCGATACGACAGTCTTATGGCGGTTATGGAAAAAGGTCAGTCCGATTATCAGAATATCGCGGAGTTGGCTGCAAGTGCAATGTATGCAAAAGCGGATGAAATGAAGAAAAACCGCAATTATATCGGTGCAGCGGATGTGTTTAAGACTATTTATTCAAAATATCCGCAGACAAAAGTGGCCATCAATGCGTGGTTTGATGCGGGTGCGGCGTATGAAGAAGCGGAAAGTTGGCAGAAGGCGGCAGAAACCTTTGCGAAGATGTCGGTCAATTTTTCGAAAAAACGGATGAAGACCGTAAAATTGCTCGAAAGCTCATTTATTCGAGCTGCCGAAAATTACAAAAAGATTGAGGCGTACGAAAAAGCTGCACAGGTATATATCGAGGCAGCAGATACCATACCCACAGCCGATTATGCCATACCCTCTCTTTCCCATGCAGCGGAGTCCTTTCAGAAAGCTGAAAAGCCTCGGAAAGCGGGTGAGGTATTCGAAATGGTATATAAACGCTACGGTGAGGATCCCCGTACACCACAGGCGCTTTATAATGCCGGTCTTGTATACGAAAAAGCGGATGCCTATAATAAAGCGATACACGTATACAAGATTCTTGCCGGAAAATATCCCGAAAGCGAATGGGCCTCCGAAGGCGCGTACTCAATCGGCCTGTGCTACGAAAAAATGGAAGAGTACGAAAACGCCGCAGCCGCGTATATCAAATTTGCCGAAAATTTCGATAATAAAGCGAAACAGACACATGCGCTGGTACAAGCGGGAGATGCGTATTTCAAGCTCGATAATCTCGAAGCGGCACGCGAGAATTATCTCGGCGCTGTTACACTGTACGAAAAGTTTACTCGCAAGGCGGATTATGACAAAACCATAATCGCGAAAGCATATTTTCGTATCGGTGAGATTTTGCAGAAGCGATACAATGATATCGCGCTTACCGGACGCAGTGAACGTGCGGTTGAACAAAAGGTCGAAGAAAAGGTCGAGGCGCTTTCGAAAGTCGGTGAGAAGTACACAAAAGCTATCAAGACGGGTATACGTGAATGGGTGATGCGTTCGACCTACCGAATAGGAGAAAGCTTCGTACAGATGGCGAACGCGATGGAAAACCAGACACTGTTCGGCAACGAATCAGAAAAAGTGGCCGGAAAAATTAAAATACTCATGCAATTGGATAAATACTATCAGAAAGCGATCGAACAATTTCAATGGAATATTAAGAAAGCGCATGAGGATAATTTTACGAGCGATATCGTTAAGCAGTCCAAAGATATGCTCATGAAATGTGCATTCGAACGGGCCAAGCTTTTTGAACGTGTGGGGCAGACATTCGCTAACGCGCCTATTCCCCGGGAGTTCAACAAAGAAGAAAGGCGCATTTATCAGGAACAGTTGCAGGATAAAAATCTGCAGGCAGTCCAGCAATCGATACCCAAATATGAAGAAGCGGTTCGGGTGGCAAAGCAGCTGGGAATTGCCGAAAACGAGTGGCTTGACAGCACGCAGGCTCGATTGGAAAATATCGCTCCAACATCCGAGTTTGTAGAGGTTGATATTGAAAAATGGACGCCGGAGATTGATTCTGCTCAGCAGGCCGCTGCACAGGACTCTGCAGCGATTGCAGACTCTGTGGCAGCTGAAGAAAGGATAATATCAATTGATAAAAAGCCTGTAGAAAAGGAGGATCAAACGGGTAAGCCGTGGTGGCAGTTCTGGATGTTATGGAAGTAATAGATCGAAAGGTCTGATTTATTATTGAAATTGTACGTGGAAAAAAATATTTTATCTATTATTTAATGCACCTATGCATTTTTAACACTTTTAAGGAGGAGTTATGCTTAAGCTATTTCATTTTATTGTTGATGGTTTCACTTCCGCAGGTAGCTCGATTATGTGGGTTATTCTTCTGGTGCTGGCTGCTATTCTTGCACTGGTTATCGAGAGAGTCTGGTTTCTATATTTTAAATGCGGGAGCAAAAACGCTGCTTTTATGGGATCGATCGGCAAATACCTCAAAGCTGGTGAATACGACAAGGCACTCAAATATGCAAAATCTCTCGATACTCCATTGGCCAAAGGTGTTGCGAGTGTTCTTGAAAATCGCAAACAGGGACGCAAACAGGTGCAGAAATCGGTTGACGAAGTTTTTCTTACCGAGACGCCGCGCATTAATCGTATGCTGCCACTTTTGAATACTCTTGCGAACCTTGCCACTCTTCTGGGACTTACCGGAACTATTTATGGTCTGATGCTTGCATTTGAGTCAGTCGCAAACGTTCCTGCAGCGCAGCGTGCACAGGCACTTGCATCTGGTATTTCTGTGGCTATGACAACTACACTTTTCGGTCTTATTGTGGCGGTTCCTACCATTCTTCTTCATGGTGTGTTGAGTGGTCGTGCAGATAAAATTTCGGAAGAAATGGATGAAAAGACCACCAAGCTTATGAATATAGTAGAAGAATAAGCCTCATTTACGAAGTATGTATAGTATAACAAGGGGTTGAATATGGCACAAAGAGGACGAAAGAAATCCTCGGGAACCAAAGATGTAGATATTATACCATTTATGTGTATTATGGCGGTGCTGGTGCCGGTTCTTCTGCTCCAGGCGGAGTTCGCGAAAGTCGCGATTATCGAGATTAATCTGCCTGAAGGAAGAGGTTCTCAGACACAGCAGACGGTTAAGGAAAGGCCAAAAGAGGAAAAAGCGAATAAGCTGATGCTGACTGCAATTATCACCGATTCTGCGATTACAATGGGCGCTAAGGGTGGATTTTTGCCAAGTATCTGGTACCAGGAGTATCATCATTACATCGCCAAAGAAGGCGGCGAAGAGATGACTGTTAAGTACAATCCGAAAAAACCTGAGGAGACACCGACGCATCCTCAAACCGGAAGAAAACTTACCATTCACGAACGCTACGATATCTGGCTGTATGTAATCGATCCAAAAACCAAAGAAGTGCAGAAAGCTCTCTATTCTCAGAGAGGGCACCTTATCACTGATTTTAACGGGACTCCTTTAAAAGAGGTCTCCGTTGGGGATTCTGTATATGTAATCACTCACCCGCGCCATGCAATCGTAATTAAGGACCCGTCGAAATACAGTTTGCAGAAGCTTTCGGCATACGATTTGCTTAAAAGCCGTTTGATGAAAATCAAAGAGAGATTCAAGGATGCCGATGATAAGGATAGGATTATCGTGGCAGCGGAAAATGAGGTGCTGTACGATAAGATCGTGCAGGTAATGGATGCTGCACGTATGGCAGGATATCCTCAAATTGAAATCGCAAAAATGAGGAGCTGATAATGGCTATTCAAAGAGGTAGAGCAACTAAGGTCAAAAAACCGGGGGGGTTGAATATAACCCCTATGATGGATATGTTTACGATTATGGTTGTATTTCTTCTCAAACAGTTTTCGGCTGAAGGTAATATTTTGACAAATGCGGAAGACCTTGTCCTGCCTAATTCCATTTCCGATAAAAAGCCAAAGGAAGTGAATTTGCAGATTGAGGTGACAAACGACATGCTGCTTGTGGAGCATGATCCGGTTGTGCCCACAGAAGAGGTCCGTAATATGTCTGAGGAAAAAGTGAAACAGATAATCCCCAAACTTGCCGAAACCCTGAAAAAGTATTATGCTGAAGAGCAGCAGCTTGTAAAGATGGGGGCGAAAAACGAGGTAGAGGGGAACGTGATTGTGCAGATAGATAAGAACATGGAGTTCGATGTGATGTATAAAGTGATGCGAACGTGTGGTGAAGTCGGATATAATAACATGCGGTTCGCTGTTATGCAAAGAGAAGGTTAATCCCAAAATAAGGGTTATTACTCATGAAGTCAAAAGTAATTATTAAAAAGTGTGAAGATCCGCAGCGTGCCCGGACGATTGCAGAAGAAGTCGCCAAATGGTCCGGGACCGAGAAAGGTGTGGTAGAGTCTGCATTGATGCAGAAAGATATATGCATAAAAAAAGAGGCGACTGAAGAAGAAGCCGCTGCGCTCAAGGAAAAATTTGAAGGTGTTGGTGCAGAGGTTGGCACTGTTGAACTGGCGGGTGAAGAGGTTGAGGCCGGTGCATCGTCAGTTTCTGCCGCAACAACGCCTACTGGCCGGGCAGATGATGACGACGACGAAGAAGATGGAAGGGTTTTGACGGATCAGGAATACACAAATAAGGTGACGCAGCGAAAAGATATATTTCATGTTGAAGAGAATAAACGACTGCGTAATCTTGAAATCGTATGCATAATTCTAGGCCTTATATGTGGATTCTGGGTTTCGAATTACGAATATACCAAGATTAAAGCAGATTTTTACGAGAAGATGCCCGAACAGCGAAAAGCAAAAGTGGCAGTAAGCATCCCAGAAGAGCTTATTAAAAAGGAAAAAGAGAAGGAAGAGGAGAAAATAGAGACTGAAAAGAAGAAAATGAAAGAGACGAAGAAAAAAGGGGCAGGAGGTAAAACCGGTGGTGGAGGAGATCCGAGAGCTCGCGTAACACGAAAAGGTGTACTTGGAATAATATCAGGAAAAGTTAAAGGAAAAACAGTCGCTTCCGCAGATGTGTTCGGAAAAGGCGGTTTTGCCTCGGGTATTGATGCGGTTCTCAAAGGAATGGGAGGACTCAAATCCGGAGGAAGCGGCGGATCGGGTAGAAAGGGTGCTGCCGGTATTGGATATGGAGCCGGATACGGCAGCGGATTTGGTGGGGGAAGCGGTGGTATAGACGATTTGGTTGGAAGTCTTATGGGAGGTGAAGAGAGTTCCCTTGGGTTGAAAAAAAGCGGTAAAAAACTCGAAATGGCACGGCCCGATTTCTCCCAGGGTGGCGCCATCAGCGGAGGACGAAGCAAAGCGAGCATTCGGCGTGTCGTAATGCAGAACCTTCCGGCACTCCGGTATGCGTATAACAGAAGACTTCGAGATAAGCCGGGGCTCGGTGGTAAAATTATATGCAAGTTTTCCATTGACGAATATGGAAAAGTTATCTTTTGTAAAGTGGTCAGTAGTACCATAAATGATAGCCAGCTTGAGGACAAAATTGTTACCATTATAAAAAGATGGAACTTTGGTAAAATCGACAAGCCTGGTGATGTAACAACGGTAAAATACCCATTCGTGTTTTCGCAATAATTATCTTTTTTGCTGTAAATACGATTTGTTCAATTTTTAGTTATCCTTATTTAAAGAGGGGGATGCTATGATGAAAAAGATAGCAGTCGCAGCAGTAATGATATCGTGCGCTACCATGAGTTACGCGACAGAATCGAGAATCATTGGTTTGGGAAAACACGATAATTTTTTCAGAGACGATTATAGCGTATTTCGTAATCCCGCAAATGCAAATTTATATCCGAATATGATTATCGGCTCAGGGGGTATTTTTACCGAACAGGAGGAGGAGTCAAATAACCAGTCATCAAATAACAACAATGATTTGGCTGCTTTGAAAAGAAAAAATAGAGATCCGATTCGACAATACGGCGGTGGCATCCTTTCATATTCTCTTGCAAAACCCTCTAAAGAAGACAAAAAAAATGAAAAGATGATGCAATATCCAATGTTTTCCGTAGGTGTTGCACTTAACAGGTATGACAAATATCTCGATTATTTCATTAAAGGTGAAAAAGAATTCGAAAAGATAGCCGGCAGTAGCGACAGCATTTATATGCCCGAACCTGTTGGAAAGATAGATCTTTTAGGAAGCTATGCGTTTCCAAGCGGTACAATGATTGGTGGCGGTGCGTATATTGTAAATAACAACGCCGGTATTGGTAGCCCAAGTGGTGCACGGCTGAGATATATACGCGGAAATGTAGGTGTCAATACCCCTTTGGCAACATCCACCTCGCTTGAAGCGTCACTGGGGATTACTGCAGTAGACGCAATGTATACGGATACCGTTACCAGCGGAACCGGCACCACGCTAGAGGATAAAACACTTGCCAGCTTTTCAGACAGTTCAGATTTTATCGCGGATCTAAGTGTACGGCTTTTTTCCGATCTGGTTGTTCTTAACGGTAAATTCGTACCGAGACTTGGAGTTACCTATTTTGATCTAGCGGATTACACAAAGCTCGGTATAAACATTGGAATGGGTGCAAATCTGAATATCGACAGAGGCTTCGGCTGGGCAGGAGTTGAAATATTATATGATGACGAGGAAGGTGGTATAATCGGAAACGATATAAGAAAAACCATGGGCACCAGACTTAGCTTTGGACTGGAGCGTAATATTATTTGGAATTGGTTTTTATTCCGGGCAGGGGTGTCCAAAACCTTTAAATATGTAAAACAGGGAGAGGATGGTACATGGACCGAAAATGTGGAAGCTGACGGAACAAAAAATGATTTCCTTGGTATTGGCATAGGCGCAAATGTGGAAAACAGGCTAAAAATTGACTGTATTGTTGCCGAAGATAATTGCTTTACTCTTACAAATTTTGTGAGCGGACCGCAGCACCATTTTTTTACAAGATTTGGCGTTACATACAGCTTCTGACAAAGTAAAACGGCGTTTTGAAAGTTAGGCGTGGACAGGTGGTAAGGCTAAGTGGTAAAGGATATTTTCCCGTGCAGACGTGTTTATGGGGTAATATCCTTTTTTTAACCACAATTGAGCGATTGTTTTGATGAAAGCTGCTGTGAGACGTGCTGCTATTATGTTCTTGAAAATCATGGAGCAATCTTGCTGGTTGCCTTTATGATTTCCGGGCATATACCCGGGCATATAAGAGTAGAGCGGATTGCAGCAGATTGCGCCACCCAAAACGCTCAAGTTAGGTTTAAGTCGGAGAGGATTTACACAATATATAAAGGGCATATCACGTTACTTGTGGAAGAGACATGACTTTGTATTAAGCGTGAGTCCCTTTAATGAATAAATAAGATAATTACTGTCATTTTTATCATTGTAAAGGTAGGAGGATCATATGCCGGGTCGGCTTCTTAAAATATGTGGCGTTTTATCATTGATGCTGGTTTACTTAGGGTGTAACCAGAAAGCAGAACAACCTCAGTTAACTATATTACTCAGAATGATGCCTGCCCAGGAACGGTATTTGCGCCAGGAGGTTTTACCCGCGTTTGAAAATGAGTACAAATGTAAGGTGAGGACAGTCGATTTCGAAAACCAGTGGGATATCGACAGAATGTTGAAGCTTGAGAAGGATAAAGATAACCCGGAAATTGATATAGTTAAAACCCCGTTCGAAATGACAAGGGTTTTGGCCGATAAGGGATACATGGAACCCTTGAAAAAGGTAGAAGACAGCGCGAAAATTATGATGGATCTTGCAGAATACCATCAGCTGGCCAGTGGTTTGGGCTTTATTAACGACACCCTTTTTTATCTCCCGAGAAAATTGGAAACGAGGATATTCTTTTACCGAAAATCGAAGGTGAAGGATGCGGTAGATAAATATGAAACATATAAAAATGAAATAGATAATACATTGAGAAAAATGAATGGCGGGGGGCTGCCAGAAGGGTACGAGTTTGAGGAAGATCCCGGAGAGTGGGATTTTTACGATTTGTTTGCCGCAGGATATATATGGGCCAACGAGGAGTATAATAATGTAAAAATGGGGCGTATTGCTCATCGCGGCGCAAATTATGGTGGCACTGCGTTGTTTTTTGTTGACAGAATGCTGCAGATGGGAGCGACGACTGAAGAGATTATGAAAATGAAAGGCGAAAAGGTCGCAGAAACCTTTCTCTGGGAGAATGCGTTTAAAAAAGCTGGTATTTATAACCCCGGAATCTGGCAGGAAAAATGGAAAGGTGCGGATATATACAATGCGGTCAAAGACGGAAAGATTTACTGTGCCTATATGCAGCAGATCGACTGTTTTAATCTTCACGGCTGGGAAGAATATCCTCCTATGCCGGGATATCTGCCGGAAAAAGATGACATGGGATTATCGATGGTACCTCAGGCGATATCTTTCAGATTGGATAATAAAGGGACCCCCGTATTCGAGGGAACCAGAAAGATATCGACCGGCGGATGGTGGTGGGGTATCCCTAAAACCAGTAAAAACAAGAAACTGGCGTATTCCTTTATGAGATACATTACTTCCAAAGACGTCCATGCAAAAGAGAGCACTACATTTGGTATGATACCCGTCCGAAAAGATATTCTTAGAAATGTACCACAGGTTTTTGAACAGGGATGGGTCGGCTCGATATACAAAACCTCGGTCAGTCAGATGGAGAATAACAAGCTTACTACCATCCCGCTTAATGACATGTATCAGCAAGTGAGCAGAATGTACGTTTCCGCGTGGAATGATATTAGTGTTGAGGAAAAAAATCCTGTGATGAAGAATGAAACAATTAAGCGGATACTCAAGTCAGATTATGAACCGGCTAAAAAAAAGTAACCATACGCAGGTAAATGGTTTTTTAATTACGGTTATGGAATCATTATGAAGGTATGACCACAAATCCAAATCATGGTGTAAAAAAATTCCAGGAGATACTGCCGCTTATACCGGTTACATTGTATCTCCTGGGATTTTTACTGTTAGTAATCATATACCTCATAGGGTTAAGCTTTTCTGCAGAAGGGGGAAACGGGCAGGTCTTTTCGCTTACACATTATTCTGAGATCTTTTCCAATGAAGAATTCTGGGCGGCATGGCGTAACACCGTTTTATTCGTGATCGTTGGAACGCCTAGTGAGCTTTTTATCGGCTTTTTTTTCGCGGTCCTTATTTATTCTAGTGAAAAAGGGAAGAAAATGATTCGCAGTATATTTATTGTCCCTTTTGCCATCCCCGCCATCGTTATTGCCACTATCATATACATTCTTTTCGATTATCCGACAGGTCATATAAACAGTTTCCTTATGGGCGAATACCCTTTTATCCCCCGAATGCTGACACATCCGATCAACTGGAAGGGATCTGCGCCTACCGCGCTTGGGATCTGTATGCTTGGAAAAATATGGCGTGATATGCCTATCACAATGCTTATTATTCTTTCCGGATTGAATGCAATTAACAAAGATCTGTTCGATGTAGCAAAAACGCTTGGGGCCGGACTTCGGGTACAGTTGCTGCATATCATTATACCCTCCATACTACCTGCTATATCTGCAGTGTTGCTTTTACGGTCAATTGAAATGTGGAAAGAATTTATTTTCCCTTTTATAGTTGCACGACAATATAATATGCTCGGGACCTTTATCGAGTCACTTTATCAGAATTGGGGCTATACAAACCAGGCGGCAGTCGTTGCGCTCATTCTGGTTACGAGTATTGTGTGTACTCTTGGCATTATTTTCTATCTGATGAAAATTCTGACTCGATTTTCAACGGACATAAAAGTTTAATTACCTGTATCCCGGTTACTCTACCAATGAAGCGATATATTAAATCCGGTCTATACGTTTTAGCGGTTATAGCAGCCGTGCTCATTATTTGTGTACCGCTTTATCTCCTTTTCAAATATTCGATAAGTGATGTGGGAAGTATAAATACCGGTGGTGAACCGATACCGTTGTGGCCACAGCAGCCTACATTTTCTTCTTTTCTGTACATTTTTTCCGATCCCGCAATTTACACGGTAATAGGGAATTCGGTTTTTATAGCTTCGATGACGGTACTTTTGTCGATGAGTCTGGGGGTACCCGCGTCTTATGTACTTTCCAGGTATTCATTCCCCTTTAAAAAAGCGCTGTTGATCGGGCTTATTTCGATACGCTTGTTTCCCGATATCGCATCGGTAGTCCCTATTACCGAGTTTTTTATAACAATAAATGCACAGAATACATATTGGGGGGTTATCCTTGCACATACCCTGCTTGCATTGCCGTATGTGATATTTATTGGAAACAGCGCATTCGAGCCGATTCCGCATGAACTCGAAGAGCAGGCTATTGTGATGGGATCGGGAAAAATTCGCGTTTTCTTTACTATTTTGCTGCCTATTGCGATACCTGGCTTAATGGCAGCGGCGATCTATACGCTCATCCTTTCATGGCACGAATTCGTATTTGCCTATTTTCTGCTTGGACTCGGGAAAATATCGACACTCACGTTATATCTTAAACAGAATCTTGCATATTCACCGCCACAGAATATACTGGCAGCGATCTCTGTTTGTCTTACTCTGCCGGTTCTGTTGTTTACATTGTTGTTCCAGCGATACATGGTAAAGGATGTTGCGTACGGGAGCATACGTTAACCGTAAGGTGATCTACAATGGCCGCAGTAACGCTGCACAATATTTATAAATTTTACGGAAACTATGGAGCGGTAGAGAACATTTCCCTTGAAATAGAGGACGGGGAGTTCGTAACACTGCTTGGTCCATCCGGGTGTGGAAAAACCACGCTGCTTCGGATGATTGCCGGGTTGGAAGGTGTTGACAAAGGAGATGTATATGTAGATGGAGTCCGTTATACCGATCTTTCTCCACAGCAGAGAAATATTGCCATGGTTTTTCAAAACTATGCGCTGTTTCCTCATCTCAACGTGCGAACCAATATCCTGTTTGGCCTGAAAATCCGAAATACCTCTCGTATTGATATGCAGGAGAAACTGGAATGGGCGTTGAATACGCTTTCGCTTGACGGTCTGGAAAACCGGTTGCCCAAGGAGCTGTCCGGAGGGCAGCGACAACGGGTTGCATTGGCCAGAGCACTTGTACTCGACCCGTCCGTGTTGCTTCTCGATGAGCCGCTCAGCAATCTCGACGCCGCATTGAAAGAAGATGCGATCGAGGAGCTGCGCAGGATTCATCAGAGAGTGGGCAAAACGATTATATTCGTTACCCATAATCAGGAAGAAGCAATGACGATGAGCGATCGTATCGCGCTCATAAGAAACGGACGGCTCGAACAATACAATGATGTAAACAGTGCATACGATTATCCGCAGACGTTTTTTGCCGCGCGTTTTCTCGGAAGCCCGAGGATGAATTTTTTCAAAGGTGCTGTTGCATATCGTAATAATGAAACAGGTGTTGATTCGGATATCGGTTTTCTCCGCTTGGATAAGCAACGGGCGGAGAAGATATATCCGTTGACAGGGAAAAGGGTGGTTGTAGGTATCCGTCCGCAAAATATTCATTACATAGGTGAACAACGTATACGTCGTCACTCGGATACACGCATCGAAATGTGTACTGACATTATAGAAGAGCTCGGTGATCGAAGGATCGTGGTAGGACAGTGCGCGCAGAGCAGGCTTCGGTTTCTTGTGACCAGAGAGGCGGATATTGATCGAACCGGTACCGTATATGCGTCAATAGATGGCAGAAAAATTCACCTGTTTGACCATGAGAGCGAAGTCAATATTTTTCAGTAATAAATTGTAGCAGCCCGGCCGCCTCTGCATTGTGTTACATCCCTGCGTAATGACAGAGCGGTTCTGAGCGTATACATATACGATATCGATTGATTTTTTGAGGATACGAATGATGAAAACTCATAGTAGTATTTTTATTACCGCGCTCGGTATTCTGGGGATGTGTCTCGTGTTATCCTGTGTCGCTGAATCGTCGAAACGTATTCGAAAAAAACTCGACGCAGTCGTTACCCATGATTTGAATAGTCTTGTTGCGCAATTACCTGATACGAGCGTGATCGATTCTCCGTATTATTCCATAGTTTCGTATGAATATTTTAAAGAAGGCGATTATATTGCCAAGGGGGTTGTCGATTTTTTCGTTATCAAAAAGGCACAGGCTAAAGTAAGAAGAAAATACAGATATGAACGGTTTAGGGGTAAATGGGAACGGTATTATAATCGGTGGGAATATTATAGCGTAACGCCAGAATAATTGTTTTGGTTTTAAACAGGATGTGTGTTTGTGTCTTTTGTGCGTGGATGCATTTTTATTGTTTTAGTTGCCGTTTCCGGCATACCCGTCAGGCTTCATGGTGAGACGGATATCAGGCTGCCGGCGTCTATTCATGAGAAAGCACAGCGGTTTTTATCTTTACTGTACAATGGTGAATTCGAGGCATCTCGTCAGACGGCAAATACCCTGATCCGGAGGCATGCGAACAATCCCGCAGGATATTTTTTTTACGCTCTTAGTGTGGAAGTGGAAATGGTGGTCTTTAAAAACACCGAACGTGAGGACGAATTTTATCGACATTGCGAGAAGGCAATTGAAAAGGCGGAGGATATGCTGGGGAATGAAAAACATGGACCCTGGCCTAATTTTTTCATTGGCGGTGCGAATGGCCTGATGGGGATGTATGAAATGGAGATGGAGAGATGGATTACCGCTTTTCGGCATGCATGGAAGGGAATACGATACCTCGAAAAGGTGAAAAAAAAGTATCCGTCGCTTAAGGATGTCTATTTTGGTATCGGCAGCTATGAATACTGGCGTAGTGCAAAAACGGATCAATTATGGTGGGCTCCCTCAGATAAAGATAATCGTAAACAGGGCATACAGAAGTTGTATATTGCAAAGAATCAGGGTGTCTATACACGCGAGTCTTCTGCGCATCAACTCGTTATAATATTCAATCGGGAATCCCGTCACGTACCCGCGATGAAGGTAGTGGATGCGTTCCTGGGCAAGTATCCGCACTCGCCGGTTTTTGCATGGGGAAAAGCACGAGCATTGCTGGGCGTGGAACGGTATGAAGAAGCCAGGCAATATCTGCAGCGATTGGTGGATACTATTCAAAAGGAGTATCCAAATGATACCTATAACCTGAGCATAGCCTGGTATGAGCTGGGCAGGCTTTATTTCCAAAGTGGTGAGTATAAAAAAGCTATCCGAATGTATGATAAATGTCTGAGCGGATCATATACAAAAGAGCAACGGGAAATGATTGCCGATCTCCTCAAAGAAGCCAAAGCGAATAAAAATACAGCAGCCTCAGCTCTCGAGAAATAAGCAGGGTATGCGTATAATCCCCGAGCTCGTTACTGTCGTAGCGGGATTTTTCAGCTATGCGTGGAAAATGGAAAAAACATGAATGTGAATATGTGCAAAGAACGGGTAGGTAAAGCGCTCGAAGCGGCGGTCGCACAACAGATCTTTCCAGGGTGTGTTGTCGGTATTTGTGACAGTACTATCGGGATTGAATACGCAGCACGTGGCAGGTATACGTATGAGGAAAACGCACCTGCGGTATCTCCTGATGCGATTTATGACGTCGCCTCGATTACAAAATCGATTCCAACGGCATTGCTGGCGCTTATGGCGCTGGATCGGGGAAACATAGGAGTACAGGACAAGCTTATCGAATATCTTCCTGAGTTCCGGGGGACTCACAGAGAGCAAATCGGGTTGTGGCATCTGTTGACTCATACGCTCGATTTCCGGTTTTCGCTTTCGGCGTATAAAGACCGTAGCCCCGAGCAGCTTCGAAATATCCTTTACTCCGCGGAAGCGGTAAATCCTCCCGGGATGACATTCCGTTACTGTAATGCCACGAGTATTCTCCTTGGCATGGTCGTTGAACGGGTCTGGAGAGCATCGCTTGACAAATGTGCGCAAACAACGCTGTTCGAGCCGTTGGGTATGACGCGCACCTGGTTTACGGTACCACCGGAATATACGCGTCAGGTTGTCCCGACGGAGATCGACCCCTGGCGTGGTGGTCTGGTACAGGCCAAAGTTCACGATGAAAGCGCCTATGCGATGCGACCGGAAATCATAGCAGGATCAGCCGGCCTTTTTTCCACAGCCCGTGATATTTGCAACGTATTGCACATGCTGGTGAATGAAGGAGCCTTTCGGGGGATGCGATTATATTCTCCCTATACAGTAGTGAGTATGCATACCAATCAGTTTGAAAACTGCAGCATATCACAGGGGCTTGGATGGGAGCTCAATCAGAAAAGATATATGGGAGAACGCACCTCTGAGTGTGCGTTTGGGAAAACCGGCTTTACAGGATGCGTATGCATAGTCGATCCATGTAAGAGTCGTGCAATGGTGATGCTCAGCAATTACGTGCATCCGAGGAGACGGGGAGAGGCCGATACCATAAACACGGTACGGAAAAATATAGCCGATATCGTTTTCGGAAGCTGATAAATTTATTTTATAAAAAAAAGATATCGACGAGGGGGTCGGGTGCGTATAACCTAAATTGGGTGGTGTCGAAAGGACACGATTATGAGCAATCCGGCGCAAAACAAAAAAATATTGTGTATAGGGGCGGGATACGTAGGCGGTCCAACTATGGCGGTGATTGCCCACAAGTGCCCGGAGTATACCGTTGTAGTCGTGGATATAAACGTCTCTCGTATCGATGCGTGGAATAGCGAGACGCTTCCTATTTACGAACCGGGACTGGAGGAGATAGTAAAAAAGGTCCGGGGAAAAAACCTCTTTTTTTCAACTGCGGTTCAGGAAAATATACGCGATGCCGGAATAATTTTTGTATCTGTCAACACGCCGACCAAAATGTATGGAGAAGGTAAGGGTAAGGCCGCGGATCTGCGCTACTGGGAACAGACCGCGCGAAGCATCGTGCGGGCATCCGATGGGGATAAAATAATCGTTGAAAAAAGTACGGTGCCGGTGCAGACGGCCGAAGCGATGGAGTACATTCTTAATGCAAATGATAAAGGCATTCGCTTTGATGTGATTTCCAACCCCGAGTTTCTTGCGGAGGGTACTGCAATTCGGGATCTGCTCGATCCGGATCGCGTGCTTATCGGATCGAGAGAGAATGAAACGGGTATCAATGCCAGAAGCCGCATACAAGAGATTTACTCACACTGGGTACCCAAAGAACGTATTCTTACTACAAACGTGTGGAGCTCTGAGTTGTCGAAGCTTGCAAGTAATGCATTTCTTGCGCAACGCATATCTTCGATAAACAGTATATCGGCATTGTGTGAAAAAACAGGAGCGGATATCGATGAAGTGGCGAATGCGATTGGGAAGGATTCGCGAATCGGCGAAAAATTCTTGAAAGCAAGTATCGGCTTTGGGGGCTCCTGCTTCAAAAAGGATATTCTGAACCTGGTCTATTTGTGTGAATTCTTTAATCTGGAGGAGGTGGCACGGTACTGGGAAAATGTCGTGGCAATCAATCAATACCAGCAGCACCGTTTCGTGAAAAATATAATGCAGCGAATGTTCAATACGCTTGCCGACAAAAGAATTTGTCTTTTCGGATTCGCGTTCAAGGCGAATACCGGTGATACAAGAGAATCACCGGCTATTGCAATTTCCAGGATGCTGTTGCAGGAAGGAGCGTTTCTTTCGGTGCATGATCCCAAAGCACTTCCTGGTGCACGTAATGATTTAAAAGAATATGAAGACCGGGTAGAATATTGTGACGACCCGTATGCAGCCGCAAAAAATGCGCACGCAGTGCTGCTTCTTACGGAATGGGAGATATATTCGCAGCTGCATTATGAGCGCATTTTCCCAGAAATGCAGAAACCGGCGTTTGTTTTTGATGGTCGTAACATATTAAATCACAAAAAGTTGCAAAATGAAGGCTTTAATGTCTATGCGCTCGGAACGCATAAGCCGGATAATGGTTGATTTTCTGCGAGTGAATAATTATATTTTATTCACGTAATAATTTTTTGTAGATATTGCATTTAAGCGTGTGAGTTAGTATAATTTATAAACGAGAATCATTCTCTATCAATAAGGAGGAGTTATGAAATGGTTGAGAGGAAAAATGTGGTCCAGACTGGTAACGGTGGGATCGTGTATGATGATTATCGGTATGGTTGGTTGTACGAAACGACCAAGTGAAGAAGAGCTTGCGAAACTCGAGGAACAGAAGGCCGCTGCAACCAGCGCTGAACAGAAATTGTCTGAGTTGAAGCAGGAAAGGAGACAGCTCGAAAGGAAACTGGAAGATAAGCAATCCGAACTCGCAGAGCACGAACGCGAGCGCGATGAACTTGAAGAAAAAATGGAAGACGAACAATAATTAATTGAATATAATAAAGAAGGGAGTTAATAATGCGATTTTTTCAGATAGGTATTTTCGCGGTTGCGCTCGCGGTCATGACGATGTCGGTATCGTCGTACGCGGCCAAAACAGATATGACGTACGAAGAATACGAACTCGCGCTTGCCAATGCGGAACAGCGTGAGACACAGGCAAAGGAACAGATCGCCCAGGAGCAGGCCAAGATCGACAGTATTAAGCAGGAGATTGAAAAAATAGAAGAGCAGATCGCTGCGGTGATTCAGGAGAAATACGATATCCTCGGGATTACCGAACAGGATGTAATTGATGCCGAAAACGTGATTGCGGACATTCGTCAGAAACTCGAGCTGCTTCTTGGACTCACCTCGGATGAACTTGCGGAGCGAATCGAAGAGATCGAAACACAGGAAGCTCGAATCGATTCCCTTAAGCAGGAGCCGGTATCGTATCTGTGGAAAATCCGGGACAAAATCGAAGAGCTCGAAAATCTCGTTGAAAGGGTACGTGCTAATTTGCCGGATAAACCTCATCAGTACACTGTTAAACTGAATCGCAGTCGCCGCGAATGCCTGTGGAGAATCTCGGAATACGAAAAAATTTACGATGATCCTTCTCAGTGGCCTACGATTTATCGAGCCAATAAATCACTGATAGACGGTGATTATCAGTCCTACAGACGTAATGTTCCCGATCCCAAATACGACAGACCACAGGACCTTATTTTCCCGGGACAGGTTTTCGATATTCCACGGTAATTATTTGATAACGGGTTGGTTAATAAAGACAGCAATGGCTTGAATCGTAAAGGATTCAAGCCATTTGTATTTTTACCGGCACTGGTCTTTTCATCCTTATGACACAAAATTCTGCGGATACAAAAAAGGAAAAAAATAACAGAAAAGATACGGATTCTTTTTCCACGTTGCGTAAGAAGCAAAATCGCAGGAAAAAGCTGTTCGGTTTTTTTCGCGAACCGGCTACGGTAGCGCTGATAACCGCGGTTGGGCTCGTTGCGTTATTTCCGGTTGTCATTACCAGGCAACAGTTCGATTTGCCGGATGTGGGAGATGTCGCGGATGAGACGATAATCGCGCCCTTTACATATGATATTTACAAAAGCGAAGAAGAACTTGAGAACCAACGGGAAGAAGCACGAGAAAAAGTTCCTCTCGTACTTGATTATCACAATAAGGTAAACGAAAAAATAAACCGGCGGTTCTATTCACTTCGAAAGGGCCTGCAAAAACTGGAGCGAATGGATGTCCCCTCTGCGCAAAAAGAAAGTATCCTTGACAAATTAAAGGAAGATCTTTCCGAACGCACCATCGAAACACTTAAAACACGACGCTATTTTCTCGAGGATGCAGTTCTGAGGGCACGTGAGTATCTCGAACAGGGCATACTGGCAACGCTTATATGCGATTCCAGGGAAGAAGTCGAAAAGCTGGAGCATAAATACAACAGCACAATTGATGATTACCTCATTTACAAAAAGAACTATGTGCTGTTGCGAAAAGACACGGTGGAGCAGACTGTTGCGGCAGAGCACTTTACCATCAAGTCAATCGTTGTTGAGCGGATAATCAATTCGCTACAGCAGTCAGTGTATGAGGAACAGGATATGTTCAGGGAACATAAGCTGAATTCTCTTTATGACGTCCTGTATAATTATCTGGAGCCGAACGTGACCGTTAATGAAAAACAGACTGCGCTGCGCAGGGAGCGGGCGGCAATGAGCGTAAAATCGACCGAAGGCAAGGTTATCAAAAACACGGTAATTGTGCGAAAAAATCAAATCGTAACGCCGCAGGTACAAGAAAAACTGAAATCGCTATACCGAGTCCTTAATGCCAAGCGTACCCAGGAATCTGATACATGGAAACGAATCGCGGCATATGGCGGTGGTGTTTTGTTATCACTTTTCGCATTGGGACTGCTGGCCTACTACGTCAAAACATTTCATCCGTTTGTGATTAGAAGCAGCCATTTTTTATGGGCGCTTGCGTGTATCATACTTTTACAGGTCGCGCTGATACGGTTTTTTATGTTAATTGGCCCGACTTTATTCAAGCAGGCGAGTTTTTCGAGTCCTCTTATTATGGAGTTTATTATACCGACTGCAATAGCCGCCATCCTTACTTCTATACTGTTCGATCTGCGACTCAGTATGATCGTCACCCTTTTTGTGGCACTTTTTTTCGGGCTTATGCTCGGCTATAAGTTTATGTTTTTTGTTTATGCGCTTTTTGGTGGTCTGGTGGCAGCGTATACGCATCGAAACATACGTTATCGTCGTGATTTTTTCAAAGCCATACCACCGTTGATTGGTGCCTATGCCTTGATTATTTTTCTTTATCATCTTATCAATTTTAACGTGTCGCTTTCCGGCATTATGCAAAATATAGCACTTGGGTGCATAAGTGCTGCAACAGCGAGTTTTTTTACTATGATGTGTGTGCCGGTATTTGAAAATGTGTTCAATATGACCAGCAATATGACATTGGTCGAGTTATCGGATATGAACCATCCACTTCTGAAACAATTATCCATTCGTGCGGCGGGTACCTATAATCATAGTGTTCTCGTGGCGAATCTCGCTGAATCAGCGGCTGAAAAAATTGGGGCGAACTCTCTGTTTGCCCGGGTTGCCTCGTATTACCATGATGTGGGTAAAATGGAAAAACCCAATTATTTTATAGAAAATATCGTAGGGGCCAAAAACATACACAACAAGCTTTCACCGAGTATGAGTGCACTTATCTTGTCTTCGCATGTAAAGGATGGGATGGAAATGGCGAAAAAGCATCGTCTTCCTCGTGTTATTATTGATGCGATTCAGCAGCATCACGGTACCGGTATGATATCTTTTTTCTATGAAAAAGCAAAGGAGCAGGATCCACACGATCAAATAAATGAAAAGGATTTTCGATATCCGGGCCCATTACCCCAGACCAAAGAAAACGCGTTGATTATGCTCGCCGATTCGGTGGAGGCTGCGTCCCGTAGTCTGAAAAAATCTTCACCAAAGCTGTTACGCGACTTTGTAAAGAAGATTATTCGCGATAAATTTCTTTCGTATCAGCTCGATGAATGTGATCTTACACTGCGTGATCTGGAAAAGGTGGTCGAAGGGTTCATGCCGGTGCTGCAGGGAATTTTTCACACGCGTATTGAGTATAATACTACTACCCAGAAAATAACCAGATAACCGGAGGAGGGTGTTTATTATGAGCGCACAAAAAGGCTTTGTTCGAAAACATGTATTTATTAACAGGCAGTTGCAGGGCAAATACATGATCAGTTTTCTGCTGCCGATGATGGTGATGCTGGCCTTTTGGCTGTTTACAATTTTTTATACGACCCGCAGCATCATTACTACCAATACCGAAATAATTAAAGAGGATATAGAGAATAAAATAGCGATGCATCTTCAGATGTCCACTCATCCCAAGGAACAAAAATATGAGGTACTTCTTGACGACATCGTGAAGTATCTTCGTAATTTCGAAGGAAATGAAAAATCGAGGATGCAGATAATTTCTTTTTTATTGTGGATATTCGGAATTGGCGTATTTTTGGTAATTATACAGATCGTGTTGTTGACAGTCTTTTTCTCGCATCGGCTCGCAGGGCCGATTTTCAGGCTTGAAAAGGCGTGTAATCGCATGATCGGGGGCGATTATACCGAGGATATCCATTTACGAAAACATGATGAAATGCAACGATTGGCCAATCTTCTTAATGAGGTAAACAAGAAAACCCGGGAGCGGTTTAAGGCGATCGTTAATGCCCCGAATGACGAAGAACGCGCAAAAGAGGCAAAAAAAGTATCATTTTAGTATTGACAAACAAGGGTGCTAAATAGTAATTTCTATAGACACAATAAAAATGGTGTGCAATTAATTATGTTTGGAAAAAGAAACTTTATCATTCTGGGAATAGGAATTGCGGTTTTAATCATCGGGTTTATATTACTCGGTCAGGGCCCGGTACGAAATCCTCTTTCCTGGATAGTGGCACCAGTGCTTTTAATTCTCGGATATATCGTAATACTTCCTCTTGCAGTTATTTTGCGCGATCCGGGACAAAAACAAGAAGATAACACGGGCGTTTAACTCAGTTGGTATAGAGTGCCTGCCTTACAAGCAGGTTGCCGTAGGTTCGAGTCCTACAACGCCCACCATCCATTTTCGATATATCACGGACCGGTAGTTCAGATCGGTTAGAACGCTGGCCTGTCAAGCCAGAGGTCGCGAGTTCGAGTCTCGTCCGGTCCGCCATTTTTGAGCATGGTTCAAATGATGCGCTCTGTCCCCGATAATCTGGTGTGACAAGAGCGTTTTTTTTTGCCTTTTTTGTGTGAAAAGTGGAAAAAAGGGTAGTAATCAAATAAGAAAAGACGTATTTGCACAAAAAAAAGGAGCGGCACAAAAGCCGCTCCTTCTGGTTTGTTCTGAGCAGGATGGTTGCGTCGCAGCCCTGCGAGGTGTGCTTAGTACATGCCGCCCATACCACCCATTCCTCCCATACCACCCATGCCTGGTGCACCACCACCTGCTGCACCGCCTTCGTCTTTATCCTCTTCGGGTTTATCGGTCACGGTGCATTCAGTCGTTAGAACAAGGCTTGCGATACTCGCTGCATTTTCCAGCGCAGTACGGGTCACTTTTTTAGGATCGATTACTCCCTGTTTTATAAGGTCACCGTATTCGAGCGTGGCTGCATTATACCCTTCGCTCCCACTCTTTTTCTTTACTTCGTTGCACACAACCGAGGCTTCCTGGCCCGCATTACTGACAATTTTGCGAAGCGGCTTTTCAATGGCATGACGCACGATATCGATTCCTACCGATTCCTCTTCGTTTTCGGTTTTAACCGAATCGAGCGCGCTCGCTGCACGAATAAAGGCAACGCCGCCTCCGGGAACGACACCTTCTTCAATCGCGGCGCGGGTTGCATTTAGTGCATCTTCCACACGGGCTTTTTTCTCCTTCATTTCGGTCTCGGTTGCCGCACCGATGTTGACACGCGCAACGCCTCCAGCGAGCTTTGCAAGGCGTTCCTGCAGTTTTTCCCGGTCGTAATCAGAAGTAGTCTCTTCGATTTGAGTACGTATCTGGCTTACACGGGATTTAATGTCGTCAGCACTGCCCGCACCCTCGACGATAGTGGTATTCTCTTTGTCGATGACCACGCGTTTTGCCTGACCGAGTGAATCTACAGTGGTATTATCAAGTGTAAAGCCGGCATCTTCTGAAATGAGGATGCCACCGGTAAGAACCGCGATATCCTCAAGCATCGCTTTCCGTCTGTCGCCAAACCCAGGAGCCTTTACCGCTGCTATTTTAAGAGATCCGCGCAGTTTATTGACCGCCATGGTGGCGAGGGCTTCGCCTTCCACGTCTTCTGCAATAACCAGAAGCGCTTTTCCGCTCTGCTGAGTTTTTTCAAGCAGAGGTACAAGGTCCTTCATGGCACTGATTTTTTTGTCGTGGATAAGGATATAGGGGTCTTCGAGTACACATTCCATGCGTTCCTGGTCTGTGACAAAATGCGGAGAGATGTAGCCTCGGTCAAACTGCATTCCTTCGACCACGTCAAGCGACGTTTCGATCCCTTTTGCTTCTTCTACGGTAATGACGCCGTCTTTTCCGACTTTTTCCATTGCATCCGCCAGCAGCTCACCTATCTCGTTATCATTGTTTGCGGAAATGGATGCGATCTGAGAAATTTCGTTTTTCCCCGAGATTTCACTTGTATCCTTTGCGAGCTGTTCGCTGATGGCCTTTACCGCCTTGTCGATACCGCGTTTGAGAGACATCGGATTCGCCCCCGAGGTGACGTTCTTTATTCCCAGATGCGCGATAGTCTGTGCAAGGATCGTTGCGGTGGTGGTTCCGTCTCCCGACACGTCAGATGTTTTTGAAGCGACTTCCTTTACCATCTGTGCACCCATGTTTTCAAATTTGTCTTCAAGCTCGACCTCTTTTGCGACCGTCACTCCGTCTTTGGTTACGGTGGGGGAGCCATAGCTTTTATCGATTACCACGTTTCTTCCACGCGGTCCGAGAGTGGTGCTTACGGAATCGGCCAGAGTGTCTATTCCGTTAAGAAGTTTTTCGCGCGCTTCTATGTCGAATGCGAGCATTTTTGCCATTGGTACATCTCCTTGTTCAGGTTTTTATCCATGATAATTCATTTACAAATATGATCATGAGGCCGGCGTATCAGACTATTGCAAGCAGATCGTCTTCGCGTGCAATAAGGTATTCTTCTCCGTCGATGGTGATTTCGGTGCCGGCGTATTTGCCGTGTAAAACCGTATCACCTTCTTTTACACTCATGTCGTTTCTGGTGCCGTTTTTGTTGGTTTTTCCCGGGCCTACCGCTACGACTTCTCCTTTCTGCGGTTTTTCTTTTGCATTATCAGGTATGATGAGACCACCTGCAGTTTTTTCTTCTGCGGGCATTGGTTTAAGTACCACGCGATCTTCGAGCGGTTTGATATTCATACTCTCTCCCTCCTTTGGTTGGAAGATATCTGAGTAAATTAAATTTGTTTGTGTAAATTATTTGCTCATTGGTCTAAGTAGAAAGCATACAAAAATAAAAAATCGCAGGAAAGTGTGTCAAGGTCCGGGTGAATACAATCGATGGGTATATGGCTGCAGGCAGCTGTGACCGAAGAAATGACGCCTGCAAAAACCACATTCTGCACAGCCTGAGAAAGAGGCGATACAGCAACAATACCTGAAATCATTCTCATATCGGGCGGACAGATGGGGCGTATCTACCTTTTGCCCGCACACGGATGGGATGCAGGCGTATATCGTTGAGTGCAACATTGTATATTGATTTGTAGACGAAAATCTGGAGCCGAATATGAAACAAACCCTTGATATAATAATTCCTACCTACCGACGCCTGGACGCGATTCCAACGGTGCTCGAATCGATATACCCGCAGCTGGATTCATCCGTATCGGTTCTGGTGGTCGATCATACGCCCGGAATGCGTGAAAGAATAACGGCACTCGAGCGTCAGTATCCGTATTGTACTTTCCTGTGGTGCGGGGTGAGATCACTGCCCGCAGCAAGGAACTCAGGAATAGTGGCGACTACGGGCGACATCGTCCTTTTTTTAGATGATGATGTGAGACTTCATCCGGGATGTATCGAGGCACACAGAGCGGCGCATGCATCGGATATGGCTGCGATAGTCGCTGGTCGTGTAGTGCAGAAAGAGACACATGGCTGGGCGGCAATCGATATTCCTTCATATATCGACCCGGCAACCGGGGAGACGGAAGGGAATTTCGACCTCGATGCTGCGCAGGAGAGTGTGTATGCAACGGGCTGCAACATGTCGATAAAGCGCAGTGTATTCGAACGTATAGGTCTTTTTGATACGCGCTATGCAGGCCACGGGCTGTTCGAAGAGGTTGATTTTTGCCTTCGTGCACGTGCCTGGGGCTATCGGGTATGGTACACCCCTGAGGCGGCAGTCACACACGACAATCGGGATAGTGGAGGAGGACGAACCAAACAAAGGATACCCGCGCTTTGCGACCGGCTGCATAACCATGTCATGTTTTATTTCCGGCATATTCACCTCTGTCCGACCATTCGTTTTTTTAAATCGGTTCGTAATCTGACTGAATATATCTGCAGGAGCTCACATGGCGGCTACAACCCCGGGCGTTTTTTAATGTGCATGTGGCGGATATGCCGCGCGTATACACAAGCCTATATCCCGTGGTGGTTCCCCCGGCTGCATTCAGATGGTGATACAAAGCACAAATGATTTCACTCAGGTATATCAGGTATACATAAGGAGGTATGCAAATGAAAGCCATTCCTGTACTCTTTTTATCCCTGGCGACGCTAATGGTTTTTTCCGGGTGCAGAGACCGCAACGAAGATGAAAAAACGTTGGAAAACCATGGCGCTGCATCAATAAAAAAGGATTCAATCCCGGGCAGCGACCGCTCTGAGGCTTCAATGACCGCTGCCGCAAAACCAAAGCAGATAGAGGATACCCTTGCATATCTACTGCAGCTTGCAGGGATCCAGCATCGTGCGATGCATGCGTCCTCCGATTTGCAATTGCGAAAAAAGCTTCTTGGTTTGGGGATTGACTCTGCCGCAGGGGCGGTTTTCAGTGCGGGAAAAGCACTGGGGTCAGATTCATTGCCTGCTGCGGTGCGGGCGGCAGGAAGGCGGCGGGCGGCAAAACAGCGTGCACTGCGAAATGCAGCCGTGACTGCTTCGATATATAGAGGTGATACGAGTGTTTTTATTGCAGACGATTTTCATGCAAAGGTTGCATATACACAGCATCTTTTTAGTGCAGAAAAGAACGATACCCTTTTGCTGTTGTACAAAACCCCGCTTGGAAGTATCGAGCTGGATGCCGATTGAGCGGCAGCTTCGATATTGCAAATGCCGGTCCCTGCCGTCTCGGCTGCATTGCATGTCAGTAAAGGATTATCTTGCCAATGCCCGGCGCGCAACGCAGCCTGCGGTATACAGCAGCAGCAGTACGACGGTGATAATTACGGCTGCACGTGCGGTGTGAGACTTTTTCTTCGTATGCGTGGTAGAGGTGTGCCTGGTGGTGCGGGAGGATATCTTTCCGTTATTGCGGGAAGCAGCATTGGTAGTCCTGGCTTGTGCAACAATCTTATCCGAGAGCAGATTGTCCACGTTGTCGCCGAATACGGGCGATCCTTTCTGCTGTATGGTCATGACTGCACTCCTTGTGTGGTTCCCGTTCTGTTGTAATATCGGTCACGGGCTTCTTCCCTCATACGCTGATTGCGCTTATCGCTTACCTGTTCCCATACCGAATCTTCCTCGAGATCGAACAATTCATGTATGAGCTTGAGGTAATAGGCCGCTGCTTTTGAGTAGAGACGATGCAGAAAGAGGATTTTGCCCTCTGTGATTATTTCATCGAATGTACTGTCCGATGGAATTGCGGTTTTGGTTATCCGGCCGGGAAAGAGGCGATTAAGCGAATGCAGGTAGGTGTGGTGTCGTTTAATGTTACGGTAAAAATTGGGTATTATCCTGGTAATCCGCGCACCGTCCGGGTAGGATCCGGTAATAATCTGATCCATTTCGGTAAGCCCGTTCACGGCGAACTGCTTCAGTTCGGTGGGTACAAAAAGTTCATCCGCCGCATGTATAGCTTCTGACTGCAGCTGATCGAGTCCGGGTGCATTATCGATAAGGACATAATCGTAAAACCGTTCCAGGCCTGCAGTGGTAATCGCCGCCCGCAGCAGACCGGTGTCATGAATATCGGTCTCCTGCAGATGGGCGGGAGCGGTAATGATATTGAGATTTTCAAGCTCGGTCGCAATAACAGATGTAAGAAGCATTCTTGCTGCATTATCAACAGAGGATGAGATATAGACATCACGGATTGTCGTATCCGCAGGACGAAGCTGCATCATTGAGGTGAGATTATGCTGGCTGTCGTTGTCAATGACCAGGACTTTGTAGCCAACAAGCGCGAGCGCCTGCGCACACGAACCCGTAAAGGTCGTTTTGCCCACACCGCCTTTGTGATTGAGAATGCCGATCGTTTTCATCTGTATCGCCTTTTTTGGTATAAAATACCATTATGACGTGGATACATGTGTGATTATTCTCAGTGCATTTTCCTGTTATTTTACGAGTCCAAAACGCTTCGCCGCACGGGCGACCTCGGACAGGTCCTTCGCTTTTTTGATGACCGCGAATTTGTCCGCCTCGGTTACAATTATGGTAGCGCTATGACTGAGTGACATAAGGTCGGTGGCGGCATATCCGGTTTTCGGGGCTTTGGGAAGGTGGGGCAGCACCTCTTTGCCCGAAGTACAAAAATCGGGAAGTGATCCCTGCGCAAGGGTCTTGAGGCGGCACGCATACAACCCGGTATTGCAGGGGAGAAACCAGGTACCGGTCTCATCTTTCATCGAATCGATCGCTGCATTACGGTAATGCGGGTCGAGGACCCTTATGATGCGATCGTTCTCTTTTTCAAGAGCGACATACACTCCCAGTGATGCAATCATTTCCGCATTGTCACCGCGTATGCCCACACCGACCACGTCGTGTGTGCGCGAAATCTGTGCAAGAGCGGTAATCAGGTGGGGATGGTAGACGGCGGTTGCCTGAAGAATAATGAGACGATCGACGCCTTGTGATGCAAGCTCGTCGAGGATTGATGTATCGGAGCGGGAGTTCCATGGTTTTTTCAGCCGCATCAGCGGGCCGCCGGTTTCGTCAGGGTGAGTGACGGGGCGGGGACCTTCGGGTGTATGAGCGACCGCAATTTTGTCCTGTTCGGTAAGATGAAGGCGTGCCTGCTGCGCAAGAGTTCTGCACCACGAAAGCCCGAAATGAGATTTTTCTTTAAGCAGTGATGGAATTACCCGGGCGGTCGTACTTCCCGGCGGTCCGGTGGTAACCAGTAGGGGAATTTCTGTACCCGCCGATTGCGCAATGGATGCGATATGATGCAGGTTAAGCTCGAGTGTCGAGACATTGCCGGCACGCTCGGGCAAAGGAAATGTCGCTTTGGTATAACCGGCAAGCGCGTGTGGCGAGGCGCCCTGTGCGACGAGGCTTTGTTTGAGTCTCTCACCGTCTCCGCCTGCGGTGAGTACCACGGCACATCCTTCAAGCGCGTTGTGCGTGTGAGGGATATCCTTATCAAGAATATAAGGCGGATAGGCTGCAACAGCGGATTCGACTTCCTGTTGCACGGCCCGTATATTCTGCCGGGCGCGCCGACGGGCATCCCGGTGGCTTTCATACGCAGAAGGCGGGAAATGGTCGTTGAGATACGTAAGCAGCGCCCTCTTTTCATCATCGCCGAGTTCATCGAAACCCTCGATGTAGTCCACCGCATTGTCGCGGGTCCATGTGTGCATGATGCGTGAGAATCCTTTTTTTTGCGTAAGGCACTATCCAAAAAGCAATTAAATGTGTAAAAAAATATATGATGCGGATAGTGACTATATTGGCTCGCCCACAAAAAAAAGCGATACGGACATTGAAGTCCGCATCGCTTTGCGTAACGTTAAAAACCTGGTGTGCTGTAGTAATGCTCAGCCTTGCAGCAGGGTGAGCACACCCGAGGGGACCATATTCGCCTGTGACAGCATGGAAGTTGCGGATTGCTGCAGGATCTGATTTCTCGAGAATCTGCTCGATTCGGCGGCAAAATCGGTGTCGCGGATCTGTGATTCTGCAGAGACCTGGTTGGTTTCGGATACCTGCAGGTTATTGACCGCATGTTCGAGACGGTTTACATATGCACCGACATTAGCACGCATCGAGTTGACAGAGTCGATTGCGTCGTCAAGTGTCGATATTGCCGCTGTGGCTGCCGACTGTGTCGAGATGTTCAGGTCGTTGAGGGAAAGATCGGATGAATCGAGACTCGTGATGGTGACCGTCATGCTGTCGACACCCTCGGTATCGTTTGCATCGATCCATAGCGTGTTGTTCCCGGAGGTCCCGAATCGGCTTGTATTGCTCGAAATCAGCTCCTGACCGTTATAGTTGGTTACCTGCGAGATACGATCGACTTCGGTTTCCAGGTCCTGGAACTCGGAATCGATATACTGCCGTTCGGTTGTGGTAAGGGTATCGTTGGCGGACTGGATTGCCAGCTCGCGCATACGCTGCAGAATTGCGGATGCCTCGTTTGCCGCACCTTCTGCGATATTGAGGGCGGAGATTCCGTCCTGTGCGTTACGTTGTGCCTGACGCACACCTCTTATCTGTGTCCTCAGGTTTTCGGATACACCCAGCCCTGCAGCGTCGTCACTTGCTCGATTGATGCGGAGTCCGGTAGAGAGACGCTCGAGAGACTGCTGCATGTCGCGGTTTACCGTGTACAATGCCGACTGTGTGATCATTGAAGATACATTGTGATTGATTCTCATTGTCAACCTCCCTGTGTAGATTGTTGTTGAACAGTTTCGATTAACGATCCGTGTTAATCATGCCCACCGTTGCCGTGTTCCCTTCTGATGATTCGTTACCACCTCCTTAGGGTTGTAAGGATGAGCAGATACCGCTGTTCAGGGAGGTACAGAGTGTGCCGTTTCTCTTTTTCTCCCTGTGTCTATTTTCTCCTATTCCTTATATCGGGAACAAAGGTGAAAACTTTAGGGGAAAGTTTTAAAAAAACGGGGTTTGAGGAAATCAGGTGGCTTATTTGATCGCCTATTGGCATTATATCGGGGTTCCCGTAATGGAAAAGTATCGCGTTTCTGCACCGCTGTTAGCACCGGAAACTATCTTCCCAAAAATATCGGGGAAAAATTCCCCATGAAAAACCAGTACATTATTTAAAAATGTGAAGCCCCATACGATACCCGGAAGCGCCCAAAAAACGTATCTGGCAGGTTTTCGGAAGTTATCGTGCCCGTGTCCGACTGGAAAAAAACTCCTGCAGAAGCCGAGAGCTCTCTTCGGCGCATACGTCGGAGACAACATCGGGAAAATAGTGATATGCCCGGGCAATCTCCTGTGCAAAAAACAAGGAATCGACCGCACCGCGGCGCGGATCGGCGGCAGCATATACAATTTGTTGAATGCGGGCGGAACATATTGCCCCGAGACACATGCAGCAGGGCTCCAGTGTCACATAGATGCTGCATTCGTTCAGACGCCAGTCACCGAGAGCCCAGGCGGCTGCCCCGATCGCGATTATTTCGGCATGAGCGGTGGGGTCTTTTGCCTGCTCCATACGGTTATAACCCTTTGCGATAATACGCCCATCTTTTACTATTACTGCGCCGACGGGTACTTCACCAGCAGCCGCAGCAGTGTGTGCCTGCCCCAGGGCACTGCGCATATGCGGTGTGAAAGACGAATCATTCTCGGGCATGCAAAGATATCTCCTATGACAATAGTACGCTATATATGATCAGAGATGCGTACATCGCTATAGATCGGTTACGGTGCGGTGCAGGCGCAGAAGTTTAGGCAGTTGCCCAACAAATACCTCGAGAGAAAGCGTATTGGCAGCGTCACATCGTGCGGTATCTGGATCTGGATGGACTTCGAAAAAAAGCCCGTCAACACCGGTTGCAATCGCTGCCCTGGCAAGCGGCAGGATATAATCCCGGTTGCCGAGCGAGCAGCTCGTGCCGGCCCCCGGCATCTGCACACTATGGGTGGCGTCGAATAGTACCGGTACCCCGAATCGTTTCATCTCATACATTGCGCTGTAATCGACCACAAGTCGGTTGTAGCCGAAAAAGGTGCCCCGTTCGGTGATCCATGCGTGAGGCCCCGCTTTACCCACGGCCTGTTGCATCTGCTGCGGTGCCATAAACTGGCCTTTTTTGATATTTACCTGTCTGCCGGTTGCTGCAGCCGCACGAATAAGGTCGGTCTGACGGCACAGAAATGCGGGAATCTGCAGTACGTCGGCCACTTCGGCCACCTCTTGTGCC
Source organism: uncultured Fibrobacterota bacterium (assembly GCA_964589825.1). Taxonomy (GTDB): domain Bacteria; phylum Fibrobacterota; class Chitinivibrionia; order Chitinivibrionales; family WJKA01; genus CAZPUS01. The sequence goes on along the minus strand of CAZPUS010000001.1, from coordinate 128,188 downwards.
TGTGCAGGTGTATGTATGTCGGTAAGAACGGCAAGACCGGTATCCGCTTTTACCTGTGCGAGAATTTCAAGACCTTTTTTCAGACCGGGCCCCCTGAACGAATCGGCACTGGTGCGGTTGGCTTTGTCAAACGATGCCTTAAAATAGATGCGTGTTTCGTGCGAGGCCGCAAGCTGTGCAAGACGACGGGCGATCTGAAGACAGACTTCAGCCGATTCGATGACACACGGCCCCGCGATAAAAAAGAGCTCTTTGGAACAAGGCCCGGAATCGGTGTGCTGAATCTTCTGTGGCATGGGTCGTTCTCTACCTTAAAAAAAATAATTTGACTGTGTAAATGTAATTAAGCTATTTTTAGTATCCTTAAAAATATATGGTGCTCACCGTTGTGTGGAACCGTTTTCCTGTTGTTTCATAACCGGATCATACCCGATCACGGTTAAAGAAAAGGGCCAGGTGGATGCAGGTGTGAGTTCGTATCCTTTGAAAATCGATATTCGAAGAGATGCGACAACAGGGCTGAAGCGGCAGGAGAACGGGGCTCAGCGTGCAGAGACCATGCGAACAACAATGCATATTATACTATTACGTACTTTTCATCCTACTAAAATGGAGGTAGACTTATGGCAGTAAAAGTTGGTATTAACGGGTTCGGACGTATCGGAAAGCTCGTTGCGCGGGCGATTTTCGAAAAAGGCGGAATCGATATCGTAGGAATAAACGATCTCATGACTCCGGAACAGATCGCCATGGCGATGAAATACGATTCAACACAGGGAAAATTCGACGGAACGGTCGAAGCAAAAGAGAACGCAGTGGTATTTAATGGTAAAGAGATACCGGTGACTGCAATCAAAGATCCGTCGGAGATACCGTGGGGAAGCTATGGTGTCGATGTGGTGCTGGAGTCGACCGGCGTATTCCGTAAAGCGGATCAGATCGAGAAACATATCAGCGGTGGCGCAAAAAAAGTGCTGCTGAGCGTGCCGCCCAAAGGCGACGGCATCAAACTCGTCGTACTCGGTGTGAACGACGATTCTCTTTCGGCTGACGACAAACTTGTCTCGAATGCTTCCTGCACTACCAATTCGCTTGCTCCCATGGTGAAAGTGCTGCATGAGAATTTCGGTGTTGAAAAAGGTCTTATGACCACTATCCACTCCGTTACCAATGACCAGAATGTGCTCGATCAGGTGCACAGCGATCCCAGACGCGCACGCAGCGGTGTGGTTTCCATGATTCCGACCACTACCGGCGCGGCAAAAGCGGTAGGCAAAGTAATGCCTGATATGGACGGACTGCTCAACGGTATGTCGGTGCGTACTCCCACCCCGGTAGGCTCTCTTACCGATCTGGTGGCCACGCTGAAGCGCGATGTAACCGTTGATGAGGTCAATGCCGCATTCAAAAAAGCCGCCGAAGGCGAACTCAAAGGTATTCTGGAATACGAGGAAGATCCTATCGTGCTGGCCGACATCGTGCACAATCCTGCATCGTCGATTATCGATTCGCAGGCAACAATGGCGATTGCCGGTAACATGGTAAAGACTTTCTCCTGGTATGACAACGAATGGGGTTATTCGAACAGATGTGTCGATCTGTTCAAGAAGATGGCGTAACACGCAATACCATTTATCACACACTATCCTGTTGAACGAAAAACGAGAGGTCATGTATGTCAAGGAAAATGTTCATAGAAGATCTTGATGTAGCAGGAAAACGTGTGTTGGTGCGAGTTGATTTTAACGTGCCGCTGGATGCCAGCGGCACGATTACCAACGATAACCGGATCGTCGCCTCGCTTCCGACCATTAAACATCTTGTTGCCAAAGGGGCGAAGGTAATCCTGATGTCCCACCTGGGACGTCCCAAAGGGGAGCGCAAACCCGAATTCAGCCTGAAGCCGGTTGCGGATGAACTGCAGCGACGTCTCGACACCGCGGTTACATTCGTGGAAGATTGCATTGGAGATGCGGTTAAAGAGAAAGCGCTTACACTCCAGGCAGGTGAGATTCTTCTGCTGGAGAACCTTCGCTATTACGAGGGAGAAAAGAAGAACGATTCCGAATTCGCACAACAGCTCGCACAACTCGGTGAAGTCTATGTCAACGATGCGTTCGGAACCGCGCATCGTGCACATGCATCCACCGAAGGGGTCACCAGACATATTTCGCAATGTGCGGCCGGGTATTTGCTTAAAAAAGAGATAGATTATCTCGGCGGGGCGCTCGAAAATCCGCAGCATCCGTTTGTTGCGATACTGGGTGGCGCGAAGATATCGGGAAAGATCGACGTGATCCGCAATTTACTCGACAAAGTGGATGCGTTGCTTATCGGTGGAGGTATGGCCTATACGTTCTTTAAAGCCATGGGGAAAGAGATCGGCAACTCGCTTCTGGAAGAGGACAAGATCGATCTCGCACGTTCTCTCATAGAAGAGGCGGAGGCGAAATCGACCAAGCTGCTTCTTCCGGTCGATTGTATCATCACCGACGAAATTACGGATAATGCAAAAACCGATACCGTGGACAGAGACAGCATCCCTGCGGATAAGGAAGCGGCGGATATCGGTCCCCGGACGGTAGAATTGTTTTCACAGGAGCTCACGAATGCGAAAACAATTGTATGGAACGGTCCGATGGGTGTGTTCGAGGTCGATACGTTTGCCGGCGGAACCGATGCCATCGCGAAGGTGCTTGCAGATGCGACGGCAAAAGGAGCCGCTACGATCATCGGAGGTGGTGACAGTGCATCCGCGATTGCTAAAGCGGGTCTTTCGGACAAAATGAGTCACATTTCGACCGGAGGCGGTGCATCGCTGGAGTATCTCGAAGGTAAGACACTTCCCGGAATAGCCGCATTGAGTGAAGTCGATTAGATATGCAAAGCAGGTGTCGGTATTTATTATTTTATGTCAAATATATTGTGAGTACATGAAACAGAAATTGAGAGGAACCGGATAAATGGCTCGAAAAAAATTCGTTGCAGGTAACTGGAAAATGAACACTACGCGTGATGAGGCGGTGGCGCTGGCAAATGAGCTCATTGAAAAAATCGGTGATAAAACCGATGTCGATATTGCCGTCTGTCCGCCGTATGTCAACTGCGTACCGGTGCACGATGTGATCAAAGGCTCTTCTATCGCACTCGGTGGACAGGATCTTCATTGGGAGTCCAAAGGTGCGTTTACCGGCAAAATCAGCGCATCCATGCTGAAAGCGATCGGTGCAACGTATGTTATCATTGGCCACTCGGAGCAGCGCCAGTATTTTGGTGAAACCGACGAAACAGTGAATAAAAAGCTCAATGCCGCACTCGGTGAAGGTCTCAAGCCGATTGTGTGTGTAGGAGAAACACTGCAGGAGCGTAATCAGAATATTGCGGACAGTGTGGTTACCACCCAGATAAAAGGCGCCTTCGCCGGTATCGATGCATCGCACATGGATGCATGTACCATTGCCTACGAACCGGTCTGGGCCATTGGCACCGGAGAAACTGCGACGCCGCAACAGGCGAACGAAATGCATGGAATTATTCGTGCGCGAATCTCCGAGATGTATGGTGAAGAAATCGCGCAGGGAATTCGTATACAGTATGGAGGCAGCGTAAAACCCAATAATGCCGCCGAGCTCTTTTCACAGAGCGATATCGATGGCGGACTGATCGGGGGCGCAGCACTCAAGGCTGATGCGTTTTCTGAAATAGTGATGTCCTGACAGAGAGGTAAATAGAGATGCTTTTTGGAATTGGTGTAGTATTGCTGCTTATCGTAAGTGTAGTATTGTGTCTTCTTGTATTATTACAGTCGGATAAAGGAGGCGGAATATCGGGCGCATTCGGCGGCGGTTTGTCGAATGCGAATTCTGTACTCGGTACCCGTGAGTCGGCAAACATCCTTTCCCGGGGAACGGTGATTTTTGCAATTTCCTATATGGCATTGTGTGTAGTGCTTTCTCTTTTTCTTTCCAAAACAGGAAGACAGTCCGAATCGATGCTCAAGCAGCGGGCCGAGCAGAAAGAGGAGTACGCACCGGCATCGATCCTTGAGAACGGACAGATGCCTCAGGCACCGTCCGGTCAGCAGAGTGGACAGCCTCAGACTGTGCCGGGACAGGGGGGCGCACAAATACCGATGCAGCAGCAGGGAACCTCGCAGCAATTACCACCGGGTAATGATGCATCTCAGTCAGGTGAGAATACTACCGGCCGGTAATGAATCCTCGTTTCCGGGATGCTGCCGGGCAGTAAATAATGTTTAATATTATGCGGTTGTGGCGGAATAGGTAGACGCGCTACTTTGAGGGGGTAGTGGAGTGCTCCTCCGTGCCGGTTCGAGTCCGGCCAACCGCATTTTTCCCTCGGCAATCCAGAGCAGATCGTGAATGTCATTTTTTTCAAATCCCACACCTTTCTCGCCAGAGAGGTCGAAGCGGCATTAGCACGGGCACCCGGGGTCAACCTTTCCGTTCTGAAAGTACCGGTACATTCAGACGAAAAAACGGTCGGGGAAATTTTTGAATGCGTACGTCGCGATGATGCGGCCATGGTGGTATCGCTTAACGATGCAGGGTATGACAAATACGGACAACTGAACAAATTGCTCGATACGGCGGGTGTCTATCAGGTCAACTGGTATCATGACAACCCGTTTTACGAGTATATATACGGCGCCCGGACATTTCCGTCATGCAAAAAACGTATCGATTTTGTCACAGAGGAAACGTTCGTGCCGCGAATGAAACAAATGGGTTTTCAGGCATATTTCCTTCCCCTGGCAACAGATCCTCAGTATTTCAATACCAGCGAAAATGTCGACTACCGCAGAGATATCGCCTTTGTAGGGAATTCGAGTCTGGAATTTATCGATACGCTTATCACCGGGGAGATGGAAAAAGAGCTTTCCATACATCGGGAGCTGATAAACGAGCTGCATGCATGTTATCGGGAAAATCCGCGCACCGATATTCGAGAATTGCTTTTGCGCAACGAGTCGGTATGGCGACCGCATTTACAAACAGATCCTGAAAAATTCATGTTTGTGGTAGAGTGGCTTATTGGCTATTTTTACCGTCGTGATGTAATAAAAACACTGGCACAACGATTCGGATCGTCCTTTATGTGTTTCGGGGATATTTACTGGCAGCGTTTTATCGATGCGTCCCGGGTATCCACCGATGCATGTTATTATACAAACCTCTGCAGCTACTATCGCAGCAGCAGGGTGAATGTTAATATAAACCGTATACAGATAATTACCTCCTTTACACAGAGGATATTCGATTGCAAGGCCAGCGCGGCCTTTATTCTTACCGAACGACGGGCACTCAATCATAAATTTTTCATTACCCAGGGGCCGAACCGGGAAATTGTCGAATTCGACACACCGCAGCAGTGTATTGACTATTGTGACTACTATCGTACACATGATCAGGAACGAGAGCGAATTGCGCAAAACGGAGTGGAAAAAGTGAGACAAAATCATACCTACGATGTGCGTATTTCACGGATGATGGATGTATGCAAACACACATGGGGGATATAAGCCGCAGTATGAGCGAGGTGAAGCCTGTTCATAAGCAGCGACAGCCGTTGCAGGATCTTACGTTCGAGGCACTTCAGCAGGAATGCCTAGATATGGGGGAGCCGCGATTCAGAGCGACCCAGTTTTTTAAATGGTTGTATCAGAAGGGGGTCGGCTCATTTGATGAAATGACGAACGTATCCAAAAAGAGCAAGGCACTTTTTGCGCAGCAGTACTGTGTAGAGGCTCTCCCGGTTGTCCGCACATTGCATTCATGCCACAATGATGCGGTTAAATTCGGGTTTTCATTGCCTGACGGAGCAGGTATCGTAGAAAGCGTACTGCTCTATGACGGCAAGCGTCGCAGCGCATGCATCTCGAGCCAGCTTGGCTGCGCAATGGGGTGTGTTTTCTGTGAAACCGGACGCATGGGTCTGATTCGAAATCTTACACAATCGGAGATACTCGGTCAGCTCACCGGTATCAATGCGTATCTGCAACAACACGATGATAAAAAGATAACGAATATCGTATTTATGGGTATGGGAGAGGCGCTCGCGAATATGGATGCGTTCAGGGGAGCACTTTCCGTAATCCGTCATCCGGAAGGGTTCAATATATCCGGACGACGTATTACACTCTCCACCGCAGGGCTCGTTCCCGGCATACGACGATTTTTGCAGTATGAGCCCGATATTAACCTCGCCATATCACTTAATGCGCCGACAAATGAGAAAAGAAGAGAGATTATGCCGTTAACCGACACATATTCCATTGCGCAGGTGCTTGAAGCCGCGTGGGAATATGCCCGGCAGACCGAAACCACCGTCACGTGTGAATATACTGTAGTGGAGGGATTCAATAACTCGGATGATGATGCGAAAGCTTTGGCTCAACTGCTGAAGGGCCATCCGGCAAAGGTGAACTGTATTGCGATGAACCCTCATACATCCGGTGCACTCGGACATACAAATGCACCGGTGGTGGAAGATTTTGCGGATAGGCTTCATCACAGAGGGGTTATGGTGACGGTGCGAAAAAGCAGAGGCAGGGATATCGCAGGGGCCTGTGGTCAACTGGGAGGCTCTCCGGAGTGAATCCGGCTGCTGGAATTTTGTATTTTTATCTTTCCTGAGTAGTAAGGGCATCACCAGAACGTATAGCGAGGGTGAGCACACGAAATATGCTCGTATAATTAATTGAGGTTATAGAATTTAATGTATGAAAAGGGAGCATGCAATAGTGAGACATACAAGAATCCAGCGCGCCAGGGCGAACGAGATAACCGAAGAACTGCGACAGACCGCCCGGCAGGAACATATGGATGAAGAATTGCTTCGCCGGGAAGTCGCCAGCGGCAAGGTTGTCATTGTACGAAACACGCAACGAAATATCGCTCCGATGGCACTGGGACGAGGCACGCGCATAAAGGTGAATGCCAATATCGGGTCGTCGACAGAGAGCAGTGTGCAGCAACAGGAGCTTGACAAGCTGCAGATGGCACAGGAGAGCGGTGCGGATGCGGTAATGGATTTGTCTACAGGCGGGGACACCGACAAGCTTCGGAAGCTGATCATCGAAAAGAGTAACATACCGGTGGGAACCGTGCCACTGTACGATATGGGTCGTGTCGCCCAGCAGCAGGGCAAGGAGATGTGGCAGTTGACACCGCAAGAGATGTTTTCGGTTATCGAAAACCACTGTGCGCAGGGCGTCGATTTTCTGACGCTTCACTGCGGGGTTAACCGGCATACGGTTGAACGGTTTCATGAATGCGGCCGGCTGGGTGGCGCGGTAAGCCGCGGGGGAACCATGCTTATGGAATGGATTACCAGAAATGAGAAGGAAAATCCGCTGTATGCGGATTATGACCGTGTGCTTGATTTATGTGAAAAGTACGACGTGGCGGTCAGCCTCGGAGACGGCTTCAGACCCGGTGCGATTAAAGATGCGACCGATCGTGTACAGGTCGATGAGCTTATCGTACTTGGTGAACTCGTAAAACGGGCACGTCAGCGTGGTGTGGGAGCATTTGTCGAAGGTCCCGGGCATGTTCCGCTCGATCAGGTCGCCGCCAATATGCAGCTGCAGAAGCGGTTATGTGACGATGCGCCGTTTTATGTGCTCGGCCCCCTGGTTACCGATGTGAGCCCGGGCTACGATCATATTGCCGGGGCTATAGGAGGTGCGGTTGCGGCAATGAACGGTGCGGACTTTTTGTGCTATGTGACGCCGGCTGAACATCTCAGGCTCCCTGATGTCGGCGATGTCAAAGAGGGCGTCATTGCGTCCCGCATCGCGGCACATGCGGCGGATATCACCCGCGGGAGAAAAGAGGCGATAGAATGGGATAACAGAATTTCTCAGGCAAAATTCGATCTCGACTGGGAGAAGGTCCTGTCATTGTGTGTCGATCCGAAAAAGGCGCTTCAGTATCGAAACTCGATGCCGGTCAATAATGAAAAGCTTTGCAGCATGTGCGGTGAGTATTGTGCGGTACGGCGCAGCAGAAACGTACAGCACCGGGAATAAGATGGCGTTGCCAATTGTCGCAGTCGTCTATTCTGTTACCTCATCAATCCAGTCGAGGTATTCTTTCAACCCGTTCTGTATGGGAAGCGAGACGATTTCGGGTACATCGTAACTGTGTGTGTCGCGGATAAGTTTTTCAAGCTGCGGGTAGGCTTTTTGTGTTGTTTTGATGTAAAGAAGGTGCTCGGGATCGTAATGTACTTCTCCCTGCCATGTATATACACTGGTAACCTCGCGCAATTGCACGCACGCACCGGCTTTTTTGTGCACTATTTGTGCGGCAATACGCTGTGCTTCCTCCTTTGATCCGCATGTGGTCATTACACAGCAATAGGGCATTGGTTCCTCCCCGGTGTTACGAGTGAGTACTCAGAACCTTAACCGAGCAGGTTCGGTTCGGGTACAAAATAATGGATTAATTGTTATCGATACACCAAAAGACAGTGCGACATTATTCCGCCCGGTAAAACGAGTATTTTTTATAGAGAAATACATTAGCGGATTGTAAACTACTTTAATTGAGCGGTTGTTTTGATGAACGCTGCGGTGAGTCCTGCCGCTATTGTGTTCTCGAAAATTACGGGGCAACGTTTACTTTCACCGGATGCAGCCGGCAGAATGTACTATTTTATTTACAGTATAGGATACAATCCATTTTTTAATTTTCCATTAAGGAGGGTATATGAAGTACACATACCTATGGGGTAGCGGTTTGGTAGTGGTGGTTGTTTCGTTGTTGCTGGTATCATGTTTTCCTGACGGCGAGGGTGACGACAATGTACTCGCACCATCCGATGATATCGTGAACGATGACAGTCCGGGCGATATTCCGACCGATATCGATCCGGATGCAAATACCTCTGATGCAGGGATCGATTCGATGTATACCCTCTTAATGAGCCGGGTAGAAAAAATGGATAGCTGTGAAGATCAAAAGGATATGTATGCAATCGATTTTGACGGGCTGCGTCGGGGATTCGGCGCGGCGGTTGCACAGGACACATCGCATGTAAAGGCGAATTTCGGATTGATCGTTGCAAGTTTGTTGTCTCTTAACAGTAATGATTCCATACAGATGCTTATCGATTCTATCGAGGCATATATCAACGAGATCGATGAGTATTATTCCGATACATCTGCCTCGGAGACACGTATGCCCGCTGCAGCAAAACGCAGCGCAAAATCGGCAGCTCCGGCTACTGCGCTTTCTTCCGGAATATTAAAAAATACCTATGCAAGGTCCGGGATAAATGGTGTGGGACGTGTATTGCTGGCAGAATCACCAAAGGTGCTGCTCGCGGCGACAAAACGTCCTGCTTTTCCGCGTTTTCTGACGGTGTCGTTTATTCAGGGAATAATAAAACACGGGGTAATCCCAAAACTCAATCAGGTTCTTGCCGCTTCGCAGCGGTTGATAAATGAAAACGACATGTCGCTGATCGTTACCCTTAACGGGGATTCTGCAGAGTTAGATCGCGGTGATCTCATGCTGTTTTCTTCCGGTGTACGTCTCACCAGAGCGATGCTGGCGATGTTCTGTATCTATGATTATGATTTGCATTCACCTGATGGCTCAAAGGATATGCGCTGGATCGACGACATGATCGACATCGCGGATACTATGGAGAATTCAAGCAGTATCAGGTATCGCCTGTCAAACGATACGTTGTATAAGACCTCTATTTATGACGGAGGCGCGATCAGCCGCAAAATGGCTGAGGTCCAGGCATACAACCTGACACGAGACGGGTTCCTTGAGATGAAAAACAACTATTTCGAGGTAGCGTACGAGGATTTAAAGAAAGTGCCGACCGGCATAAAGAACGGCCTTAGTGCGATACGTGATGAAACCGACGATCAGAACGATGATCTTCTCGTCAATACTGATGTGATCGATATGGAATCGGACATGGCGTCGTTTGAAAGCGATATGCGCAAGGAAGGTTTCAGTGCGGACCTGTCGGCCAATTTTGCAAGTCCGAGCGCGTTGATGGATTTTATTTTGGAATTGCTTGCCGGACCCTATGAGTTTAATGAGACAATTGACAGTATCAATGTAACCATAAAGATCGATCTGTCGAAATTCTTCACTAATCCGGCAAAGGACCTCAAAGATCGCTGGCCCAGGTATACGCTCGTTTCAGGAGATGACAGACTCCAGAGTATCAGGGATGGTTATTATTCCCGGACTTTATCGTACGAGGACAGCACGTTGTATCATTATTTAAGTGATTACGATACCGTGATCGTCGATATCCCGGCCTCGAGAATAGACACCATCGAAAGGAATTCGTATTCATTCCAGATATCCCTTACCCAGGGGTATACCACAGAAGTGGAGTACGATTCGACTATCAGCTATGTGGCTATGAAATACGTCGATGATCAGAACAACGTGATCGATTATGACAAGATGTTTTTTATGGAAGACGGGGAAATGAGTGAAGAAGAAATGCTTAAAAAAGCATTTCCCTATTTTAAGGACTACACATTCGGCGGCATTTTCCCTGACATGACCACACGGCAGGAATGGATAGACTTTTTTACGCCGTTTGTCGAGCAATGAGGTGGCAATTGTTTTACAGCAAACCAGGGCCGGAGAGATTTCTCTTCGGCCTTTGTTTTTTGGTGTTGTGTGGTGTTGGTGCGGCAATCAATAGTTTCGGGCAGGAATTGCTGCCTGTGGTGACGTCACGTGATTTCGGTCTCTGCGTTCCTTCCGATATATGCAGCGATTCCCAGTCGTTTTCGGTTGCGTTGGACTATCAGCCGTTTTTATATGAGTGGAGTGATTCGCCGAAGGATACGTGTTATTCCAGGGTGGGTCTGGTTCGAATTCATGGAATGCGAACGCTGCGGGGGCAACACTCGTCTCTGGGTATGTACTTTTCTGTAGCCCGTCATAATGGGACCTACTGCAGGAGGTCGGAAGATTACCGTGTTACCGCACGTACACGAACGAGTATTGTTCTTGTGGGGAGTGAATTCTCAATTGGTCCGGTTGATTTCTACCTGCATACCGGAGGGATGCGATCCCCGCAATTTATGAACGATTCCATGTATGTATGGTTGCGGGATCGCCCGCAGGAGTGGTTTTGGAACGGGCCGTGGTTTGCGGCTGTTTCGCCGCGATACCAGTGTCGTGCGGTTACTCTGAGGGCACGGGTGTCCAGCGCACCTGTTGTATCTTATGCTGGCCGCCTTATAAACCGGACGACAGGGAATTACCGCAGCTTCCCTCTCTCTTTTCACCGTAAAAGAGTTGCACTGCAATGCAGTGCGCATACCACCGGTGTTGGTTTTGATCTTCGGGCCGCCACATATCGGCTGAAAACGTCCCGATGGATATATCCCGACAATGCGATGCCGTCACACGCTGAGGTAATCGGATATATGGGTGGGGGCGGAGTAACCGTGCACGGTTTTTTATGCGACACGCTGCGTATGGGACTGCGCGCGTCAATAACCGGCGGACGGGGTATCGGCTACGATGCGGCGCTCAGAGGGTATGAATATTTCAGGATGGATTCGCTCCGTGTTCGTCATGGGGTTGTGTATACACAGTGGCGGATAAAAGGGGGCATAGACGGGCACATGAAGGCGGGAATGCTGAATGCCGTGAGCCCACGCGGGCACTATAAGTTGTCTAGTTTTTCACCATGGTCGGTATTTGCACCACAGGATTATAAATACAGTAACGCGCGCGTGCAGTACCGGGAAATCGGTATGCGGCTGGATAAAACTATCGATATACAAGGCTGCTCTATGGAGGTTTCGCTGCATGCGCGGTACTTTGAAACGTATGCGGGTGCGCACTTACAAAAGAAAAAAGTGATTATCAACCTCCTTCCCATATACGAGAGTCTGGGAGAGAAGCAATACTGGGATGTTGGTGCAGTTATGTGTACTCCGCAACTATCGCTCATGTACCGTAAGAAGCGATTACGGCTCAAATTCCAACTGCGCCAGCATATCCCGTGGATTCTTGATGGAACCACGCGAGGTGAATCGCAGCCGTGGGGAAAATCGGTCACAACGGGTAATCGTGTGTGGGGAGGGACAACGCTGGGAATGCATTTGCAGTGTAACAGGTAGTATTTCTTCGGCCATACGCATAAATAACTCGTTGGCGTATTTTCCATTCATCATACCTATGAAAACTGCACCTTTCACGAGGTGTTATGAAATTTTTGTGTGATTGTTTTATTTTATAGTTATGATGTGGTTTAGTAATCCCCCCACTGACCGGCCACATACAGATCCTGCAAGCACTTTTCTACTATTCCTGGGAGCCGTATGTAATGAAAGAGATTGAACTCTCCAGTATCGAAGCCGGAAGTGTGTCACAGCACCAATATTTTTCTCATAACGGCGAGCTGCTCATATCAAAAGATGTGACAATTTCACAGGGACATATCGATGCACTAAAACGCCGCAACATCCATAAAGTTTATATTTCCGAATCTGAGGATGAAGAGATTAATCGTCTCATGGGGATTGACTTGACTATTAGGGGAAGAAAAGTGTGGCATTTATATTCTTAAATTTTTTATCATATCACAAAGGGGTTAGACAATATGATTAATAATCGAAAAACATTGCCTGTGATTAAGTTTGTGGTAGCGTCTCTTTGCACGATTTTCGTTGCAGGGGCAGAGTTCAATTATGCAAAGGCACTTCAGATGGGCATCTATTTTTATGAATGTCAGGAATCCGGAAGACTTTCTACTAATAACCGGGTTAGCTGGAGAGGACCAGCTCATACCCATGACGGCGCGGATGTCGATCTTGATCTTTCGGGGGGGTGGTACGATGCGGGAGACCACTGGAAATCGAATAATACAATGGCACGGTCTGCAATGTTGCTTGCGTGGAGCATGATTGAATTTCCTGATGCATATAAATCCTCTTTTCAAGATGATGAGCTTAAAAACGGTCTGAAATATATTTGCGATTATTTTCTAAGGTGTATAGTGGATAAAAACCCCGAATCTCTTCATGATTTTTCAGAGTATGAGATTTATGTGGATGTTGGCGGTAGACCGGGACCTAAGCCTGGAGTACACAGTGGATGGGGATCTCCTGAAGCGATGGAGGGCTACGCAGTTCGTGAAGCAGTTAAGTGTGATACTGTTGTACCGGGGTCGGATGTCGCTGGACACATGGCTGCTGCGCTTTGCGCATCTGCGTTGGTTTTTTCCCTACACGGGGAGATCCAGATGGAGGAATATGCGGATACTTTATTTCGCACGGGCAAAAAATGTGCTGTGTATGCGCGGAATTATCTCGATAAATTTATCGAGATTAACGACAAAGGAGAAGAGCTTGTTATCGATCCTGATGGTGATCACCGGGAAATAGATTATCGGGACTATTTTGCATATCCTAATGTGATTCTCGGGCTTACCTGGGCAAATCGTGCCTGCAGGGAAATGACACCCGGAGAATGTGACGGATCCCTGTTTACAATGGCAGCCGCTGTAGAATCAACAATGTATGAGGCCCCCAATTCTGCGAATTATTATAAATGGTGGCGCTCGGTTAAATCCAAGTACGGTATGCTTCATCTTTTAATGAATGAGGCCGCAAATGATTCATTGCTCTCGGATGCTGCACGGCAGCGATTATATGATGCAGTGGAAAGCACATCACGTATATGGCGTGAGACAAATCCTGACGATCCCAATGGTGTGGTGACATCCCCTGGGGGGTTGCACTATCGTAAGAACAGGGCTGACGCGTTTACCATTGGAGTAATGAGTTATCCGACGGCGCTCGGTATGCTGTTTACTGTTTATGATTCCAGCGAGAAGCAACAGTATTGTGATTATGTGAAGAGCCAAGTTGACTACATTCTGGGGGATAATCCATATCAGCGAAGCTATATGATTGGCTACAGCGATTCCGAGAATAATGGATACTGGCAGACCGTACATCATCGCGGAGCGTATGGTGCATGGGCGAGCCACGATCATTTTTTGTATGAGGAGAATGGACCACTCTATCCGATGATTTATCGTCCCGATTCATGTCGTCATGTGCTTTACGGCGGGGTCCTGGCCGGGCCGCACGCGCCGAATGACAGTTTCCCTAATTGGGTAATGGACTATGAGACCAGTGAAGTTGCGCTCTACTGGAATGCACAGGTCATGGTAATGCTAAGTGGGTTGTTGGATAACGACTATGGAACAGGAGATGTACTGTCGGATAGCGAGTTTCCTCAGCCGGAATCACGTCGTCTTACCAATGATTTATATACCACTGACAGGGAGTTTTTTGTTTCCGCAGAGTTGTTGCAGCAGACAGATGATTTTGTAAAGATACGAACCTATCTTCATAACAGAACGCGTTGGCCAGCCAGACGTACTGGAGGCCTGTCGTTTCGGTATTATCTTTCGGTGGAGCCCGGAACCGATACCGCAGATTTCGGGGCTTCTATAGTAGAGTCAAATGTGGAAGCCGAAATTACACCTGTTCACTGGATAGACGAGACTGATGGATATATCGAAGTTTCCTTCCCTGGTGATACCATTCAGCCCTTTAAAAAATGGGACGACATCAACTGGAATAATAAGAGAAAAGCGACTATTCGTCTTGAAAACATCAATAATGGAGATTTCGATATTGCGAATGATTTTTCCGGAGATAGTCTGATAATGGGCGAAGAGAGATTGTTGCCCAGGTTGCCGGTATATCACAACGGAGAATTGGCAGGTGGGATCCAACTGGGAGATGTAGTAGGCATAAAGGGGGAGAAACCGGAAATCGATTATCAAAAGAGGCTTTCAAGCGGGAGAATCTCAGTGCAATCCGGTGCACGCTCGTTAGTTCTGTATAATCCGAATGCAATCTCTGTGCAATGGAATCTGCACAATTTTTCCGGACGTGTTTTGAATCAGGGCAGACTTTTGGCTGGTGAGTCAGTGCGAATAGCTCGTAATAGCGCCCAGGTAAATATTATACGATTTATGGACGGATCCCGCTGTTGGAGCATAAAGATTGCCGAATGTATTGAATAGCATATAAAGCGCATAACTTGCCAATTGAGCAGCACCTCCACAGTCATGGAAGTATTCTCTTTTTGTCATCACTATTCGCTATCAATTATGCAGGTAGTACACATGGTTTATTTTTGAGTAACATATTTTATGTTATAGATATAGCGTGGCATTCCCCCTGTGCCCTCAGACTACGTACGAGTTCGAAATACAGCTTATAATTATTTGTCGGAGCCAGTATAATGAAAGAGATTGAACTCTCCAGTATCGAAGCCGGAAGTGTGTCACAGCATCAATATTTTTCTCATAACGGCGAGCTGCTCATATCAAAAGATGTGACAATTTCACAGGGACATATCGATGCACTAAAACGCCGCAACATCCATAAAGTTTATATTTCCGAATCTGAGGATGAAGAGATTAATCGTCTCATGGAGCGAGACTATGAGGTAAAGGATCTCGGGGACGACGAACAGGAGTTCGATGCGTCGGAGCAAGCAGAAGAGAAAGCCCTGCCGGAAGCGACGGTTTTGCAGTCTCCTGAGTTGAAGAAAATTGAGCAGGGAGCAAAGGGTTTTGAACAATTATCTGAAAGCAGCAAGATTCAGGACCTTGACCGTGAACTCGAAACTGCCTGTGGCTCTGATAAGCCGGTCGGGAAACCGCTTTCGGATGGCGCGTCAGAAATCGCTCCCGAAGATCGCAGCGAAGAGTACAAGCAAAATGTTTCACAATCGTACGAGAATGCTGCCGGGGAAGTCGAAAATATCCTGACATCACTTATTAAAGGGGAGTCGGTGGATGGCAAGAGGATTAAAAAAGTCGTGGAGACTTTTGTGGAGCTGTTTCTGACCGATCGAAACATACTGCTTAATATTTCAGGGAGTAATTCTAATGCACACGCCTACCTCTTTTCACATACCCTGAACGTATCTCTTCTCAGTATCAATATCGCCGCGGCTATGGGATACAATGAAGAGCAGGTTAAAGAGATAGGTATCGGTGCGCTGCTGCACGATATCGGAATGCTGCTGATACCGTCCCGGATATGGGATAAAAATGGCAAATTGACAGAATCGGAATGGTTCGAGGTTATGAAACATCCCATGCTTGGTCTGCACGTACTCGAAAACGTGACCCGCCTTCCGTCAACGACGCCGCTTATCGCCTATCAGATTCATGAGCGAATTAACGGGAAGGGATATCCGAAGCAGCGTCATTCCCGCCTTATCCATCAATTTGCCCAGATTGTGCAACTTGCCGATATGTATGAAGCGCTTTCTTCGCGCAGGCCATATCGGGATGCGTATATGCCTTACAAGGCCATGGAGATGATTGTACGTATGACACGTGCGGGCCTGATCAGCAATTATAAAACTGTCCCGTTTCTCACCTATGCGTCACTTTTTCCGGTCGGGAGTATCGTGGAACTCAATGACGGAAGAATTGCCAAGGTGATCAAAGCCAACGGTACTCATTTTACCAAGCCGCAATTGAGTGTATTGACCGACGAACACGGCACGTCGTTCGGTCCTCGCGATATCTATCAACTCGATTTGCTCGAAACCAACGGCGACGGCGTAACAATCGCACGTGCACATCATATGCACTATCTTAAAAAACACTCATTGATGGATGGTTTTTAACCTGAACCGATCGATTATTTGAGGGGACGCAAGGGCAGTTTTGATCGCAGCAGATTACTCAAACCCAATCACCCGCGTTCAATTTGAGACCGCGGATTATTTTGAAGACCCGACATCGGTTTTCGAAGCCGGAGGGAACTGAAAACTTCCTGTGGTAAGATAGGAAACTATCTTTTTTCGTATTTGCGTGCTGAAAAGAACCTGGCGATGATTCTGCTTTACGATTATTCTGTCTTCTCCCCGGTTGAGCATTGCCCTGGAGACGGTGACTTTTCCGTCGTGGGGACATTCCATAATTGGTGAGAATCGGGCATCTCTGAAGCTCATACCCGCGATAATGCCGACACGTTGTTCCTGCATCTTGGAGAGGGTGTGCCACAGCGCACCGGTATCGGTCGTCATATTATCCAAATTGGGACCAAGTATCCAGTCCAGGACCCGTATTTGCGAAAAAAAATCTGCGAGTTCCGATCCCTTGTTCGGCGGTGTCAGCATGACAATGCGGTCGATTACCGGCATCAGCGTATCATTTCTGCTTTGCTGTACAAGCGCGCGCACCACCAGTCCACCCATGGAATGCGTCACAAAATGGATCGTATCCATTGAACCGTAAGAACGCAGCTGTTGTTTCAGTTGTGTAGCGATATCCCGGATGTCGAGGGTAACGCTGTTGTAGCCGTAATTGACCACATCGAAGCCGTGCCGTTCGATTTCTTTTACCGTGCCGTGCATGGCGATGGGGTGGCTGAGGTAGCCGTGCAGTACGTAGACGGTTTCCTTGCCCTGAACCATGCAAACAAGAGAAAGAAGACATATGGTAATATATTTCATCTCGGTACCAATCCTCTGTCACCATGTCCGATTTTAGTGCCTGTGGTATAGCTAACTAACGAGGTTCCATGAGCAAAATCAGTCACTTCCAACTCCCGGGGGAATACCTCGTTCATTTGCTAAAGAGCCGGTCGTGCCCGGGCAAATATGCCTATGGTTACTCACTCCCTTGAGGTAATATAATGGATAAAAAATAGCATTTTGCACGTTGTTTTTGCGGGTACCCTCCCCCAACCGAGTGATTGTATGGATTGAGGTTACGATGACCCGTGCTGTTATTGTGTCATCTTAAATGAGTGCTTAACCGTGATGCGAGCCCTCTCATTCTCGTAAAACGCACGCAGTACGGATTGAAGCAGGTTTCGCAAATAAAAAGGCTCAATTCAGGATTTATTCGAATAAGGCCACGCAGTTGGGAAAGGTCACTTTTTTAAGTTTTCAGCAAAAGCATCCGATATAGAGTAATGAAGAGACACTATTATTTCATTTTACAGGGATGTAGCGATGAAAATAGCGAGTGCTGCAATGCGCATGGATGCGCAGTCACGGGCAAAAGTCAACACACAGACCCATGAACGGTTACATGCATGGAACGGGAAAAAACGAATAGAATACGCGCGTGTTTCGCAGGGGTATGCAGAAGCGAGATTTTCCCGGGCCGATATCGCATTGCTTTCCGACCGGATGAGACGATCGGCACCCGTACATGAGCGCGGATCAGACAATAAACCGCAGAATGCGAAATGCGGTGAAAAGACGCGCTCAAAAGATGAAATATTTAAAGAATTCATTTCGGATGCCAGGCTTTCTGTCCTGAAAATGCTCGTTGAAGAGTGGACAGGACGAAAAGTAGAGCTGTATGGAGATGAAAAGGATGAATGCTGCCCTGATCCAGAAAAGGCTGCAGCTCAGGCAAAAGAGACCGCACGGGGAAAAATGGAGCAGGCCGAAGAACAGAGTCAACCTCAGCGACAGGGGTGGGGTGTTTCATATGATTTCAAACGAATTACCCATACTGCCGAAAAGGTCAATTTTTCCGCAGCCGGCAACCTTTCTACAGAAGACGGAAGGGCCTTTTCCTTTGACGTCTCTTTGCACATGAGCAGGGAAACGTACGAGGAAGTATCGGTAAGTGTAAAAGCGGGGGATGCGGCGATCGATCCACTGATTGTCAATTTTAATGCCCCGCATGTGACATTAAGCGACACAAAAACGGAATTCGATCTCAATGGTGACGGGACAAATGAACGCATCTCGGTCCCCGGAGCCGGCAGCGGCTTCCTGGCGTATGACAAAAACGGCAACGGGACCATCGATAACGGCAGTGAACTGTTCGGACCGCGTACAGGTGATGGATTTGAGGAACTGAGGATGCTGGACAGCGATAAAAACGGATGGATCGATGAAAACGACGATGTGTTTTATACTCTTCAAATAATGGAGCTTGACAAAGAAGGAAACCGGACGCTTCGTCCTTTACTCGAAGCGGATGTCGGTGCAATATCACTGCAGCACAGAGGCACTCATATCGGTCTTGGCAGTTCCTCCACCGATGACGCAGGGGTTTTACGGGATACCGGCATCTTCGTAAAAGAGAGCAGCGGGAGCGCGGGTACCGTGCAACAGATCGACTTTATCGTCTGATAGTGGTTCTTTGGCAATGGCTGAGGTATGCGAAGGACACGAATAAACCAGCGTCATTGGTTTTTCCGTAGGCTCGTGGTTCTTGACCTGAATAGTCAGCCTGAAATCGTACCCGTGGAGATCGACAGGCCCTGCACGGAAGCGGAGAAGAGATGCCATAAAGGAGCAAGGGGCCCGCAATTCAGAAAAGATACGTTTGAGGTAATGAATGGATACGTGTACGCAGCAATTGAAAAGCCGTGGGCTTTAGCATTTATTGGTTTTCTGCCGCGGTGGTGTCCGTCTCTGTTTGAGCATCTGCGGATGTCGCGGTATCGGATGAGAGGGGAGATGGTTCGGTGCCAGGCAAGTCAGTGGTGTCGGTTGGTGCTTGATCTTCGACGGTGCTGTCTTTGGGTTCGGCATCGGGTGAGTTGCGTGTAAGCGTATCGGAAGAGGACAATGCAGGATCTGCCTCAGGTGCGTTCTCGGATTCGGATGAGTCCGATACCGTGGTATCGGTGTTTTGAATAACGGTATCGGTGGCGGCTGTCGATGTTTTTGGGGATGGGGTCGGGTCAGAAGTGACGGAGCTGTCGGCTCTTATGTCATTCGGGATACTGTCAGTGCCGCCGCGTGTCTGTATTGTATCAGGATTGGTAGCAGCAGCAGATTGGTCTGAAGACGTTACGTTCGTCTCCGGGGCAGTATCGGCTTCTGCAATGGTACGCAATGCTTTGTTGTAGCGAGAAGGACTGCCGGCAAACGAGGCCCCGTCAGTCAGCGTTCCGAGGACTTCCTGGGCACTTATGGCGATGTTATCATCGGGAGCATTGGACAGACGTCGTAGCAGTGGAATCGCCTCTGTGGCTTCCATTTTGCCAATTGAGATAATACATGCGATACGTATTCCGGGATCCTCTTCATTGGCACAGATGTCGAGAAGTATATCGGCGGCGCTGTTTTTCCCGATTTCCCCTAGTATTTCGATAGCAAGGATGCGGATTTCCCGGTCCTGTGTTTTGTCAAGGGCGAATTCCTGGAATATCTTCATGGCCTTGTCGTTAAACTTGTAATTTGTCAATTCCTGTATGGTTTGCTGTACCTGTTGCGGTTTATATGGTGATGCATGGTAGAGTGTTTTAAGGTGCAGAAGTTTGTCCATCAAAATGGTTCTGAGCTTGGTTTTGTGATCAGAAAGCGCATTATCCAGCCGGATGATATCCTCTTTTATCCCCTTGATGCTGGTGCTGTTTTGTTCGATTTTTTCTTCGATACGTGCCAAATGAGCGTTGAAATTCTCCAGACGTTGCTGAAGAGAAATAGAGAGATCTTCAACGCTGTTGAATGCCTCTTTTTGTCCAAACGCTATATCTCCCCGATACCGCAGTCCGAAAAAAATACCCGGTCGTATGTATTCGGAAGGACCGGGAGGAGAGGAAAAAGCGAATGAAAACTCGTTTTTGGAGTTGATAAGCAGCCTTTTGATACCGATGATGCCAGCCGAAATTTCCACCCGATCGTCAAGCATACGATATATCGCATACAGAGAAGGAATAAATGAACTGTCACGTCTGTAAACTTCTATGGAATAGTATATGCCCACACCTGCATAGCTTTCGATACCGAAAAACGGATTGATTTTTTCGCCTTCTATTGATGGAATTGACAGAATGCCACCATGAAAGCGGGTGCGTATCGGCTCTACGTCCTTACCGAGTGCCGCAAAAAACTCTGCAGAAGAGTCAAGACGCGGGGAATTGAAAAAATTTGCTTCCCGGTGATTACCTATATTTCTGACGCCGACACACAGGGAGGGGGTATAGGGTCTGGTTTCACCAAGAAGGCGAGCCTTAAACCCGAAAACAAGGCCGTCGGAATATCCGGCTTCGAGATTGATCCAGCGAGTGGCTCCTACAGTGGCACGGAGTTCATACGCCACCCTCGTCTCGATGCTGTTTCCCAAAGAGTCGGCTGTGGCAAAATTTGCCGACTGCAGTGAATAGGCACCTCCCTTAATGAAATCCGCATGAGGAATGCCCTGGAATGCGCTCCAGCGTGTTTTGGCATCTATTCCTGCTGCAATCAGCAGTGTTGCCAGCACGACAGGATGTATGCACCTTCGAAATGGTTTGTTCATACACGTATACACCGGCATCCGAGTGAAAAAAAGCGCTTTTTATATGTATCGGCAGATTGCACGGCGATATTGAGCATACAGTTGGATTCAGCGATGACTGCGAGTATCGATTATTTTCCCGTTATTATCCTGTGTGCCCCGAATGGATTGAATGGTCGCGGGATTTGAGACAAGAATGGGTATATCGATATTGAGTTTTGCGTGTAGCATTCTGTATACCGTATGCACCATCTGGGGAGAAATGAGTGCGTGGATAGTTATTTTACGGTTGTTTGCTGCATCGTGTTCGATAATTACCACGTAGTCCTGAATCTGTTCGAAAGAATCGAGGATCCGGGTTATTTGTCCGGGAATCGACTCCTGTGTCGATTCGCGAGAAACAGATTGTGCATGTGTCGTATCAATAGGTACGATGCGGCGGGAGTTTCTGCCGCAACTGCATGAATCGGTGAGTGCGAACGCGTGCTTTCCGGTTTTAAACCGAAGAAGGGGCATACCCTCGATTCCGAGGGTGGTGATTACGAGCTCACCCGGTTTGTCGTCTGTGATAACACGCTCTTGTTCATCGATTATTTCTGCAAAAGTCAATTCGGGGTGAATATGCAGTCCTTTTTGTGCGGGGCATTCCCATAAGGCAGATTGACACGCGCCAAGAGGCTGAAACGAGAATATATGTGCACCGAAAAAGTGGGCGAGGGCAGCACCGTCCTGATTGAGCTGCATTGTATCGTTTCTGAGATCGTAACCTGCACAAAAAACCTTTTTATCCGAGAACGCATCCGCAGAAAGACCGCATTCTCCCAAATGAGTAGTAATTGCGTTTAGTGACGTCAGAGTGCCTGCGAATACGGACGGTCGGAGCCGCTGCAGGGTTGTTTTCATACTTTTCCCCTTGAAATCTCCGGCGCGTATCACATTTGCACCAAGCAGCTTTAACCCGTGATAGATGCTCAATCCGACCATGTCAGGATTGTTCATGTCAATAAGAAGTAGGACGGTGTCTTCGGATGTTACACCGCATGCATGAAGTCCCAAGGCCATATCGAATGCCATCCTGTCGGCATCACTGGCCGTAAGAAACACCGGGATGGCCGTGGAAGTGTGGAGTGCGTCGTCGACCAATACGGTTTCGGTAATCGATTCCGAACCGGTCATGCAAAATGCGTCGTTACGTTTTGCAAGGGTTGTTGCATCGGTAAAGGGGAGTTTTCTAAAATCGTCGAACGAAGCGACCGTATCATCCGAAACATCGAAAAGGAGTTCGGAATAGAAAGACGAGGAAGTTTTTATGTGTCTGATGTGATTACGAAGCGCCCGAAGTGTGCGGGTTCGTATTTCTTCCTGTGAAAGTGATTCCCATGATAATTCTGGTCGAAAAATCAATTATGTATTCCTTGTAGTAGTAATAATAAATAATAGATAAAGATTGAACCGAAGCTGCCAAAACGCCAGCCTGTTGTTATACAGGAAAATAAATTATTGCTTTTATGACATCATCGAGATACCCGGCGACACAATCGAACGCGTCTTTACTTTTTTTAAAGGGAAATCGATGGGTTTTCATCGCACCCGCGTTCATGCGCGAGGAATGTATGGCATCGATCGCTTTGCGCATGCATTTGTTTTGTCGTCGGACGTTGCAGATTTGTAATTCCCTGCGACGTAGAAAATCAATTTCGAAACTGACTCTCTTCGGCTCCGGTATCCCGACGATAACAAGCTGTCCACCCGGTTTGAGCAGGGAAACCGCCTGGTCCAGTGCGTCCTGATCACCACAACATTCGAAAACCACATCGACACCGCCTTGTTCTTTTTGCAGTATAAATTGTACTACATCGTCGGTATCCGCGTTCATGCTGGCGGTGGCACCGAGTTCGGACGCTTTGCCCATTCGCGGCGGCAGCTTGTCGCTGGTATAGATACTGCCGGCACCGTTGTCACGGCAGGCGAGTAGTACGCTCAGCCCAATAGGTCCTGACCCGAGGATGGCGACCGACCGCCCCTGAAGCGACGGGGCAAATGTTGATGCATATATTCCGATCGACAATGGTTCCGCAAGTACGGCACAGTCGTCCTCCATATCCGGGGGCACGGGATAGCAGCTCGTTTCGGGAATACAGATATATTCTGACATGCATCCCTGTGCCTGTCCCGGACAACCGAGGAATCTCAGATTTCGGCACGTGTGAGCACGTCCCGCAGCGCACTGGTCACATTTTCCGCACGGCATTGCCGGATCAACGGCGATTTTGTCACCCTTTTTTACGGTGGATACCGTTTCTCCGGTTTCAGCTACTATACCCGCGCATTCATGGCCTACCACAAATGGATACTGTACAACCTGTGAGCCGATATTGCCTCGTGTATAGTAGTGAATATCACTGCCGCAGACACCGATCGACGTAATACGAACGAGTACGTCCGTCGGGGTTTCGATCCGTGGGGTCGTAACAGTTGCGGAATTCATTTCACGTATACCGGTAAGCTCCATTCTTGTCATTTTTGGGGGTATGTGCACAATTATGCTCCGATGTAAATGGTGTCATGTTGGCGGTATGCTTTGTAAACAAACGGCGGAACAGCCCGGTTACACTGTTGTTTCTTTGCTTTGTTTCATTATTTGTGCAACCGAAATAAAACCCGATCTCAATGTGTCGGTTATATAGGTCGCCGGGTGAAAAAATAATTTTTTAGGTGATATCCGGATGGTATCTTTTATGGTCTGAAGTGTGTGTGGGAAATACTCCAGAGCAAGGATACCGGCATAAAGTGTCGAGTGATGTGCGCGAAATATTCTGGAAAGAACAGAAAACGTGATATGGTGAAAGTTGAAAAAATGAAGAGTGAGCGAGAGTTGCAGCCAGCACCAGATGCGAAGCCATTGTCGTGATGTAAAAAGGACCCCCTCATGCGTAAGCATGGGAAAATGCGTATAGGATGTGCCGGGTGTGAAAAAAAGATAGATGAGGGCGACACCGAGAAAAATGATCCAGAATCTTCTAACCGGGTAGGTGAGTGTCTTTAATGGTGTTCGCAGGATAAAAAATACGAGAACGGTCAGAATCGTTGCAAAAACAGCGAGGGCGAGCAGATTGTTAAGAAAAAGCAATGCCACGCAGGTGCCGAGCACACAAGTCGAAGAAAATATGTCGAAACGTTTAAATTGTCGTGACGACCTGGGGATAGTAAGTGTGTCCGGAAGTGTTGGATAGATTGAATTCACCACCGAATCAATATAGGGGACGAGTAACCCGACGATAGTACCAAAGCCAAGGGAGGCGAGACAAACCGCCGGAATCTGATAAAAGAGGACGACTGAGTGAGCCAGTAGCAGATGTACCACGCTCAACTGTGTTACATTGTGCACAAAGGCGCCGATAATGGAAATGCCGATCGTACCGATCAGTTTTTTCTCCCCTGCGATTTTCCAAAGAATGCCCATCGCAAGGGTCGCTGCGAGCCCTCCGCTGCAGCTGAGTGTAAGTGTGATAAAGGAGAAACCAAAATAGAAACCGGCAATCCAGACTCGCAGCAGTACAAGCAGCAACGCATCGATCATACCAAATTTGATAATCCAGAGCACGGTAATGACATTTGAAAGACCAGGCTTCAGCCAGGGGAAAAACGGGATCCTTGGAAGAAAAAACTCGATAGCGTGTATCGCGATTGCACAGAGAATCAGCAAGGTCCGATACACGATATCTTCCTGATGCAGGCGTTTATCGGCTGTATGCATCGGGGCTCTTTCCATTATGTATCGCTTTAATAACGATGATGATCTGATTGGGGACACATACGATCTGTTGTCCCGGCTCACTTATCCAGCCGGTGCGTATACATATTTTGTTTTTACACAGGGATCTGCATACGCGAACGCGATCATGGTCGAGTTCGATGATCATGGCGCCCAATCTGCCCTGCACGGTGACTTCTTTGGTCGCCGGCAGCTCGTAGGATCCGATTTTTTCCATCCCTTTATACACCGCCACTTTTTTTTTTGCAACCGGTTCCTTTAGCAATATAAAGAGCGAAAAAGCTGTACCTGCAAGCATTATCAGCACAAAGAAAATGTCGGCAATAGCGAAAGTGGCATAGTGTGTTCTGCGTATCACGAAACTTCCTATCCGGAATGTAGCTGTACAATCGTGTACTACATATGCGAGGTGTAAAGGTACTGGTGGTCTGCGCGTAGCACAACATTCGGGTTAAAAACCACACGATTGTCTCTGTATTGCAAGATTGCAATACCCCATCCAATGAGTTTAGAGGCTTTTACCGATGCATGCAGGTATCTTCTACAGTTGCAGTCACGGCAAAACGATGGGAGCGCTGAATAAATCCGATAGCCGCCTGATGGCAGCTGTCACCCCATGTGCGGTATACTGCGGTCGAATCGGTTCCTATATCGATAAAACCGATCCGATGTATTCCAGGAGATGCATTGAATCTCTTGGAAAAAAGCTTTGTCCACTTGTGTGCGATATCCCGTACACGTGTGTCAAGAGAATCTGCCGGCCACGCATTGCTTTGAAAGGAGTAACTATAAAGAAAATCTTTGCGGTTGAAAAAAAACTTTATAGTACATTCGGCACCGGCAACCACTGTATCCTTTATGAGCTCAGAAAAATTAACCTGTAGTGTATCATTGCGCTCGTGTGAAAAAATCAACTGGACCACCTTACGCGTAAGACCAAAGGGAATACGGCCAAAGTCATACCTTGAAGGTGTCACCTTTGTCCGGGCCTGTGCGATCTGAAGAGAATCACGGCGATATCGCGCACGCTGCACACTGTCACGGTAGTGTTGTTGCTCTTTCCGGCGTGCCCATCGGTATACCTCACACGACAAAACCTCATCAGCGCTTTGTTGCGGATGTGCGTTGAGGTAGCGCTGCACATACTCCGGATATTCTTCCGAGAGAGCCCAGTTGTTAATTTTCTTTTTCCAGGCAAGCACGCTGTCAAAAGAGATAGCCGAGTCGACGGAATCGACGTGGCAGTATCTATACTCCCCTGTAAAGCGTTTTCTGAGATTGTCGGTATACGATGTATCGGGGATTGCGGCATTCGGCAGTAACCCGGCGCATACAACACTCAGAATAAGAGTGCGGGACAAGTTTGGAATATGACACATCGCAAAAGAATGCATGGGAAAATCAAAGGGTTATTCAGGGATAAAGCGTGAGGCCCAGCTGCGAACCACTTTTCCGTTAAGTACATGAAAGGTGCGCAACCGCTGCAATGTCTTTTTGCCGTAATGGGATAGCGGTATCCATACCAGCCTCTTGCCAAAGTTCTGTGCAATTTTCTGCAAAATATAATCCGGCTTTTTGTATGCAATATAGCTCAGATGTGTGCGCTCGCTGAACATACATGCACCATAGACCAGCCTGTGGGTAAGCGTGCCGCGAATGAAATCTTCAGTGATTTCGAAGGGGTTTTCTATTGGCCGTGGCGGATAAACAAGCGACAAACCGCCGTAATAAGCACGTGATATACCTGGACCTATTACGTGCTCAAAAGGATCGGTGGCAAAAAAACTGAGTGTCGATTCATGCTTGTGCTCCGCAGACCACGTCGCGCAGTGCGGGTAGCGTTCATCGTGTGTGGCATCAAAAACGATGATAACCGTATCGACACTACAACTTCGTGGCGGGTGCTGTTTCACGTAGATCTTACCAGTATGCCAGTTACGTATGGTTTCACGCAGGTCTATGCCCTCTTCGAGTGAACTGGTAAACCGGACTGTACGGGTTGCACGAGAGGTGACCATGTCCTTGGTTTTTTCACGAGCATATGAGTTGAAATGTTCTATGCGACGATCCTCAGGGATATGGGAGCACCACATACCCATATCGATAGAATCGGTGGAACAGGCCTCTTCGTCCGGCTCCTCATCTTCAGGTTCCGGATAGATATTGATCTTTTTCCACGTCAGCTGTCGGTCATTGAGAAGGTTATATGCGGGATGCGGTGGCAGTCCTTCACTGAATTGCACTTTGTCAATGCCGAGGGATAAAAAATTTTTATCTATTTCATAGGGCAGAAAGGGATAGTATTTAGCGTTTTTAAGCAGGTTATAGGCATAGGTGTTTCCGGCAACACCTTTTGCCGCCTGCAGCATATCGAACAGCGACGGGGTAAGGTTGCCCTCGGTGATTGCGAGGTTCCGGGCAAATGTAAGAGCTGTTTGTATATACTGACTCGAAAGCTGCTGCGTTGATTTTGTTTCATTAAAACGACCGTATTTTGTTTCATGAAACAATTCTTTGATAGCCTCAGTCTTGCTGGTATATTGAAGAAAGGGATCGCGGCGTTCCTCTTCACATTTTGCCGTTATATAGGGCAATTCACCAAGTACAAAATAGAGATGATCAGGATTGATGAAATAATTTTTTATTTTGTAGCATGCGGTATGCGCCTCGGGAAACGAGAGGTTGTAAGAGCTTTCGTTATTAAAATGTGTAACAGTACTTACAAAATGTCGGACATGTACCAGCGCAAGAATCGACCTGTGAAGTGCTTCAAGCTCCCGCAGAGAGTGGGCGATGTAGCGAGATGCTGTGTATTCGGGAGTATCTGCTGAGGGATTACCGTATACATGCAGGCACAGTGAGAAAAATTCATCAAAACCCATGCGGGTAATAGCGTACGTATCCGGCATTTTGGGGCAGGGGGAGGGATCCAGAATCGAAGGGTGGCCGATAAAGCGGAAAGAGGTACGCTGCTGTTTTGCCTGACGTATCGCTTCGATACATGCGTCGCAGGGATCGGCCGGGATATACCGGACCGTATCGTCGGAATGCCCTGTGGCAAAGGCGGCGCTTATAAGGGGAAGCTGATCGATACAATGTGAGAGATGCGCAGAAAATTGCTCCGGCAGATCAACTGCGATACAATCATAGTGATGCTCGGTGCACAACTGCCGAATGTGACGGGAAACCGTGACGGCGGAGTTGAGCACCGGCAGAATGGTAATCCCCTCCGAAAGCTGCATCAGTTATCTCCGAAATCAGGATTCAGTTCATCATTGTCCGGATAGAAAAAATCTCCAAGATTGAAAAAATCGCGCGAGGTGCCGAATTCTCTGGTTTTTGCAGCCAGCGTGTCGAGATCGAGTGCATCTTCACCC
>CAZPUS010000001.1:12421-99756 GCA_964589825.1 uncultured Fibrobacterota bacterium | reverse complement strand
CATGAAGAGTAGTTCTGTATTCGGGTTTTTCTGGATCTTTTTCTGTTTCAGCGTATAATGAATGATGTTGATTCCATCACGTATAGAAAAAGGCAGGTCGAGAGAATGCGCTTTCTGAAGAAAGTCAACGCAGAGATTGAGTATCTCTTCGTTTGAATAGGGGATATTGTATGATAGAATGCGCATTTCGGTTTTTCGGTCAGGGAAATCGAGGGCTATGCCCGGCTGCAGTCTCGACATGATATAGTCGGGGACTTCGAAAGTCGAGGCGTCCTCATTCATGGTGACAACGGCTCTGAATTCTTTATGTGCTTTGATTATTATTCCGGCGACGGTCGATTCTATCATACGTCGTGTATCGAGCAGTGATGCGAGTGACGCCCATGACTTTTCCGGCATTCTGTTGCCTTCGTCGAGTATGACGACGCCTCCGTGAATGGCTGCGGATAAAAGCGGGCTTGCATGATATTTTACCGTTCCCTGTTGTGAAAGTACCGGTGAAATAAGAAGATCTTCAGGACGTGTGTCGGAAGTGCATTGCATGATGTACACATCGAGCCCCAGCTTTTTGGCGGCCGCCATTGCGAGTGTGGTTTTGCCGATACCGGGACACCCGGTAACACGCGGTGTAAGAGGCAGATCCTGATCGGACATCTTTATCCAGCAGGCATGGAGTTGTCGCAGAGGCTCCTGCTGACCGATCCAACGGTAGTCGTTCTCTACCGGGTCTGTACAGTAAAGAGTAACGTCGTTAATTACAGTGCTTTTCATTAGAAAATCCCTTATAGAAAGGTCGAATATATAGTGTTCATAAAAATAATTAATTACTTCCTCCCAATTACGTTCGGGAACGTAAAAAGTTCCCCCGTAAGATCGAAGCGGTTCACTGTAGTTTTTATCCGGAAAAGTATTCGAACCGGAGTTATTTTTTTATGGTTTTACTCTCTTCCCAGTAGGTATCCATCTCTTCGAGTGTTGCGCCTTCGATCGGTTTGCCTTCCTGTTTGAAACGTCGTTCTATATATCTGAATCTCGTAGAGAACTTGTCGGTAGTGGCCCGCAGCACATCTTCGGCGCAGAAGTCGTAGTGGCGAGCGACGTTGACTATCGAGAATAGCAGGTCCCCGAGTTCTTCGCGTGCATGCTCGGTATCGCTGTGTGCAGCGGCTTCGGTAAATTCCCGGAATTCTTCCTTTACCTTATCGATTACCGGCTCGGAAGTATCCCAGTCAAAACCGACACGGGCGGCTTTTTTTTGCAATTTTTCCGCCTTCAGCAGAGCCGGTAGTGCATTGGGAACACCGTCGAGTGCCGATGTCCTGTTCTTTTTCTCTTTTTCAGCGTTTTTTATCTGTTCCCAGTTATGCAACACCTCATCGGTCGAGGCTACATGCTGGTCGCCGAATACGTGGGGGTGGCGTCGAATCAGCTTGTCGCTGATATGTGCGGCGATATCTTCAGCGTCGAATGTGCCGTTCTCTTCTCCGATTCTGGCATGAAACAATACATGCAGCAGCAGATCACCGAGTTCTTCACGCATATTCGTCGTGTCCCCTTTTTCCACTGCTTCAAAAAATTCATACAGCTCTTCGAGCATGCATGAGCTGATACTGCGGTGGTCCTGTTTTTTATCCCAGGGGCATCCGTTGCGACCGCGTAATGTCCTGACGATTTCAATGAGCCTGTCGATCTCTTTACTCATGGCTTATCCTTTAGCTGTATGAAAGGTTACTGTAGATTACCGTGATCACTAGGTTTGAAGAAAACGAATTGCGCGGATACCTATGTATTTCGAAGCTGACGTATATCGGCAGAGGCGACCGACAGTCTCCTGCCGAAAAAATAGGTGCGCAATGCACAAATAGTGATTATAAGGCTCCTTTACCATAACGCACAATTCGGGGAGAATCGGATGTCAAATCGATTATGGTAGAGCCGACCGGCTCTTTCAATTCACCAATGTCAAGTAGCACGTCGACATCGTTTCGTACTGCTGGGATAATAGCTTCCGGATCGCCGCGAGCGTTGCCGGGCAGCGGAACCGATGTGTTCGCCAGAGGCTCGCCGAGAAAAGATACAAGTTCTGCGCATGCCGGGCAGTCTGGAATGCGTATACCCACATGCTTTCGTGCTTTGACGATTTTACGGGGTACGATATTCGTGGCCGGCAGGATAAAGGTGAACGGGCCCGGCAGTACCCGTTTCATCATCTTGAAATGATCGTTATTTATTCGGGCATAATGACTTGCCTGGGAGAAGTCGCTGCAGATAAAAGAAAAAAGGCGTTTTTTGTCTTTTTCCAGGATACGTGCAATTTTAAATATCGCTTTTTGTGCGCTTATACATGCACCCATACCATATACAGTATCGGTTGGATAGACACCGATACCCTGCTGTGAGGTGATGATATGCGCCGCCTGTTCTATAAGCCGTCGTTGAGGCGTAACCGGATGTATGTAAAAATGGTGCATGATAATGAGCAGGTATGAGGTATCTGTTACCGTATGAAAGCACTTGCTAGTATACGAAAAAGGCTCAGAGCCGGAAAAGGGGTGTCCGATTGCAATAGCGGACAAAAAACGTTAACGTGACACCTTGTGTGGCTATAGTATGCCGTGATATCCGGCAACATATGGTGCAATGTGCATCAGTTCGTCAACCCCGGAAGACGTTGTGAAATTCATCCGGTTCGATTACATCGTGAGTATCACAACCCCTCCACCCCCACGGAATACGCCGATTATATATAATACGTGTCCAATTCAGGCAGTACTAAAACCTCAACAGAGGGATTGCGTCCGCGAAGTCTGCTGCTATCTTTACTGCTGTTGCATCCCCCGGAATCATGAACGACCAAAAATGGCAACGCATTCTTTTCTGGAATGCCTTTCCGGTACGGCTCACGCATCTTTTATCAAAACAATCGCTGTGCTTAGGTAAAAATAAATTAGTGACGTATGGATGTAATGCGCTTTTTCAGAGTTGAAGCAAAAGTCTCTTTTTTGTATAACTGCAGACAAGTAACGTATTTTTATTTACACCTAAATTGAGTGGTTGTTTTTTATGAAAGCTGCGGTGAGCCGTGATGCTATTGTGTTCTCGGAAAGCATGGGGCGACCTTGTTGGTTGTCTCATGATTGTCGAGAATATAAGAGTGGTGCGGATTGGCGTAGATTTCGCGATCAAAACCGCTCAAATTAGGTTGTAATACAACGGCCAGGGTTCAGATGGAAATTACACAGGAATCGGCTTATTTCTGCATGCAACGAAAAAAACCGTCCGCCCGGAGGGACTGCACATTATGGCATTAAAGACAGAATTTGGCGAATACAAATCGCTTCCAGTACTTGCGGTCAAGGGACGTATTATAGATGTTGATGCGAATAAGTTTTCAAAAAAGCTGAAAGCGCTTATGAATACCAAAAAGGATTCAGTCGTAATTGATATGAGTGAAGTTTCCTTTATCGACAGCTATGGATTGGGGATACTGGTGTACTATTCCAACCTTATGCAGAAAGAGGGCAAAAAATTCATTATCTGCAACACAAATCGTTCTCCACAGGCATATTTGAAAAGGCTGTTTGATATTACTAACCTGAATAAAATCCTGACAATAGTGAATGCGCCCGAGGAGATACGACCGGAAAGCTGATGCACAAAATCAATGAGATGATATGCCGTATTTCAGAAGAAAATCCCGCAGCTTTTTTGCAAAGCTTGATGCGGCATGACGGATTGTTTCGGTTTTATGGGAATTGTCGAAAATGGTAGTAAGGTAGAGATTGAAGTCGATAAGGGTTATGAGAATGGTACGCTGTGAACCCTGATGAAGCATGGTTGTAAATTCTTTTTCACCGATTAAATCCGCTATTTTCTCGGTAGCAGAGAAGCTACCGCTGATAAGTGGCGGAAGGGATGAGATGTCAATGGCGTCATCTTTACCAAATGAGACTAGTATCTGCCCCGAATTGGTAGAAACCAGGGCATGGAGCAGGTTTATCTGAGACACGTAATTTCGTATTACTTTGTCAAGCTTTTCCGAAACATCGACATGGAGGATTAAATCATTCATACAGTAGCTCTGAAAGGTGCTGGTGCAAAGCTGTTATGGCTATTTGCCAAACAGTCGGGAAAAGAAACCCTTTGATTTGTTTTTTCGTTTCGAGGTAGTAAAGTAGTAGGTATCTTCCCCGTCGAATTCTTCATCATTATCCGATTTTTTTTCGTCATTTTGTGTATCCAGTGTACCGGAAAGCTCTTTGGTGTCGGTAATTTCAAAAGATGCCGACGTATCTTCATTGTTGCGGTCGGCCGGTGCCGAAAGGGCGTTCTGCTCGGTTTTCTTCTCGGGTGAATTGTTTTCTGGCTGTTGTGCAGGAGCCTGTGTGGCGGCGGTCTGAGCCGGTGTGGTTTCCTGCTGCGTTTTATCATGCGGCGGGGATGGGGGTGTCGGTTGAGATTGTGAGTCGGCGGCCGATGAGGGCTGCTGAGAAGTATCGGTAGCATTTTTCCATTTATTTTCTTCGATTTCCTTTTGATACCGCTGTATTTCCATGTCGAGTTCACTGGTGTCCTCTGAATAGTTAAAATCGTTTTCGTTCACATAAGTGGCAGTATCATCGGAAAGCTCGATCCCTTCATCCTGGTCGGATTTGTGTTCGGCGCTTTCGCCCTCAGGTACAGACTGTGGTGGTTGTTCGGCGGATGCTGTTTCGTGCGAAGCAGTCTCGTTCATTGTCGGGGCCTGGGTCGTTTGTGCCGCCTTATCGTTTTCAGCAGATGAGGGGTCCTCACTCGTATCTCCTGATGCAGGGACAAACTCACCGGTTGTGGTATCTCCATATTTTTTGTTGAGCAGCTCTATTACCTGCTTACCGATAAGTTTGAGCGTTTCGAAAACCCCTTTCCCCTGCACGGCGACCGCTTCTATTGAAGCAAATCCCTTGTTGTTGAGAGAGGATTCCAGGGTCGGGATATCGAGTGCATCCGGTAAATCCCGTTTGTTGTACTGAATGACGGCGGCAATATCTTTTAATGTATAGCTGTGTTCTTTCAGGTTTTCCATCAGGTTTTTCATGCTCTGAAGGTTTTCCTGCTGCGCATCGGGAGAAGAGTCCGCGACAAAAACAACACCATCGACGCCGCGAAGTACGAGCTTGCGTGTCGAATTGTAATAGACCTGCCCCGGTACGGTATACAGCTGAAATTTAGTGTTAAAACCTTTGATCTGCCCGAGTGAGAGGGGCAGAAAATCGAAAAATATCGTTCGATCCTTTTCAGTGGCGAGCGAAACCATATCACTTTTTTTGGAATCCGGGCTTTTCTGATGAATGACCTGAAGGTTAGTGGTCTTTCCGCTCAAGCCCGGTCCATAATATACGATTTTAACGCTGATCTCTTTTGCACCGTAATTAATCGAAGCCATTTGCCGCTTCCTTTACTCTTACGGGATAAATAATTGATTCGGTACTGATTTCTTAGAAAGAATATACATAAAACAAAAAGGTTAATTCAACAAATAGCCGCTATTATTGTAATTATTGGAGTACGAGTTACCACAATCGGTTTGGAATGAATACGGCTGCGTTGTAAACGGATT
Organism: uncultured Fibrobacterota bacterium; assembly: GCA_964589825.1. Taxonomy (GTDB): domain Bacteria; phylum Fibrobacterota; class Chitinivibrionia; order Chitinivibrionales; family WJKA01; genus CAZPUS01. The sequence continues at coordinate 94,157 of CAZPUS010000001.1, read as the reverse complement.
ACTATCTTGGTCCCTGCGTTATGCGTTTGTTGTCTGCAATAGAGATATCTTTATCAGCAAGTCCGTAATCGCGCGCAGAGAGGTAGCCTTTGCGTTTAAGATCATTAATCGATGAAGCCCGGATGCCTTCATGAAGAAAAAAACGAAGCCAAGCGCGCGAGAGCTTGTGATATTCCAGGTAAGAAAGGGCGGATTTGAATGGGGCAACGGCGTTTTCCCTTTCCTCTTTTTGTGTAACCGTCAGCGGTAACAAACCTCTAGACACAACCAGTATCGCGATAAGCAGAGACAGCGCGACTGCAATGGTGCGTGTGCGAAGGGAATGCAAAAACGCATACGCAGGAGAAGAGGCGGATTGTGGAACAGAACTTTTCTTTTTCTCGGTCGTGATTGCGCGTGATTCAAGCAGATGGTAGAGGGTTTCGTAAATACGGTATTTGCATAAAAAGGTGTGTTCGCACAGATCTTTGATGCTTTTTTTGCCGTCAATAAGGGTATAAAGGTAATACGCGGTATTCTTGTGTGGCGGTTGGTGGCGGGGAGTTTTCGCCTCCGGCTCTTTTGATTTGAAAAACACGGAGGAGTCGTTGATTTTTTTCCGCATGCGTGGCCATTCATCATTGCGTCGCATCGCTTCCATCGCGACAGCGTCGGTCTGCAGAGATATGCCGTGGATCGAATGTTCATCACAGGATTTGTGCGGGATGAACCGGTAAAATCCGGTTCTCCATCTGAACAGGCTGCATGCGATGTCCTTCAGGCTCATTGTCGCAATTGAGCTGAGCTCCTCTTCGTTCAGGTACTGTATCTTTAAAAGAATGTCGGCAAACATTCTGTCGTTCTGCTTACAAAAATCATAAAATTGTTGAATTCTGTCAAGGGGGTACTTTTTTACCGTTGAGAGAAAGGTGAATAATATGGATGAGAGATCCGCTTCGGGAGAAGAGGCCGCAATGACATTGCCCTCCGAAAACACGATAGCCCCCTGATTATTCTTATGACGAAGAGTGAGTATGCCGGTTTTGCGCTGCTGGCCGATAAGCTGAAAAACATCGGCGAGCTCGAACTCCTTTAAATTACCGCTAAGCGCCATTTTTACCCTCCCGAAGTGTTGATATTACATTTCGAGCAAAAATGATGATAAATACCATATTGTAAAGAAGCAACGGTGTCAGAAAGGGAATGATCGCAGCACGGATCACGTTAAAAGTGTAGTAAATTCTGAACGTTGCCAGGATCATATACGCTGCATATACGCATGAAGAGAGTGCAACGAGAATCAGCAGCAGGTTTTTAGATTTAAATCTTCGTTCCATCCACATCCCCAGACCCGGGAACACGACATTCAGCACCATTTGAATCATACGGACATTGTGGTGGTGTTTTTTCGAGAGGTTATTTTCTATGTAGCTGGTCATCTCACGATCCTTGACATCACCGGCATAGGAATAGCATCGACTGCACAGATTAAGGGATTTTACACATCGGTCGCATACAGGGATTCCACACGTTCTGCAGCGACGTAATCTTATATTTCCCTTGTGCCGACTGAAAAACCATAGTATTACACATCCAAGCAGGGCGATTGCAAAAGAAACCGGAATAGATATGCCAAGGTGTGCCTTGTGCCACAGTAAAGAAGCATTTCGCCAGACCGAGGGGTAGACGCGAAACACATGCTGCCAGAAATACCCCGCTGGATATTTCGGTATCATATATCTGCGGGATACCGGGGGGTGTGTACCAAAGTATCGACGGTTTTTATGCCGAAAGTGTGTCACTGCGGACATATTACGCACCGTGGCTGCATTGAGCGAATCCGGAAAGGCAACCGAAGTGCGGTAGTTTCTTCCGGGAATGAAAAACGAGGAGTCAAGCTGTGGAAAATCCTTAATGCAAGCCGTATACAGTGAATCCGCCTTAAGCGTGTCACCATGAAGATGGCTGATGTTTGCCGTGATGCAGCGCACAACGGGATCCGAGGGGTTCAGCGCAAGCGCGTGAGATATAAACCGTGAAGCCTGAGAGAAATCACGAAGCTTGACAGCCTGTACGCATGCGGCCGTATAGCCTAAATAATCATCCTTATGTGTAAGCACATAGCGCTTAAGATGGTGGTAGAGCGAGGGGTTATTCTGCTGCCTGTGTGCAGCGTTGTAAAGCGACAGTGACGTGTGTGGCTGTCGTGCAGTATAGACTGTCGATAGAAGGATAATCTGCAGTAGCACCGTTGCAAGCAACACCCCAACGATACGGGCGGCGGTTTTTTCTTTTTTTGACAAATAATTCCACAGCAGGCCGATGGTAACGATCGCAAACGCAAAAAGACCAAACAATGCGAGGCCGCAGTACAGCAGGATCGTGATGCCCAGACCTATGTAAGGCGAGCGCCAACCCTGTATAAGGTGCGACGGTACGTGCAGAGCAAGAGGGAGGGCCCTAAACATAAGCCCGGTCAATACTGCATAAATAAAAAGGATACTCGCGTACAGGAGCCATTTCTGAAGGGTGTAAACTACATTCAGCTGCACGCGCCAGGAGCTGGAAAGCAGCGTAAACAATTCTCCTGCGTAGGAAAATGCTTGCAGGGGATTGCTAAGGAGGCGGGCTGTACTCATTCGAAGGAAAAACCATGGTTCTTCGCTGTCAAACAGCAGGGCTCGGGACATATAATATGTGCAGGTATCCGCATTTGGGGCAGTCGCGGCAAAATGAGCGAGGTGTTCCGCGGTGAGGGGAAAACGTGATGCCCCCGAAATCAGCATGCTTTTTTCGATTCGGTTAATGCATTGCTGTTCAAGACGCAGATGCCTCAGTTGGTGGAACCATGTAAGTAATACAAGTAATGTGCCGGCATCACTGCCTGCAGCATCCAGGCAACGTTGAAAGGAAGTGTTGACAGATGCGAAATTATCACGCCCTGCGGAATGCGTTTGGCTCAGACCTTTAATAAAAGATCCCCAAATCGGGTGTATGCGTGAGAGAGAGTCATAATTCCCAAACGGACGCATGTGAATGATATGGCGCAGAGAATCTGCATGGAATGGAGGCGTCAGGCCCATATTTTCGAGCACCCTGTTTCGAGTCAGCAGTGCACGTTGAACCTCTTGAGTATGAGGAGAACGCAGAAATGAATAATCTGAAGGCCTGCTCAGAACCGGGAATGTTCCCGTCGAAACCAGAATCAGCAACAGAGCAATTATCCTTCGCGAACCCATTACCGGATGACCTTTTCTTGTTGTTGTACTATGCGTATTTTGTTGCTGTGAGTGAAACCGAGCGAGTGCAATTTCCTTGAGTTTACGTTGCGCTGAAAGTAAAACAAATAGTGTACACAGGAAATTGGTTTATCATGGCATTCAGGCACAGATCCCGATTAGGAACAGCTTGTGTTGACGGCAGTATTAATGAAATATAGCTACATTGCTTGCGAAAAGTCAATGGATTAAGAGATTTTCAGGAGCCTGTACAAATAAAAAAGGCATGTATAGTATCCAATGGGGGAGGCAATAATCAACTCTCTTCCCAAAAACAACAAGGGCAGAATGAAACGGAAGCAGCACCCGCAGTATTTCGAACGCAAAGCTGTCTTTTGTGTTGACGGAGAATACAGCCGGCATTTGTCCTGGCAGCGGAATAATGTGCCAACACGTAATTGTCCCGGTAACGGGTTGTGCAGAGCGGATGCGTGGTACAGGCACACCGCGGATTTCGGGGCTGTGGTAAAAAACGGTATTCCGAAGGAGCTATTTTTCAAGTATTTCGTGTCGAACGAGGTCCTCGTATGTTTCCCTGCGTCTTATACAGTGAAAGCTGGTGTCGTCAACCAGGACCTCGCATGCCCGGGGGTGAGAGTTGTAATTTGAAGCCATTGTAATGCCGTATGCTCCGGCGTAAAGCACGGCAAGCAAATCACCTTCATGTTGTCTGGGCAGGGTTCGCTGCAGTGCAAAGAAATCGGATGATTCGCAGATCGGCCCCACCACATCAACGCATTCGGTTTCATCGCCGTCGTGAATCGATACCGGCTTGATTTCATGCCAGGCATCATAGAGCGGGGGCCGGATCAGATCGTTCATCCCGGTATCGCAAATATAGAAAATTTTATCGTATGCTTTTTTTACATATGTAATGCGCGTAAGAAGCGCGCCCGCCTCTGCCGCGATATACCTGCCTGGCTCAACTATAAGATGCAGACCATGTTCACGGACGAACGGTTTTATCAGCGCGCAGAAATCCTTGACGGTAAAGGGGGTCTCATCTTTATAAGTGACCCCATATCCCCCTCCGATATCCAGTACCTGTATATCTATACCGATGCTGCGAAGATGCGGGATGAGCTCCGAAAACATCGCTATCGCTTCCCGGTATGGTGAAAGAAGTGTAAGAGGTGATCCGAGATGTACATCGATACCAACAGGCTCAATCCACTCGTATGACTGTGCTTTTTTGTAGATGTCGACGGCCTCGTGGCGGGGTATGCCGAATTTGTTTTCTTTTTTTGCGGTCGTCGTAAAGGAATGGGTGTGTGCATCGATATCGGGGTTGATCCGTAGTGAAATCCTTGCACGTTTTTGCATGCGGGCTGCAATAACGGCGAGGGTATCGAGTTCCGATTCCGATTCCACATTATACATATATATGTTGTGCTCTAAGGCAAAGGCGAGTTCCTGCGGGGTTTTGCCGGCTCCAGAGTAGACGATGCGGGATCGGGGAATACCCGCCCTGAGGCTGCGGAAAAGCTCGCCGCCGGATACAATATCGCTACCCGCTCCTTCCCGTGACAGAAGCTGTAACAGTGCGCCATTGGAGTTTGATTTAGCCGAAAAGCAAATTGTGTGTGCGATATCGGAAAGGCCCCGGCTGAATTCGCGGAAACGCTCACGCAACGAATGCGCACTATACACGAATGCCGGTGTGCCGAGCTGTGATGCTATATCCGAAAGCGATACGCGTTCACAGAAGAGCTCGTTGTTTCTGTAAGCAAATGCGTGGGGCATTGAAGAAACCATAACTGGATGGACAGTATAAAAGTGTGATGTGGCCTACGATGCAAGCGACTGCACATGGCACGAGAGATTCGATTTGCGTCGTGCGGCTTTGTTTTTGTGTATGACACCCCGTTTACAGCACTTGTCTATTACTGAGAACGCTTCCTTCAAGGCAGCACTTGCTTCTTTGGAATCTTTCTCGGCGCGAACTTTTTTGGTGATGTTTTTCAGTCGCGTTTTGTACGACTTGTTCTGTATCCGCTGTGCTGCGCTTTTGCGCATACGTCTGATGCACGATTTGTGATGCGGCATCGCTGCAATCCTCCATGCAAAAATGTGATACAATGAATGCAACCGTGATGTCATCATGCCATCGTATGCGTTGTGTGCATACGTTGTACCGACACAACCGTAAGACATATGTGCCACTCAGGCACGATGCGAGGCATACGGTTTGTCCCGGTACCGGTGCATTTTAATATATTTTTACAAAAATACTTGAAAATCGCCTCGCATGTCAAATTATCCGTACCAATGCATATGAATAATGAATCCTGCTTCACACCGCGGCAGTGGTGTGGAGTTATCCATCTTCATTCCACCTACTCCGATGGGCAGCTGGATATCTCCAGTATCATTGATTCTGCCCGTGAGGTGGGACTCGATTATATCGTTATGACCGATCATCGTACGCTCGATGCTCGTCGAGACGGGTATGAGCGATTTCATGGTGATCTTGCGGTTTGCGTCGGGTATGAACACAATGATGCGCAGAATCTCAACCACTACCTGGTACTTGGTCCGGAAGAGGTTTTTGATCGCTGCGAACCGCCGCAGGCATATATCGATTGGGCGCGACGCCAAAACGCGGTTGGTATTATAGCACACCCGATGGAGAAGCGCAATTATTTTAAACGTTTTCCGCCATATCCCTGGACCGACTGGGGTGTGAGCCGGTTCGACGCCATGGAGATATGGAACCAGATGTCGAATTGGTTGGAACACATCACCGGATGGTACAGTTTTATCAGGATACTGTTTCCCCGTCGTTTTAATGCCGGATCACCGCCTGCGCTGCTCGATCTCTGGGACCGTTTGAACAGACGCCGCTTTGTAAGTGCGACGGGCGGCGTCGATTTTCATACCCGACGGTTCAGGTTCGGGTTTTTGAGCTATTCGTTTTTTCCCATTAAAGTGGCGCTTCAATCCATTCGTACGCATGTGTATCTCGAACCATTCGAAAAAGAGGTCGGGTTCCCTCGCGTACGCCAGCAACTGTACGAAGCGCTTCGTCACGGAAACGGATTTATCAGCAATTTCAGACGCGGTGATGCACGCGGCAGTCTTTTTTTTGTTGAGGATGCCGATGGTGGAGTGTTTGGTCCCGGTCTGCACCAGAAGCCGTATCGGTTACCCGCATATCTTAATGTGCGTCTGCCGGGTAAGGGCACAATCAGCCTGGTGAGAAACGGCAGGGTAATGGAAACAAGGAAGGCGTCGCGTGCCGAATTCCGTATCCTTGAACGGGGGGTGTACCGTATCGAGGTACGCAGAGGCAGATATATATGGATTTACACAAATCCCTTTCCGGCAGGTCCTTATCCCATATAGGAACGTATCTCTATGAGAAAATACGCCTCTTTTCTTCGTCGCATACTTATGAGGGCGGGGGACGTGATTTTTTTGTCTCGCCCTGTGGTGCTGGTTCCGGTATGGGGGTTTTCGGTACTTGGATACCACAATGCGAGCTCCCGAACAGTGACGGCAGCGTCGCCGCTTGAATTGAGCGATTTTTTCCGGATGCTTCTGTTTTCTTTCGCGGTGGGAGCGGTTTATATTCTTAACCAGATAGCGGATGCAAAAGTTGATGCAAAAAACAGCGGGTTTGCCCTGCTTGCACAGGGAGGCGTTTCGTTTACCACGGCGTATGTCGCTATGGCGCTCTATCTTTCGCTTTCCGTCATACTGCCGTTGTTTGTGGGGATGCCGCAGATGGCGATGTTCAGCCTTGCGGCCTGGTTCGTGGGGCTTGTGTACAGCATACGACCCGCATATTTTACTGGAAGACCTGTACTCGATTTCCTCAGTAATGCAGTGGGGTACGGGGTAGTCGCATATGGCGTGGGATGGTTTCTCGCAACCGATATGGAATCGGTAAGAAGTGTTTCGTTTGTCAAGTCGTCAATGGCGTATGTTCTTTGTATGAGTGCGGGTTCCATCAGTTCGACCCTTCCCGATATCGAAGGAGACGCCAGGGAAGGGAAGGTGACGACGGCGGTTTTGCTGGGAAAAAAGGGTGCGCATATGCTTGCAACTTTGTTACTCGCGGGTGCGTGGGCATATGGGATCTATCTGCAGGACTGGATTGTCATTGCAACCGCCGGATGTACCTTGCCGCTTTACATTACGTATTTTTTCTTCAGTACCGGCCGAATGATGGAGTTGACATACAAGGGAGGCGGCGCAGTACTTATGTGTGCCGCAGGCGTTGTATACCCCCTCTTTTTATTGACCGGGGCGGCGGTTCTCGCTGCGACGATGCTTTATTTCAGAATACGATATGGAGTGCGATATCCCTCTCTCGAGCCTGCCTCACGAATACATCGGTGAATGTGACAATCAACGCGTTGTGCGAATACAACCACGCGCGATTGCATGTGTCGTTATCCTTCTGTGTGCCGCGGTATGTCTGCACGCGAATAAGGGAATACATTGCCCGACCGATTCCGTTTCCATGGCGGTTGTCGATGATATAATCAGATGCAATTTCGATCGTGCGCAGCGGCGTATCGATACTATACATTCGCAGCATGAAGATACACTCACCGCCTCTTTTCTTCGTGTCTTTCTCATAGGGTTACGCGATCTCGATTACAGTCTGGAAATCAAGCGGCCACCTATGGAACGGGCGTTCGAAAAAACCATGGAACTGCTAGACAGCAGCGACACAGGCGAAGACCCTATGGGCGCATCATGTATAGATATGACAAGAGGCATGGCCCAGGCTGCGATATCTTCGTATTATCTTCGTACCGGTAATTATCTGAAGGGGATCGGTAATGGACGAAAAGCGGTTAATTCGCTCAACGAGGCGGTCGCACAGCATCCTTCCAACGTCGATGCCAGCTTTTTTCTGGGCCTTTACTCGTATGCGAGAGGTGAGTTGAGAAAACGTTTATGGTGGGTGTTGTTCTGGTTTCCGGGCAACAAAAAAAAGGGTATCGCCACATTGCAGCAATGCGCGCATCAGGGCACCATCACCAGAACCGCTGCCCGGATTGCGCTCGTGCATATTTACGCAATGGAGCAATGGTTTTCACGTGCGCATACGGTACATTCCCGATTGCGCGAACGTTATCCCCACAGCCGGTTTGTCAAATGGGCATACGCACAGCTATGCACAGAACAGCGACGTTTTGAAGAGGCTGCGCAGACATATACAGCGCTTGCCCGGACCTATGAAAAAATCCCCTCTGCACGCAAAAGCCGCATTGCCGCCGCCTTTATGGCCGCACGCTCATATTGCGATGCGGGGATGCGGGAGGAAACGATGCAATACGGTACCCGGGTTCTGAACCTCTGCGAGAATCATAAAGGGAGTTTTTTCGACGAAAAACTTCAGCAGACAAAAGAGCTGCTCGAAAAGTGTACACAGCTGCCACGACAGCCCTGACCGGCGTATACACCTCACCTTTGTCACAAACGGGCAAGCATCTCTTGAAGATGCTGCTTCAGTTGTGCGGCAGCGTCCCAGAAGAACACTCCGATATTGAGTTCTTCGGAGAAATAATTATACGTACGATGATTGAGTACGGTGTCGAGTTTGGTTGTCCGTCCGTTTTGTGCGGTAAGGGGGGCGATTATTATGCGACTCATTATTGTTACATCGGTTTTTTCGGTTTCATCGCTTGAGTATTTCGTGACCTGGCAGGCTATTTCGAACCTCAGGTCCGCGGATGTCTCATCCGTCTTTGGCAGTATGTTGCATGAGTCCTTGAAAAATGAGTGCAAAAAGTCACCTTGCTTAAACTTTTCGGGCATTGTAACATCACTCGCCGAACTTGCACGAAAGTTGAGTACGTATCTGGCTGGTCTTACATTGAGCATCATTTGGTTGTTGGGATACTCGTTGCGATCGATGCCAAGAGCGGTTTCGCTGAAAGTGAGCGGCTTGTCAACCGCGCGTTCCGGCGCAGTACTTACATAGACAAAGGTACCCTTCCTTACATACGGGATTTTGCATTGTGCAAAAGAGAAATTGCCGCCAGCTCCCGACCTCCCGCTGTAAATGGTTCGGTGCGGAGGGAGCGTAACTTTTAAAGGCATTCCTGCAAGTGGTAAAGAGTCGTAATAAATGTGGCATTTCGGAATGTTGTCGGGCGGGAATCCGGTTTTACCCGCTATTACCGGATTGGCGTTTTCATACCTTATATGAGAGGAAAAGGAGGTTAAGCTGTCGCTGCATAGTTGTTGAAGTTTTGCTATACGGGCGTGCTGCTGCGTAGTAGTGTCATAGAAACATCCATGTGCATAAAATGCGCAGGAGACAAGCGCAGAATAATATGTCTGTAAATCTGTGGAGCGATCGATTGATTGAGTCCGCTTGCGAAACAAAGCAGCCAGCGAATCGCATGTGCGGTTATGGCAAGTCAGGATCGAATCGAGTGTGGCGGTGCTCAGAGAGATCGAATATGTCCATTCGCGCTGCACAAAATATGAGTTTTCGGTCCCGTTGCGAATGCAGTTGTTCAGAACATTATTCAAATGGTAGCGATGTACCGGATTAGTGGTGTCGATCGCGCGCAATCCGCGTTCTCTGAGATAAACAATAATCTGATACCGTGCCTGTTTTTGTGCATTGGATTTTATTCGGGATGCGAGTGTATCTTTCAACGGTGATGAGAGCAGTATCGATGCCTGCCCCTTGAATTCATACCCATGTCCTGTCATGGCTATCAGGATTGCAATAACAAAGCCCGGTGCTGCCGGGATAGTTCGAAATAGACGATTCATACCACAGCCTCCTCGTTTTTCAGGTTTTTGCAGAGATCGATTCTATTGCTTTTGCTGCAAGCTCCTGCGCCTGCCGTGCATCAGGGGCTTCAGTATAGCATCGTAGTATCGGTTCGGTATTGGACGCGCGAAGATGTACCCAGGTGTTACCGAGTATCATTTTGCATCCGTCGCGCGTGTCAAAGGCAGCGTCCGGAAACGCTGATGCGGCACGTGCAATTGCGGTATCAGCATCGAGACCGTCGAGCGTAATTTTTTCTTTATGCATATAATAACGAGGCCAGCCTTGTGTAAGCTGTGAGAGCGTGTTGTGTGTGCGTGCCATTAGTTCGATAATGAGCGCAAGTGCGCACAAACCATCTCGTACCGAGGATACAGGTGGGTAAATCACTCCGCCGTTTCCTTCACCTCCGAGTATACAGTTATTTTCACGAAGTGCTTCTACCACATTCGCTTCTCCTATTATGGTACGGATAACGCTGCTGTTATAAGAGCGGGCGATATCGTCTATAAGCATCGAAGTAGATAAATTGGTTGCAATGCATCCGCTTTTACGTGCCAGGATGTTTGCCGCAGCGAATCCGAGAGTATACTCTTCTGAGATGGGGTCTCCGCTTTCGCTCAGAGATGCCAGTCGATCGGCGTCAGGGTCGAACGCGAATCCACCCCACATTTTTGCGTCTGCATGTAACAGCTTTTGCAAATCCCGGAGATGTTCGGGTCTTGGTTCCGGGTTGTGGGCAAAATTACCGTCAGGCGAATCGTTAATAGCACTGCACGTAACCTGAAGCTCATCGAGTAGTGCAGGATATACGCGGGGTGCGGCTCCGTTTGTTGCGTCTATGGCTATATGTATTTGGGAGTTGCGGATCAAATTGCTGTCTATCCGGTCGAGAATTCTGCGGCGGTGTTCGATACCCGCGTCCATCGATTGATCCGCATGAGCGGACGAGTTTGAAAGCGACTCCTCATCGACCGTGCTTGCGCTTATGAGGGAATACAGATGCTTACACTCATCGGCATTAAAGAGCCGCCCCTGCGAGTGTATCATTTTATATCCGTTGTATTGGGACGGATTATGGCTGGCGGTTATTATAATCCCACCGGATGCATGGGTATGCTCAACCGCGACACAGGCGGTGGGTGTGGGTGCGATACCGATATCGAGGACGTTCCCGCCTGCGGCATGAATCCCGCGAAATACCGCGCGGCAGAGTTCAGGGCCGGTCGTTCGGCTGTCACGTGCGACAATCATGGTCTTGCCCTGCTGCATTCGTGTTTGTTCATACGCGAGACGGGTGCAGAATGCCTCCGTGATGCTTTCTCCTACAATACCGCGGACACCGGAGATCGACATCATTGGCTGTGTTGACATGATTGGTAACTTTCAGCTTGATTTATTTGCATGAGACAAGTTATTTTTACAACTAAAGGCTGGATAAGAGGATGTAGCTGAACAGAGGGAAATTGCTCCTGACAATGCAGGAGTTCCCGACGGCGTTTGGGAGATCGTTAATCTAACGATTGCATTTTAATAAAATATGTTGTATACTATAATAACTGTATATGCGTAAAATATAATAAAACCGGATAGCGGAATGTAGCGAACACGACAGTACCGGGTTGAAAATACGGAGTGAGTGCATACCTGCACGTGTAATAGTGAGAGAGGAGAGCCGTATGCCTATAGAATTTTTATACGTCCTGCCGGTAGTGGCGATAAGCATAGTTATTCCTGTTATCGTCATAATAACCCGTCATCATTCAGAAGAGGTTTTTGAGCAGCGGGGAGTAAAAGGAAAACTCAACAAGGAAATTATGGATTTTAACAGTGGGGAAAGTGTCGAAGCGATCGAACCGCGGCGGGTTGACGACAATCATCTGGCAGAGATAGAGAAGACAATTCAGATGGTTACCAGCGAGTTGTCACGACAGCAGAAGATCATTGAGAGCTCCCGTGGTATAAACGAGGAATACTCCCGTGAAATAGAATCACTTATGAGTCGTCTCAGTCGATTGAAACAGGAATACGATACCGTTTTGAGTGAAAATTATTCACTGCGGGTAAAGGTCAACAACCTCATGCGTCACAAGGACAAGGGTGAAGATATCACACAGGAATTTTTTGTAAAAGGGGCATACGGCGATTCAACAGAAACGTACAACTGAGCGTTAGCCCGCACTGTTACCTTGTTGCGGGCAACACCCAGCATGTCAAGGGGCATGGAGTTTCATTGTTTCCAGCAACGCAATAACAGCATGGCTCATCGCAGGTATTACCAATGCAATCGTTCCCTTACGGTTGAAGCATCCCGAACTGATGTCCATACCGCAGCATTTTGAAATAGTTGCGGTTTTTTATATAGTTACGGGCATCCATCCGGTGTGGCCGATAGCATTGGGCAGTAGTGCTAAGTTTATGGGTTTTGGGTATATACCATTCTTACTTTTCAAAGAGTTATAAAACACACAAAATATAGAAGCAGGGTTTCCCTTCCCACCATATGTTGTGCTTACCCGTGCTGATTAATAATTTAGCCGGGTATCCCGACCAAAATACGCGCATATATAGAAGAAAAATCTTGACAATCGTGGAGGGATTATTGTATTATATGGGTAAAAGTGGGTAAAAGTGGGGAAAAATGGGAGAACTATGACACGATTCAGAGGCACATTCGAATACTCGATCGATTCCAAAGGCCGGCTGAGCATTCCGGCTAAGTTCAGACGTGTGCTTTCTCCCGAGGCTCAGGAAACGTTCGTGATTATCCGGGGGCCCGACAACTGCCTGCAGGTCTACCCGCAGGATGCGTGGAAGCAGTTTGAGGACGAGATCGAGTCCCGCCCACAGACACCGGAAACGATCAGGCTTAAACGCTACATCTACCGAAGCCTTACCGATGTGAAACTCGATGCACAGGGACGAATCATGCTGTCATCCCATCAGATGAAAACCGCGCAGATTTCGGAAAAAGCGATACTAATCGGACAAAGCAGGTATTTCGAGATATGGAGCCCGCAGCGATACAGCGAGTTCTTCGGTGAAGAAGACGATTTCGATGATGTCTACTATCAATCGGTAAAGGATAGCGTCGTTGGCGGCCGAACACAGTGAGCATACACACATTCCCGTACTTGCGGATACGGTGGCTCGTATGCTTGCCGTTGAACCGACAGGAACCTATTGTGACATGACCCTCGGAGGAGGCGGTCATTTTATGAAACTGGCACAAATGCTGGAAAATAAAGCACGCATAATAGGTGTCGACCGTGATGCGCAGGCGCTGGCTGCGGCACGACAGCGGTGTACGCAGATATCACCCGGCCCCGAATGTCTGTTTGTGCATGCGGGTTTTGCCGACGTCGAAAAGATGCTGCGTTCTCATGCAATTGAGCAGGTAGACGGAATACTTATGGATTTGGGAATGTCCTCGATTCAGCTCAACGATTCAGCGCGGGGTTTTTCATTCAAAAAAGACTGTCCTCTGGATATGCGTATGGATCAGACCGAATCGTCAACCGCTTCGGATATACTGGCTGAATATTCGACACCACAGCTCACGCATGTATTGCAGCATTACGGAGAAATACGTAACGCCGCCAGAATGGCCGCTACGATTAAAGAGTGGATAGCTGCCGAATCGATAGAGACCTCGTCGCAGCTTGTGCGTTGTCTCAGGAATGAGTATGGCAGGAATCTTAAATCAAAAGTGATCGCAAAAGTGTTTCAGGCATTGCGGATAGCGGTAAATGACGAACTGCAGCAGTTGGAACAAGCCCTGGAAACCATGCCGCGGGTGATAAAAAAAGGTGGTCGACTGGCGGTAATTTCTTACCATTCACTGGAGGACCGGATGGTGAAGAACTATATGCGGGAAAAAGAGCGTGTCTGTGTGTGTCCTCCCGAATCGCCCGTATGCAGCTGTAATCATTCCCCGAGTTTTTCCCGCGTTAACAGAAAGGCGATCAAGCCGTCCCAGGAAGAAATCGAGCGTAATCCAAGAGCCCGGAGTGCGCGTTTGCGTGTGGCACAGCGGGTCTGAATAGCACTGTGTATTTACCATGTAATCTTCCGACCATGGTGAAGCGAAAGAATAAGTGAAATGAAACGAACAATAAAATTCAGACATATCCTGATCGCGGTGGGCTGTATTGGTGTGTTGGTTGCCATACCGCTTTTTGAGGTGTGGAAACAGGCGTATCTTGCAGAAACGTCACTCAAACACGAGACAATGAAAAAGCAGGTGAGTGCACTTACCACCCGGCACGAACGACTTAAAATCGCGGTGCAGCATTATGGCAGCAGAGAACGTATCGAAAAGATAGCCGGCACATACTGCGAAATGAGATATCCTTCGTCCGGAAGAATATCGGTGGTGCCGAAGCTGCGGGATGCGAAAAAAGCTCTGGCCCGTGTGCCGAGACGTGAAAACCAGATAATCGCGATTATTAAAAATTCTCTAAAGGATCAGAGTTAGTGCGCGAATATTCATTGAGAATCAATGTAATCGTAGTGGTATTTCTGGCGGCCGCGGCAGTTCTCGTTACCCGTCTGACGTTTATCCAGATCGTGAAAAAAAACGAATATACTGCGCTGAGTGAAACGCAAAGTGTCGAAAGAGAAATCGTGAGTGCTCCGCGTGGTCGGATCCTTGACAGGTATGGTGAAGTGCTGGCAAAGCCAATCGACGGCGAATTCACCTTTTCGCATTCGACAATTAACGATAATATCGCAACATTAAAAACTGCCGGGGACCATACCCTCGGCTCCCCATCGCGAAAGTACAGCAGAAGAGTCTATCCGCTGCAGGGCAATGCAGGGTCGCTGCTCGGATATGTAGGCAGAGACGGCTATGGACTCGGAGGGTTGGAATATGCTATGGATTCGTATTTGCGGGGGGAAAATGGCTGGAAGATTCTACGTCGCGATGCAAGAAAAAACCGGTATAACAGCGTGGCGGCTCCGCATCGGCTTCCCCGTACCGGCAGTGATGTCTATACCACGATTCAAAGCGAAATACAGCGAATCGTGCACAATGTGCTGCGTGAAGCGGTAGAAAAATGCGGTGCAAAAGGAGCGATGTGTGTGGTTATGGACCCTGCTACCGGGGATGTTCTGGCAATGGCGGAACTTCCGGTGTTCAACCCCAACAGCGCGATGCATTATCCACGAAGAATCAGGCAGTGCCAGAACGTAAGCTACAATTACGAACCTGGTTCGACCTTCAAAGTCATAACTGCAGCGGTGGCGCTTCAGACCGCTAATGCAACGGTTGATGAAATGATCGACGGCAACCAGGGGAAATACAGGATTTACAATGACGTAATAACGGATCGAAAACCCTTCGGGATGCTTTCCTTTACAGATGCACTCGCGGTGTCGTGCAATGTCTGTTTCGCCAAAATCGGACACAGGCTGGGTAATGAAACGTTTTACCGCTATATCCGCGAATTCGGTTTTGGCGCAAAAACCGGTATTCAATTGCCGGGAGAGGAGAAAGGACAGCTGAAACCGGTGGATAAATGGTCGGGCCGTACGGGGGTAACGTTTTCCATAGGTCAGGGATTGTCGGTAACACCCATTCAGATGATGAGTGCGTTTTCGTGTGTCGCGAACGGGGGCCTCCTTGTTAAGCCCAATATCATCCACAAAGTAGAGGATGTCGACGGAAGAACGGTGCATGCCCCGGAAACCACCCGCCTTCGACGAGTGATTTCCAAAGAAACGGCAATGAAGGTACGAATGATGATGCGGGACGTTGTACGTGAAGGGACGGGTACACAGGCGGCAATACGGGATGTACCGGTTGCCGGTAAAACAGGAACGAGTCAGAAGTACGATGCCGAAGAAGGCACCTATTCAAATACCCGATGTTGGTCTTCCTTTATCGGATTTGCACCGGTTATAAAGCCCAGACTGGTGTGCGGCGTTATAATTGACGAGCCGGCAAATGCAGAAGGAGGCGGAACAGTCGCCGCCCCGGCATTCAGAGAAATAATGGAACAGATCATTTCGAATCCCCAGTTGCAGTATGCGCAGTTGCTGCTGAATGCAACAAAAGATAGTGTCGGCATGAGGGGGTCGTCCGGGAAAAAGCACTCTCGCGATTCCTCTGCCGCTTTTGCATTGATGCGTCACATGTATAAAAAACACCAAAGTGATGGCAAAAAAGTACAGCAGGTTGTCGCACAACGCAGCCGGGAAACCTCGGCGGTCGAAATGCCGGACTGTATTGGAAAAAGCACCAGAGAAAGCGTAAATGAAATAAGCATGCGGGGATGTATACCTGTGGTGGTAGGCGCAGGAAGCCGCATTCTGGCGCAGTATCCTCCACCGGGGGACGTCACACAAAAAGCGGCGGTCTGTACGCTGTATTGTGCACGAAAGAGGATGTAAACGTATGAGCACAATGAAATGGGATCAATTGCTCGATGCGTTCGAAACCCGTAAACGGGGTGGAACGCAGAATCCTGAAATCACCGATGTGGTGTACGATTCGAGGAATGTGCACAGTGGATGTATATATGTCGCGATACCGGGCTTTTGTTCTGATGGTGATCAGTATATCCCCGATGCAATCGCAAAGGGCGCGGTTGCAATTGTATCCCGTAATGCGCATCCGGCGTGTGGAGTGAGCTGGGCACAGGTCGACGATCCCCGTGCAACCCTCGGTATAATCGCAAAGTATCTGTGGTATCGAGAGCTCGTGGGGGTCCGCAATATCGGGATTACCGGAACAAACGGAAAAACAACGGTTGCATATTTGATCCATGCACTGTTGCAGTTCAATAACGCGCATTCCGCCTGGCTGTTTTCAACCGTTGAATATATTACGGGAAACCGGCACATCGCCGCCGCCCGTACCACACCTGAATCCGCGGATATTTTTCGGCGGATCGCCAATGCATCCGAAAAACCGGATAACCTGGTAATGGAAGTATCCTCTCATGCGCTGCAGCTGAGACGAGTAGAAGGTATGAAATACCAGGCAGGCGTATGGACCAACCTTACTCATGAACATCTCGATTTTCATAGCTCCATGGAAGCGTACTACCAGGCAAAGAAAACCCTGTTTACACGCTATCT
Organism: uncultured Fibrobacterota bacterium; assembly: GCA_964589825.1. Lineage (GTDB taxonomy): Bacteria > Fibrobacterota > Chitinivibrionia > Chitinivibrionales > WJKA01 > CAZPUS01. The sequence goes on along the minus strand of CAZPUS010000001.1, from coordinate 77,066 downwards.
GACGGAAAAGGGTATCGCAATTGTCAACACCGACGATGAGTGGGGCGCGCGGCTTTGTCACGAAATGCCTGGAATGAAATGTATCACGTATGGATATGGCGAAAAAGCCTGCGTGCGCATCCGCAGCGTACGGTGTACAATCGACGATACAGATATCAATCTTGAAATACGGGGGGAAAAAGTACACTTGCGAACAACCCTGTTAGGCAGATTCAATGCTTACAATATTGCAGCGGTTTATGCCGCGGGGTATGCTCTCGGTATCGATTCACGCATTACTACAGATTGTTTGTCTCAGGCACAAGGTGCGCCGGGGCGCATGGAACTCGTAGGGGCACATGAACGGTTCAGTGTCGTGATAGATTATGCGCATACGCCCGATGCGCTGGACAATGTACTCGCCACACTTGCCCCCATTACGCCGGAACGGCTTATCTGTGTGTTTGGCTGTGGCGGTGATCGGGACAGGACCAAGCGGCCCCAAATGGCGCAAATTGCGGCACGCTGGTGTGACGAAGCGGTCGTGACATCGGATAATCCACGCAGCGAAGATCCGAATGCCATTATCAAAGAGATAGGTGAAGGAATGCCGCTCGATTTTACTTATGTGATAGAGCCGGATCGTGAAACGGCCATAAAAAAAACGATTGAAGGTGCCCGTGAAGGAGACTGCATCCTTATTGCGGGAAAAGGCCATGAAACGTATCAGGAAATCAACGGAGTCCGAAACCATTTCAGTGATAAGGAAGTGGCACAGAATGCACTGCAGATATGCGAACGTGCTGTCTCCTGATAAACGGAGTATACCGTGTATACCATAGCCCAGCTTGCACAATGGATGCGATGTTATCGTGACATTGACACCGATATCGGATCCCGGCAGGTGAAACGAATAATTCACGATTCACGGGAGGTGAGAGAGGGTGACGTGTTTCTTGCGCTGGAGAGCGACACCAACGACGGACATGCGTATATAGAGGATTCGCTCGACGCAGGTGCCGTGGCGGTAATCGCGTCGGCGCAAAAAACCATGCAATTTTCTTCGCAAATTGCGGCACGAATCATTGCGGTTGACGATCCTCTCGCTGCATTACAGGGTGCGGCGCGTGCGTATCGGCGCGAAGCGGATTTTGAAGTTATCGGTATTACCGGATCTGCGGGAAAAACCACCACAAAGCAACTCGTGAGGGATATGGTTGCACGCGTAAAAAACGTAGCGGCATCACCCGGAAACTGGAACAATCATATCGGTGTGCCGCTCAGCATCCTTGCCATGCCGGAAAGTACCGATGTCGCAGTTATCGAGATGGGTGCAAATCATGTCGGAGAAATAGCGCAACTTTCCCGCATCGCAGAGCCCGATATCGCTATACTCACCACCATCGGCTACAGCCATGTGGGACTTTTCGGTGGTCTTGACAAAACGACACAGGCTAAGTTCGAAATAACACAGGGAATGGATTCGTCTCGCGGTGCTCTTATTCTCAATGGTGACAGTGAAAGAATTACGGGGTATGCAAGGAATATAGCCGGATTTGAAAAAACATGGTTCGGGTTTTCACGGGGATGTTCAATGCGTGCGGTAGATTATACATATAATGACGACCTGCATTGCTTTTTTGAAGTAGAAGGCGGACGTTACGAAATGCCGGTGGTGGGCAAACACTATGTATATAATGCTTTGGCCGCAATTGCGGTGGGAATGCGGTACGGCCTTTCATACGATACAATGGCCGGGGTGATTGCGGGATTCAGCCCGGACGCAATGCGCGGTCGGATAGTGTCAAAAGATAGAGTGCGGTATGTGTGCGATTATTACAATGCAAATCCCGAATCGATGAATTACGCACTCGAAATGCTGAATGTCCTGGAACCTTTACCGCAAAAACGTGTGTGTGTACTCGGGAGCATGTATGAGCTTGGCGATTTGAGTACGCAGCTGCATATGAATCTGGGTGAGCAGGTCGCCGAACACGGTGTACGTCTTCTCGTGACCGTGGGAGAAGATGCCCGTGCCATCGCGGATGCGGCAGTAAAAAAAGGTCTTGGTGAAGATCAGGTGTATAGTGCCGGGGATGCGGACGAAGCTGCCCGTTATGTCAGGCAGCAGATAAAAGAAGGTGATACCGTATTGATAAAAGCATCGCGAGCACTTGCGCTGGAGCGCGTGTATCAGGCCATGTAACGGCCAGATACAAAAAAGACAAAAAGCAACGAATTAAAACCTAAACGGAGCGATTTTATTTGCGAAATCTGCTGCAATCCGCACTACTTTTATTATCTCGAAAACCATGAGACAACCAACAAGGTTGTCCCATCATTTGCGAGAACACAATAGCAGCACGGCTCAGAGCAGCTTTCATCAAAACAAGCGCTTAATTCAGGTAAAATGAACATGAAAACCACACACAACCCTGATACCTGTTCAGCACAGTTGCCTTCACGTGCAGCGATACTCGGAGCGGGCATAAGCTCACTTGCCACCGCGCGATATCTGCACGCACACGGTGCCGAGCTTTTTATAAGCGATGCCGGACCGGAAGACGCGCTCATTGCACGTCTTCACGACCACAAGCTTGATATGCTCGAATACGAAAGCGGAGGACATTCCGCACGTGTGCTGGAGTACGAATGCATCGTGGTATCTCCGGGGATTGCACCGCACACACCGATACTGCAGCAGGCACGGGAAAAAGGAATCGAACTGACCACGGAAATCGACCTGGCGTGCAGAGTCGTCAAAAGTCCCATCCTTGCAGTGACCGGTACAAGCGGAAAAACGAGTGTGGTAACCATGACGGAAAAAATCGGGACAGCGGCCGGGATAAAAACCGTTGCTGCGGGAAATATCGGTACGCCGCTAATTTCTTGTGTTGACGAATTTGGGCCCGGCGATTTGCTTATCGTCGAAATCAGTAGCTTCCAACTGGAGTACTCCTCCCGGTTTGCACCGGCAGCAGCGGCGGTGCTCAACATAGGGAAAAACCATCTTGACTGGCACGATTCGATGGACAGCTACATAAAGGCCAAAAAAAGAATCGCCGCACATTTTGGCACAAGGAATGTTCTTGTGCTCAACCATGACGACCCGATACTTGTTGAATGGGGCGAAGCCTTACAGCCGCACACTCACGTGGTATGGGTCGGATCGTCCGCCACTGGTCCCGACAGAGTACAGATAACAGACAGCCACATTGTCGCAACCCGTAGTGGGGAGAGTACCCGGCTGTGCGACGTTTCGACTCTTAAGGTTCCCGGAGCACATAACAGAATCAATGCGTGTGTTGCCGCCGCCATGTGTTGGTGGTTCGGCATCGCCCCAGAGGCGATTGCCGATGGCTTACAACGCTTCGGCGGGCTGCCGCATCGCATTGAACTGGTGCGTGAAAAGGACGGTGTCGCTTTTTTTGACGATTCAAAGGCCACAACCGCCGAATCGGTGAGGGCTGCCCTTGAATGCTTCGATGTGCCGGTCTGTCTTATTGCAGGAGGGCGGGATAAGGGGTGTGACTTTTCGCGCATCACGGATACCGTACGGACACGGGTGGCGCACGCATTTCTTATCGGTGAAGCGGCCCCTCGGATCGAAAGTGAATGGCAGCGCGCGACGACGATTACACGCTGCGCATCCTTGCAGGAAGCGGTGTGTGCGGCAGCACAACATGCAGCACTCAAAAAAGGTGTTGTTCTTTTATCGCCCGGATGTTCAAGTTTTGACATGTTCGACAATTATAAGCAACGCGGTGAACGTTTCGCCGCACTTGTTCACGAGTTATAGAGAGATAGTACATGAACTCACGCACCATGGATATACCTGTTTTTGCGCTTTCCCTCCTGCTGCTGGGAATGGGAGTGGTATTTGTTTACAGTTCCTCCTTTCCGGTCGCGATGATGCGCTTTGATTCGCCTAACTTCTTTTTTATGCGTCAGATTACCCGTGCCGGTGTTGCGATCGCGTGTTTTTTCATATTTATGCATATCGACTATCGTGTATGGACACGCATAAGCGGGATCGGGTATCTTATGGCGATCATACTGCTTGCAGTAGTGCTCGCTATGCCTGAAAGCAGTGTGGTAAAAGGTGCAAAACGTTGGATATCGCTTGGTCCGGTGACGTTTCAGGTCTCGGAGTTTGCACGCATCGTCCTTATTGTCAATCTGGCAAAGAAACTTTCGGAATCTAAAGAGACCATCGGTACCTGGCAGGGCCTGATTCCGCATATGGTGAAAATAGGTATTATCGCCGGGCTAATAATTGCAGAGCCCGATTTCAGTACCGCGGCCATTGTTACCTGTATCGGCCTTGGAATGATTTTTGTGGCCGGCGGACGCCTGGGCCATTTGTTATCGTTTTGCGGGCTGGGTGCGGCGGTATCGTTACTTGCGGTACTTACCTCTTCGTATCGGTTTGAACGTGTAAAGGCCTTTATGAATTTATCCGAGTATGAACAGACAACCGGATACCAGACCATGCAGGCGTTGATCGGACTGGGAAACGGAGGTCTTTTCGGAACTGGAATCGGCAAGGGCGAACAAAAGTTCTTTTTTCTGCCTGAGCCACATACCGACTTTACATTCGCGATTATCGGTGAAGAGGTGGGATTTATTGGACTGATGGTCGTACTGATACTGACAGGGATTCTTGTGTTCAAAGGCCTCCAGATCGCAAAAAACTGCGGGGACATGACCGGAAAGCTGATGGCATTCGGGTTCAGTTGCAGTATTGCTGTGTATATATTGCTTCATTCGTCGGTCAATACCGGACTGGTACCTGTAACCGGTGTACCGTTTCCATTCTTGAGCTATGGGGGAATGAATCTGATCTTTACAATGATAAGCCTGGGTGTTCTGCTCAACATATCCACGCATTCCGACCGGCAGCACGATACGTCACACGAGCAAATGCCGTCCCAGCTTCGTACTGATATTCCATCATACACAATGGTACAGAATAAGTCAATGTATAATCAACCATCATTCAAAAGGACACTGCGATAATGACGCGAAAAGATTTTTCGCATATCTGTATCAGTGCCGGAGCGAGTGGTGGTCATATTTTCCCCGCGCTGGCGGTGGCTTTGGAGTTGAAAAAAACGGATGTCCCAGTATCGCTGCAATGGATCGGTACCACGCGCAGCCGGGAAAAAGAGTTGTGCAGACGTAATAACATTTCGTTTTCGGCCCTTCGTATTCAGGGAATGCCAACCAGGCCGAATCCTGTTGCCTATGTAATAAGGGGGATTCAGTTCGTATATGCAGTCGTTACCATGATACGCACTATTATAAAGAGACGACCGACATGCATACTTTCATTCGGCGGCTATGTTTGTGCTCCGGTATTATGTGCAGGGTTGGTATGTAAAGTACCGTTTTATATACAGGAGCAGAACACCGTGGCCGGCAAGGTAAATCGCCTTTTTTCGCGATGGGCCGCCTGTAGCTTTCTGGGCTTCGAAGAAGCGCATCCCCCGCGTATTCTGGGGATTAAAAAAGTGACCGGTAACCCGGTACGAGCAACAGCGATGGCCGAACAAACCGGATTACCTTCGCAATTGGACCCGCACAAACGGACCCTGTTTATATGTGGTGGAAGCCAGGGAGCATTGTCGATGAATCTTTTACTTGTCGAAGCGATGCAGCGGCTAATGGTCGACGAGCGCCTGCAGCTGGTATGGCAAACCGGTACTGCCTCCTACGAACGGATACGGGATGCGTTTGAAAGCAGAAATGATGCGTTTGTGTTGGAATCGATAGATGACATGTACCCGTTCTACGAATCAGCGACATTGTTGATTGCACGGGCAGGGGCTATGACCATTGCAGAGGCGGGATATTTCAACCTGCCGATGGTATTGATACCGCTTCCGTGGGCCACCGATAACCATCAATGGGAAAATGCGCAACGGGTGCAGCAGCAGGGATGGGGTGTGCGCGTGGCACAGAATGACAACACCGGGGTAGAGGTCGAGCAGCATGTGCGAAAGCTGCTTGACGATGCATCGTATTACGAGAGGGTTACGGCAAACGCAAAAGCCAATGCGCAGCGCAATGCCGCAGAGACGATCGTGACACATATACGAAAGAGCCACGGGATATAAGAAAGAAACCTCGATTATGCGAAAATACCACGATAACAGAACGATTCACATGACCGGTATCGGCGGAATAGGTATGAGTGCTCTTGCGATAATTTTGCATCGCAGGGGGTATACCGTAACCGGTAGTGACAAACGGGAATCGCAGCATACGCAACGACTGCGGAATATGGGAATCGAGGTGGTAAAAGAAAATGCCGAACAGGTAATCAAAAAGGCGGATTATCTCGTATATTCGAGCGCGATCGAACCCACTCATCCCGAAAGAGCGTGTGCACAGGCCAATAATATATCACAGATAAAAAGAGCGCGGCTTCTCAATGACCTCATGAAACATCATTGCAGTATCGCGGTTGCGGGAACCCACGGAAAGACGACCACCTCCACCATGCTCACCGAAATTGCCCAAATGGGTGATACAGATCCGTCGGCGGCGGTTGGCGGAATTATGACCCGCTTTGCTACCAATGGCATCCATGGTGCCGGAGAGTTGTTTATTGCAGAGGCGGATGAATACGATCGTTCGTTTATGCAGATTCATCCCACGTACGCGGTGGTTACCAATATCGAGACCGAACACGTCGAATGTTATACGGATCTGACGCAACTGCAGGAAGCGTTTTTATACTTTGTCAACCAGGTACCCTTTTACGGCTCGATTATATTAAATGCGGATGATGCAAATTGCACTGCAATTCTTCCAGGTATTCAGCACCGGGTATCGAGGTTTACCCTGCAGGGAAATGATGCCGAATACCAGGCCCGCGATATTTGTTTTAAGGAACAATCCACCTGTTTTGCTGTATATCACCACAATAAAAAGATGGGCGAGATTACACTTAATGCCCTCGGGCGGCACAATGCTGCCAATGCAATGGCCGCAATTACCGCAGCGTGCGAAGCGGGGGTGAAATTCAGCGCCATCCAGCGTGCACTCAGAGAATATGGTGGTGTAAAGCGCAGGTTCGAAGTATGTGCTGTTACCGCTGATGTGACGGTGGTAAACGATTATGCACATCATCCAACCGAAGTACGCGCCACTCTCGACATTGTTGCTCAAAGGGGATGTCGTCGCACGGTGGTGGTGTTTCAGCCGCATTTGGCATCGAGAACAAACGCATTTACCCGGGAATTCGCCGATGCGCTGGAAAAAGCGGACATGGTCTGTGTTACCCGTGTGTATCAGGCACGCCGGGAAGCGGAGCATGCCGAAGATGGTGCACCACGTATTGTGCAGCTTCTGAAAGATAAAGGACACACGAATACAATCTATCTTCCCGACACCGACGCAATCGTACCCTATCTTACTACACATGTGACAAATGGCGACTGTGTCGTATTCATGGGTGCAGGTGATATAGAACACATTTGTACTACTTACGCACGGATGGTTTCCAATGACTGAATCGCATACCAGAAGGAATAACCGTTCACGAAAAATACCGTTCATGCGAATGGTTCGCCGTGTTATCATACTTGCATTGCTTGGCTGCGGCCTTTTGTACGGCATTTACCGAATGGTGGAGCCACGCATAACCTACTGGATATATGGCACTGAGCTTTTTCGGATAAAAGAGGTGAAAGTAAACGGGGCGGAAAATGCGCGTGTGTCAAAAATCCTTGCAGCCGCGGATATAGACACCGGCACATGCATTATTGATGTTTCGCCTGATAAGGTAACCCGACGAGTCGATTCTCTGGTATGGATTAAAGAATGCCGCGTTGCACGAAAATACCCGAACAGGATAGTCATTACGGTGTTCGAACGGATACCGATTGCCATGGGGTCATTTCAAGGGATATGTTTTATAGATAAAGAGGGAGTGCTGATACCTATGCGCAGCGGAACTTTTTCGAACATGCCGCTTGCTATGGGAATGAAAAAGGACAGCAGCGGAGAAAAAGTAGCCGCGGATTATTTGCAGATACTTACCAGGATTCTCGATGCGTCAAAGCATCGCGATCTGGCGTTGCACGATCATATATCCGAAATTCTTTTCCACGATGCGATGGAGTTCGAAGTAGTACTCGCGAGTATCGGCGTAACGCTGGTGCTTGACAGAGAATCGATTGATTCGGGGTTTAACAAATTCGAACGTGTCGTGTATACAATTTCAGCATCGAATAAAAAACTGCCCCGCAGAATTGATGTGCGATACGAAAAAGTCGCCTATGCACAGTATGAATAACACGCATAGGAATATACAACTTGAAATAATTCATCACGGGAGGATATGAAATGAACAATAACGTTGTGGTTGGACTCGATATCGGCACCACTAAAATTGCGTGTATAATTTCCGAAGTCGGTGATGACGAAAAAATGAAGGTGGTCGGAGTGGGGGTGAGCCCTTCGAACGGCTTGCGAAAGGGAGTGGTAGTGAATATAGAAAAGACGGTTCGTTCCATTAAAAAAGCGATCGAGGAAGCGGAGCTTATGGCAGGGGTACGAGTGGAATCCGTACTGGTAGGCATTGCCGGAGATCATATCAGGTCGATAAACAGCAAGGGGGTGGTTGCAATTTCACGCGAAGACCACGAAATAACCCAGCTTGACGTGACGAGAGCAATCGAGGCGGCACAGGCGGTATCCATCCCCATGGATCGCGAAATTCTTCACGTAATTCCCCAGGAGTATATCGTGGACGATCAAAAGGGGATCAAGGAGCCTATCGGTATGTCGGGAGTCCGGCTGGAAACGCAGGTACATATATGTACCGGTGCGGTAACCAGTGCTCAGAATATTTACAAAAGCGTACAAAAAGCGGGGTATAAGGTTCAGGATCTGGTACTGGAGCCTCTCGCATCGAGTTATGCGGTACTCGAGCCCGATGAAAAAGAACTCGGTGTTGCGCTCATCGATATGGGGGGCGGCACGACCGATATCGCTATTTACTCCGATCAGAGTATCCGGCACACCGCTGTGGTGGGTCTTGGCGGTAAGAACGTGACAAGCGATATCGCCATCGGAATTCGTACGCCGGTCGAAAAAGCGGAAGAAATAAAACGCAAAGACGGCTGTGCGATATCGAATATGGTAAAAGACGATGAATTCGTGAGTGTCCCCGGAGTGGGCGGCAGAGAGGAACGGGAGGTTTCCCGGGCGGTATTGACCTCCATTATAGAGCCCCGTATGGAAGAAATTCTTTCGTTGGCGTTGCGTGAAATTAAGCGCACCGAATATGCCGATATGCTGGGTGCCGGTGTGGTGCTTACCGGGGGCGGCGCGATAATGGAAGGAGTGCAGGATCTTGCGGAACGGGTAATGGAGATGCCGGTTAAAATAGGAATTCCCGGTGGATTTGGTGGTTTGACCGAAGCGGCGAGTTCACCGATACATGCCAGCGGTGTTGGTCTGTGCATGTATGGAATGGAAGCGAAACAGAGCGGTATGGGTAGAGGCAGTGGGAATTCGCAGAAGGAAAGCGATGATTCATTTCAGAAAATATTTACCAGAATGAAATCATGGTTTAAAGAATTCTTTTAATCATACCTGTTCAAGGAGGTTGCAATGGAGTTTAAACTGGAAGAAGGATTTAACAGCCAGGCGAATATGAAGGTTGTTGGCGTCGGTGGAGCCGGAGGAAATGCGGTGAATCGGATGGTCAGTGCCAAGCTCAAGGGTGTTGAGTTCACTTCGATCAATACGGATGCAATGGCGCTTGACAACAACAGTGCCGATAAACGCATACAAATCGGTGAACAGATTACCAAAGGACTCGGAGCCGGTGCCGATCCGGAAGTGGGACGCAGCGCCTTGGAGGAGGACCGCGAAAAAGTGGCGGAAGTGCTTAAAGGCGCTGATATGGTTTTTATCACTGCAGGAATGGGTGGCGGCACGGGTACCGGCGCTGCTCCTGTGGTCGCCGAGATCGCCAACGAGCTTGACATCCTCACCGTTGCGATAGTAACCAAGCCCTTTATTTTCGAGGGACGCGTACGACAGCGTAACGCTGATGCGGGGATAAAACAGCTTCAAAAAGTGGTCGATACCATTATCGTAATTCAGAACCAGAAACTGCTTTCCATAGTGGATCGAAAGACATCGCTGCTGGATGCATTCAAAACCGCCGATGAAGTACTTTACCAGTCGACCAAAGGGATATCGGATCTTATTTCGGTACACGGGCTGGTTAATCTCGATTTTGCTGATGTCAAGACCATTATGCGTGGTATGGGCGATGCGCTCATGGGAACCGGTTTTGCAGAAGCGGAAGAAGAAAACCGTGCGGTTATCGCAGCAGAGAAGGCGATCAATTGTCCGCTTCTTGACGAAATGTCTATATCCGGTGCAAAGGGCATATTGATCAATATCACCGGCGGTGAGGATATGACGCTGTATGATGTAAACGACGCAACCGAAACGATCTATAACGCCGTCGGTGAGGATAATGATGCGAACATCATTTTTGGCGCCGTGCAGGACAGTGAGATGAACGGAAAGATCCAGGTTACAGTTATTTCCACCGGTTTCAACACCGAAAATCCGGGGAAAAAGAGCACGCTGGCGTCAAAAACCGAATCGGGTGAAAATGCGCAGAACACCAAAGCGGAACAGATGTCGTTTAATCTCGATGTAAAGAAGGAGGAGCCTAAAACCGAGCCGGCAGAAAAAGTCGAAGAGGTCGCGGCATCTCAGCAACAACCGCAAAGTCAGCAGGAAACCGTACCTGCACAGGCTTCTGTGGAAAATGCTCATTCGCACGCAGCACCTGCGAATGCAGAAGAAAAAACGCAGGAGAAAAAACCGGAAAAGGACGACAAGTATCTTCAGTTTCCGTCTCAGCTTCTTAAGCACGAACAGGTACGCAAAAGTTCCGAAGTTTATGTGAAAAACGGTCGCGTGATGACGCGTGAAGAAGATAACACCGAGATTCCGACGTTTCTTCGCAAACAGATGCAGTAACCGGCAGAAGGGAGGATGCGGATGAATGTGGAGGCGCTTAAAAAAAACGTGATTGAACGGGCGCGCAGGGATTATGTATACATATACCCCTGTGTGCCCAAACAATCGTTAGAGGAATGCTTTACAATTGAGAAAGGAAAGATTTATTTCTGGTTCAATACAGAGGATAGAAGTACCAGAATAATCATGGAGCCCCTTCCGACACAGGCGTCGTGATCCCGTGTTATCGGGAGTTTTTCATATGGACCTGATCCGCTCCGTGCTTTTTATGTGGACCGGGGGGGGGTATTCGTATGACAAGAAGTTGTTGTGGACATGCACGAAAACGGTATTTGTACCAGCTATTTCCTGCAGCCGTATCTCAGCCGTGCGATTTTATCGGTAGAGAGTTCGGTATGACATGAATTTCATCGTGGGAGGCCAAACACTTTGTCATCACAGCATGGTGGCCAGGGAAAAGGTGAGCCCGGGACTGATGCCATTGGCACGGTGCTGATAAGCAAAATCGAAGTCGATATGACGTGTACTGGTTATGGGTACATCGATACCGATCCCTGCAGTAAACAGGGTCCACGTTCCTTTTTCATACATTTCGTTGGACGTACCTCTGAAAAAATCGAGTTTTTCTTTAAGATCACGGGTAGTGAGCATAAATCCGCCCCTGAGGAAAACCTGCGTGTAATTACCGGTACCAACCGGATTAACCAGCAGTTCGCCCCCGGTGTGAATTGTAGCGGGATAATGTATAACCTTTGATATATCGAGTGTAATGCGTGAGTAGGAAAGCTCACGAGGGGTAAAGGCGATGCCGGAAATGACCTGTACCGGCAGTGCCGGGGAAGAGGTGTTTTCCTTGTACGGGTCGCCGATCATACCGAGATTACGCAGTATGACACCCCATACGAGCTGTGAGCGAAAAAAGCTGTACTGCGCCCCGGCATCGAGTGCTGCTGCAACGGCAGCGTACGATCTTCCGTCACTGCTGTGTTGCTGCTCGTACATCCCTTTGAGTGACATCCCGAACGAAAGCTTGGGAAATATTTCATATGCCCAGTTTACTCCGGCGTTGCACGCATAGCTGTACCACTCGTGACCGGTAAGTGAATTTGAAATAGTGCGTTCCTGAATAGTACCCAGATCGTGATATGCGCAAAACCCGCCGACAATGTGTTTTTTCTGCGAAGCGCCTGCAACAGGTGCGGCAAATGCAGCAGGGGTGGAAAAAATATCGAGAATAAGCGGGACATAGGACAGTGCAAAATGCGGGCGTTGCAGCGTCGCAATGGTAGCGGGATTATAAAAGACTCCGTTGATATCGTTTGTCAGTCCCGCGACGCAGTTACCCATTCCCATAGACTGCGCATCCTTGTGAAGAAGACTCGTTTCAAAGGGGGCGCTGCCGGTGGAAAGATCGTAGGAATGCAAAGTACCTGCCGCGGATAGGAGGCAGACAAAACACAAAAGTATACGCTGGTTCGGTAAAATAGTCATACGGTTGCTCCCTGCTGTTACCCCTCGGTGCAGGTGGTATCGTCACGAGAAGTAAGGGTGGTAAAATCGAGCACGAATGAAAAGCCTTCGGGACCTGTAAAACGAATGTTACGGGCACGGTGATGCGCATCGAAACGCGAAAGGGTAAGCGCCCATGCACTGTCGGCACGGGCATTGTGCCAGGTGATTGATTTCAGTGCACGTGAAAAACCGCCAAAACGCGCCTGGTAGCTGCCGTCGGACTGAGCGACACTCACCTCGGTCGATAAAAAGGCATGGTCTGTTTGCAAATGCCGGCATTCAACCGGGGAGGGATCGGGAATCCGGCCGGTTATTATGTAGATGAGCTCACCAAAAGAGAGGCCGCCGGCAGGGATAATACCGGTACGAGCCACTTTGTGTTGTAGTGACCAGCTAAATTCCTTTTTTTTCATGTAAAATAGGATGGTATCGTGTGCTCTGCGCATGGTACACATGGGAGCCCCGAATGCATTGTATATCGTACTGGAAAAAACCGAATCTCTTCGCCAGGAAATATCGGTCGATACGTGCAGCTCTCCTTTTGGAGAACGAATATGCAGCTTTGCATTACCGTATACACTGTTGTGGTGGCGAATGGAATGAAGGTGTTTTTTCAGGGTTGTGCAGTAGTAGTCATTCGATTTACCCGCATTGGTGCAGCTGCACATATGCAGTATGAATGCGGTAAAAACGAGCGCATACCAACGGGTGCCGGGTACTAAAAAATGCATATGGTCACTCTGAAGCGGATTTCGATTGGTTTTCAAGAAGAGAATCGATTTTTTCCTGTATTCGCGTTTTCTGCGTCGAGCCCAGCTCTATGCTTTTACGATACGCCTCCAGTGCCTGTTCTGGTGCATTGTTGCTGACGAGTATGTCGCCGTAGTGATGCCAGATAACCGGGGCGCTCCTGTCCTTCTCAAGATGCATAATTGCTTTTTCGATATATTCGAGGGCAGCATCCCGGTTCTGCTGTTTGTAAAGTATCCATGCGTAAGAGTCGAGAAAGGCGGCGTTTTCGGGCTCCTGTGCGAGTGCGAGTTGCAGAATTGACGCCGCACTGTCAAGATGCATATCGTTTTCGGCCCACATATAGCCCAGATAGTTGGCGGCAACGGCAAACTGGCTGTCGATATCCAGGGCGCGCCCGAATGCATACGCAGCGCTGTCGATATCGCCACCCTGTTCGTATACACTCCCGATTTCAAACCAGACATCCTCATTACTGCTGTCTATGGTAAGTGCGGTGTTCAGGGCGGCCTGGGCGCTGTCGTACTGCTGCATCGACGAGTATACCTTGCCAAGTGTTATCCAGGGCTCGATTCGGTCTTCACACGAACGAGTGAATCGAATCGCGTATTCACGGGCGACGGTATCGGATTCGATTTCCATAAGCAAATCAATAAGCTGAAGCCACGCTGGCACATAGGTGGAATCAAAGGAGAGGGTTTTTTTGATTTCCAGAAGGGCAGGATCAAAATCCTCCAGGCGTCGATACATGAGCCCGAGATAGTAATGGAAGCCGGGATCTGTATAATTATCGCTGATATTGCGTTCAAGAAGGCCGGCCGCTTTCTCGTATTGTTGCTGATAGTAATACATTAAAGAGAGCGATTTTATTACCCAGGTGTCGCTCGAATCAATTTGATAAAGCCTCTCGTACAAAGAAACGGCCTTCTCGTATCGTTGCTGCTGCGCGTATAGTAGTGCGGCTTTTTCGAGCGCTTCTTCCCAGGTCGAATCGATTAGCAATGCGGTGTTAAAAAAATCGAGCGCCGCACTGCTGTCTCCCTGCGCAAGCTTTGTTGTGCCAAGGTTCGTCAGAATGCGGGCATTTTTTCCAAACCGTTTTGCAAGGGAAACGAACAGACTCTCGGCTTCATCGTAGTGTTCATTATTTCTCAGAAGTGTTCCAAGTGCGATATTAGGTTCGAGTTCATCGATATGGCGTTTTGTATACTTGCGCTGGTAGCGCAATGCGTTTCCGGGATTGCCCCGATACCGGTGTATGAGTATAAGTGTGGCAAGATCTCTGTCACGTAATTCAGACACGGATTCGAGTGTTTCCAGCGCACGTTCGGCCTCACCGAGTTTGAGATAAATTCTGGAAAGGATTCGCCTCGTGCTGTCAGAAAGTTCGCCCGAGCGCTGCATGCTTTTAACCAGAAGTAACGCGGACTGGTAGCGTTGCAGCTGCATGTATTTATTCAGCAGTATGGACCGAAGTGCTGAGGAGGTGGAGTCAAGAAGATACGCTTTGTGGTAAAACTGCAGGGCGAGTTTTTCCAGGCCCCGCCGATCGTAGTCCCGTGCCTTCACGAACCACTGCTGTGCACGAAGTCTGGCAATTTCGGACGGATTGTCCGCCACGGTCTCTGGCGACCGAACGCGTGGAAAATCATGCGATGAAGCGGCACATCCCAAGAGGATCAGCACCGAAATATGAAGCATCCCGAGCAGGATAAAATGTATCGATCGAACAATCATACTGTATCTCTTTTTATTGTTCCGGTTGCAATGATCCGGACATTATTATCAATGACAGGCACTACGCAGGATGCATGGAAGCGATATCGTACCGCGCGTTCCGGAAACTGTGCATGTATCGTATTTGTTGTCGTCGACCATGCACGGCAGATCACTGTGCACCGGCAGAGACAGTAAGGTTGACGCTGCTTTGAAAAGGCACTTTGGTTCCCGGCGCTATGGACTGGGATATTACCATTCCCGGTTTCGAGGAAGAGCCCTTACGGGTAGTAATCGACCCGACGCTAAGCTCGTTCTCCTTTATGGTCTCTTTTGCCTGAGAAAGAATTTCTCCTACCACGTTGGGAACTGTCGTTGATGTCGGCTTTTTCCCTTTTGATACGTATACCGTAAGAGGCACCTCTCTGGAGATACTCTCGTGTGCTTCAGGAGCGGTTCCTATCACGTTCTCTTTTTCTATTCTGGAAGAAAATTTCTTTCGTGTTTCCCCGATTGTAAACCCTTGTTCCTTTAGCTTGCGTGTTGCGATTCGTACTTTGACATCACGCATGTCGGGTATGGTGGCTATTTCCGATCCCTTGCTTGTTTTTACACGGACGCTTCGGCGTTTCGATTTGTCTATTTTTGTACCCGGCAGCGGCTTCTGAGTAATGACGTTACCCCGGGCCACGGTGTCGTTATATTCCTTTGCCGTTTCATTGAGTCTGAGACCTTTGTTATAAAGCTTCTGCCGTGCCTCCCGCCAGGGCATCCCGGTAATATCGGGCACTTCCACTATACCGCGGTCCACACTTACAACCTGCGGTATTATTATCCTGTCGACGACCAGAATTCCGAGTATCGTTCCTGTAATACATAAAAGTACCAGGGCGGGAACTACGACCATCCAGAATTTTTTGACTTTTACGGAGAGCGTATAACGTTTTTCTTCGTTCATTCTATATACCTTTTGTCTTGGTGTTCAACGCGATAGAAGAATATGATACGGCGACAGACACAGGGGGAAAAATACATCGCTGCGGTGTGTATATGCTATTGGGGATTACGGGAAGCATCACGAATAATTGCATCGAGTTGTTGGACACGTTCGACCGCTTTTTTACCGAACGATCCGTTTTCACCATCACTCTGGATCACCCGTTTGTACATTTTCCTGGCCTTTTGATGATCTCCCATGCGTTCGTAGATCTGCGCGGCCTTGAATTCCGATGTGAGCGCCCATTTACCACTTCCGGAATACATATAGGGTATTTTAAGAAAAATGGATAGTGCCTGTTCATTGTTGCCGAGTTTCTGGTGACATAGCGCGCTCCAGTACAGCACCTCGGGCATGTTTTCCTTTTTGACCCCTTCCTTTGCTTTTTCAAACCAGGGAAGCGCGTCGGCGAATGCATTTGCCTGATACAGGCAGAAGCCGATTTTCGTATGGATCTCCCATGCGGGAAGCGTATTCGGGAATTCCCGGGCGATCACTTTGTACATTTCCGCCGCTTTGTGCCAGCTCGACAACCGCTGATAATCGACCGCGGCATTGTGCGCCGCCCGAAAACGAACCGACGCAGCGGCGGTGGAGTCCTTGACCACGTTGTTGAATGCATCTATTGCCTGTACATACTTTTCTTTATAATGATAAATCATACCTATTTTAAAATGATTTCGCGCAAGAAAACTGCTGCGGGGATACTTTTCTATCGCTTCCCGGAACAGCGAAAGTGCTTTATCCTTGTTATCATCATAGTACTCGCACAACGCACGGTGGTACGCCGCATCATCCGCGATATCCGATGATTCGTGTTTTTTCAGGATATAATGGAACCGTTTTTGTGCTTTGCCGTAGTCGTTCGCGTTGAGAAAGTACATCCCTTCATGAAAAACCAGGTGGGCATATTCCGGGCTGTTGCCCCCGAAGCGAGACTTGAAATCCCGCATATTTGAATGGGCCCGGCTGTGTGCACCTTCCATAAATAACGAGGCGACGTAGCCCTTGTAAGCCTGTATACTGTCACTGGCAGCCGAAGCGTTTTCCAGCAGAAGCCGGTAAAGGTGTCCTGCCCTTTCGTAAATTTTCGCCTCAAAGTGAAACTCGGCCATTTCGGCAAGAGAGCGATGATCGAGCGGCCATTCGGAGGTGTTTTGTGTGACATTGTTAAAATGCTCGAGTGCGGTGGTGGTGTCTTTGCGCTGCAGCGCTGCCCGGGCATACATGAAATGTATTTCCGCCTTTAATGATTGGGGCGGATTATGTGAGAGAAGCGTCTGCAGAATGGTGATCGTCTCCAGTGTATTCCCGAGTTTTGCAAGACAGCGTGCCACACCGAGCTGGGCAATGTATTTATGCGGGGCGTCAGGATAGTCGTTGACATAAATTCGATAATTGGCGAGTGCTTCGTATATCTTTCCGGATGCATACTGCACGCGTGCGATACGGTATCGTGCTTTTCGTGCCCATGCGGAAGAAGGGAAGGTGTAAAGCACTTTCTTAAACAGGGATATACTCTCCTGCGCATTGTTTTTTCTGCTGGCGATAACTCCACGAAGATATACCGCCTGTGCAGTCTCGGAACGTTGCGGAAAGGTATCGGCGAGACGGGCCATTGCAATGTGGGCGGAGTCGTTTTTCCCGAGTTCGAGATAATTGCGGGCCATCCCGCAGAAGGCTGCATCGATGCTGTCGATCGCAGGAAAGTCGTCGATGATTGAAGTATAGGCCTGCAGTGCCTTTTTCCTGAACGAATCACCCTGGTGTTGCGCCTTGTCTTCGTAGTAACGTGCGGTTCTGAACAGGACAGTGGGCGCATAAGGGCTCTGCGGATATGATGAGACAAAGGCGTCGAATGCACCGATACCCGATTCGGACAGCATGAGATGGCGGAAAGCCGCATCATCGGCGAAGTCGCTCGCCCCGTAGGTACCAGTTACTCTGGAGTATGCTTCGAGAGCCTGCTGTTTTCTTTTTCGTGCATCTGTGGTGTCCGACTCGAACGATGCCTTACGAAAAAGTTTTTCATAAGCATTGCCGAGCTGATAGTAGATGTGTGCGTCAATTGTGTCGTGAACATCCAACTCTAAAATCGAGGAATAAAGCGCGGCCGCTTTTTCATAGCGGTTGAGGTGCGTCGCGTAAATGTCGGCCATTCTGCGCAGATAGGCGGATGATTTCGGTGATGTCCCCTCTGGGGAGACAAGCAGATTGCACACTGCATTGAGCGCACTGTCGGGCGCCACATGGGTAAATTCTTTTAAATAGCGCAGCCTCTCCTTTGCTTCCGCAGTTAGCTCCGACGAGACGCCCCGGTCGATAAGATACTGATAATGAGAAATAGCCGCGGTAATGTTATCGGTATGTTCGTAACACCGGGCGGCCGAGAACATGGACCGGTAGAGGAGCCTGCTGCCGGGATATTCACGAATCAGACGCTCGTATTCCCTGATCGCTGCCGCATATCGCTGCTGGGACTGATAAATTTCACCGATCTGATACATCACTTCATCCTTATCCTTCGCGTCGTCGAGGTCGAGATAGCGCTGATATACCGTGATCGCATTGAAGTAGAGCGTCTCTTCCATGTACATGTCCCCGATTTTGCGCAATGCTTTTGCACGAAAATCACCCGCAGATTTGGTGTCACCGATTTTGCGCAATGTTTCTATAGACCGGGCGAATTGTCCCAGTGCGGCCTGGCACTGGGCAATATGGTAATAGACACGCACCTTTTCGTCGTAATGGGGGTATTCTCTCAGCAGGCGCTGGTATACCGAGAGGGCGTGGGACCAGTCATCCGCCTTGCGGGCATGGGTCGCCCATGCAATAAGAAAAGAGGATTCGGCCGGTTTTTCTTTGACGCGATATATGCTGTCAAGAAGTGCGAATAACTCCAGGCTGGTGTCGTAGTTACCCGCATCGGCAAGAAGGGAGATATACCCGCGATATGCGGTATCGCGTTCCGGGAAATCGTACACACCCGTGCTCCGCATACGCGAGAAGAAAGTGAGCGCAGTATCACGGCTCTGCATCCGGTGTGCAAGCGATGCTTTAAGATAAAACAGACGGGTACGATAGTATCGGTCCGAATCGTCGAGTTTCATCGCTTTTTCCATCACCTGGGTGGCTTTTGCATGGTCGCGGTGACTCATAAGCAGTTTTATAAGTGAGAGCGCACTCTGTTTTGCATCGTCGTCTTCGGGAAATTTGCGAAGAAATGTGTCATAGAGCTGAATCGCACGTTTGGGCTCATGTGCGTTCTGGGCGCATACGGCCGCCCGAAAAAGGGCATTCTTTGCGGTAATGCTTCCTACATATCGGTCCCAGACCAGGGAAAACCAGCTGGTCGCTTCTTTATAGTTTTGTGCCTGCTGATGGCTGAGTCCGGCGTAGTACATTGCATCTATGATACGGTCGTTTCGCGGGTAGCGCTCGATAAATTTTTCGTAATGACGGGCCGCATCCTTGTAATGCTGCATGTGACGAGAGGACTCTGCAAGCCGGTATCGTGCGTGCGCCGCCTTATCCGTATTGGAGCCATCGGAAGCGAGAGTCAAGTAGATGGTGTATTGTTCGGCGGCGAGACTGTAGAGCGTGTCGGAAAAAAAATTATCGGCAAGGTGGAGTACTTCCTGTGGATTCTTGGCGCCGAATACAGTGGTAACACACACCATGACAATGCTTAGGCCCAGCACAATGGTTTGTAGTGAAGTATTCATGTATACGCGCATGGCAAAAACAACCTGTGTGACATTATGAGTGGATACAACGTAAAAAACAGGGACGAATAGGCTGTCCGGTTCCAATTATACTACGCGTGGAATGTACATCTTATTAGGGTTTTCCGGTATATGCAGAATTGCTTTCCGAACCGGGCGGTTTTGTTTGCGAAAAAAGCTGTCATCCGCCCTGCGTGTGCGTCCCCGGGGATTTCAGCACGTCTTACCGAAACTGTCATCAAAACAATCTCTCGGGTTAAAGTACGTTATTCTCCGAATCGTAGGAATAAAATAGATTTTTCCCCTTCGTGAATGGGAGAATAGCCGGATGTATGCGGAAAAGATGCGTGTATCTCTCCCGGTCGGGTTTTACGCGGGAAAAGTTGTGCCCGTAATAAAAATCTCGTTACATCACAAAGCGCAAAAACGTATTACCTGCGTTTATGCACTGGAAGATCGCTCGTGGTGAGTGGCTTGTCGTCCTGGTTTTCCGGGGTAGGCTGCTGAGACAAATAAAGAGCATATCCGCCTCCGCCCAGTGCCGCAGCGCCGACAACACCGAGCGTGATAGGAATCACTCTGTTTTTCTTTTTCTGCAGCACGTATTGATCGACCTTTTCAGGGTCATTCGTCCATTTATAGGAAAAACTGACGACATTGTATTCTTCTTTTACATCGAGTTGCGGAATGTGATCCATGTCGAATGTCACGGTAACGACATCGTGCCATTCAGGTTTGAGTCCCTGTATATCCTTGTTCACATCGATACGTTTCTGTTTCACGGTAAATCCGTTGACAGGCGGCTCTGATTTTGAAGAGATCGGCGAGGCTCCGGTTTCGGTGTCATTGAATTCGAATACGAGCTGTTTTGTTTGCCACTTTAAATCATAGAAATAACTGGAGGGTTTGTCCTTGAAAATAAAGTAGCATGTTACCTTGATTTCGTCCTCTTTGCCGGTTTCCTTGCTCGAGAGCTGGATGCCTTCCAGAGTCGCGTTTTGAATGGGGTTCTCCTGGCCGAAAGAGTAAACCACGATACAGAGCAGGAGTAGACATACGTACAGCCCACGGGTAATGCGAAGAGTTGACTTCATACAATACAGTCCTTTAAAAAAGTATCCAACCTAATGCTATTTATCACCATAGCCATTAGCAGCCAGGATGCATATACTACTGTGTTTTACCATCAGAAGCATTACTGATTGGAACCTCTGATGTGTGCATTTTATGCATAGTTCATTCTATATTATACATAAATATACGTTCGATGTCAATACAAATGCAACAGATTCCCGGTGAGTGTGGTTTCGGCTGGAGAGAGATTCTAATTACCCGATGTATCCGTAACGAGCCAGCACATTATGGACCGTATCGAAAGAAAAATCGGCCAGCAGTCTCTTCAGACGCGTTTCGGTTTTATGCAGATTTGTGTAGTGGCGCAGTTGTTTAAAGAACGGTACATGTTTGAGCCGCGGAATCTTTGGATCTATTTCCCATGGATGAGTATAGAAAATACCGGGCCGGTTTTGCGCATTGCACCGGCGTATCCCGTAGGCGGTATACCAGTAGGGCAGCAGCCTGAAATAGCCCCCGCCGGCGCATGGGACATTGAGGCCACAGAATTTGAAGCAACTCATGGGGAATTCGACGATCCCGTGAGCTGTAGTGTAAATGTCAAGGGGTATGTCGGGGTTTGAATACGTCGGATGTATCGACAGAGGAAAGAACGAGGTGTCGTAATGGAGTCCGAACTCCGCGAGTGTATCGAATACCCACATGTCGTTGGGGTCGATAGAGAACGAAGGTGCCCTGAAACCTTTAACTTGGGCGTCGGGACAGGCCTTATACAGCACGGCGAGTGATTTCTCAAGATCTCTGGCAAATTCCTGTTGTGTGAGCCTGTTGACAAAAAGATGGGCGTAGCCGTGCGTTGCGACTTCATGTCCCCCTGCATGGATGCGTTTGACTAAATCCGGGCTTTGCTGTGCAATCCAGCCGAGGATAAAAAAGGTGGCTTTGACATCAAAACTCTGCAATAATGCGAGCATACGGTCGAGGTTATGAGGCACGCGCAGACGGATAGTGTTCCATTTTTCGTACGGAAGCGCGGCAGAGAGGTTGTGGGCGCAAAACCAGTCTTCTACATCTATAGAGAGGGCATTTATCATTACTTGTGTGTCCGGCGACATTTATTGCAAACATTACTAAAATACATACAGGATGCCACACGTTTTGTTATGAATAAGGCTGAATGTGTTTGCATCTCTCCGGCATTAAAAAAGCCGGTTACCCCGGTTTTTAAATATCCGGACATCTTCTGCAGAAGGAAAACTCTGATACGAGCCGCTGCCGCTCATGGGGTTACCGGAGGTCTCGCCTGCGGAGAATGCGCATAACGTCTCGTCCATCAAACGAGCACTGATTCGTTTGGTTTTTATAATCATGGCATGCAGTGAATTGTTGTCGACGGGTACTTTTTCCTGTCGGATGATTCCTCCGTTATCGAACTCCTCGTCCATGTAGTGGATCGTGACACCTGTGAAAAGATCACGCTTGTACATGGACCAGAAAACGGGCATCATACCCTTGTTTTCCGGCAGCAGCGACGAGTGGGAATTGATGCAGCCGTACGTCGGGGCCGAGAGAATCTCTTTTTTAAAAAGCTGCGGGGCGGCAATCGAGACGATTACATCGGTATCGAGATCTTTGATGGTTTGGACATAGCCGGGATCATTAACACGTTCCGTGGCAAGATGTCTGATACCGTATTGGTGTGCGAGGTTCAGGATCGTTTTCCCCCGCACTTTTTTGAGTGCATAGAGAAAGCCTACCCTGAAAAAATGAAATGGTCCGAAAAACGACCACATCTGACGCGCAAGCGCACGCGGTGATTTTTTATTGAACGGCGGCAGAATGGTTATACCGGTAATTCGCCAGGCATCCTGGTGTTGTGCACGTGCGAAAAAGTGCCTGAAAAACACATACACATAGAAAACATCTTCTTCGGTGATAACCACAACATTCATGATTCATTCCTTTCGGTACTTTCCCAGGTACCGCTTTTTATCCCCTGCATTCGCTTAAAAAAGCCAAGCAGAAGCGCAATATTCATCGAGACGAAATGATAAGCCGGAGTAAGAAACGGTGGAAATATGTTGATTTTTGACAGTATAAAACCGAATCCGGAAGCAGCATACAGCCCGATCTGCGCTGCCAGCAGATAGAAGAATACGGGAATATGGTGTACCGCGATATTGGAAATCAGCATTAACAAAAGCAGAAAAGGAGAAAACCATCGCAGCAGCTTGTGCGAAAAATAGAAAAAGAAGCGTTTCCCCTTCAGTGGGTTGAGCATTCCGGGCAGAAAGGTGAACGACTGAAAATTACCCGCTCCGATGCGTACCCGGCGGGAAAACTCGTTGCCGATGCTTTTGCCGGTGTCCTCTGTAGCTACAGCGTTGGGCAGAAAAATGACCCGGTACCCTTTCGAGAGAATGTGCATCGGTATCAGAAAATCGTCGTTTGAAAACGCATTCGGCGCAAGAGGTGTAAAAAGTGACTTACGTATGGAGTAGAATCCCCCGAAGGCGCCGATGGCTGCTCCGAAAAGCCCTTCCACATATTTCATATAGGCCTCTGACTCTCTATAAGCGATCTCTTTATCGACTTTTTGCGCATTGCGGGGCGGAATGAGCCTTACATGGCCGCAAACCGCTCCGATATCGGCTGAGGTGTATCCGCCTGCCATAGTCATGACCGCATCCAGAGCGAACATGGTATTCGCATCAGTCAAAACGACGATATCTCCACGAGCTTGGGGGATGGATGCATTGATAACACCGGTCTTGCCCCGTCGCTGTGTGTATTCGATAAATCGTACGCAGGGATTATCGATATTGGATACGATTTCAGCGGTGCGGTCACTCGAGGCGTCGGAGCATACGAGGATATCGAGCTTTTCACGGGGATAGTTAAGCGCAAGCGCATTGTCGATTTTTTTGTGTATTATTTTTTCTTCGTTGTACGCGGGGATAAGTATCGTGACTGAAGGCAGATCACGGCCGCTACCCGGATGTGCCGAAGAAGCGATACGTTCTGAGGGGAAAAAGAGTCGTTTGAGCAAACGAAGAAGGAGCGAGTATCCTGCATACGAATAAATAAAGAGTACTACGCCAATCAGAAATAGTATGATGAAAAAAGTGGTCGCCATCGGTGATCCTGTGGCATCAGTCTTTTCTGAATAAAAAGCGTCGGAATGTACCGAATGCCTTGAATATTCTTTTCCGTTCGCCGGGTCTGGTAATAATCTGTGCAATTTTCAGAATGATGTAACGGGGACGAAGGTAAAATTCCCGCCGGGCCCTGTTACAAAAGGCGACCAGTTTCTCCCGCGACATGCCGGGAACCGAAACGACCGAGGAATGCAGCCCTTCCGGGGTAATCCACTCGCGATAATTATCGGTTTGTACATGCCCCTGTTCTTTGAAGTGGTTGTATGCTTCGGTGCCCGGATAGACCATAATCGGATAGAACTGGGCCGTATCCGGGTTGAGTTTCTTCGCGAACGAAAGTGTTTTGGCCAGGGTTTTGTCAGTTTCGCCTTTATTGCCCACCATGAAACATCCGTGTATTAGAATCCCCGCACGGCGTGCATTTTTCCGGAATGCATGAATTTTATCCAGTGTCATCGATTTTCTGATATTATCGAGTATCTGCTGGTCTCCGCTTTCAAAACCCACACATAAGAGACGGCAATTCGCCTTTTTCATCATTTTAAGTGTTTCAAGGTCTACATCCGCACGCGAATTGGCGGACCATGGAATACGTGTTCCACCGGCTTCGATAAGCCCGCGTGCAAGGTCCCGGCATCTTTTCCTGTCGATTGTCAGTGTATCATCTTCGATCATAATCTCTTTTGCTTCGGGGAAATTTTCCTGAATGTAGACGAATTCGTTGACAATGTCCGGAATGGATCGTTTCCTGTAGGTGTGACCGTGCAGGGTCTGAGGAACGACACAATAAGTGCAGTGGAACGGGCAGCCCCGGCCCGTAACGATTACTACCAGGGGGTGTCGGCTATGGCCGTAAAAGTAGGGACTGATGTTACCCAGATGACGTTTGTAAACCGAGGAGACAAAAGGGAACTGGTCAAGATCGCGAATAAAATCCCGATCGTCATTACGTTCGATTTTTCCTTCCATCGTGCGATATGCCAGTCCCTTAATCGTCGAGAGACGCTGGTCGCGGTTCTCGGCGGTGCATTCGGGCAGTTTGTCCGCCAAGTCGTTCAATGTGTCGTCGTATTCATGAATCGCGATCGCATCGAGCTGGGCAGGCGCCTCGTGCAGCGTTTGCTCCGGAACGGCGGATACATGGACACCTACCAGGCAGGTAAACAGCTCGGGCAGGGCTCGTTTTATTTCACATGCAACCTCGATGTCATTATAGATGCTTGGGGTGGAGGTCCCGAAAACTCCGAGGTCGGCACCAAATTCGCGTGCGCGTTCACAGATATCTTCGGTAGTCAGGTGATGGGCGGGCGCATCGAGGAACAAAACATTGTGACCGTGTTTCTCGAGATATCCTACGGCATATGCAAGCCACATTGGGTAATACAGGGTACCGCTTTTATTAACCGCCGGCGATCTTGACTCGCGAGAAAACATTTCGAGAAACGGCGGGTTACATACGAGTATATTCATTATATACGAACCTTAATATTATTGAGCATGAAATTTGGACATTAATTGAGCGGTTGTTTTTGAGAAAGCTGCTGTGAGCCGTGCTGTTATCGTGTCCTCGAAAAATATGAGGCATCCTTGTTGGTGGCCTAATGATTTTTGAGAATATTAAGAGTAATGGGGGTGCAGAAGATTTCGCGAACAAAACCGCTCAATTTAGGTTGCACGTGGCATAGTAAGTGGAAGGACCTGCGTGCACGACGTAGACGTATGTGCTGTCTGCACCCAAAAAACAAATGCAGCGAATTGTAAAAACCCGCACCGAGCAATGGTATCCGCAGCATCTGCAACCGTCCGCACCGCATGTGCATCCCCGAAACTGATGCGCCACCCAGGGCGGTGTACTTATCATTTCCGCAGATACTATAAATGAATGACTCAGCGCAGCTTTTATCGAACCATTCGGTGATTTTTGTAAAAAATACATCAATGAAGCGGGCTCCCGCCGTATTACTGTCTCAGGGTCCCACGACTGTATCCCATGAATTATTGTATTTTCTTTGGATATAACGTGTATTCTATTCTGTAAGGGAAGTCCTGTACGCATATGCCGAAAATGAGAGATGTGCTGTCTTCACAGCAGAAAAAAGACCTGTCTAATACTTTTTCCCACCGATCTTCGTCCAAAGCGGGGTCGAAAAAAAAGAAATCAAAAAGCTCCGACATGTTCGAACGCAGGGAATTCGTGGCTCTCGATGTAGAAACCACGGGGCTGGATGCAAAGAAAGATCGTATTATCGAACTCGGTGCGGTAAAATATCGCAATGGCAGGGAGGTGGACTGCTACAGCAGTTTTGTCGATCCCGGGTGTCCGGTACCCGAATATATTTCCAAAATAACCGGTATTTATGATAATGATCTCGAAGAAGCCCCGCTTTTCGGGGAAATCCTTGACCAGATCGAGGAATTTATAGGTACGTTTCCTATCTGCGGGCATAAAGTCGATTTCGACATTTCGTTTTTAAATGCGGAACGCGGCAGAAGCGGCAGAGGAGAGGTCTCCAATTCCAGCATCGATACGCTGCAGCTCTCCAGAATCGTTCATCCCGGGCTTCGATCCTACCGGCTCTACAGCGTGTGTAAGGAGAGGGGATACATCATCGAATCGGCCCATCGGGCACTTGACGATGCCAAAGCGGCGGGTTTTTTGTGCAACACGCTTCTGCCCGAACTCTTGCAGCTGCCGGATGCCATAAAACGTCAGATGGCTTCTTTTGCCCCCCGTTCTTTCATTAAAATCCTTTTGAAAAATTCGGTTGGCTCCGGGGATTCTTCCCGGTATCGTATTGGCGCGGCAACATCGTCCGAACAGAACGCCGCGCCCCTTGAATGTGAATGCGGAGAAAAAAAAGTATCCGAAACCGGCATACGTGATGCATTTGCCGAAGGAGGAGACGTCGCACGTGCACTTACGGGATTTAGGTTTCGGAAACAACAACAGGATATGGCTCTTGAGGTTGCCCGCACGCTCAATGCACATTCACTATTAGCGGCAGAGGCGGAGACCGGTATCGGTAAATCGCTTGCGTATCTGTATCCCGCCTGTTGTTTTGCCATGCACAATTCCTGCCGTGTTTTCATCTCCACGTATACAAAACAGCTCCAGGACCAGCTCATGAACAAGGAGCTGGCGGCGCTTTCCCGGGTAATGGAAAAGCCGCTGCGGTATTCCGTACTCAAGGGACGAAGGAATTATCTGTGCAAATACAGGTTCCAGCGGTTACTATCGCAGAAAATCGGTAATCTTTCGCCGATCGACAGAAATGCGACATTGCCGCTTATCAGGTGGGCCGCACAGACCGAGACCGGCGATATCCAGCAGCTGAGCAATTTTGCGAAAAGAAACGCAAAAATATGGGATCTCGTATCCGGCGATACGTCCGAATGTCGAGGAATGCATTGTTCGCATTACGAGGAATGCTTTGTACAAAAGGCCCGTCGGCGTGCGCTCAGCTCTCATATCGTGGTTATCAACCACTCACTGTTCTTTTCGGACATGTGCATGGACACTTCCTTTCTGGGGACCCCGGGGGCATTGATATTCGATGAAGCCCACCACCTGGAAGAGAGCGGGCATCAGAATCTGCGGGTAGTGGTCGATTCGAACGGCACCGGTCTGCTTCTCGAAAAAATCTCCAACTGCGGGGCACATATCAAACCGCTGAAAAACGAGGCGCTTTTTTCGGAGACCGTACAAAATTTTGTTTCGTGTACACGCAGACTGCGAAAGAAATCGCACTCGTTTCTTCACGATGTGGTCACCTGGGCACGCCGAAACGACACGTCGAATACCGTTTATACCAGGGAATATCCGGCACGCGAATTCAATAACTTCGAAAGCTTTGCCGGACTTGCGATTGCACTGTCAGATACAGTCGATGTGCTCAATGAATTGCGGCAGAAACTGAGCGATGAAGAAGGAACGTCCTCCTTGACAAAGGAGCGCAATGCGCTTCGAAACGAGATCGTCTCCTGCAGCAGGCGGGTATCCCAGTACAAGGCGGATATATCATATCTTGCCGCCGGTGCCAACGAAGGGGATGTGTTCTGGCTCGAAGGCAACCATGCAAAGGGATGGGTTAAGTTATGCGGGGTCGCACTCGATATCGGCAGTATCCTTGCACCGGTTTGGCAGCGTCAGAAATCGGCGACCGTCTTTACATCTGCGACTATGTCCTCAATTGGCGGATCCATGGAGTACATGCTCGAGAAAATCGGGTTTAACGATTCGCAGATGCGTGAGACCATCTCGACGGTGCAATATCGTGCGCCATTTTCCGATGCACAACGATTCAATGCGGCGGTTGCACTTCGTCACGAGCCTGATGCGCAGGAATATCCGGCCGCAGTGGGTCGGAGCCTCGAGGAAATATACCATTCGCTTCAGAAAAATATGCTGGTGCTGTTTACCTCCAACGAAATGCTTCGTGCGGTATACGAGACACTGCAGACAACGGAGACAGTCGATCCTGCCCGGATATTTGCGCAGGGTATTACCGGTAACAGGAGTGAAGTGCTTCATACGTTTTGTACCACGAATCCGTCGATTCTTCTGGGAACCAGCAGCTTCTGGGAAGGAATCGATGCGCCCGGAAAAGCGTGTGAGCTCGTGATCGTACCGCGACTGCCGTTTCCGGTCCCCGGACATCCGATTATAAAAGCACTCAGCGCCCGTTATGAACAGGAGAAAGGCAATGCCTTTTCCGCGTATTATCTGCCCGAATCGGTGATCCGGCTGAAGCAGGCAGCAGGAAGGTTGATTAGAACCATGGACGATCGGGGGGCATTCGTGGTACTCGATCCCCGCATGCTGTCGCGTTCCTACGGTAAAGCGATGATAAATGCGCTTCCCGGAGGGTTCGCTACCTATAAAACAATCGGTCAGTGTTGTGAGGGCCTTAATCGTTTTTTTAGTGAATCGCATACCCTTACGGGAGAAGCGCATGAAAATAAAACAGTGCGTTATGTGTCTTTTTCCGAGCTATAAGACGGCAATCGGCTTTTTCCTCGTCTGTGTGCTCATGTATTGTGGCTGCGGGCTCTATACCTTTTCCAATACCGCATTGCCCGCACATATAAAAACCATTGAAATACCCCTGTTCCAGAATGAAACCGGGAAACCCGGTGTGGCCGACGAAGTGACACAGCTGCTTACCCGGCGTGTACGGAATATGCAGCAAGTGCGTCTGGTAAGTAAAAACGCCGACGCAACGATTGGAGGCAGTATACTCGCGTATGAACGAAGACCGCGTACCTATAAAAACCGTGCCGCACGAAACGTGACTATCGAAGAGTACGTGATTTACATCCAGGCCGAAGTACGATTTATGGATAACAGAAAGAACAATGCGCGTTATGAAGGCGTGGTGACCGGGGAAGGGATATACGAATACGAACGTGAAGACGAAGAAACGGGCAGAAGGAAGGCGGCGGATGACCTCGTCTCCCGTATTTTGCAGAAGTCACTGGAAAACTGGTAAGAAACTGCCGTGACAATCTCGCTTATCGAAAGTGTACTATGCTGTCCGCCGGGATAACCCGTTGCGGACTGAGGCTGCGGATATATTCATTCCTGAAAAGCTTTGTGGTATCTCCCACTATCACATAGGTAAAGGAGTCGACCGGACAGTATTTGCGGGCAACACGCTGTATATCATAGACAGAAATGGAATCGATTCGATGAGGGTAGCGTTTGTAATGATCGTCGCTTCTTCCGTAATACTGGCTGCGTGCGTAGTGCCGGGCCACATCTGCGGGAGAGCGAAACATCGAGGGGAGCTGCTTGACAAGGACGTCTTTTGCCCGGTCGAGTTCCTGCTGATCGACCGTTTGAGCCTGAAGGGTGCGCAGCTCCTTTTTGGATAACTCGATTACCTGCTGTGTGTTTTCTGGCTGGCAGTGAAAACCGATAAAAAAGGTTGCCGGGAACACGTAGTTCGATCCGGCATGTGAATAGATGGAATAGGTAAGTCCCCTGTCGGAGCGGATGGTACTCATGAGTCGGGACGAAAAGGCGTTTCCGCCAACGATCATATTGAGAAGTGAACAATCGTAATAATCTTTATGCGGACGGCGTATGAAGGGGAGTCCCATACGTACGAATGCCTGGGAAATATCCTTGTGTATAATAAGGCATTTTAAAGTGGACACAGGGGCGAATGGCCGGGAGGAGGGAGGCGAGAAGACATTCGAGTCATTCTGGAACATCGCCGTGAGTCGGGACCGCATCTGTTCCGTGCCAAAATTTCCGGCTGCAGATACGATCATATTGCCGCTGCGTGCGATCCTCTCATGCAGCGCGACGATACTGTCTCGCCCTATTTTCGAAATGCTTTTTTGTGAAGGAAGAACACCTGCGGCGTTATGACCGTACATTGCCTTTTTATATGCCGAAGAAAGCGTCGGTTCAGGGTTCTGAAAGCGATGCAGAAGCCTATCGGAGTATATTCGTTTCTCCTCGTCGATTTTTTTCTGAGGGAATACGGGGTGGAAAATAATCTCCTCGATAATCGAGAGTGCACTATCGGTATAGCGCGAAAGAAAGGTAAAATCGAATTTGAGGACTGTTTCCTGCAGAGAATACGATGTCTTCATTGCGATAAAATCTATGCGTGAATCAAGCGTGTCGGCGGGATATCGTTCGGTGCCGCCGGTGCGCATAAGTCGTGCGGTTAGATAGGAGAGGCCGGCGTATTCCGCAGGTTCGTAGAGACTACCGTGCCGGATAAAGAGAGTTATCTGCACAAGTGGCAGCGAACTGTCCGACGCAATATAGGTGATACATCCGCTTGAAAGCGTATCGCGGTAGCGGGTACCGTCCGGTATCTCCCACTGCGAGTCCGGGTATGAAAGCCCGGAAGGATGTGACGGGCGTGAAACGGTGATCGTGGTACACAGCACGATACCGAGTGCAATGGTGCAGGCATAAAAGGCAAAGTGTCGTATGTTCATGGCGTCGTCCTTTGGCTCGATGAATCCTTGGGTGTCGACAGGATATCCGGCTGACGCGACCGAGGTAGCAGCCGACCGATCGTTTTATGGTTCCAGATAAAATAGCGGGATGCGGCCTTCTGTACCTGTTCTGCTGTTACGTGTTCGATATTGTCAGGATACGTGTAAAGATCCTGCCAGCTATTGAGTGATTCGAACCAGGCAAGCCTGTCCGAAATTCCTTCGAGGCTTGATAGACCTTTGACAAAATTCATGGTTATGTTGTTTTTTGTTCGCTGTATTTCGTGAGAGTCGGCAATGGTATTACGCAGACGTACCATTTCCTCACGCAGAATATGTGTCACGCTATCCGGATCCGTATCTTCACGGAGACGCGCCCATATGTGAAAATAGCCGTTATGAAGACGGAATGTTCTGCCGGCTCCCGCGTCGGTGCACAGGTTGGTTTCCTTGACAAGACGGGTGTAGAGTCTGCCGCTTCTGCCCGAGAGTATTCCTTCGACAATATCGAGTGCAAACAGATCATCGTGCGGGTACCCGGGGGTCTGAAACAGAATGTCGATGCGTGGGGTTGCATCGTCGTACACGGTAAAGGCACGTTCTCCAATTGCCGCCGGTTCACGGGTCACCACCTGGCGCTGTCCTTTGGGTGACGGATCGATCGAGCCGAAATATTCTTTTATTTTTTTAAATTCACCGAGCGTGTCTACATTGCCGGCAAGTACTATCAGTGCGTTATCAGGGGTATAATAGTGCGCAATGAATCGCTGCAGCTTTGCGCGGGTATAATGTGCGATATCACTCGCCCATCCTATAGTCGGGATCCTGTAGGGATGCGCCATATAGAAAAGTGCGTTGAGTCGTTCCCAGTAGCGATTGACCGGCTTGTTGTCATAGCGCATTTTTCTTTCCTGGGCTACCACTTCACGTTCGCTGTAAAACTCCCGCAGCACCCTGTTCTTCATCCGGTCGCTCTCTATCCAGTAGAAAAGCTCTGTTTTTTGTGCGGGTAGAGTAACGATATATGCAGTAAGATCGTCTCCTGTCCATGCATTCAGCTTGTCCGCTCCGTTACTGCTGTATAGTTCCCATATTTCATTTTTCTTTATGTAATTGCGCTGCGTTTGCAGGGTTTTGTTGATGCGTTTTTTCAGGGCCAGCATAGTATCTGCAGAGTCGGGAATACCCTTATCCTTAAGTGAGAGTATGCGTGTATACAGGGTATCGATACGAACCATGAGCGCTTTTTCTTTTTTAAAATTGCGTGTGCCCAGCGTCTCTGTTCCCTTGAACATCATATGTTCGAACATGTGAGAAAGCCCCGAAATGCCCGGGTACTCGTACATCGACCCCACAAAGTAATAGACGCGGCACGATACCACCGCGACACTTGTATCGGGTACCATGAGTACGCGCAGTCCGTTAGAAAGCGTATCGTAATATGTCGGAATCGTAATATCGGGTTGTGCGCGAAGCGGGATGCCGCAAAGGCAGACGACTATAAGCAATACACGCCACAGATGACGATATGCCCGGCTATTGCGTGGAAATGGATAAGAGGAAAAAGGCGGAAGTGATTTCATTCGCGTGTCCCTGGTATTGTATAGTGGAGAGTAATAATTGTGCTGGATAAATAGTCGCGGTAATAACACTGAGCAAATCCTTTTAAGCAACGGTGCCTACCTGCAGGGAGGTTATTTGACCAGCTCCGGCATTGGTGAAAAGTGTTGAAAAAAGGAAGCATATTGCACAATATCCCCGCGTAAAAGTATATTAATAGTTACAGATATATGAGTGACGCATGAGCACCGCATTCAATTAGCGAGTGTACACAGCGCTTGTTAAAAAAAGAACGTGAGAATCGCTGCCAATGCTGAAATATCATCCCCACCAAAAATAAATCAGTGTTGTACTGACCGGCATTCCTGAAGCAGAGGTCGTTACTCTGCTCAACTTTCTGATTACAAATAAATGAGTGCATTAAAAGAGTCTTCTGCAATATTACGGTACTTCCCCCGTTATTTCTCCGAGAGAAAGGAGAATATCTGTTATCACTGGAGCCTGATTGTCAGAGGCGGTCTTATAATATTTGCCGTCGTTCTTTTTCTCACACTTTTTTTATCGGGGCTGGGGTGCTGGCAGATACTGGTGACACAAATTGCAATATCCCTTTTTTCGATAGCGGTAGTCGCTGTTTCGCTGCGTGAAAGCGAGCGCTGCAATCAACAGCCCGCTCCGGTTAATGTGTATTTGCTAACCGTTGCGGATATTACGATGGTATCCGCACTGCTGCTCTCCTTTTTATATCCTTCAAGGGCACCATTTTTATCCGGCTCGCTTATGTTGTTATATGCGGTCGTTCTGGCGCTGCTGCCTCTTTATCATAACATGCGTGTATGTGTATTCGGTTGTGTAGTGGCGATTATTGAAGTTGCTGCAGTATACAGAATTATTGAATGGACGCGTGAGATACACAATCAATTATCGCTTTTGCAGGTTGGTGTAATCGCCGGAATGTTGTTTCTTGTTTCGTTGTGCAGTATGTGTATTGCATATCTCGGGGCATGGAATTCACGCCAGCTCGATTTTTCCAGAATTAATTTCGGCAAATTGGTAGAATCGCTTCCCGAGATGATTTTTTCACTCGATTCGCAGGGGAAAATTATCTGGACCAATGGAGCGGCTGCGCAAATTTTCGGATGCCCGGTGCACGAGCTTACGGGCAAAAAGCTCTCAGATTTCATGGTTACTCCCTCTCAGCTGGTGCTTTCCACCAGAGGATGTCATAAATCTTTTGAAGTAAAAGACATAAACGGGAACAGCAAAATGGTGGAATGCAATATTGCCGGATCCAGGGATGAAGAAGACGTGCAAAAAGTATGGAGGGGAATAATTAAGGATGTAACTGACAGGAATATTGCGATCAATAAAAGAGAAGAGGTCTCGAAGCGTTATTACAATTACCAGAAAATGGAATCACTCGCCTTGCTCGCCAGCGGTATGGCACACGATTTCAATAACGTGTTGCAGCGGGTCGACGAGGAGATCAAAGGGGTAAAACAGCAGACGGATGATCCCGGGGTTAACACGGCCATGGATTCTATTACACAGTCGCTTGCCGATGCCCGCTTTTTAATTTCGGAGTTGCTCGCATTCGGCCGGGAAGAACAGGCTTTGCAGCTGGAAAGCATTAACATAAAGGAATTTCTTGAAGAAACAACACAACATTTACGGCGACAGCTCGGTGATAATATCGCGATCGATGTCTCGGTAGCCCGTGATAATTTATATATAGAAGCTGACGAACACCATCTCAAACAGATATTTCAGAATATGATAAAGAACGCCAAGGATGCAATGCCCGACGGCGGAAGGATATCCATAGATGTTTCCAGAGAACACAGGGAGGGAGCCGACGCGGTCGTCGTAAGTATTTCGGATACGGGGTCGGGAATTCCCGCCGATTCCATAGACAACATATTCGAGCCGTTTTTCTCCACGAAAAAGGCGGGAAAGGGAACAGGGCTGGGGCTTGCGCTTGTCAAGCGGATCCTCAGCCAGCACAACTCGCAGATATGGGTCGATCACAGTGATGGTGAGGGGACCACGTTCAAGATAGAATTCCCTGCATGCGAGCGCCCGCATTCCGAAGTGGATACTCGAAAGGTGGTACAAAACCGCCAGTATGCCGAGATATTACTTCTGGATGATGACTCAAAAGTACGTGAGATTCTCAAAACGTTCATTAAAAAATTCGGATATGCCTGCGTCGAAGCGCAAAACGGGAAACAGGCGCGTGAGGAAATGAAAAAGGAGGGTAATAAGTGTGAGGTCCTTATTATGGACTGGAAGCTCGAAGACGAGTCGCCGGAAGATGTAATCAAATCACTGCGAAAAATTGAACCGGATTTGATCGTTATTGTGGTTTCAGGTTATGCCGCGGATAAAAAAGCGGTTAAAAAGCTGAATATACAGCGTTGGTTTATCAAGCCGTACAACAAAAACCGTCTGGATCTGGAGATCCAGAAGGCTATTTATCTCAAAAGGTTCAAAAAGATTGCATGAATAGGGTCGGCATTTCCACAAAGACGAAGACCTAATCCGAAAAGTAGCAGGGGCTTGTATACGCATAACGAGGGGCGTCGGATTGACATTCGGGGTCGATGCTGGTCACTTCGGCCCGTAAATAGCCACGTGTGGGAAGAGGTACGTCCGGATCGCGAACCAATTGCATAGCGTATAGAGTATGTGTTACTTTTTTGTCGATCAGCGTAATTTCTCGACCGGTATCATAATCACCGCACATGAGCGTGATGCGTGCAATTCTTCCGTATTCCGGGGTGCTAAGCACATGCACGAATGTACTGTATGCCTGTGTTCGCGAGATGTGTTGATTTGAAACACAGCTGGAGCAAGTTCGGGAGTCGGTGCATAAGGCCAGATACGGGCCGTTTGTAATGAATGATGCACCCTGCATCAAGGCCTGCAGCATCGAGTCACGGGTATTATCCGTAATGTACAGTCCTGTGCGGGTAGCACCGAAAAACTGATTTGG
Source organism: uncultured Fibrobacterota bacterium (assembly GCA_964589825.1). Lineage (GTDB taxonomy): Bacteria > Fibrobacterota > Chitinivibrionia > Chitinivibrionales > WJKA01 > CAZPUS01. Next base: position 41,618 of record CAZPUS010000001.1, on the reverse strand, counting down.
ATATTCCCGTACTGCGCACAGTAACGGGCCGGCGATACTGAGTCCGTTAAAATCACCTCTGGTATCGTTACCCGCTATGAGACAAAGACGCATCCCCCGCAACAGGGCTCTAATCCACAGGGACTTGGCTCGAAGCCAGGAATTGCCGAACGATCCGGACACTGCCTGAAGGCCGTCCAGTGGCTCGTAAATGTCGTTATTATCCCATTTACCCCTGTTAAGAAAAACAAAGTGCGGCCAGGAGATCTTTGCACCGGGATGTGCGGCAAAACAGCAGCCGCGTTTTTTTTTAATTTGTGTGCATACTTTTTGTATGGTTTCCCCGGGATGTCGGGAAGCGGCCATGAACGCGTCGCTGCACCCGGAAACCAGTGCACCGGTCCCATAGCTGCATACATGGACTATGCGGTTTCGATTGTTGATACAGGAGACTTCTTGGCCCTGTACGACGACAGTCCGAAGCGTGGGTGAGTTTATTTCCTTTTTTTGAGTCCGCCAGTCAGATTCCGACAGTGAGTAAGAGTGATCGGTGAGTGCGGCTGTATCGAGTCCGAATGCATATGCCATTGCATCGACGATCTCCACGGGAACACCGAAGCTGTGTGTATCGGCAGAATAGTCTGTGTGGATATGCATATCCCCGTAGCTGCAGCGGCAAGCGCCGGGTAAATCGTCATCAGCGACATAGCACTCAAGCCCGCGGGGAGGTTGCATACGAATGTTGTTGTTGATTACGAGCCGTTCTTTTTTTTTCCGGCGTATACGGGCGACTGCGGTAATGTATATCGTTCCTGACGGTAAATCATGGCGGGGAATAGTAAAAATATAGGCGGTTAGCGTACTATTGCTGCACTGCATCCGGTGGTTTTCCGGGGCGCAAAACCGGTATTGTAACGGTGCACAGCCGTGTTGAGTAAGTGCAACATCAACACAAATGCAGGTGACTGGAAAACGGTTGACATGATGTAACAGAAGCACAATGGGCAGGTCCCTGCCTGGTGCACAACGACGGGGTGCATCAAAAAGAATTTCGGGCATTCGTGCAAAAAGGGGGCCGGGCAGACCCGCGATGGTGCGGGTATGCGTTTCTGCATACATAAAGAGCAATGGGAGCAATGGATCCATTCGTTATTGCCTTGCGGTTGGCTGTGCGTTAAGACTCCAGTCATATTCTTTATATTCTATACGCCACTGTTCGATATCCTTTCTGATGTTACGTGCGGTGTCGGGGGGCAGATACCGGAGCGAATAACGAAGCAATTGGGTGGTAGTGGGAAAGTCTTTGCAGCGATGAATTCATACCATCTTTCGTTAATTTTTTCGACACGCATCACTAAGACGTAAGAGTTGTGTGGAAATTCGTGGGTGATTGTGTTATTACAACCGCTCAATTCAGGTACAAAACAAGAATACACCAGCGAGTTCGATTCATATGCACTAGCTATTTCGATGCCGTGCAGATGCATACGCAACGAGGCATGTAATAAGCAAAAACGGGATGGTCGCTCACGAATACCCCCCCCCACATCAGGGGTATTGGCTACACGCTGCAGCTACACGACATCAAAGGAAAAGAGCTTAACCGCATGATCACCCCATGTTTCGTTACAAGTGACCCGGACTTTTTTACAGGGGCGATTGACAGCAATTTTGGCCATCCGCTGGTAGTTATTTGTTTCTTCATGCAGCAGGGAGCAATTTTCATTCTCATCGACAGTTTCAACGCGAAATGCTTTTACAAGGGAGGTTTCAACACTGGCGGGTTGCTGATCAAGGGGATATTGCGCACGTTGTCTCATTTTTTTGAAATCGGAACGTAGTTCACTGTCAAAAACAAGCCTTACTTCGGTGACGTGTTCGGTTGTATCCCATTCATACGCGACCCATGCACCGGGCTGTGATTCCCATCGGTGAGCGTTCAGCGTCGTCGGTCTGTCGATGCCGTTTCGCAGTATCTCTGCGTCAGGATGAGAGCTGGAGATTTGTGCACTTTCGGTCAGCGATGATGTTTTTCTGCGGATACAGGGGAGCCATGCATCGTCATAAAGGAGATTCTGCTGAACTTCTTCGATGTGAGACGATGCAACCGTACGGGGTGAGCATGTGTGTCTGATAGCGATATGGGCAGCGGTTCCCACTGCCTGACCAATAATGGCACAGGTACGCATTACCCGGCTCGATGCCAGCGCAATGTGTGTTGAGCTGATATTTCGGCCGGCGCAGAAAAGATTTTCGATGTTTTTTGAATAGAGGCTTCGAAGGGGGATGAACCAGGGGCTGGGAGCAGGGTGGTATTGTGTCGGCTCGCCCTTATGCAGCACGCCGAGGGGATGATGGTCATCCATTGACCATCCCGCATAGGCCACAGTGTCGGAGAAAGGTTGTGCGGCTTCGACATGGTTCTGAGTAATAATATGATCGCCTACATACCGCCTGCTTTCCCTTTTACCGGGAAGGAAGCCAATCCAGTCAAGGATCCAGTTTTGAGCATTATTATCACTGTGGTTTTTGATGTGATCCCATACACCGAATGCGGTTTTCAGCAGCTCATCCCTGATTGCTTCCGTATCGTGGATGGTATCGCGGTCTCCTCCGAGTTCGATCCACCAGAAGTTGCTTTTTCTGACATCACAGCCTCTGTAAGGCAAAGAATCCGCATCAGGATAGGTGTATGCCCATGAGGGAGGAGTAAATGGCTGTGCGCTATTGGTTTCACGTGCCTGAATAAGACACGACATTCCCATCACCTTTTCGTCCGCCTGCTCGGGTTCGAGAGATTCATTGAATTCCTTTCGGCTTTCACGCCCCCACCGGTATTCGGCACCGGTGAGTGGAATGAGAATGCTGTCTCCGGAACAGTCGGCAAACTGGGATGCATAAATGTTGTACCAGGTCTGGGTTGTCAACTGCCATGCCTTTATATACTCGATTCGATTGTCGTTGACCACTGCATCGTTGCAGGTGCAGTTGAGAAGAAGGGTGATATTCGGCTCGAACCGAACTTTTTCATACAGCACCGAATCCCAGATTGAGTAGTTTTTCCAGGGGTTGCGGTAGGTGTTTTCGAGTTCGATCTCTTCGATTATACCTGTTTCCCGCATATAGTCGCCATGTGCACCGCATACCCACATTCGTATCTCGGAAGAGGCATTGCCTCCCAAAACAGGCCTGTCATGCACGAGTGTAACTTTGCACCCTCTCCTTGCTGCCGCAATTGCGGCACACATACCGGCAAGTCCGCCACCGATTACACAAAAATCAACTGTAAGCGTCTTCCGGGGTATCTGGGGTCTCATTACGCAAAAATCTCCTTGTGTAAGATTTTAAAAAAAAGCAGTTACCCAATACAATTTAGGTGTAGCAACATTACGTGTTATCCAATTTCCGCAAGGCCCGGATTTGCCGGCCATCGTATTTCATTGCGCATATTTCTGCAAAAGATACAAAAAAAGAACCATTACTGCTGCGATAGTATTTCCCATTCACGTGCAATTGCGTCTTCATCGTTGGACCAGGGGGAGACGTGATCCGCGACTTCTTTGGTATGCGGTGTTGCATTTTGTACGGCAATGCCGTATCCGGCCCGGGAAAGCAATGGAATATCGTTATCCGCATCACCAAATGCACAGACATTATCCAGAGGGATGTCATACGCGTTTGCAAGTGCCGAGAGACCGCGGGATTTATTCCCCTCCGGATTCAGGAATTCGAGGTAGTATGGACATGTGCGTACGATATAGACACTGTCTCCATCCCACTTGCTGCGAAAAAGAGTTTCTTCGTCATCAAGTCGTTTGTCGTCACCGACCATGATAACCTTGAACGGACTCGAGCCGTAGAAGTCCCCAAACGATGAGATGAACTCATACGGTGTGGCGGTCTGCTGATAGTAATAGTCAATCCAGGGACTGGTGATATTGTTTTTGATCGCATAGAGCTGATCGTTGATATAGTAGTTCAGGACAAAATCTTTATCAGTAGAATAATCGATGAGATAATCTGCGTATTTAGCATCGATGCGGGCGGAAGAAATGAGCCTGCGGCCCTCCGATTCCCGTGTATAGATAGCCGATCCGTTCAGAGTAATGTAGGCGGGATCGAATCTCGGGCTGTAGTACTGATGCACACTGGTAATCAGGCGTCCGGATGCGAGGCATACGAGGTGGCCCTGCTCGGACATCTCTTCGAGCGCATGCAGATTTGCCGGGCTGATGTTTTTTTGGGAATCGAGCAGTGTTCCGTCAAGATCAAACGCAAATATTTTCTGGTCCATGCAGAGAACTCACATGTTCGAGGTACGTTATGAATGGAATTACACCATAAACGGAGTAATTGTATACCTGCATATCGTTTAGTGCCAGTTACATTTTTTGGGGTGCACCGACCCCGAGAAGATCGAGGGCATTTTGCAGCAGATTGCGTACCCCCGTCGTAAGAAGCAGCCTGCTTCTGGTCAAGGCGATATCCTCTGTCACAATACGATGTTTCTGGTAAAACTGATGGTATTGGGCCGCAAGATCCTCAATAAATGAGGTGAGTCGATGCGGTTCAACCTGTGTTGCCGATTTATACAGGACGTCAGGATACCTAGTCATTGATTTGAGTATTTGCGATTCTTCTGGTTTGTCAAGAATCGCGGGGTTGGCTTTACGCGTATCTCCGGCTGAATGGCCGTACGATTCCGCATGGCGCAGTACATTGCAGGTGCGTGCATGCGCATATTGTACATAATATACGGGGTTTTCTTCAGAACGCTTACAGGCGAGGTCCAGATCGAAGTCAAAATGAGAGGAGAGTTTTCTTCGCAAAAAGAAGTATCGGGCCGCATCCACACCGACTTCGGAGACAAGGTCTTCGATTGTAATAAAATCTCCCTTGCGTTTTGACATCCTGAAGGGTTTACCGTCACGAATAAGACTTACCTGCTGGATAATAAAATTGTAAAAAGAGGTTTTTTCCGGAATGAGCGCACGCACAGCAGCTTCAAGACGGGGCAGGTATCCATGGTGATCGGGGCCCCAGAAAGTGATACATTCATTAAATCCGCGCTGAGCCTTGTAATGATGATAGGCGAGGTCTGCGAGAAAATAGGTCGGTGAGCCGTCACTGCGGATCAGGACACGGTCTTTTTCATCTCCGAATTCGATAGCACGAAACCAGACAGCGCTGTCTGCATGATAGACCAGCCCCTTGTGTTTCAGCATGTCGAGAACACGCCCCGGGTAGCCGTCTTCATGGAGCGTATGTTCGTGAAACCAGTTTTCGTAGTTCACCCCGTACTTTTCCAGCGTTCTTTTCTGGCCGGCCAAATTTTTTTCAAGTCCCTCGCGGGCACAGAGCTGCTCTACTTCGGAAGGATCAAGGGTATCGATGTCGGGATGTTCGCTGCGGATCCGGTGTGCAAGCGAGTGTATATACTCACCGGCGTATCCGTTTTCCGGTCGGGGATAGGTGATACCTCGTTCGCTGAGTATTACATACGCTATTGACTTACCGAGGAGATTAATCTGGGATCCGTAGTCGTTAACGTAATACTCTCTGGTTACATCGTGCCCGATGTAGGAGTATATTCGTGAAATCGCATCGCCTATGGCTGCAGCACGTGCATTGACGACCACCATGGGGCCGGTAGGGTTGGCACTTACGAATTCGACAAGTATTTTAGACGGATTTTTGACGATGTCTTTGCCGAATGTTGCGGGATCGCGTACAATGTGCAGCAGCATAGAATGAAGAAAGGCGGTACTCAGGGATATATTGATAAAACCCGAGACAATCGTTCGGTTCAGCTCCGGATCGGGTTCTATCATTGTGGAATCCCATTCGAATTCCTGCATGACTTCGCGGGCGATTTCGTCCGGACGACGGCGAAGCTTTTTAGCCAACATCATCGCCACGGGAGAGGCGAGATCGCCGTGCGACGGATTGCGCGGCTGTTCAATGACAATGTCGTCTGTGCTGATGTCGATGTCGGGGAAGCATTTCTGTACGGCCCGCAACAATGCAGTTGTAAGATACTCTTTTATCTCCATGGGATCTGCTTTGTTATATGGTTATTCGGGGTGTGGACTCGATTCGGGAGTCTGTTGCTTCCATACCTCTTCGATATTGTAGTGCGCTCTCATTTGCTGTGTCATTATATGGACGATAACATCGATGTAGTCGATAAGAATCCATCGGCCTTCTTCTTCACCTTCCACAGAGAATGCATAGACGCCGTTTTTTTTCAGCATGCTGGTAATTTCGGATGAGATAGCCTGCGTATGGATGGAGTTTTCACCTTCACATATGCAAATCCATTCCGAAGGTGCATCGGGATTGTCGATATGCAGTGAGACGACATTTTCCGCTTTTTTCTCTTCAGCGTGTGAAATAATCTGCTTAAGCAGCTCTTCGCCTGCAGGCTGTTGCAGATTTTCTGCGTTATTGGGAGAGGTACTTTTCAAAATCGTTTCCTGCAATCAGTGTGGCATCGTAGTCGTTGCGGGTGGATCGAAGAAGGATCACCTTATCCTCTTCGATACCGATGGCGTCTGCAATCGCATGGGCGATATCCATATCCCGGCTTCGAGATGCAACGAGTGTAAAAGGGTAATTGAAGGTGGCGGCATTGCTTATGCCGTCGTTTTTTACATCGAAATTATTCTTTCGCAGTATACGGGCAAAGTCACGGGCTACACCCGGTTCACCGCACCCGTTAAGCACTTCGATTTTGCCGATATGCGGCACATCGAGTTCCTGCTCATGCGTTGATAATCCCGGGGATTCAGCTTCGGGTAAAGGTTTCTTCAGCAGACCGATGGTTATCGCGACAGCGATAAACGCTGTCAGAGATAAAAAAAGAAAGATCTGTCTCATTCGTTATTTACACCCCTAAGCCTGAAAATATATCGAATACCGTGTTCTGCGGTTTGACGTTGTGCAAATAGTATCGCAGCTTCGCGGGCAGGCTCCTGTAGCGGGTGCGGAGGGTTTTTATCCCTGCAGTGGGATTTCGTTCCCGCTAATAACGGTTGATTTGTGTGAAGGTATTTCATCCTCGGTAAGCTGTACATAGGACAGCACGACAATTTCGTCACCGCATTCTCCGCAGCGTGATGCCGGTCCGTTAAGCATCACCTCTCTTTTGCCGGGCGTGCCGAAAATAATATAGGTAGTAAAGCGCGCGCCGTTGGAAAGGTTGAGCACATCGACGGCTTCATTTTTCTCCATCCCGGCTTTTGTACAATATTCTGGATCGAGTGTGATGCTTCCCTCATAATGGAGGTTTTTTCCGGTAATGCAAATATCCCTGATTTTTGCATTCAACATTCTCTTAAGTTTCATAAGGCCTCTGCTAAACCTCTGCAAGTTATTAAAAAGTAATGGGTACTGTCAGGCTGATGTACGGTTTTGAATGTAGCGAGCGACCAGAGAATCGTTTGAGATCGGGATTCGCCGAATAACGCTGCTGGAGGATAATGTCCATTCCACTCCATGTCATATCGACAGGGAGCAAAACCACAAAAATAGGCAAAACTGGAAGGGAGGCTCCGGTCGCGCTATTGTAAATCAAAAACGATGTGCCGGTAAGAAGCCCCGCGCCGGCGGTTGCGGCCATGATCGATCCTTTGAGATGTTGTTTTCTCTTAAGCTGAATTATTCCGGGCATGAAAAACGCACGAACGACATCCCATTGTTTATCGCATTCTTTGCCCCGTGACTCTTTGAATGCAATCTGGGCATCAGAGTAACCCTGGCTTCGTTTTTTAATCCATTCCTTTTCGGATATGCCCATGTGTTTCCATGGTTCATTGAAATATTCGCTGATAGAGATACCGGCCCTGAGTAATCGATGGACTTTTTTCATCTCCATGCCCGATTCTTTGATTTTTTTCCATTCTTCCATGGAGAGTCCAAGACGTTCGTACGTCTCTCGTTCCTGTTCGTTACTTTCTCGTCTGAGGCTCTGGCCGCTTACCTGTGCATGCACGGGTTTTGTTAATCCAAAGGCGGTCAACAGCAGCAGACATGCCAGGCCGGTCCCGAACTTAGCCCCGAAAAATGAATAGTGCATGATTAAAAAAACTCCATTTTTTACGGAAAAATACTTTCCAGCCAGAGAGAAGGTCAATATACCGCTATGCGGTGCGATCCGGTTCGCCTCTTTCGTCCAAAAATTCTTTCAGATACGTGATTGTAGGGGAATCCTGCGACAAATCGGTGACGAGATCCCGGGGTTTTCCCGCAGCCACGATTCTGCCTCCTTCATCGCCACCTTCCGGTCCGAGATCGATTATCCAGTCTGCCTCGGCGATAATATCGGGATTGTGTTCTATAATGATTACGGTGTTTCCCGCATTTACGAGTCGATGCAGCACGTGCAGCAGTTTTTCTATGTCGGCGGCATGCAGCCCGATTGTCGGTTCATCGAGTACATAAAGCGTGTGCGTGGACTCTGCGGGGCCATCCTCACCTGTGGCGGTTTCCGAGTCACTATTGTGTGCCTTTGACAATTCCGCCGCGAGTTTGATGCGCTGGGCCTCACCGCCGCTGAGGGTCGGGCTCTGTTGTCCCAGTCCGATGTAACCCAGTCCTACCTCCTGCAGCAGCTGCAGAATTCGATGAATGCTCCGATACGGTTTAAAGAACTCAACCGCCTCGTCTACACTCATATCGAGCACATCCGCGATTGTCTTATGCTTGAAAGTCACTTCGAGCGTTTCGGGATTGAATCGTGCCCCTTGACACACATCACACGTTACGATCGCATCAGGAAGAAAATTCATCTCTATTTTCTTAACGCCTTTACCTGCGCATGACTCGCAGCGTCCGCCTTTTACGTTGAACGAATATCTCCCTGCGGTGTAGCCTCGTATCTGTGAAAGCGTGGTCCCGGCAAAAAGACGACGGATTCGGTCCCAGATGCCCACATACGTCGCGGGGCACGAACGGGGGGTCTTTCCGATGGGGGCCTGATCGACCTCTGCAATACGTCGTACTGCATCGAGTCCGTGAATCGAATCGCATCCGGAAAAAATGTGCCGGCGCCCGGAAGATTTATTTGTCGCAGATAGTACTCGTCGGCCGTTTGTATACATAATTTCCCTCACCAGTGTACTTTTTCCGCTGCCACTTACACCAGTAACACACACAAAGGTATTCAGGGGAAAATCTACCCTGATATTTTTCAAATTATTAAGCCGGGCGTTTCGAATAGAAAGATGAGGATGCGACTGCGGGTTATTGTACCTCGACGGTAATTGCAGCAAGGGGTGGGGCAGAGGGGATCTCAGCATGGTACCCGTTACCGAGTTATGTCCCTCTTTAATTTCCTTTAGTGTACCAGTCGCCATTACTTCTCCTCCGCGATTACCTCCTCCGGGTCCCATATCTATTATGTAATCGGCGTTTCTGATCATTTCTTCGTCATGTTCGACGATAACGGTTGTGTTACCTTTATCGGTCAGGCGCCGTAAGGTGTCGCACAGACGTCGGTTGTCCCGCGGGTGAAGTCCGATGGTCGGCTCGTCGAGAATGTAGCATACCCCGTTAAGATTGGTTCCCAGTTGCGATGCGAGTCGTATACGTTGTGCTTCTCCACCCGAAAGGGTATCGGCACCGCGTCCCAGTGTAAGATAGGAAAGGCCGACTTCATGCAGAAAACTAAGCCGGGAGTCTATTTCATCAAGTATATCGTGAGCGATGCGTCGTTCTCTTTTGTCGAGCTTTATGGCCGGCAGTGTCTGCGTGATTCGTTTTATCGACATAGCCATGAAGTCAACGATTGTATATCCGTGAAAGCGTACCGAGCGGGCGAGCGGACGCAGACGCGTTCCGTTGCACACATCGCATGTTTCGTCATGTACCGCCGGCTCGGTATCGACAAACGTGTCGGGAGTCCCGTTGGGGTGTTTACTGTCCGTGGCGAGTTTTTTTCCGGTACCGAGACATGCAGGACACCAGCCGTGGCGGGAATTGAAGGAAAAAAGACGCGGATCGAGCTCGGCAAAGCTTTTATGACATCGGGGACACATCCGTGTTGTTGAATAAAGGTCACCCTCGTCTTTTTTATGCCGTGGATCGTGGGCATATATCCTTACGAAGCCGTTACCTTTCTGCAGTGCGTTGTCAAGTGCATCGGTGAGTGCCTCTTCGTGTTCGGTATCGGGGACGAGTGAGGTTACAGGGAGTTCTATTGTATGTTCGCGGTAGCGGCTGAGTCGGGGCCAGTTATTGGTTGGTATTTCCTTACCGTCTACGAGGAGGAAAGCGAAGCCCTTTTTACGGGCCCATTCGGCAAGATCGGTATAGTAGCCTTTACGGGCGATTACAAGCGGTGCATATATGTATATTCGTCTGCCGCGATAATTGGACATCAGCATGCCGCGAATCGACTCGGAAGACTCCTCCTGCACCGGTTGGTTACATTCCGGACAATACTGGATTCCGAGTTTGACGAAAAGCAATCGCAGATAATTATATACTTCGGTGACGGTTGCGACGGTACTTTTCGATCCGCTTCTGGTGGTTCTTTGTGAAATGGCGACCGATGGCGGTATGCCGGCGACTGAATCCGCATCGGGACGGACCGAAGGGCGTATGAACTGACGGGTATAGGCGTTTAGAGAATCGAGATAGCGACGTTGTCCTTCGGAAAAAAGAATGTCGAATGCAACGGTACTCTTTCCACTGCCACTGACACCCGTGATCACGGTGATTTTATCGTACGGGATGGAGATGTCGACATTTTTCAGATTGTGTTCGCGTGCGTGTCGGATACATATATCCGGCGGACAAATACCGGATACGGAAGAATGCTCTGGTATACCCGGCCCGGGCGGTTCTTTATGTGTGACTTTTTGTTGTAGTCCCCTTGGACGGTGATTCTCACGGATGTCGCAGATGTCGAAATGCGCTGAAAGTGCTTTTCCGGTATGACTCTGCGCGGATCGGGCGATCGTGGCCGGAGATCCGGTGGCTACGACCTCACCGCCTTTATTACCCCCTTCCGGACCGAGATCTATTATGGAATCGGCAGAGACGATGACATCGAGGTTGTGCTCTATTATGACGAGGGAATGTCCCTCTTCGACAAGCGTGTTACATGCCTGCACAAGCGTTTCTATATCCTCTGGGTGCAGGCCGGTCGTCGGCTCGTCAAAAAGGTAGAGAATATGCTCGTTATTTTTTTTGCGGGAACGTGCGATATACGAAGCGAGTTTTACCCGTTGCGCCTCACCACCGGAGAGGGTTGCGAGGGGTTGACCCAATGTGAGATATCCCAGCCCGGCATCGATGAGCGGCTTGAGAGGACGGACGATTGCAGGGTGGTCTTCGAAAAAGAGTGACGCGCTGCTGGCAGTCATGGAGAGCACCTCTTGTATCGAAGCAGCGCCAGGCAGCGAAGGGTCTTTTTCGCGTGCATGGGGCGCACATGCAACGGTGACCTCGAGGATCTCTTTTCTGTATCGCGCAGTGTCGCATTCTTCACACGGAAGGTAGACGTCGCTGAGAAATTGCATCTCGATATGTTCATAGCCGCTTCCTTTACAGGCAGGACAACGCCCCTTTGGACTGTTGAAGCTGAAATGTGAAGGCGTATATCCCCGTTGCACGGCGAGTGGCTGGGTGCCGAATACTTTCCTGATCCCGTCGAACGCACCGAGATAGCTGACCGGATTCGAACGCGGGGTCTTACTCAGCGGCGTCTGATCCACGAGCACGATATCGTCGATAGAGGATGCGCCGGTGATTTTTTCGTGAGCCCCCACGCCGGAAACCGCTTTGTGCAGCTTACGTGCAACCGATTTGTAACATACATGCTCCAGAAACGTCGATTTGCCGGAGCCACTGACTCCGGTGATACACACGAGACGATGCAGAGGGATCGATACGGTAATGTTCTTAAGGTTATGTGCCGATGCCTTATGTATTGTAAGCAGGGAAGTGTCTTCGGTGACCGGACGACGCACTGGCGGTATGGGTCTGCAGCGGGTTAGCGAGGCCAGATAACGGCCGGTAGGAGAGTGCGTATCGTGGCGAAGCTGCGCAGCGGATCCGTGTGCGATAATTTCTCCGCCGTGTTCGCCCGGGCCGGGTCCGAGTTCTACGAGGTATTCACTTGCAAGGATTATATCAGGATCATGTTCAACCACTAGCACGGTGTTTCCTTCGTCACGAAGGCTGCGTAATATATCCGTCAGGCGTCCGATATCTCTCGGATGCATACCGATGCTTGGTTCGTCGAGTACGAAAAGAGTATGTACCAGTGATGTGCCCAGGGCTGTCGTTAAATTTATACGTTGTACCTCACCTCCGCTGAGAGTGCGTGATTTCCGCTTGAGGGTAAGGTAGCTCAGTCCGGCACGAATAAGGTATGTCAGGCGTGAGCGAATTCCCTGCAGCAATTCCTTTACCGCATCGGCGGTATCGCGCGAAAGTGTGAGAGTCGAGAAAAACGAGGCACATTCGGCCAGGGACATGGCGTTCACATCGGCGATAGATGCATTGGCTATTTTCCAGCACAGTACATGAGGTTTGAGGCGGGTACCGTTGCAGGAGGTACAGGGCACGTAGCCGCGATATTTTGCCAGAAGCATCCTGATATGCATTTTATAGCTTTTGGATGCAAGCCAGTCAAAAAAACGGTGAACGCCGTACCATACTCCTTCGTGCCACTCTCCTTCACCGTAAAGAACCCAGTTTTTTTTATCACGACTCAGATTGTTCCAGGGGGTATCGACGTTAACATCCCGCTGTCGGGCAAAATGGAGCAGCTCATCGTGGCAGCCACGATAGGAGTTTGACTGCCACGGCTGGATTGCGCCCTCTCGCAGCGATTTCGAGGGGTCGGGGATCACCAGTTGTTCGTCTATGGTCATTGTTTCGCCGAAGCCTCTGCACGTCTCGCAGGCGCCCAGCGGTGAGTTGAATGAAAATGCGCCCGGAGAAAGTGCTGCGTATTCGATATTGCATGCAGCACACTGAAGCCGGGAGGAGTATCGTTGCGGATCGAGAGCGTTGCGGTCGGCATCGAGCGGATATACTTTGATATGCCCGCGACCGAATTGCAAGGCATTTTCGAGCGCATCGACGATTCTTCTTTTTTTGTTCGGCGTGCATCGTATACGGTCCTGGACGATTTCGAGTTCTGATTCGTGGCTTCCGTAAAATTTTGTGAATCCTTTTTTCCGATAGTACACTTTTACGTGATCGGCCGATTCCTTTCCGGAAATAGGCACCGAAAACGTGATCATACAGAATCGGCTCCCGTGTTCTGTTTTAAAACGTGGCGATCGAATAAGGTCGCGGTAGATGGTGTGTGGCGTATCCCGAACCACTTCCTGTCCGCACCCCCGGCAGTAGAGGCTTGCCACACGGGCGAAAAGCAAAGTGAGGTAATCGTGCAGTTCGGTCATGGTACCTACGGTGGATCGTGAGGTGCGCACAGGATTGGTCTGGTTTATGGCGACTGCCGGAGGGATTTCGTCAATGCGATCTACCGCGGGTTTTTCCATACGATCGAGAAATTGCCGGGCGTACGGAGAAAACGTATCGATGTACCGACGCTGGCCTTCGGCATAGATGGTATCGAATGCCAGTGATGATTTCCCGGATCCGCTTACGCCGGTGATGGTGGTAAGGCTGTTGTGAGGGATGCTGAGACTGATATGTTTCAGGTTATGTTCGCTGCATCCGTGTATCTTAATAGAGCGCTGTGTCATAGTTTTGGTACCGTTTATTCCCGGGTTTTGGAAAAAATGAGCTGTGGCATCAAAGGTCTTTTTTGCACATCATTGCTGCGTAGCCTGGCAAAAAAACGGGGTTGATGTCGCGATAAGGTGCTTTGATATCGCCGGCGGAGAGAACCATCACGTAGCGACGACGCAGCGGAGCAGCGGTGTGTGCGGTAGGTGGAGATTCGAAAATACATTGTGCAGGCCTGGTCTCTTTTGTCGGATTATAAAAAGAACCGACAGCAGAAAACGTTGGACTGCCCACTTCTTATTTTTACTCGCATTCTTTTTTACTACGATTATGGGAGAAGCGCTATTTTATGAATAAATACAGTAAAGGGCTCAACGCGACGCAGCAAGAGGCAGTGCAGCATACAAAAGGACCGTTGTGTGTAATTGCGGGTGCGGGAAGCGGAAAAACGATGGTGCTGACCAGAAGAATCGCACGGCTTATCGGCGAGCGCCGCGCACGGGCTGAACAAATCCTCGCGATTACGTTTACCAATAAGGCGGCCCGGGAAATGCGAGAGCGCATACGCGCACTTACCGGTGCGGATGCGACGGATGCAGCAACCATCGGCACGTTTCACAGTTTTGGTCTCAAACTGTTGCGAAGGTATGGAGCGCAGGCCGGAATCAAAGCCAATTTCGGCATTATCGACGACCACGATCGACGGTCCATAATCAGATCTTTGCAACGAAGCTGCATTGCATCTGTAAGAAAACTGCGCTATCGTGAAATCGGGCAGATGTTGAGTCTTTATAAAAACGGCGCATGTGTTAAAAAACAGGATGACGATGAGCAGGATGAGGGCGCTATCAGTATTCCCCATGGATTCAAGAAGTTTTACCAAGGCTATACCGGGTATTTACGAAGTCGAAACCTTGTGGATTTTGATGACTTGCTTCTGCTGCCTCTGCAGCTGCTGCAGACCGATGCACGTATTCTGAGGGAGTGTCAGAGCCACTATCAGTATATATGTGTGGACGAATATCAGGATACGAACGCTTTGCAGTCGCACCTGGTCAAGTTGCTCGCTGCACCGCAGAACAATGTAATGATAGTAGGCGATGACGATCAAAGTATTTATTCCTGGCGCGGTGCACGTAGCGGGGCGATTCAGGAATTTTTGCGCAGTTTTTCCGGTTTGTCGAAAATTGTGCTCGATACAAATTATCGGTGCAAGGAAATCATTCTCGATGCGGCGAATGCGGTAGTGGCACGTAATCGTAAACGGGTGCCGAAGCAGATTCGAGCTGCATCGGGCCGGGGGGAGCCGATAGTTCACCATCGCGGGGACGATGAAGAAGAGGAGGCCCAGTGGGTAATCCAGGCGATTATCGACAATGTAAAGCAGCGCAGGTATGGGTATGGGGATCATGCGATGCTGTTTCGGACCAATAGAATGATGCGTCGTTTCGAAGAGGAGCTGCGGATTCGCCGGGTACCTTACTATGTAGCCGGGGCGATGAGTTTTTTTGATCGCAGGGAAGTAAAGGATGTACTCGCGTATGTGCGCTTCATTGCCAACGAGCAGGATGAAGTGAGCCTGATGCGTCTTCTGCAGACTCCGGATCGTGGCATAACGCGTTCAGCGCGGGAAAGGCTGGAGGAGTATGCTGCGCTGCACGATCATACTCTGTATCACTCCTTTGTATATCATGAAAAGGTAGAGATAAGCGAGGCACAGCATGCAGCGTGTGCGAAGTTTACCGAATGGGTCGAATCGGTCAGGCGAACGTGTGTTGCCGAGGGGTTCGTCGCAGGGGTCAGATACGGCCTGAACAGTTGTAATTATACCGAAATGCTTAAACGGGCGTACCGGGAAAACGACGGATGGAAAGAACGATATGAGAACATCGAAGAGATACTTCATGGGATGGAGACTTTTTTTTTCAAAAATCCGCATGCACAACTCCGTGATTATGTACAGCAGATAGCGCTTACCCTTGACGATTCCGGTGAAGACGCAGCACAGCGAGCTAATCGAGTGTTGCTTATGACCGTACACAAGGCCAAGGGGCTCGAATTTCCGGTCGTGATGCTTTGCGGACTGGATAATGACGTGTTTCCAACACCGAATGCGGTAAAAAACGGAGATATAGAGGAAGAGCGGCGACTGTTTTACGTGGCGATGACACGTGCGAAAGGCGAACTCGTGCTAACCTATCCTGCCACAAAGGTTTACAGGGAAAAAAGACGCAGGGTACAGCCTTCTCAATTTTTGTACGAGATTCCGCGGACCTGTCTTGACGGTGCGCTTGGAGAGAAGGAGGACGAAGAGTTCGAACAGTATGTGGATACGTTTTTTGAGGGTATTCAGAAGAAGCTGGGGGGTGTTGGCGAATGATTTTTTCGTTGTGTATAATGACCTTGGGTAAAAAATATATAATCAGTTGCTCTTTTTTACCGAATTACCATTTTGTTGTGATACATTATTATTTTTCACATATAATCCTTAAACGTTTAAACGTTATTTGTGCATGTGGTGGTACCATGCATACAAGATAGTGAGTGAAAAAAAAATGCGAAATAGTGCGTTTTGTGCAGTGTACACAAGGTTCAGGTCTGTGCTTATCGTATTCGGCCTGATGGCGGTGTCAACGGTGCATGGTGAAACGATACGATTTCCAGCCGATGGTCTCAGAAACATGTCACACGCCCTCACCAGGGCACAGTCCGGTGATACGGTATGCATAATGCGTGGACGATATGCTATAGAGGAGGAGTTATATGTAAGTGATGGAGTGGTTTTTTGTGCCGATACACTCCTCGGTGTAGAGCTCAAAGGCAATGGGCGCGGAAAGCTGGTACTGCTTTCACGCAACAGCACGTGCAGCGGTTTTATTATCAAGGAAGGCGCGATCGGTGTAGTGTCGCGCGGAAAGGGGAACAGAATCGCCCGGTGCAGAATCACCGGGAATACCCAGACAGGTATACTCTGCATCGGTCATCTTCCCGAGATAATGGACAACGAGATCGTATTTAACGGCGGTTCGGGAATACAGGGCTGGAGTCTGAGAGGTACCGTATACAATACTATACGTAACAATACGGTAGCCTACAATCAAAACAGCGGTATTGCTCTTGACGGGGCGTACAATGTTTCCCTGCGATTCAACATTATTGCACAGAATCAGCACTATTCCATTCAGATGTCCCACGATACCACGAATGTTGAGATTACTGAAAATATTTTATATATGAACGCAAAAAGCATGAAGAGACTTCCTGTCGGTAATTTTTCCTGTGATCCCGCTTTCCGCGCACCAAGAAAACTCAATTTTCGTATCGATCTTTCTCAGTTCTGCAATGAGGTGTTGCGCTCGGAGTCTGCCGGGGCACGTCTTCATATGTATTCGAAATGAGCCGTGACTGTCAATATTAACAAGGATTTATGTAATATGAGCCGAATTACCCGCCTGTTTTTGTGTTATACCTTCTCTTTTGTATCTCTCTTTGCCGCCTTTGCAGGTGCAAAGACAATCAATTTCCCCTCCTTTGAGGTTAAAACGCTGACCAGGGCGTTTATTCAGGCCAAAGCCGGAGATACCGTACTTGTCAATGCGGGAAAGTATGCCGGGGATTTTTATATTGAATCTGGGGTTAACCTTATTGCCGCGGATCCGCACGAGGCGATCCTTGATGGAGGCGGTCGTGATATTGTATTGCGAATGGGGAGAGGGACCACTGTTTCCGGCTTTACCATTCAGAACGGGACAATCGGCGTATTTACCAAGAGTTCCAACGTAACGATCCATAACTGCAGGATTACAGGGAATTATCAGGCCGGAATCATATGTGTACGTCATGTGCCTTCGATTAAAAATAATATTATCGCGTTTAACAGGGCCTCCGGCATACAGGGATGGGATATGCGAACCAGCGGAGAGGGTATTGTGCATAATACTATCGCCTTTAATAAAAACAACGGTATTGCGCTCGGAGGAAAGTGTAATGTGGAAGTAACCAACAACATCGTTGTACATAATGAAGGATACGGAATCAAGATGGATGAGGATACCAGATTCGGTGTGAGAGTGAAAAAGAACAATTTTTACGGGAATCTCTGGCGGACCGAACCAATGCCTGAGGGCAATTATTCTTTTAACCCGGAATTTACCTCTCCAAGACTCAAAGGCGATTTTACGGTGCGCAGCACAGTAAAATGCGAGGAGTGTCCGCAGGATGAATTCCCCGGAATTCAGAAATAGATGCCGGGGCTGCATTGTTGATTCCAGCGATAAAAAAACAAGTATAATGCTTTTAAATATATTACAACAGGATTCAGTTTTGTATGAAAAAGAGACAAAGAGGGATTTTTAAAAAATCGTGGTTGGGTATTATTGCGGCAGTGACGTTGCTTTCAATTTCAGCGCCGGAATATGTCGAAGCTGACGGACTCGCATATCAACATCTGCTGACGCAGCGCTGGAGAGATTTGTTTTACAGACATTCACCTGTTATAAATCCGGCATTTATGACCGAAGAAGACTATAAAACCGCGCGAATGGTCTTTGCTCCTACCGCGGGAATGGAATTCAACCTGTTCGAAGCCGGATATACACATCCGATCGGGCTGTATCAGTCGGCCGGGTTCAGCTGGTTGATGTTTGGAAGCGGGCCTATAGATAAAATCGAAAGCGGTCTTACTTCCGGAAGCGATATTGCACAGCAGGATCATGCATTCAGCTTCTCCTATGCAATTAACTCATGGCGCAGACTGAGCGTCGGAGCCAACGTGAACGTCATTTTGCAGACACTGTTCGATGAGCCCCTGGCATACGGGGCAGGTATCGATCTGGGTGGATCCTATCGTGTTTTGCAGCATCCGCTCTTTGGCTATCATATAGGCGGTGTAATGCTGCAGAACGCATTGGCACCAAACCTTACAGGCAATCCCGCCGATGCGTTCAGCCGAAACGTCAAACTCTCCTGGATGGTACAATTATTTGAGGACAGGATCGAGAGCGGGATTGATGTCAATATTATGGATTTTCTTAGTCAGGCGGATTTGTTCAGGGAAGCGGGTTCCTCTGGGGAAATGGTGGATGCGGCTAAAAAAATCGAATGGGAAGCTAATTATCGTCTCGGCGTCTGGTTTTTACGGGCTTTTAAGCTGTACTGGCTCACGGGATGGGGAGAAACCAATCTCGATTGGGGGCTGGCAGGTGGTGTCAATGTACCAAGTCTCAATTCGGGACGTGATATAGAGATGCTTTACCAGTTCAATACGCTTGCGGGGAGCGATCTCGCATCTCACTCTTTATATGCGCGGGCGGAGGTAGGACGCCATCGGGAGGAGATTTTTGCCCGAAAGATGGCGCAGCAGCTGGCCGCCTCTCCGAACAAACTCTATATCCGGGCTATGAACCTCTATACGAATGAGCAGTATTGGGATGCCCTATTTGTCTTTGGTGAACTTGCCTCCCGTTTCCCCGACTTTTTTAAAAACGACTGGGTAAGCTATTACATGCGCAGCTGTCAGGAAGAGCTCGATATGCGGGAAGCGGCACAGGAGGGATATCGTGAGATGACCGATGAATATCCAAAGAGCGAGGCGGTCGATTATGCGAATCTGGGGATCATGAGAATCGCCTACAAACAGGGATCTCACCCAACGGTGACGGAGCAGTTCAGCAAGATGAACCAGCAGGAGGTACCCGACTCTTTAAAACACCACGCATATTATATCATGGGGCAGTCACATATGCGTAAGGAAAATTTACGTAAAGCGATACAGCTTTTCGAAGAGATCCCGGCCGACCATCCGGCGTATGTATTTGCACAGCATTCTCTCGGCATATCTAATATCCGTCTCGATAACATGGAAACCGGTCAGGCCGCCTTTGGCCGCTGTGTAAGCGCGGATGTGGCGACTCCTGCACAACGGGAGATACAGAATCGTACCTATGTATTGCTTGGCTATATGTTTTACGAAAATGGCAAACTATCGAATGCTATCGCCTCTCTTCGTAAGGTCGAACCATCGAGTTATTATTACGAAGATGCGCTGTTGGGACAGGCATGGACTTCACTCAAGGCGAAGCAGTACAGTGACTGTCGGACATCGTGTGACGAACTGATTGCGCGAAGTGACAAAGAAGTGCTCATTGCCGAGGCATTGCTGATAAAAGGATATGTTAACATGCTGCAGGGCAGTTATCCCAGAGCCCTCGATGTGCTTACAAAGGCACAGGGAATTGCAAGCAAGGCACAAAGACCGTCGAGCGATTCACTCAGTTCCCGCAAAGAGACTTACAAGAAAAAAAGAGAGGTATATGATTCAATTGCCACACAGGCGTATATTCTTTCCAAAGAGCGCAAAACGAGTATAATTTATAATATGATTGACAGTCTGGGGCAGCGCCAGATTAATGTAAAGAATGATATCGATCGCTATCTCGATTATGCAGACGAGTACGAGCGCAAAAGCTTTTTTGCACGCGATCTGGGACGCATAAGGGATGATATCGAATATGCTATCGCCTATGGCAAACAAATGGTAAGCGAAAAAGAAGAGCGTAAGCTGCAGGAAAAAGCGGAGGAAAAACAAGAGAAGCTCGACGAGCAGATAGAGGAGATCCGTCGACAGCTCCAACAGGAGCAAGAAGGCGACGGGGAATAAGAATAAACAGCCGCGCTAATCAGGTTCGGATAAAAAACGTCTCACCACATCGCATATGCCAACGGCACGTGCGGTGAGTGAGACGTTTTTATTGCGTCAGGTGGTTATTTCAGCTATGCGGCAATTACAAATTGCGTATTGCATGTTTGCTGTATTTTTGGTTGTTCGGCTTTGCGTCAAAAAGAGGTGGTTTGGGCAAAGTCCCCACGTTACCGCACAAAGGATCATCACCGAGTCCCTGCAATTATGCAAGAGCCGGGCCCCGGTACGGTATGGTTGTTGGACCCGTCCTTCCTGCGTGGCTACTATCTGCGTACACCCGCATCAGAGAGGTCTATTGGTTCGAAACCGAGGGCGAATACCGGCGAATCCTTTTTCAGTGTAAAGTCTCCGTGTGCCGCATCGGCAAAACCCGGATCCGCTGCAATGCTGTGCAGGTCGTATCCCATCTTTTGTATCTGTGCAAGTGAAAAAACTGAGCGCATCGACTCTTTTGCGCATTCACCGTGTCGGCCGTTGCCAAAAAAGAGTTCCTTACCATTGATGTCCCAGAAACAGTTGCAGTCGCTTTTGAAACTGCGGCTTTCCATCTGAGCCGTTTCATCTACAGTCCCGCACAGGTAGACAGGGCGTGAATCGGTAAGTACAATGTTTCTTTCAAAATTGAAAGAGCTTTGTACACGTCCATCGCCTCTGGCGTTTTTTTCGAGCCATCTGAATTTGATGCCTCTGCTGAGGGCTATCTGCCCTTCTTGCCCGAAAGCGAAGATGTTATTTCGGATAATATTCTCTCTGCCAAAATGCTGGTGATAAGGTTGTGAATTAGAATTATAACAGATGTTTTTTTCTATAAGAATATGCGAGCTGCCTTCGTCGGGATATATGCACCATGATCCGTATTCGCATTTTTGAAGATCGTGAATACAATTTTCCCTGATAATAGTGCCGGGTTGCACACCAAGGGTGTATATGCCTCCGAAATCGCTCAACACGCCGTTTCCGAGATTATAAATATGGTTTTTCTCGATCAGGTTTTCGCGCGTAATACTCATACCGTATCCCCATATCCATCCACTGGATATGCCGCTGTGATTTGTATCGTGAATGGTGTTGTGACGTACGGTATTGTTGAATGAATGGATGAGGGCGATGCCGCAGGCGCTGTGAAAGACACCGCCAATATTATAAATGTGATTGTCGGCAATATAGCTGTGGCCGGTGCGCATTGATGGAAGACCGTCATGGTCCGCACCGTCGGCTATAATGCCGCCGGCACCGAGATCGTGTAGCGAGTTTTTGGAGATGTGGATACCTGTGCATCCCTCTGCCAGCTGCAACGCATACCATCCGCAATGTGCGATGGTGCAATTGGTTATGCCGCAGCTGTCCGCGCCCTGCATAGTGATCACTCCCGGAACATTGAAAGCGGACTGAACACCTGAAGCATACTCCATCGACGGATCGAGAAAAGTAACGAGGAATTTGAATGAATCCTGTGTAAGCTGACGCTCGCGGGGTATGTCAGGATCGTATCTTGTGCCCCAGCCGGTCGGCTGCTGCCAGTCGGTATGTTCAAAATGCAGCCCGTCGAACGTAAGAAACGATACGTTTCTGTTGTGTTCCGGGTCACCGATAATTTTAATCAGCTGATAGGCGAGTCCTGCAGTGATTTCACATTCGGTTATTGTCTCGTCTTCCATAGGGATATAGTAAAGCTGCGCCGATGCACGGTCCAGATACCATTCACCAGGCTCGGAGAGAGCTTCGAATACATTTTCAACGTAGTATCGATCGCCTTTCGAGAGTGCCAAAGCACTTCTGCGGGTCGATTTAACCAGACGCGATTTTTCGTCAACCCAGTCCACAGGCATGCGTTCTTCCATCCACGTATGAAGGGCGATGATTTCGATATCCTGTAGGTTTTTCCACTGGGCGATGTCATTATTTTTGTAGTAGAAGTAATTGGTTCCATCAAACATGCCGTTATGTATGGTATCGTGTTTTCGTACCAGGTTTTGGGGGATTTTGTCGATATAGTAATACCCTTTTTTGGGTAGACGGGCGCGCGTGCAGGTACGGTCATTGCAATACAGGGTTTTTATGCTCGGTTTTTTTTCAAGCAGCCAGGCTATATCGCTTACCCAGACAGTTCTCCCGTTTACGGTTGTTTCCTTCCAGTCGGTGATCGTAATTCCGCCGTCTATTACGGGCACTTCTCCGGGATAGGCTTTGTATGTGACAGGACCGCTATCCTGCGGGGTGAAAATGATCGGCTCATCGCAATGATACCTTCCTCCGCGTATCCATACGGTAACAGGCTCTCGTGTTGCCCCTTCCTTTTTCATATTTCGGATAAGATCTCGTGCACGGTATATCGAGGCACAGGGGCCGTCGCTTTTATCCGGAAGGGGGTCCGCATAGCTGCCATACCACGCATCGTTACCCTGAGGTGACACATAAATTTCGTGAGTAAAGGTGTCCATCCTGAGTGCTCCTTTCTGAGGGTTCAGGGGGGAATATGTGCATTATTGAGTCCGCACACCATCGGGGTGTGTGGATAATGTTATCGCGCAATCTGGTAAGTATGTTACGCGTAAAAAACTGAGATAATAGCAGTTACGCGAATTTATAACGCAAGATATTGGCTTTTAGTGGGGTGAAGCCGCAAAACACAAAAGCGTCTGTTTTTTCATCCGGGTAAAATCACAAATAGTGCGCCTGCACTGAGTCGTTTTTTATTTGCTAACACGGGTGTAATCAGTGGTCATTCTAGAGCCTCACTAAAAAGTGCCGGGCAAAGCCGGCAAGGCTGAAAAATACTATTATCGCGCTATTAAAATCCGAATGTAAAGCCGAATAGTGTCATTGTCGAAGTTTCCGGTTAATTCCCTCAATTCTTGTGATAACTGGTAAAAAAATAATTGTTTTTGGGCAATATTACCTGCATAGGCGCCAACAACGGTGTTCATTAATGTATTTTTGCCTATCTGTTATGAAAATACCCTGAAAATTTTTTACCCGCGTTCCCGGAGGAGTACTCATGAAGTATTCGATGATTTTTCATGCAAATCTCAATTATGCGTATTTGCCCGATTACCAGTATGAATTCGTCATACGTAGTGCATATGAAATGATAATCGATACCATGCGTGACCTGTTTCCCGATCAAAAATACGTGTTCGAAGCCTCCGGATTCACTATTGAGCATATCGCGGAAAAAACACCAGATGTACTGGAGAAGCTAAAAGATGCAATTACACGCGGACAGTGTGAGTTTATGGGGTCACCGTATGCGCATCCCATGCTGGCAAATTTTGACAAAGAGGATGGAATATGGTCCCTTCGATTCTCTCGTGATACATATGAGAAGCATCTTGGTATACAGCCGGTAAGTTTCTGGAATCCTGAATGCGGGTGGCGTGACTACGTACCGCAGCAGGTAAAGGAGGTTGGATATGCCAACATGATTGGTGATTTTGAAGCCTACAGCCGGTCGCTTGGTGCGGACGATAAACCGCTTCGACCGGAAATATATGAGTTGGAACACAGCGACGATCCTTCTTTTTACAGTTTTGAATTCAAATACGACCTTCCGGGAGATGACGAAGCACTCCATTATCCTTTTGACGATGTTTATGGACTTTCCAAAGGCGATCTGCGTATAATGCTGCGATCTGACCGGATCGCTCAGTTCGGAGTTCGCCATTTTATGGGAATGCAGGGGTATTCATACGAAAGGTATATTGAAACCATAAAACGCTACGGCAAGGACAAGGAAGGAAAAGAAGATGAGGGAACGCTTATTATATTTGCTGATGATGCCGAATATATAGGGACTAACGGATGGTTTCGTCTAAAGTATCAGAATAAGCCGGACGAAGTATTTCAACATACACCGCAATCCCGTGATAATCTTATAGATTTGGTAACGGGGGTAAAGGAACTTGGTGATCTGGTCACCTTCGACGATGCGTGCCAGGCACACCCGGTGCGACAGCAACTGAAATTCGATGATGATTCTGCATGGCACGGTGCACGAGCCTCGACATGGGCGAGTACTCCCATGGCGCGGCTGTTGCGTCCCTGGCAGAAGAAGGTTCGGGATGCGTTAAAAGCGTCTAAGCTCTCCGCAAAAATGGAGGAAAAGGCGTGGTATCATCTTACCAATTCGTATAATTCGGACGGTCAGTGGCCTCCTACGCTCAAGGAGGCACCGCATATAGTCCATCCCTACAATTACAACTATTGTTTCGAGAATCTGCTACAGGCCGAGAATTTGGTCGGCGGTATCGATCGCCTGCAGCTTGATACCAAACCCGCGAAAACCCTCGAAGAGATCCTCTGCATGCAGCTTGCGCTTATCGAACACAAGGCACACTATCTGCTTGAGAACGAACCGGAGAGTGAGGCAGGCAAGGATGCCGCCTTTGCGCTTCAACTTGTCGAAAAAGCCCGCGATTTTTCGTCTGTGGCTCAATCGGGTGAGCCGGTGCTCTATCCCGGCGAATACGCGGTCCGTGTGGACAATCTGGTGCAGTCCAGAAGGCTTGTGGGCGGTGTAGAAATCGAAAGTGTAGATGATAACAGTGCGTATGAGGTGAAAAAGTAGAAACTGCCGGGTGTTGCGGGCCCCTTTGCCACTCCGCAACGCTGCCTGCCAACTGTCCCGTATGCGTGTTTGGGAGGGGTGAAAGGGGCGTGTGTCGCTACAGAAGCGCAAGCATATCCCTGATCGCGGCATCCATACCGATACATACCGCCCGTGATACGATTGAGTGGCCGATGTTGAGTTCCTCGATTAGCTCGATGTCCGCTACCGCCGAGACGTTGTGGTAATCGAGCCCGTGTCCCGCATTGACCACCAGACCGAGTTTATCCCCTGCCAGGGCCATATCACGCAGCTTTTCCAGCTCTTCTCTTTGTGCAAATCCTTTTGCATTCGCATAGTAGCCGGTGTGCAGCTCGATGCAGTCTGCATTGCATCGTTTTGCCGCTTTTACCTGATGGATTTCAGGGTCTATGAAAAGGCTCACTTTGATGTTGTTTTCGTGGAATGACTCGATAAGCTGGCTCAGGTCCTTGGTTTTGCTCGTCACCGCAAGGCCGCCTTCGGTTGTCTGCTCCTCTCTTTTTTCGGGAACCAGGGTGACCATCCACGGTACCACGTCGAGTGCGATATTGACGATTTCGGTTGCGGGTGCCATTTCGAGATTGAGACGGGTTCCTATGGTCTGTTTAAGCAGATAGATGTCTCTGTTCTGAATATGGCGTCTGTCTTCGCGAAGATGTGCGGTAATGCCGGATGCGCCTGCCATCTCTGCAAGGACCGCCGCGTGTACGGGGTCGGGTTCGTGACCTCCGCGGGCTTCGCGCAGTGTGGCAACATGATCTACATTTACTCCCAGTAATGCCATGGTTCACTCCGATTGAATAAAGATGAGGGTTCAACTGTCTGCAAAAAAGAAAAAATAGTATGTGGGTTACTGCGCAAGGGACGAGACGTACACAAAAGCGATACCGTTATAATCGAAGACATCACGCATTCTGTTAAGCACCTCGATTACCGCGACACGTCTGGGTGCAGTGAGGATACAGTCGCCGTAAGTATGGGCATGCATAATCGCTTCTCTGAATGCGGCCTCGACCGTTGGTTCGTCGGGGGAGTCGGAAATTGTCATATCGGTTTTTCGCCAGGCACATCCGATAGATTGTGCGACCTCGCGCGCTTTTGAATTATAGATGTCGCCCTGTTCAAGAAAATAGCCGTGATGTGCATGGATCTGGGAGAGTACGGTTTTCATGCATCGGGAATCCTGCATGGCACGGGAGCCCATGTAGTTAGTCATGCCGCTGAAATTAGGAATGCGGTCGATCGCATGAGACATCATTTTGCGGATTTTATCGCGTGAATAGTGCACCATTATTGTCGCATCGCTGTATTCATTCGGGATAAGCGACTGTGGCTCGAGCGGCAAAGCGATTATCACTTCCTTGTTGTATTTGTTCGCAATTTTGGAAGCGAGTGAGTAGGGGTGAGGGACCACGGGATGAATGGTAAGATTAAGTGGTCGTGCAAAAGAGAGAAACCCGACCGAGTTTTTTGTGGTGTCGAACCGGAAATCGGTGATGACAAGAGCGATTTTGCCTGCATCCGACATATAACGATCTCCGAATGAAAACCGTAGACGGATGTCAGGTTTTTTGGGTTGATTCGAACTGAATTCCATAGTGCAGGAATTCGTATACTCCTGGTGTACACAATCGAACACCGAATAGTTTGACATGTCGCTCAATTCGGAAAAGTGCCATACAAGCCAGGGAAGCGGCCTCCCTTTCGGGACGGTTGTCGTCAGCTCTATTGTATTCGATTCCAGAGAGAAAAAACGCTCCATTTTCGTGGTATCACATTCTACCTCGGAAAGAAGCTGTTTCAGAATATCTTCGCCACTTTTTTTAGAAAACACCTGTTGTAGTTGAGATTTGAGCGAACCATCCGAAGTACCAAACACAGCAGATGTAAGGTTGCTGAGGGTTGCAAGATTATGATTAAGCACCAGTACCGCCACTATGAGTGCGACTACTGCTGCGGTAAGATATACTCTTTTTTTCATCTGGGTACGTATCCTGGGAAAAATGGAGTTATTTGGTTGCGATACGCTGGAGATCCTGTATTACTGTGTTTCTGACGCCGGGTAGATACCATTACCGGCTTTCTCATATGGGGGATTCAACTATCGGATTTTGTCTCTAAAAATACATGTATACACTCACCCGCGTCCGGAGGGAAGACGTTTTGCTACTCCGGCTGTATCGATATTTTACCCTGCAGCGCCATACAATTATTTTTACCTGAATTGAGCGCTAATTTTGATGACGGCAGATTTCGCGCACAAAAGTCGCTCAATTCAGGTGTTATCTGATGTATAAAAAAGCATAATCCAGGCTGTATACGAATGTATGAATACTCCGATGCGGCGAAATCCCCGGATCTCGTTCTGCTGGGCCCCACCGCAGTGGGAAAGACAAGTTGTGCGTTGCAGCTTGCTGAACGCATGAATGCGGGTATCATCTCCTGCGATTCCCGCCAGATTTATCGGTACATGGATATCGGAACCGCAAAGCCGGACCGGGAAAGTATGCGGCGTATTCCCCACCGTATGATCGACATCGTCGATCCGGATGAAAAATACTCCGCGCATCGTTATGCGCGGGATGCGGCGAATGCGGTGGCGCAGCTGCACGCGCAAGGTAAAAAAGCACTCGTGTGTGGTGGAACGGGGCTTTATTATAATGCGCTGGCCGGGGGAATCGACATCAATGTCTCCTCGGACGAGGCGATACGCGATACGCTGCACCGGCAGCTGCAACGCAAAGGCAGCGAGTATCTCTACAGACGTCTTGTGCAGGTCGATCCGAAGCGTGCGGCACAACTGCACTCCAACGATACGGTTCGTATAGTGAGAGCACTCGAAATATATGACCTCACCGGCACACCTGCATCGGAGTTAAGGAGTGATTTTTCGGTTGCGCCTTTTGCAAAAGAGGTGAAGGTCTATATCATGACTATGCAGCGCGACCGCCTCTATGAACGAATAAACCGCCGTGTGAGTCTTATGCTGGAGCAGGGGCTATGGGAAGAATTTCAGTCACTGGTGGCACGAGGCTGCGATGAGACATCCCCCGGGATGAAAACCGTCGGTTACCGTGAACTTTTTGCCGTCCACCACGGCGACACTGATATGGTGGACGCAGCAGAACACATTCGCCGGCATACACGCAATTATGCGAAACGGCAGATGACGTGGTTTCGTCACAAAGTCGATGAAGTGAAATGGCTGGATGTCACCGATTGCAGCAGCAGCGATACGGCAGATCGCATAATTGCCGACATGAACGCTCAATACTCGTCGAGATGATGCCACTCGGCATTTTCAAGCCATTCTTTCGGTTTTTTAACGAACTCGCACAGGCTGTCCATCAGTAGGGCGTGTTTTTTTTCTTCATCGATTATACGGGTGAGCTGTTGCTGTTCTTTTTGATTGGAGGCGTTTTCCAGGGCGGTACTATAGAGTCTTATGCTTTCCTGCTCAAAATCGTATGCATCGCGATAAGCCGCTTCATAATCGTAAAGAGGCTGCTGTATGCTTTTCGTACTTGCCAACTCTGAGAAAACCTCTTTTGCACGTGCAAGAATATCCTGGGTCGGTTTTATCTCTGCGGGCGATGCGTTGTGTTCGATCGCCTCGAATGTCGAATAGTGGTCTCTTTCCTGATCCGCGAGAAAGCTGAAAATGCCTTTAATGGTTGCATCAGGAGCGTTTTCGCTCAGTTTGGTGTAATGCTCGATCCCTTTTTGTTCGATCTGTTTGGCGCTTTCGAAGAAGCTCATAGGTTTTTCTCCTTGTGTTCATTCTGAATAGGTTTAGTTAATTGATTCGATGTTAGTTGGTTTAACCTGAATTAAGCGGTTGTTTTAATGAACGCTGCGGTGAGCCGTGCTGCTATTGTGTTTTGGAAAACCATCGGGCACCCTTATTGGTTGTCTCATGATTTTAGAGATTATAAGAGTAGTGCGTATTGCAGCAGATTTCGTGAACAAAACCGCTCAATTCAGGTTCAACAAATGGAGCCTGCTTTATATCCCGCATCTACGATCGCATTTTTTACCGTTTCCGGATCGAAGTCTCCGTTAATGTAGGCTTTCTGGTTGTGCAGATCCACATATACATCGGTGACCCCGGTACGTTGAATCGCCTCCTGCACAAAATGCGCACAATGATTACAGGTCATGCCTTCTATTGAAATAGCCGATTCGTAGCGGGTGATGCCGGCTCCCGTGCGGGATAGGAC
>CAZPUS010000001.1:0-12411 GCA_964589825.1 uncultured Fibrobacterota bacterium | reverse complement strand
GGATAGGACAAGGGTTTGCAGCCGGTGCCAGAGGCGTGGGAAAAACCGTCTGAACAGAGAAAAGAGCAGCAGAAAAAGGAAAAAAAACGAGCTGGCGAAAAGAAGAACCGAACCTTCGGCATGTGATGCATGTGTTGCGCGATGCACCATATCGGCTCCGAAAGTGGTGTGCAGGTAATTGAGGATAAACCCGGCACCAACAGAAAGAAAGGTTATTGAAGCAAGGTAAATGGCAACAACACGCATACCCATTGATTTGTAAATGAGTACAAGCGTGGCCGCATTCGTGGCAGGACCGACGGCAAGGAATACAAAAGCGGCACCGGCGGATACCCCTTTCATCATAAGCGCCATGGCTATGGGTATGGATGCGGTGGCACATACGTACAGCGGGATGCCGCCGACGATCATGAGTCCCATTTCAGCGAGGTCGTTTCCCACATAACGGGAAAAAAACGAAGCAGGAACAAACACGGAGATGGCAGCCGAGATAAGGATACCGATTATTAAATGAAGGGCAATATCGTCCAGAAATTCGCCGTAGGCATAGGTAATCATGGCGCGGAGTTTTCCCCACAGGGAATGCGTATGCGGATCGCTTCGCGTGCAGACACTGCATTGAGGGGTATCCTGCGCAGCAGCTTGACGGGATTTTGTGTGCTTGAGCCCCGGCATGATTGTGGTGGCAATGCCGCCGATGATACCCATCGCAAATGCCGCGACAGGGCGAAACAGACCGAATACTGGTCCGAGTACGCCGTACGTGGCGATAATGGAATCGACACCTGTCTGAGGTGTGGAAATGAGAAACGATACCGTCGCCCCCTCTGATGCACGGTTTTTGTGCAGAGAGACCGCCGTAGGGATTACACCACACGAGCACAGGGGCAGAGGTACTCCGAGAAGCGCTGCCTTGATGGTCGAAAAAATGTTGTTTTTTCCCAGATGCTTCATGATGAACTCTTTTTTAAACACCACGTGCAGAATTCCCGCGCAGGTAAGTCCCAGAAGCAGAAAGGGGGCCATTTCAAAAAAAGTATCGACAACGGCATTGGGGAATTGTGTGATATCCATAGACAGCAGATCAATTCAGTGTTATAGTGATCGAATCGGTTTCGGGAAATCTCAACCGCGCATCCTTAAAAGATGGCGGTCCCATTTTCCCTTTCGCATTGTTTGATACCCCCGTGGGTTCGTTCGGTATCCCGATCAGCGAAAGTGAGAGCTTTTTGTCTGCGTTCTTATCGTGTACCGCGGCGACCGCGTAATCCCCCGGCGCCTCGAGCGTGAAATCCAATTGTTTTTGTGAGGATTGGCTCGAAGAAAGATCAATGACTTTGCGTATGAGCGCCTTTTCGGGCTTCATTGGAAAGCCGTCGGCATTGGAATAGACCGTAACAAGGAGATTTCCTTTATTGTCGGCAATGTTTGTGACGGTGACCCGGAGTGTTGCGGTACTGTCTTTGGCATACAACGTAGCTGTGGAGGAAAAAATACTAAAAACACATAATGCGATAACAGTAATCGGCCTTACCATAGGTGTTTCCTTTCGTGATAGTGGTAAAAAACCCGGCCTTGTACTATTTGCGCGGGCATACTGTATATTTATACGGCCTGAAACGCATTTTTATTACGTAATCGTTTTATTAACGGAATCAGGGGACCGAACATGTCACTGAATATACGTTTTTTAGCCGTGATGATAGTATGTGCCGTCGGCATACATGCGCAGGTGTTGCTCAATGAAGACGAAAAAGCGGAAGTAGACAAAGAGCCGGTTGTCCTGACCGATACAACTTATGTCGATCAGGACAATAACCAGCGTATGATCGAGATAGGGTTTAGTATGCGTCCGCATGTGCATGTCTATCTCGATACCGCGTTGAACTTCGCCATACACATTAAAAATAAAAAAGGGCTGGGACAGGCCCGTATCGTCTATCCCTCTCAAACCGAAGTGACAATAGTCGAAGGCGATTCGGTAAAATTGCTGGGAGACGGGGATCGCATTTTGCTTTCATTTGCGCAGCAGAAGCCTGAATGGGAGGTCGCGGGTTACATCAGTTATCAGGCATGTGATACCGCCCGGTGTTTTTTCCCGGAGACTGCGCATTTTTACTATGCCCCGGGTGATGAAAAAAGCGGCTTTACGGAGGAATCAATTCCCGCGGATGCATCCGGAATCATTCAACAGAAGCAGGATACGCAATGGAAGTCTTATGCTGAGGATTTTTCGATAGAAGGTACGCGCACGGGGTATATGTCGGTCCCTGCGTTTGTCTCGTTTCTCGACAACCCGGCGCAGGGCTCTGCCGCCGGTTCTGCGTTTATGAATATGCCGGTGTGGAGCGTTATTCTGCTGGTAATTGTGGGTGGACTCGCGCTTAATTTTACCCCCTGCGTCCTGCCCGTTATTCCGATTACCCTTGCCATCCTCGGTGCAGGAGCCCGTGCGAGCAGCAGGCTGGGTGGATTCGCTGTGGGAGCCGTATACGGAATGGGCATGGTTCTTTCGTACGGCTTACTCGGGGTAGTGGTAATTCTTACGGGAAAAACGTTCGGCTTTATCAATTCATCACCACTATTCAATGCGGCAATTTCGCTGCTTTTTATTGTGCTTTCACTCGCGATGTTTGATGTGTTTCATATCGACTTAACCAGATTCAGGGGGGGCGGGAACGCGCAGGGCAACGGCAAAAAAGGGGCGTTTGCAGCATTTGGCATGGGGATTGTTACCGCGATTCTTGCCGGTGCATGCGTTGCACCGGTCGTTATATCGGTGGTGCTGTATGCCACGACGCTTTATTCGGCAGGAACATCGGTTGCGCTGCTGTTGCCCTTTGTCCTCGGATTCGGTATGGCGCTGCCGTGGCCGTTCGCAGGTGCGGGATTGTCGCTTCTGCCAAAACCTGGTAACTGGATGGTGGCCGTGCGCAATGTGTTTGGCGTGATTATTCTGATAGTCGGTCTGGTATATGGCTATACTGCGGTAAAGATCGTAAGAGCACGAATGGCGGCCGATACGGTTTCGGCCTCTGCAGCTGAGGAGAAATCGCAACAGTGGTATTCATCGCTTGACAAAGGCCTTGCCGCGGCACGTGCAGAGGACGCGCCGGTACTGATCGACTTTACCGCTCCCTGGTGCAAAAACTGCAAAGCGATGCACGCCACCACGCTGAAAAATGACGAGGTGGAAAAGAGGCTCAAACGATTTGTCACGATATCCTGGTCGGTCGAATCCCCCGACGATTCTGACGTAAAAGAGGTGCTGGAGTATTTCGATGTCGTCGGAATGCCCACGTATGTCATTATGAAGCCACGCACGATGAATCAATAATCGGTTCCGCGACACAACGGTTTTTTCAGACAGAGCGACTTATTGCGTTTACAGGGCCAGGCCGCGCTCCTGGAGCCAGCGTTCCGCATCGATCGCCGCTTTGCACCCGCTGCCTGCCGCGGTGATTGCCTGACGGTAGCGGCTGTCCTGAACGTCCCCCGATGCAAAAACGCCGGGTGTAGAGGTGGCCGAGGTACCCGCTCTCACTTTTATATATCCCATATCGTCGGTTTCTATCTGACCTTTCAGAAAGTCGGTGTTGGGTGTGTGGCCGATCGCTTCGAATGCACCGGCAACCGGAAGCCGGCTCGTTTCTCCGGATACCGTATCCCGCAGCGTTATTCCTGTCAGGGTCTGCTCTCCCAAAAACTCTTCCACCACTTTATTCCACAATACTTCTATTCTGGGGTTTTCGAATGCCCTCTTTTGCAGGATTTTTCCTGCACGAAGCTCGTCGCGTCTGTGAATAATATACACCTTTGAGCCGAAGTGGGCCAGATGAGAGGCTTCTTCTATGGCGGAATCGCCTCCGCCGATTACCGCAAGCTCTTTGTTGCGAAACATAGGCAGTCCGCCGTCGCATACTGCGCACGCGGAGATACCCCTGCCCCACAGGCGTTTTTCGGAATCGAGGTCGAGACGACGGGCATTCGCACCGGTGGAGACGATAATGGTATTGGTCTCGTATTTTTTCTCTTCACTTGTGGTAAGCACGAAGGGGTGCGTATCGAGATCGACATCGACAATATCTTCCATCACCGTACGAGTACCGAAATTGGTACACTGTTGCCGCATTTGCTGCATGAGCTGCTGTCCGTCGATGCCGTTGGGAAATCCGGGAAAATTTTCGATTACGCCGGTGGTCATTAGCTGCCCGCCCGGCATGCCGCCTTTTTGAAAACCTTCAAACAGCAGGGGGGAGAGGTTGGCACGTGCGGCATAGATTCCTGCGGTAAAACCTGCCGGTCCCGATCCGATGATAACGACATTTTCGGCCATTGATAGTACTCCTTGTATGTGGGTTGACTACGGGTAGTTTATTTTCCTGAATATAAGAGTAGTGCGGATTGCAGCAGATTTCGCGAACAAAATTGCTCAATTCAGGTATTACCTGAACAGAGGATTGTGTCGCGTCGAGTGAGTGCGGCAGAAGGAGTTCATGACTGTAGAAGCCCCTGAATGATGGCTTCTACCGCCTCTTCTTCGCTCAAACCGCGTGCCATGAGCGTTTCCACCTGTTTGCTGTCGGCACTTCCCACCGCAGCCTCGTGCGTGACATGCGCCTGGGGATGCGTCACTTCGACGACAGGAATTGCACTCACGGAGCCGTTGTCCTGGATAATTTCCTTGCAGTCCACATGGCCCCGGGCGTATGCCCCCCGTGCCACGAGTTTATTGTAGACCTCGGCACGGGCGGTATCACGAACCGCAATTTTGCTTGTAAGCAGTCCCCGTGCCTCGCGATCGAGGTAGCCTGTTTCGGATACCTTGACCACATCGTCGCCATAGGCACTTACCTTGGTGGTCATATCCAGCACGCTGCGCGGACCGCAGTACGTGGTGTAGTCGATGGCGAGTTCACCGACACGGCCGCGCAGAAGGTCGAATTCGGTACTGAAGTGCGCATCTTCCTTGAGCTCGACACTGGCATTGGGGTAGACCCTGATCCCTGCGCTGTCACCGTGTATGTGACGTTCTTTATATGTATAGAATGCATTGCGATGTACCCGAATATGCGCATCCATTATGTGCTGCAAATCGACCGCGTTCGGGAATACGCAGTGGCCGAATACGGTGACCGATGCATTTTCTTCTATATCCGCTTCCATATATATCCGCTGGACACCGTGTTCGCCGGTCATGCCGAGACACAGGTGTACCGGTTTTTCAATATGTGCGTCACGTGCCACATGCACGTGAGCCTTTATGCCGTTTTCTGTGGGTTCTGCGGTTACATTGAATCCGGGTACGGTATGAAGTCCGATAACTCTGTGATGAAGAATCGCCACATGCGCGACATCTTCGTGATCGATATCGTGCAATGCGTCAGGTGAGTGAGAAAAAAGCTCCCGGACCATCTCTCTGTCATTGCTCATATGGTCTTCCTTAGCTAACGGGTCTGTTGGGGTGATTGCACGGCAGGCAGTTTTTTTCAAAATAGGGCTCGATTTTTTTGGTAACCCCTTTGTCGATTATTTTGCCGTCGCACAAAAGAAATGCATGCTCGGCATGATGCAGTACGGTGGGGCTGTGCGTGATGAGCACCGTCGTGGTTCCCTGAGCCCGGAATACCTCAACCGCTTCGAAAATCCGATTGAGCGATTCGACATCGATACCTGAATCAGGCTCATCGAGAATTACCAGCTTCGGTTTCATGATGAGTATCGAGGCGAGTTCGAGTTTTTTTCTTTCGCCGCCGCTGAGTGATTTATCCGCCATACGGTTACGGTAGGTGTCGGGATCCAGCCCCACATTGGCAAGCGTTTCGGTTACGGGGGGATTATCTCTTCCCTGCGCGCACAGCGTGAGAAATGTCTCGATGGTGATGCCTTCGAATCGCGCCGGTTCCTGCCATCCGAGGGTTATACCGAGTTTCGCCCGTTCGGCGATATTTTTGTTGCAAATCGATGCTCCCTGAAAACGTATCTGTCCGCCAATATCGGTATAGCCGGCAAGACCCATGATTACCGAGGCAAGAGTCGATTTTCCTGCACCGTTGGGGCCCACGACTGCATGCACATATCCTTCCCAGAAATCCATCGTGATGCCGTTGAGCACCGGGGTTTCGTTAAGAGAAAGCGATACGTTTTCAAGTGAGAGCAGTCCCATGACATTATATCCTTTCAGATCCGTATCCGTCTGTATATACGTGAACAAAAGCAGTGCAACGCCACGTGTCGCTGTACGTTGCACTGTATATGGTATCCCGGAATTGTATTAGTGGCAGTACAACGGGTAATTGCTGATGTATGAGTTATGCACCAGAGCGCCCGTTACCATTCGGGAAGTGCCCCCGTGGTATTGCCATAGCACAGCGGCATTATACCATAACGCGCTCCGGTACGATATACCACAACTATTCTGCAGTAACACCGTTGCTGAAGTCGGTGACCACCGTGGTGGCGCGTGCACCCATTTCTTTATCGAGCATAAGCAGCGCCTGCGGGTTGTCCCCGATAATCTTCAGTCTGTCGATAATATCGTGATCATTCTCTTCTTCTTCGACCTGTTCGGTTACATACCACTGAAGAAAAATCTGCGTTGCATGATCTTTTTCGCTGATAGCGATTTCCATGAGTTCGTTAATCCATGAGGTAACTTTTTGCTCGTGCGCCAGGGTGTCCTCGAACATGGCGAGCGCGTTGGCCCACTCAGACGGCGGCGTGTCGATTTGCTGCAGCAGTGGTTTTTCACCCTGACTCTGGATGTACTCATACATTTTCATGGCATGCATCATCTCTTCGTGGTATTGTACCATAAACCATTTTGCAAACCCTTTGAGTCCCATATCATCCGAGTGGCTCGACATGGCCATATAGAGGTAGGCGGAATACATTTCGCGGTTGATTTGTGCGTTGATGGCATCTTTCATTTTTTTGCTCAGCATCATATTCTCCTTGTGGGTAATAATGGTGATGGCGGTCATACCTGTGACCGCTCAGTTATATCGCTCTATTGTTTACCGAGGTAAAAAAATAGTATTCTCCCGGCAATTGTATACATACACGCTTACCATGTGTAGTGCATACGCCGTTGGATGTCATAAGTCCCCACCTCAATTCAGGTACGAATAGCCTGACAGGAATTCGATTCAGAAAATTGTGTCCCATTCGTCAAAATGTGGAGAGAGCATCTCCCGAGCCGGTAAGGAAGGCCGTACCTTTTCCCGGACACATCGTGAAAGCTGGGATTTGTTCGATGTGTCACCAAAAAGCAGACAGCCCGTTATAACCCCGCTATGCAGAAGAAGCGCGCGGTATACACGATTTCCATCCCATGTGATTTTTTCATACCCGTTCTCATCCTTCGGTGCGTCGATTATCCCGGAGGAAAACATGTCGATACCGGTAACTTTAAGTGTCGTTTCAGCCACCGAGCCGCCATAGGGTTTGTGCTCACCCGCCATATTCGCCCCGACGAGTTTACCCTGCTGCATGGCGATGGTCCACAATCCGCCGCATCTGCCGTCGTATTCCGCCATATCACCTGCACACCATATCGAATCGGTATCGGTGTGAAGATATTCGTCTATACATACTCCCCTGTTTGTGTCGATGCCGGCATCACGTGCCAGTTGCGTGCTTGGTTGGATACCTACACATATAAGTACTGCCTGGGGGTGGAACCCTTCGGCATGTGCAAGTGTGATAGCATTGCACGTCGTGGTTTCCTCGATTCGTGTTACATTGTCACTGAGTATAAACTCGAATCCCCGCTGCTCAAGATCGTTTTTCAAACGTGCCGATGCGGCGTCGTCGAGTTGCTTGGGAAGCAGGCGGGGGGCGCGTTCGATCACCGTGACTTTACGCCTGGAGGTTGCCAGGCTGTGGGCCGCCTCGAGCCCCAGAAGCCCGCCACCTATAACCGCGAGATGCGTGACGCGATCCATGTACCCAACGAGTGCGTCTACGTCCGACGCGGTACGCACAGTAAATACGCCCCGTGAATTGCATCCATCTATAGGAGGCGAAAGGGGAGTTCCACCGCAGGCAAGCAGCAGCTTGTCATATTCGAACGTATCTCCCTTGGGGGTGAATATCCGTTTTGCCTGCGGGTCGATCCGGTCTGCACGCGTGTTCGTCTTAAGAGAGATTTTCTTTTTTTCGTACCACTGTGGTGGGCGAAGCTGGAGATCATCCATAGATTTTTTGTGAGCCATCATTTCGGGAAGACCGGGACGATAATAGGGTGCATACCCTTCATCGGTGAGCATCGTAATTATACCGTCGGGGTCCTGTGTCCGGATCGTCTGTGCGGCCATGAGTCCGGCCGCGCCGCTGCCAATAATAACGTATCGGGTCATAATCGTATGGTTATTCCTTATATAGTTTCGTTACTTTAAGCTCGACATATCGTGCGCAGTCAAGAACTTTTTTTTCGATGCGCGTCATAATGACCGCGATCATCACAAGAAACGAAAAAATACACAACGTGACGATTCCCAAAAGCATATTCATTACAGGGATCTCCTTTTATGTTGCGCCACTGCCGGTACGCGGCGTGGCCGGTGTCATCGACTCTCAGGGGGAGCGCTTGAGCATCTCTTCGGCGTGTTTTTTCGACACGTCGGAGGATCCGCCCATCATGCGTGAAAGCTCTTCAATTTTTTCGTTTTTGTCAAGTGCCGTGGCTCGGGTGACGGTTCTTTCACCTTCGATTTCCTTGTAGACGCGGAAATGATGGTGAGCCTGTGATGCAATCTGGTGCAGGTGCGAAATGGAGATTACCTGATGGTGGGTACTCAGCGCATTGAGCGCACCGGCGATCGCATTCGAGGTGATCCCGCCGATACCGACATCGATTTCATCGAATACGAGTACCGGCACATTGTCTTTTTCGGCAAGTACACTCTTTATTGCCAGCATCAGACGCGATATCTCACCACCTGAAGCGGTTTTTCGAAGTGGTGTGTACGGTTCTCCCTGATTGGTACGAACGGTGAATTCGATCGTTTCGGTTCCTTCGCTTGCGGGGGTTTCCAGCGGGGTAAACGCGGTTTTGAACGCGCCGTGCGAAAAGCCCAGATGCTGCATCTGGCTGCTCACTTTTTTATCGAAGGTATGACATGCAGTCTCCCGTGCGCTGCGCAGCCTGCCCGCTGCTTCCATACAGCGCTCGTATGCCGCTTCACACTGCTTTTGCAGCTGCGGGCGGTCAATGTCGGTGGTCTCCAGTCTGTCGAGGTCCTCTTTGAGGCGTTGCTGCATTTGCAAAAGGCCGTCAAGGTCGCACTCGTATTTTCGCTTGAGACGCTGGATAGCGGCGAGGCGTTCGTTGATTTCGTCGACCTGTCGGGGGTCTGTCTCGGTCTCTTCCGCATACACGGCAGTAGTCGATTCGAGCTCCGACAGCATGGAAACGAGGTTTGTCAGTTCGGTTCCCCACTGCGTAAATGAAGAATCGTACCGGGCAAGCGTGTGCAGGTGTTTTTGTATAGTATAAAGCTGCGAAAGAGGAGAGGTTTCATCACGTGAGAGGATGGCCTGTATTTCGGC
The DNA here is from genome assembly GCA_964589825.1 of uncultured Fibrobacterota bacterium. Taxonomy (GTDB): domain Bacteria; phylum Fibrobacterota; class Chitinivibrionia; order Chitinivibrionales; family WJKA01; genus CAZPUS01. Next base: position 2,859 of record CAZPUS010000001.1, on the reverse strand, counting down.
CGCGCTCTCTATGCGCTGGGTTACCGATGAGAGTCGCCCCAGTTTCTCTTCGAGCTCGTGTTCTTCGTTGGGCTTGAGTGAGAGGGAGTGGATCTCGTTGTATTGATACTCCATCATGTCCCGGCGCTGCCGGAGTCGGTCTATACGGTCGTTGAACGAATCCAGGGCCTCACGGGCGTCCCGATATTCCCGCCAGGCGTTGGAATACGCTTTTTTATGTTCACTCACGCCATCTAGTGAGTCGATTATCTCCATAGCGGTGTGAGGCTGAAGCAGTGACTGGTGATCGTGTTGTCCGTGAAAATCGATTAGCAGCTCGCCAATGCGCTTCAGCGAGGAGAGCGGAACCGGTGTCTGATTTATATATGTCTTGTTTTTGCCCCGCCGGGATATAATGCGACGTATGATGAGTGTCCCGTCTTCATCCGGCCGGAGGTCCATTTCGTCAAGATGCGGCTGCAGCTCGTTGCGGTAATTTTCGACATCGAATACCGCGGTTACCTCCGCATCGGTTTCGCTGTTGCGGATAAGCTCCTTTGACGCACGATCGCCCAGCAAAAGCCCCAGTGAGCCGACCAGGATCGACTTGCCTGCCCCGGTTTCTCCGGTAAACACCGTAAATCCCGAATCGAGCTCGAGTGAAAGCTCGCGGATAAGAGCGATATTCTTTATTTGGAGTTCACTGATCATTGCGGAGGCGTTTCATTATGGTATTTGTAATTGAGGCCCCAGCCCATTTTTTTACGAAGTATCGCAAAATGGCTTAAACCGGAAACCTGTATCAAATGCGTGCATCGTGTGTAAGAAACGGTCACTTTATCGTGCGCGTAAAGGGGAACGGAATCGATGCCGTCGGCACACAGAAAAGCCTCGGGAACATCGCAATCCGGAACCAGGTCAACCGATTTGCGTGAAGAAACGAGCATCGGGCGTTCGGTGAGCGAATGAGGACATATCGGCGTCAGAAGAAATGCTTCGACGTCCGGCTCCACGATCGGACCTCCGGCAGAAATGGAATACGCAGTAGAACCCGAAGGGGTAGCGACGATAAGCCCGTCTCCCTGAAAGTCGGTAATATACTTTTTATCGTACCATGCGCTTACCGAAAAGAGTTTAGGTGCACCGCTGCGGTTTATGTAAATATCGTTTAACGCATGGAGTGTGGTGTGCGCCTTTTTGTGCCGCCACAGGGTTGCATCGAGTACCATACGTCTGGCAATGGTAAAATCGTTTACGATAATCCGCTCCAGACACGAAAACATATCATCCGGAGAAATGTCGGTAAGAAAGCCCAGCCCCCCGAGGTTAATGCCGACTATAGGCGTACTGCAGAACCCGGTAAGGTGAACGGCCGACAGAAATGTCCCGTCACCACCGACCGATATAATGGCGTCCGCACGTTGGGTAAAGTCCTGCGTATTTTTTGCCAGCGTGGCGGACGCGGGCAGCAGTTGTGTCATCCCGGGATAGAAAAGCGGTATACAGTCACGCGACGATGCCCATGCGATAATATCGTTGCATACGCTGCGTACCGTTTCCGAGTTCTTGAACGCGATAATCCCGAGGGTATAGTTGGAAGCCATATCGTCAGTTGTCCCTATTGTCGCCTATAGTATCTACTATTCGACAAAAATACATAAAATCAGTAGATGCCGGGAATATTCGTTACCGGTGTCGTTCAGAGGCAACCGATCTGAGCGGTTTTTATTCCGGATGTAATTCTTCTGCACATACTATTTTTTTGTTAATTCAGCAATACAACCTCTGAACCAAAAGGACATTCCTCATGCCCCTCTCCGCCGGAATCGTCGGCCTTCCGAATGTAGGAAAATCGACCCTCTTTAACGCACTCTCTTCGGGAAAGGCGGCAGCGGCGAATTATCCGTTCTGTACCATAGACCCGAATCACGGGATCGTCGAAGTACCCGATTCGCGACTAGAGCGCATTGCGCGTATCAATCCCGATGCCAAAGTGATCCCTGCGTTTATCGAAATGGTCGATATTGCGGGGCTCGTGAAAGGCGCGTCCCGCGGAGAGGGGGTCGGCAACAAGTTCCTTGGCCATATACAGGATGTCGATGCGGTGGTGCATGTGGTACGATGTTTTGAAGAGGGTGATATAAGCCATGTGGAGGGCGGCGTCGATCCGCTGCGGGATATCGACATAATCGAGACCGAACTGCTGCTTCGCGATCTCGAAAAAACGGAACGTGCGCTTTCGCGTATTCAGAAGGCGGTCCGTACCGGGGATAAGGACGCAAAGCAGAAACTGGATGCGTATGAACGTATATACAAGGCGCTTGGTGAAGGGTTTGCAGTGCGAAGTGTTACTACACAACAGCCTGAATTAAGTCCGCTGATACGGGAGCTGTGTCTGCTGACCCACAAACCGATGCTCTATGTGGCAAATGTGGATGAAGCCGGACTGGGAGAAGAGAACGGGTACACCCTTAAAGTACGTGAGTATGCACACAGTCAGGGCGCACCGGTGTTGAAGATTGCGGCGAAACTCGAAGAGGAGATGCTTGATTTCACTGTGCAGGAGAAGCAGGAGATGCTCGACGAGCTGGGGCTGAAAGAACCCGGATTGCACACTCTTGCGCGTGACATTTATGAATTACTCGGGCTGCAGACCTTTTTTACCTATGGAAACGACGAGAACCGTGCATGGACTATACGAAAAGGGGCAAAGGCACCGCAGGCCGCCGGGGCAATCCACAGCGACTTCGAGCGGGGTTTTATCAAGGCCGAGGTGATCAGTCTCCAAGATCTCGAGGCGTACCGTACCGAGGCGAAACTGCGTGAGGGCGGCAGAATCCGCCAGGAAGGCAAGGAGTATGTGGTACAGGACGGAGATAT